>NZ_JAESJL010000008.1:0-324276 GCF_016756945.1 Pseudomonas sp. MWU318
AAGGCTGCGATCTTTTGACTTTAATGGCTCATGCCCAGTAACTGCTGACGCAACTCGGGGTTACGGGTGCGCGGATCCAGCCAGATATCGAAAAACGCCCGGGCAAACTGCGGATCATCGATTTCATGCTGCAACTGCTGACCGACAAAAAACCGCGCGCCCTGCCCCGGCAGATACACGCCCGTGATCCGCGTGCCGGCCTGCACATCGACGAACGATTGCTGCATTTGTCCTTGCCACCTGGCCAGTTGCGCGGGACTGACGCCCGAGCCAGCCAGGCGTTTGATTTCATCGACGCTGGCCTGCACCAGATCATCGCGGGAGATCTTGCGCCGGTAGATCAGTTCCAGGGCGAAGGGCTGCTCGGTGGACAACGGGCGTGCCGCGCTCCACAACCGGGCGTTGTAGACGTCAAAGCCGAACACACTGAAATCACCGGTGCCGATGATTTTCGCGCCGGGCACGGCGTCCTGCCAATTGGCCCAGGTCGGCGTCAGCAACAACGCCCACAAGCCGATGCCACAGCACCCACGCAGCAACTTCGATGGTTTGCTCATCGCGGCATCGACTCCGGTAAACCCTGATCTTCAGAGCATAGCGGATATCACTCGCACACTTTGTATACAAAAATTGTCGATCAATGCAGCAATCGGTTACCTTGGCCGTTCCATTCCCGGAGGCCTCCCGCGTGCTGATCCTTAAATTACTGCTGATCCCCGGTTTTCTGCTGCTGATTTCCCTCGCCGGCAAGCGCTGGGGACCGAGCGTGGCCGGGTGGCTGTCGGGGCTGCCGGTGGTGGTCGGGCCGATTCTGTTTTTCCTCGCCATCGAACAGGGGCCGCAGTTTGCTGCGCAATCGGCGGTGGCGGCGCTGTCGGCGATGTTCGCCATGATCGCCTTCTGCATCACCTACGCGCAGGTGGCGCAGCGGGCGAACTGGCCGTTGGCGCTGACGGCGTCACTGTCGGTGTGGGCGGTGCTGGCGCTGGGGTTGTCGCTGATTCCGTCGTCACTGACGCTCTCGGTCGCGGCGGCGGCGATTGCCCTGCTCGCCGCGCCGTACCTGTTTCCCGACGTGCAGCCGGTACTGAACGGCCCGGCGCCGAAGTCGGACAAACTGCTCTGGCGGATGATTGCCGGTGCGGCGCTGACGCTGCTGGTGACCATGCTCGCGAGTACCGTGGGCGAGCGCTGGAGCGGCTTGCTCGCGGTGTTCCCGGTGCTCGGCAGTGTGATGGCGGTATTCTCTCAGCAGACCCGTGGCCCAGCGTTTACCGCGGCATTGCTGCGGGCGACGGCGACCGGCATGTACTCGTTTTCGGCGTTTTGCCTGGTGTCGGCGCTGACCCTGCCAACCCTGGGCCTCAGCGGATTCATCGCTGGTGTCGCGGTGTCGGTGGCGATGCTCGGGGTCACCCGCAAGTTGCTGGCCCGACCGACTCCCGCCAAAAGCCCACAACCTCAAGGCTGAGGCAGCCTGACAAACCGCGCTGGAATGCCAGGCATGCTCCGTGGGATCATCGCCGCCCTGGCGCGACCATCCCTCGGAGATTCACATGTCATTGCTCAGCAAGAAAGCCGTCGTCCTGTTGCTGGCGGCGGTCGCCGGTTTCGGCGCCCTCAACGCCCAGGCAGCCAAGCCCAAGGAAAAAGCCTCGACCAACAACGTATCGATGCTCGACGGCAAGTTCACCTTCGTCCTGCCCAAGGGTTTTACCGCCGACCCGCTGCCTGCCGGGCCGACCGGTGCCAAGGGCACGATGTACACCAATCAGGCGACCAAGACTGTGGTCATCGCCGCGGAAAACCAGATCGCCGGCGGCGCCAGCGTCAAGGACAACGACAACGAATTTCTCGATGGCAGCCTGGCGAGTTTCATCGATGACCAGCGCAAGGCCCTGCCGGACTTCAACAAGCTCAGCGAAAAAAGTCTGACCCAGAAAAGCAGCGGCCTCGGGGTGCGTCAGGTCGACAGCACCGCCACTCAGGGCGGCGGCCAGACCCTCAATACCACCCTGCTCGCCGCCTCCGGCAAGCGCATGGCGCTGGTTCAGGTGATTTCCCGGGCCAGCGACAAGAGCGGTCACGATGCGCTGGTGAAAACCATCCTCAAGGACAAGTGATCCCTACGGATTGAGCTGCTGCAGCCAGGCGTTCAAGTCGCGCAGTTCGGCGGAACTGATGCTGTGGCCGACACCGGGATAAGCGTGAAACTCGGGGGCTGTAGCCGAGCTTCTGCAGCAGCGCATTGGCTTCGGTGCCGTCGCGGTATGGCACCCGATCATCGGCGGTGCCGTGGCCAATGAAGATGTGCAGCGGCAACGGTGGCTGCTCGGTCCTTAGCTCAGTTTTCAACACCGGCAACAGGCGTCCGCTCAACGCTGCAATGCCGCCGACCGCCACGGGCGGACGCAGGCCCACCTCGTAGCTCATCATCGCGCCCTGGCTGAAACCGATCAGGTACACCTTGTCCGGGCTGGCGTGATATTTCTTCGCCGCCTGGGCGACAAACTCCCGCAGTTTCTGACCGCTGGCCTTCAGATCATCGGTCTCACCGTTGTAGGCGGCTTCGCCTTTTTTGCGAAACCACTGGAAACGCCCTTCGCCCAACGCCAGCGGCGCCTGCACCGAAAGGTAGTTGTACTGCGCCGGCAGCTGAAACTTCATACCGATCAGATCGGCTTCGTTACTGCCGTAACCGTGCAGAAAAATCACCAGCGGCCGGGTGTTCGCGTCTGGGTGGACCTGTTCAATGTATTTCAGTGGCAAATCGCTTTGCAGCGTGGTTTGCGCGTGGACGGCGCTGGACGCCAGCAGGGTTAACAGGGCAAACGCCTTCAACATAAAGTCTTCCTTCACTGAGTGTCGGGTTCGAGGGCAGCCTAACAGGCTTGATCTGCCTCACCCACCCTGTAGGAGCTGCCGCAGGCTGCGATCTTTTGACTTTGATTTTTAAAAGCAAGATCAAAAGATCGCAGCCTGCGGCAGCTCCTACATTGGACGGCGTCGGTCTGGATTCAGTCGTTGATCAGCTTGCCCACCCGGATCGGCTCGCGCCCCGCCACCTTGGCCTGCCAGATCCCCGGCTGGGTGTAGCGCCCACGATCAATCGCAAACAGCACGCCGCTGGTGCCGGCGCGGACGGTGGTCAGCCGGTCATTCAACGGATCCACCACCTCGAACAGCGCATCCCCCTGCTCGACCCACTCCCCGGCATTGCGCAGGAAACTGACGACGCCATGGTGCGGGGCGAACAGATATTCGGTGCCTTCGAACGGCATGCCTTCGCAGCACTCGCTCGGCGCCGCCGGCCATTCGCCGCTGATGAAACCCTGCTCGGCGAGAAAGCCGAGAATCGCTTCACAATTGGCCTGCGCCTGATCGACCCGGGTGTCGCCCATGCTGCCCAGTTCCAGGGTGGTGGCGAGGTTCGCCGGGGGAATCGCCGCACTCGGAAACGCTCGGGCCAGACGCAGCCACGGCGATGAGCACGATTCATCGAACGAACTGCCACCGGAGTCTTCGCACAACAAGGCCACGCCGGCCTTCAGTCGCGCCGCCAGCGATTGCCAGCGCGGCCAGTGTTGCGGCAATGCGTAAATGTGAATCGCCGCGTCGAAATCGCAATGCAGGTCGAGGGTGATGTCGGCGTCGCAGGCATGGCGCAGCAGCAAGCGGTGCAGTGCTTCCAGTTGCGAGGCCGGGGCTGGCAACTCATCGAGCACCTCGCCCATGGTCTGGCGGATCAGCGCGATGTTGGCCTCGGCATCGCTGCCCAGTTGCTCGCCGATTCGCGCCGCCACCGGCGCGCTGAGTTCGACAAACGAGCGGTTGAAATTCTTGCCGCTACCCAGCTCGAAGCGGCCCATGTGGCTGCCTTGCAGATGCTGGTCGAGGCCAATCGGGTTGGCCACCGGCACGAGCTCGATCACACCTTGCAGACGGCCCTGCTGTTCCAACGCGTTGAGGCGTTGTTTGAGTTCCCACGCGGTGCGCATGCCCGGCAGTTCGTCGGCGTGCAGACTGGCCTGGATGTACACCTTGCGACTGCCCGCGCCGTAACGAAATACGCTGAGGGAACGTTCGCTGCCCAGATGGCTCCAGGGCAGGACATGGTCGATGCGTTGCATGGGAAAACTCCTGAATGGCTGGATCACGCAGATCCCCTGTAGGAGTGAGCCTGCTCGCGATAGCGGTGTGTCAGGCACTAAAGTGGCTGAATGTTAAACCGCTATCGCGAGCAGGCTCACTCCTACAGGGTTCTCCTATGAATCAGAGCACAAAAAAAGTGGCCACCGCGCAAACGGGGCCACTTTTTTCTACAGCGTATTAATGACCGTACACGTCAAAGTCGAAGTACTTGTCCTGGACTTTCTTGTACTCGCCATTGGCGCGGATTTCGGTGATGGCCTTATTGAATTTCTCGGCCAGTTCGGTATCGCCCTTGCGCACCGCGATGCCCGCGCCGCCGCCGAAGTACTTGGCGTCTTCGTAGGTCGGGCCGACGAATTCGAAACCTTTGCCGGCGTCGGTCTTCAGGAAACCGTCGCTGAGGTTGACCGAGTCGGCCAGCATCGCGTCGAGACGACCGGATTTCATATCCAGGTTGGCTTCCTGTTGCGAGCCGTAGCGCACCACTTCAAACCCGGCGTCCTTGGCCATGTCGGTGGCGTAGCGGTCGTGAGTACTGGCGCGCAGCACGCCGACTTTCTTGCCCTTGAGCTCGGTCAGCGGGTCTTTGACACCGGAGCCTTCCTTCATCACGAAGCGCGCCGGAGTGTGGTAGTACTTGATGGTGAAATCGACGTTTTTCTTGCGGTCGTCAGTGATGGTCATCGAGGACAGGATCGCGTCGATCTTCTTCACTTTGAGTGCCGGGATCAGGCCGTCGAACTCCTGCTCGACCCACACGCATTTGACGTCCATCTGTTTGCACAGGGCGTCGCCGATATCGACGTCGAACCCGGTGAGTTTGCCATCAGCGGTTTTCATCGAGAATGGCGGGTAAGCGGCTTCGATCCCCAGACGAATCGGTTTGGCGTCTTCGGCCACTGCGGTCAGGGACAACATCGACAGTGCCAGGGCACCGAACATCACTAGCTTCTTCATTTATTACTCCTGTGTGCGGAGGCTTTTATTGGCAGCTTTCGATTGGCGTTCGGTCAGGGCCGTTGAGCAGCAAAAACCGAAGTGGACGGCAGTCTATGGCGGCGCGCACAGGGCAAATTGTGTTTAGGCGACAAATACTTACAGAAAATCGGCGCACGCGTTGACCGGGATCAACGGTGCGCCGACATGGTGCAAAGGCTGTAGGACAAATCTTTGAAAACGACAAAAATTGCCTTTGTAGGAGCTGCCGCAGGCTGCGATCTTTTGCTCTTTAAAAGTCAAAAGATCGCAGCCTGCGGCAGCTCCTACAAAAGCATTCAGCATTCACATCCAATAGGCGCCTTGGCGGCTTGAGTAGCACTCAAGCTGAAGCCCTCATCCAGCCAGCCGGTCACGCCGCCAATCATCTCCTTGACCGGGTAACCCAACGCCGCCAGTTTCACCGCAGCCTTGTTGGCGCCGTTGCAGTGCGGGCCGGCGCAATAGACCACAAACAACGTGCTCGTCGAATACTCCGCCAGGCCTTCGGCGGTCAGCAAGCGGGTCGGAATGTTGATCGCGCCCGGTACGTGACCGCGCTCGAACGCCAGAGGACCGCGCACATCGACCAGGACAAAATCGACTTCACCGGCCTCCTGGCTGCTGTACACGTCAGAACAATCGGTTTCAAACGTCAGACGGTTGCTGAAATGCATCAGGGCAATCGCCGACGGTGCGGCAGGAATATCGCGAACCAGGCTGGTCATGTTGTGTGGCTCCTTCATCTGTTGGGGTCTGAGCAGACTTTATCGGGCCGGCACTTGGCGCTACAGTGGCGGGCAAGACACTCATCGGGAATTTTCCGCCAAATGCCTGACTCACCTGGATTGGTTGCGATTCTGGCCTACGACGGTCTCTGTACCTTCGAATTCGGAATTGCCGTGGAGATTTTCGGCCTGCCCCGGCCGGAGTTCGATTTCCCGTGGTACGAGCACCGCATCGTCGCCGTCGATCAAGGGCCGATGCGCGCCATGGGCGGGATTCACGTATTGGCCGACGGCGGCCTGGAGCTGCTGGCGCAGGCGCGCACCATCATCATTCCCGGTTGGCGCGACCGCGCGGGCCCCGTACCACCGGCATTGATCGACGCCTTGCGACAGGCCCACACCCAAGGTGCGCGGCTGTTGTCGATCTGCTCCGGGGTGTTTGTGCTGGCCGCCAGTGGCTTGCTCGACGGCCACGGTGCGACCACCCACTGGCGCTACACCGATGAACTGGCGCGACGCTACCCGGCGATCGCGGTCAATCCGGATGTGCTTTACGTCGACTCCGGCCAGTTGATCACCTCGGCGGGAAGTGCTGCCGGGATCGATGCCTGCTTGCATCTGCTGGCACGGGACTTCGGTACCCAGGTTGCCAACTCAGTGGCCCGGCGGCTGGTGATGTCGCCGCAACGCACTGGCGGTCAGGCGCAGTTCATCCCGACGCCGGTCAGCGCGACACCCCGCAACGACTTGTCGCGGGTGATTCAGTGGGCCCGCGAGCGCTTGCACCAACCGCTGGAAGTGCGCGATCTGGCCAGCGAAGCGGCGATGAGCGAGCGCACCTTTCTGCGCCGTTTCACCGAGGCCACCGGGCAATCGCCCAAAGCGTGGCTGCAACACGAGCGACTGGCTCGGGCGCGGGAGTTACTGGAGAGCACCGTGCACAACACCGAGCAGATCGCCCAGCGCTGCGGTTATCGCTCGGTGGAAAGTTTTCGCGTGGCGTTTCGCAGCGTGGTCGGGGTGCCGCCGTCGGTGTATCGGGAGCGGTTTGGACGTGGGGTCAAAGCGATTTCCTGAGTTGAATTTCCGGACGCCATCGCTGGCAAGCCAGCTCCCACAGGTTTTGCGTGGTACACACCACCTTGTTTCAACTCAGAAACCTGTGGGAGCCGGGCTTGCCCGCGATGAGGCCTGCACCGACCGCCTACAAATCAAGGCTTGCGCAACAGATAGGTATCCATGATCCACCCATGCTCGGCCCGCGCCGCTTTGCGCGTGCGCTCGATCTCAGCTGCCACATCGTTGAGCTTGCCGCTGATCAGAATCTCATCCGGCGTGCCCAAGTAGGCCCCCCAATAAATCTCTGTCTGCTGATCCGCCACATGGTGGTAGGAATCTTCAGCGTCGAGCATCACCACCAGGCTGTCGGTGTCACTCACCTGCCCCGCCGCCAGACGCCGGCCCGTGGTGATTTCGATTGACCGACCAATGCTGTTCAATGGCACCTTATGCTGCGCCGCCAACGCCTGAACGCTGGTAATCCCCGGGATCACTTCAAACTCGAAAGCACAGCGGCCTGACGCCAGAATCGCCTGCAGGATACGAACGGTGCTGTCGTACAGCGCCGGGTCGCCCCACACGAGGAATCCGCCGCACTGCTCGTCAGCCAATTCTTCATTGATCAGTTGTTCGAAGGTTTCTTGCTTGGCGCGATTCAGATCATCGACCGCGCGGGTGTAGTCCACGTCGCCGCGCGCGCGCTCCGGGCTGTGGGCTTCGACGAAGCGATACCCAGGGTCGGTGATGTAGCGCGCACAGATGTCGCGCCGCAGATCGATCAGTTTGTCCTTGCTCGGGCCTTTGTCCATCAGAAAGAACACGTCGACCTGATTCAGCGCCTTTACCGCCTGCATCGTGATGTAGTCGGGGTTTCCGGCGCCGATGCCGATGACCAGCAGTCGTTTCATCACTGTGCTCCCGCAAGATCGATACCCGCCAAGCGTAGCCGCCAGATGCCGTTGAACCGCAGTTCAACCACGGACAGCTGTTCAACATCAATGGCGTTGAACGCCGCGCCCTGTAACACCCGCATCAGTGCCGCACGTATCACAAACGGATGGGTGACGGCGACGATGTGCCCCGGTACGCCTTGCAGACTGGTCAGCCATGCCGCCACGCGTTCGCTCAACTGCATTACCGACTCGCCACCATGGGGTGCCGCCTGCGGATCATCGATCCACGCCTGCAATGCATCGGCCTCGCGCACTTGCAGATCCTTGATCGCTTGCCCGTGCCAGCGCCCCAAATCGCAATCGCGCAACGCTTCGTCCACTTGCGGCGCCGCACCGAACCACTCGGCGGTCTGACGGGTACGCAGTTCCGGCCCGCACAACAAACGGTTAACGCTGGCGAATTTCGCGGCCAACCCGCCGATCGCCAATGGCGGATTTTCAACAGGCTCGTTCGTAGGAAAACGCGACAATTTCTGTGCGACGGTTCGAGCGTGGCAAATCAAAGTCAAACGGGTGGATTGCACTGTATTGCACTCGATGGACATCCGGTAAATCGGCGGCAAACGGCCGTTCCTGGGGCAATTGTGCCGTAAACCGGGAGCCAGAGGGGATCCTGCTACCTTCTCGCCCGAAATTCTGAAGGTAAAAAAACGTCAATGTCTGACACGTCAGTGGGCAATGGACTACAAGGAACGGCGACATCTGTGTAGGCCTTGTTACACGGGGTTATCACGTTATTTAAACGCTTAATCGCTACCACTAAAAATTCACTAGACATGTAACCTGAGTTACATAAATACTGTTTTAACGGATTGTGAAACGAATTCAACACCCCCCTTCATCCAGCAGGAGCCCGGATGCCCCCTCTCAGAGACTTGATCACCGATCCCGGCCTGGAGCTGACGCCGTCTGAGCGCAAAGTGATTCGCGCCCTGCTCGACCAGTATCCACGCAATGGCCTGGGACCGATGGCGCGTCTGGCCGAACACGCCGGCGTCAGCGATCCGACTATCGTGCGGCTGGTGAAGAAGCTCGGATTCGGTGGTTATGCCGAGTTTCAGGATGCCCTGCTCAGCGACATGGACCACCGCCTGCGTTCGCCGCGCACCCTGTTGCAGCCGCGTTCGCACCTGAACAAGGATGATGCCTGGGGCCATTATCTGGCCGACAGCCAACGCCTGATGGTGGAAACCCAGGCCCTGACGCAACCTGAAGACGTGCGCATTCTGCTCGATTGGCTGCTCGACACCCGGCACCAGATCTACTGCTTCGGCGGGCGCTTCAGCAGCCTGATGGCCAACTACCTGCTCAATCACTTGCGCCTGCTGCGACCCGGCTGCTTTGCGCTGGAAGACAACGCGCAACTGCCCGACCGCCTGTTCGATCTGCAACGCCAGGACGTGGTGCTGCTGTTTGACTATCGGCGCTACCAGTCCCAGGCCCTGCGGGTTGCCTCGGCGGCGAAGAACCACAACGCGCGGGTGGTGTTGTTCACCGACATCTATGCCTCGCCGCTGCGCGAACTGGCGGACCTGATCATCAGCGCCCCAGTGGAATCGGCCTCGCCGTTCGACACCATGGTGCCGGCGCTGGCCCAGGTCGAGGCGCTGATTGCCTGCCTGACCCTGCGCAGCCCCGATCTGGCCGATCGCCTGGAAGGCATCGACGCCCTGCGCAACGACTTCAACACCCATCTGCTGGAGGATAAATAAGGATGTTCAGTCTTCCCCACCGCTCGCCGCGCGATTTGCCGTTCGTCACCGACCACACCGCATTGCTGCTTGTGGACATGCAGCGTGCCTGGCTCGAACCGCAGTTCGACCCGCACCTGAACGGCCCGGACGCCGAGTATTTCCTGACCCGCGCGCACATGCAGGTGGTGCCCAACCAGCGCCGTTTGCTCAGTGCCTTTCGCGAAGCGCGGCAGAACGTGCTGCACACGATTATCGAAAGCCTGACCGCCGACGGTCGCGACCGCTCGCTGGATCACAAACTGTCGGACATGCACCTGCCCAAGGGCAGCACCCAGGCGCGGATCATCGACGACCTGACCCCGGTGGAAAACGAAATCGTGTTGCCGAAAACCTCATCCGGGGTGTTCAACTCGACCAACATCGATTACGTGCTGCGCAACCTCGAAACCCGTCACCTGATCATCGCTGGCATCGTCACCGACCAGTGCGTCGACATGGCCGTGCGGGATGCCGCCGACCGTGGCTATCTGGTGACGCTGGTCGAAGACGCCTGCGCCACTTACACCCCGGCGCGGCATGACGCCTGCCTCAACGCGATCAAAGGCTACTGCTGGATCAGCGACACGCAAACCGTGCTCGGCCGCTTGCAGGAGATGCGTCCATGAGCGAGCGCCTGACGCCGTTGCCGATGACCACCATCGTCACCACCGACCTGATCGGCATCACCCGTGGCCGCTCGTTTCCCACCGATCAGCTGGAGCATTATCAAGCGGCCGGGTGCGGCTGGGTACCGGCCAACAGCGCGTTGACCCCGCAAGACATCATCGCCTCGACCAACCCGTGGGGCGCCTACGGTGATTTGCGGTTGATTCCCGATTTGGCCAGTCGCGTGACGGTCGGTAATGGCCCGGACGCCGCAGCACCGGCGCTGGACTTCATCCACGGCGACATCCGCGAGACCGATGGCCGGCCGTGGAGCGCTTGCCCGCGCACGTTGTTGCGCGATGAAATCGAGCGCTATCGCGACGACCTCGGCTTGCGGGTCAACGCGGCGTTCGAACACGAATTCAACCTGCATACCGGCTTCGCCGAACACCTGGCGTTTTCCCTTGAAGCCCAGCGTCAGGGTGCCGAATTCGGCGGCTGGCTGCTGAGCGCCCTGCGCGCCGGCGGTGTCGAGCCGGAAATGTTCCTGCCCGAATACGGCAAGCACCAATACGAAATCACCTGCCGGCCAACCCTCGGCGTGGCGGCGGCGGATCGTGCGGTCAACGTGCGCGAGATCACCCGCGAAATCGCCCGACAAATGGGCGTCGACGTCAGCTTCGCGCCGAAAACCAAGGCCGACGCGGTGTGCAACGGTGTGCACCTGCACGTCAGCCTGCTCGACCTGCAAGGTCTGCCGCTGCTGTACGACGCCGGCACCAGCAACGGTCTGTCGACCCTCGGCCAGCATTGGGCCGCAGGGATCCTGCATTACCTGCCGGCGCTGTGTGCGTTCACCGCGCCGACACCGGTGTCCTACGAGCGTTTGCAGCCACACCACTGGAGCGCGTCCTATGCGTGTCTGGGGCTGCAGAACCGTGAAGCGGCGCTGCGCATTTGTCCGACCGTGAGCCTGGGCGGCAAATCCGTGGCGGCGCAGTACAACCTGGAATTTCGCGCCATGGACGCCACCGCCTCGCCGCATCTGGCGATGGCCGCACTGCTGATCGCCGGACGGCTGGGCATTGAACAGCGTCTGGCGCTGAACGCGATCACCGATGAAATTCCCGATTCACTCAACGACGAGCAACGCAAGGCCCGGGGCATTGTGGCCCTGCCCGCCTCGCTGGCCCAGGCGCTGGATTGCCTGCGTGACAGTGCAGCCTTCAATCAATGGCTGCCCAAGCCGTTGCTCGACACTTACCACGCCCTTAAAACCGAGGAACTGGCGCTGACGGAACAGCTCTCGCCCGCTGACCTGTGTGAGCACTATGCACGCCTGTACTGAATCCGCCGAGCTGGGGTTGTACACCCGCCCGGTCTACAACCTGAGCCGCGAAGATTCATCGCATCCGTTGATCCTGGTGTGCGAGCACGCCAGCCGCTACATCCCCGAGGCCCTGAACAATCTGGGCCTGGACGATGCAGCCGCGCGCGAGCACATCGCCTGGGACATCGGCGCACTGCAACTGGCTGAAAAGCTGTCGGAGACACTCGGCGCAACGCTGTTGAGCGCCAACTATTCACGGCTGCTGATCGACCTCAACCGGCCCCGACATGCCCCCGACAGCATTCCGGCGCAGAGCGAGATTTATCAGGTGCCCGGTAACCGCGAACTGGACGAAGCCACTCGCGAATACCGGCGCCAGACCCTGTTCAAACCGTTTCACGCGCGGCTGCAGACCCTGATCGACCAGCGCGTCGCACAAGGCCAGGCGGTGCGGGTGGTCGGGATTCACAGTTTTACTCCGGTGTATTACGGCCAGCCGCGCCCACTGGAAGTCGGCGTGCTGTTCGGACAGGCCGGCGCCTATGCGCAACGGTTAATCGACGGCCTCGGCCAGCACCCGCTGAAAGTCGCGGGCAACCAGCCGTACCGGGTTGATCCGCTGGGTGACATGACCGTTCCGGTGCACGGCGATGCCCGGGGGCTGGAATCGGTGTTGATCGAGGTGCGCAACGATCTGCTGCGCAGTCCAGAGGCGGTTTCGCTGTGGGCCGAGCGCCTGGCGCCGCTGCTGTAAAGAATGCTGCAAGACTGCTGACGCTGTAACGATGGATCGACATAACAACTAAAAACGCTGGATAGGCTGACAAGGAGTTGCGCTTCATGGAAATAGAAGAGTTCGGCTACAAACAGGAGTTGAAACGTAGCCTGACACTGACCGACCTGGTGGTGTACGGGATGATCTTCATGATCCCCATCGCCCCCTTCGGCGTGTATGGCTACGTGAATGCCGAGGCGCCCGGGATGGTGCCGCTGGCCTACATCATCGGCATGGTCGCGATGCTGTTCACCGCGCTGAGCTACGGCAGCATGGCCAAGGCGTTTCCGGTCGCCGGTTCGGTGTATTCCTACGCGCAACGCGGCCTCAATCAACACGTCGGCTTCATCGCCGGCTGGCTGATGCTGCTCGACTACCTGCTGATTCCACCGCTGCTGTACGTCTACGCGGCGATGGCCCTGAACCATCTGTACCCGGACATTCCGAAGGTCGGCTTCATTCTGGCGTTTCTGGTCAGCGCGACGTTCGTCAACCTGCGCGGGATCACCTTCACCGCACGGATGAACATCATCTTCCTGCTGGCGCAGCTGGTGGTACTGGGAATCTTCCTGTTCTACGCCTGGAACGCCCTGCACAACGGCGGCGGCAACGGCGAGCTGACCCTGGCGCCGCTGTATCACCCGGAAACGTTCAACTTCGCCCTGCTGATGCAAGCGGTGTCGATTGCGGTGCTGTCATTCCTCGGCTTCGATGCGATCTCGACCCTCGCCGAAGAAATCAAGGGCGATCCGGGCCGCAGCGTCGGCCGCGCAGCGCTGATCACTCTGGTGGTGATGGGCGTGATTTTCGTCGTACAGACCTGGATCGCCACCGATCTGGCTGCTGGCATGGGTTTCAAGTCCGCCGACACCGCATTCTATGAAATCGCCGAAATCGCCGCTGGCAGCTGGCTGGCCACCCTGACCGGTGTCGCCACGGCGCTGGCCTGGGGCGTCGCGGTGGCGATCACCTCGCAAGCGGCAGTGTCGCGCCTGCTGTTCGGCATGGCCCGCGATGGCAAGTTGCCGAAAGTGCTGGCCAAGGTGCACCCGAAGCACAACACCCCGTACCTGAGCATTTATCTGGTGGCGGTGCTGTCGCTGGTGATCTGCTACCTGTTCATCAATTCGGTCGACACCCTGACTTCGCTGGTCAACTTCGGTGCACTCAGCGGTTTCATGCTGCTGCACCTGACAGTGATCAACTACTACTGGCGTCGGCAGAAGTCCGGTCAGGTCGTACGCCATCTGATCTGCCCGGTGATCGGCTTCATCATCGTCGCCGCCATCATGTACAACATGGGCGTCGATGCGCAGAAACTCGGCCTGATCTGGATTGCGCTGGGTCTGGTGTACCTGTTCTTCCTGAACAAGCTCGGCGCCAGCACAGCGCTGCCTGACCCGAGCAATGGCTGACAAGAAAAAGAGCGGCGTCTGACATCAAATCAGGCGACCGCCGCTTTAAAGCGTGGCAACCGACAGTGATAGTCAGGTTCGGTGGGGATCACCGGACCCTTTGATACAGGAGTGCATCCATGCTGGTCTTACGCCCAGTCGAGCCAACCGACCTGCCGCAATTGCAGCAACTGGCCCGCGACAGTCTGGTCGGCGTCAAGTCGCTGCCTGACGACAGCGAACGCCTGCGCGAAAAAATCGCCGGCTCCTGTGCCTCGTTCGACAACGACATTCAGGCGCAAGGCCCGGAGAACTACTTCTTCGTGCTGGAAGACCTCGACACTCAACGGCTGGTCGGTTGCTCGGAGATCCTCGCCACGGCCGGTTTCAACGAACCGTTCTACAGCTTGCGCAATCGCCACTTCACCAGTGCTTCGCGGGAACTGAACATCGAGCACGGGGTGCCGGCGTTGTCACTGTGTCACGACCTCAGCGGACACACGCTATTGCGCGGGTTTCACATCGACAACGCACTGGTGCGCAGCGCCTTTTCCGAATTGCTGTCGCGGGCACGGCTGCTGTTCATCGCCGCTCACGCACAACGCTTTGCCGATGCGGTGATCACCGAGATCGTCGGCTATAGCGATGAGAACGGTCATTCGCCGTTCTGGGACGCACTGGGCAAACACTTCTTCGACCTGCCCTACGTCGAGGCCGAACGCCTGTGCGGTCTGCAAAGCCGCACGTTTCTCGCCGAACTGATGCCGCAATACCCGATTTACGTACCGATGCTGCCTCCGGCAGCGCAGGAATGCATCGGCCGGATTCACCCGGACGGCCAGGAAGCGTTCGACATCCTCGAGCGCGAAGGCTTTGAAACCAACAGCTACATCGATTTGTTCGACGCCGGCCCGACCCTGTATGCGCGCACCGCGAACATCCGTTCGATCGTCCGCAGCCAGACCGCTAGCGTGCGCGAACAGGCAAAGATCGACGCCCGCGGCCATTACCTGCTGAGCAACGACGCGCTGCACGGTTTCCGGGCCATCGTCGCCGAACTGGATTACCAGCCCGATCAACCGCTGTCGCTGACGCCAGCCCTGTGCGCGGCGCTGAAGGTCACCGCTGGCAGCACGATCAGGCTCACAGCGCTGTGAACCGCGCCCGGTTGCACACCCAACGACAGTGCCCGAACAGGCGCGTACAAGGAGTTACCGCATGATCGTCCGTCCGGTCAAAGTCAGCGACCTGCCAGCGCTGATGACCCTGGTGCAACAGGCCGGGCCGGGGTTCACCACCCTGCCGGCCAATGAGGATCGCCTCGCCCACCGGGTGCGCTGGGCTCAGCGCGCGTTCGCCGAACAGGTTGAACGGGCCGACGCCGACTATCTGTTCGTGCTCGAAGACGACGACCTGCGTGTGGTCGGCGTCAGCGCCCTGACCGGCGCGGTAGGCCTGCGGGAGCCGTGGTACAACTATCGGGTGGGCCTGACCGTAAGTTCGGCACCGGATCTCGGTATTTCGCGGCAGATCCCCACGCTGTTTCTCAATAATGAGCTGACCGGCCAGTCGGAGCTGTGTTCGCTTTTCCTGCATCCGCAGCATCGCCATGGCAGCAACGGTCGATTGCTGTCGTTGGGGCGCCTGCTGTTCGTGGCCGAATTTCCACAGCTGTTTGGCGAGAAGATGATCGCCGAACTGCGTGGCAGTGCCGATGAACGCGGCTGCTCGCCGTTCTGGGACAGCCTGGGCCGACATTTTTTCAAGATGGACTTCAGCCATGCCGACCACCTGTCGGGGCTGGGCAACAAGTCATTCATCGCCGAACTGATGCCGCGCCAGCCGTTGTACACCTGCATGCTCACCGAGCAGGCACAAGCCGTCATCGGCCAGCCGCACCCCAACACCGAACCGGCGCTGAAGATCCTGCGCGAAGAAGGCTTTACGCATAAGGGCTACATCGACATCTTCGATGGCGGCCCGGTGATCGAGGCCCCGATCGGCAACATCCGCACCGTGCGCGACAGCCTCGCGCTGACCCTGAGCCTCGGCACGCCGGACGAACAGGCACCGTTGTGGCTGATCCATAACCGGCGCCTGGAGAACTGCCGCATCACCGTGGCCCCCGGTCGTCTGGTCGGCAATAGCCTGGTGGTCGATCGCCTCACCGCCAAGCGCTTGCAGTTGCAACCGGGCAATTCGGTGCGCGCGGTGCTGCTGCCCAGGCAACAGCAGCAGGCGGTAGCCGCCTGATCCGCGGTTTTGCCAGTGAAAATCCGCTGATTGCAGATGAAACCTTTCAGCTGCTGGATCCTTTATCAACGCCTCACTCGCAAATTCGTCATGAACCTTGACCCATTCGCGTGATAGCCTTTTCATTCTTCGGCGTTGACACCTTTGCTCAAGCCGTTCCATTCCTTTGTATTGGTGGAACTCGTATGACCAGGCTTTCCCATCAAGATTTGCGCCGTAACTTCCGTCAATTGCTGGCTTCCGACACCTGCTACCACACCGCCTCGGTGTTCGACCCGATGTCCGCGCGCATTGCCGCTGACCTGGGTTTTGAAGTGGGGATCCTCGGCGGCTCCGTGGCCTCGTTGCAGGTGCTGGGCGCCCCCGACTTTGCCCTGATCACCCTCAGCGAGTTCGCCGAACAGGCCACCCGCATCGGCCGCGTCGCCCAGTTGCCAGTGATCGCCGACGCCGACCACGGCTATGGCAACGCCCTCAACGTGATGCGCACCATCGTTGAACTGGAACGCGCCGGCGTCGCCGCCCTGACCATCGAAGACACCCTGCTGCCGGCGCAATTCGGCCGTAAATCCACTGACCTGATCTCGGTCGCCGAAGGCGTCGGCAAGATCCGCGCGGCGCTGGAAGCCCGGGTTGATTCGGAAATGGCAATCATCGCCCGCACCAATGCCGGGATTCTGCCGAATCAGGAAATCATCAGCCGCACCAAGCAATATCAGGCCGCTGGTGCCGACGGCATCTGCATGGTCGGGGTGCAGGACTTCGATCAGCTTGAGCAAATCGCCGAACACCTGACGGTCCCGCTGATGCTGGTGACCTACGGCAACCCGGCGCTGCGCGACGACAAGCGCCTGGCCGAACTCGGGGTGCGCGTGACCATCGACGGCCACGGCGCCTACTTCGCCGCGATCAAGGCGACCTACGACAGCCTGCGCGAACAACGCCAGATCTTCACCCAGGCCTCGGACCTGAGCGCCACCGAGCTGACGCACACCTATACCCAGCCTGAGGATTACATTCTGTGGGCGAAGGAATACATGAGCGTCAAGGAATAAGCTGCGGTCAGGACTGGCCTCTTCGCGAGCAGGCTCGCTCCCACAGTGGATCTTCAGTGAACACAGCAGTGGTGTTGAACACAGATCCCATGTAGGAGTGAGCCTGCTCGCGATGACGTCGGCACATTCAACACCCATTTAGCCTGACCCGCCGCCTTCGCGAGCAAGCCCGCTCCCACAGTGGATCTTCAGTGAACACAGCAGTGGTGTTCGGCGCAGATCCATTGTGGGAGCGAGCTTGCTCGCGAAGGCGTCAGTTGCAGCACCGCCAATCCGAGGGAGTCAGCGCTTGGCCAGTTCCATGATCATCCGCGACAACAGATAAATCCGCGGTGTCACGCTCGCCACTTCGGCGTATTCCTCAGGCGTGTGGATATTGCCGCCGACAATTCCGAAACCGTCCAGCGTCGGCGTACCCACCCCGGCGGACAGGCTGGCATCCGCCGCGCCACCACTGCCCTCTTCGGTCAGCTTGCGGCCGATCTCGCCGTAAATCGCTTGCGCCATGGCCATCAAGCGATCCGACTCTGCCGTCTGCGGCATCGGCGGCAACCCGCGTTTGAGGCTGGTGGTGACTTCGGTTTCAGCGATCAGCTTGTCCTGCGACACTCGCGCCAGGTCTTTCTCGATCCGGTCGAACTCTTCCGGCACCGCCGCACGCACGTCAGCCTTGGCAGTAGCGTGATCCGGGATCACGTTGGTGCGATCACCGGCCTGGAGCACGGTGAAGTTGATCGTGGTTTTCTTCGCTTCGTCGCCGAGTTTGCCCAGTTGCAGAATCTGGTGCGCCGCTTCCATCGCCGCGTTCCGCCCCAGTTCCGGCGCGACTCCGGCGTGCGCCGCCTTGCCTTTGACCTCGACCAGCGCCGTCGCACTACCTTTGCGCCATACCACCAACCCATCGGCCGGACGCCCAGGTTCAAGGTTGAGGGTCACGTCGTGAGCCTTGGCGGTTTTCTTGATCAGGTCGGTGGCAACGTCGGAGCCGGTTTCCTCGCTGGCGTCGAGCAGGAAGGTGATTTGCGCGTAGTCCTTGAAGTCGAGGTTCTTCAGAATCTTCAGCGCGTAGATCCCGGCGACGATGCCGCCCTTGTCGTCCATCACCCCCGGCCCGTAGGCGCGACCGTCCTTGATGTGGAACGGGCGCTCGGCGGCGGAGCCTTCCTTGAACACCGTGTCCATGTGCGCCATCAAGAGGATTTTTGCCTTGCCGGTGCCCTTGAAGGTCGCCAACACGTGGTTGGATTTTTCCGGGGTATTGGGTACCAGCTCGATGGTGGCGCCTAGCTTCTTAAGCTCATCGATGGCGATCTCGCTGACTTGTTTCAGGCCCGGTTCATAACCGGAACCTGAGTCGATGTTGACCAGCCGTTCCAGTAGTTTGAGGGCTTCGGGTTGATATTGCTCGGCATCCGTCAGCACTTGCTTGTGCGGTTCGGCAAAGGCACCGGCAGCGCTGAAGGCGAGGGACAGGCCGAGGCTGGCGGCCAGCAGCGAGCGGGAAAATGAGAACGTCATGAATCGATCCTTGTTTCGCGTCGGGGGGTATTGAACCGTACCTGACATCGACGCAAGGCTCTACACCGGATGCGACATCTCTGCGGCCGACACCGAACACCTGTAGGAGGAAATTGTGCTGGGCAGTCAGACCGAATCGAGCAG
Source organism: Pseudomonas sp. MWU318 (assembly GCF_016756945.1). Taxonomy (NCBI): domain Bacteria; kingdom Pseudomonadati; phylum Pseudomonadota; class Gammaproteobacteria; order Pseudomonadales; family Pseudomonadaceae; genus Pseudomonas; species Pseudomonas sp. MWU318. The sequence continues at coordinate 18,676 of NZ_JAESJL010000008.1, forward strand.
TTCCTGCTTCGGCAGATCATCACTGTTGCAGATCACCCGATTGCGCCCGGTCGCCTTGGCCTCGTACAGCGCCTGATCCGCATCATTGAGCCAACGGGTCGCGTCGCCGTGTGCCGGTTCGTAAGCCGCCAGACCAATGCTCAGACTGACCTTGAGCGCCGGGTTCTGCTCGTAACCCAGGGTGGCGAAACGCTCGCGCAAGGCTTCCATGGCCTGCGCGGCATTGAACAGCGGCAGGTCAGGCAGGATCACGCAAAACTCGTCCCCGCCATAGCGCCCGGCGACGTCCGCAGCGCGCAGGTTCTGCTTGAGCATTTTGCTCAACTGGCGCAGCACGATGTCACCCGCCACATGCCCGTAGGTGTCGTTGATCGCCTTGAAGTGATCGATGTCGATCAACGCGATCGCTGCGCCCTGCTGCTGCCGGCGGCAACGTTGAAAGGCGATTTCCAGTTGATCCTTCCACGCGCCGTGATTGAGCAGTCCGGTGAGGCTGTCGGTGCGACTCAGGGCCAGTAGCTCACGCTTGTGCAGACCCAGCGTGTAGGCCTGGCGAAAGCAGATCCAGCCCAGCGCCAGCGGGTACAGCATCAGCAACGGAAGGCAGGCATAAAGCTGCAGAGGCGAGGTTTGCGGGATGAACGCCGGGGCGAAAACCACCAGGCCGACGCCGATACCAAGAACCTGCGCGGCAAGACCCGCCGCGAGAAAACGTAATCCGCCGATGGCGACGTTATTCATCGCCATCATCGAAATGGTCGTGGCACTGGGCAGCGGATTGAACTGCATGGCGGCGACCCAGAAGCCGCCCATAAAGGCATCAACCAACAGATTGCGGTGTTCCGCATGGTAAGGAACGCTGGCACGACGGGCCCATTGAAACGCCAGGTGCGGCCAGAGCAGACCATTGAACAGCATCAACGCCCAGACCCACAGCGGCGGGTCTAGCGGGTACATCGCCGCGCTCACGCACAACAGCCCCAGCACCAGCCCGAGGGTTCGCGATGTATAAAGCCTCCTGGCCAATGAAAGTCCCTTTCCCCCCTTGTTTCGCATAAGGGCCTCGACCACTCAACGGAACCTGCGAACACCGTCAGACGGATGTGCTGGAAGTCTAACAGGCAGCCGTTAAATAGCTATCACCGGCCAGCCGCTGAATACCGCGCCATCGCCGTCGCGCACAGGGCAAATTTTTAGCTATACCTGAAAGGACGAAAACGGAAAAACGACTATAAGAAGGAGGCCCATGCAGACCTACCGAGTGTTGATCATCGGCAGCGGATTTGGCGGCCAATGCGCGGCGGTCAACTTGCTCAAGGCCGGAATCGACGATTTTCGCTTGCTGGAAAGAAGGGACTTTTTCGGCGGCACCTGGTGCCAGAACACCTACCCCGGCGCGGCGGTGGATGTGCCGTCACCGCTGTACTCGTTGTCGTTTGCGCCATTTCCTTGGACGCAGATGTTCGCCGCCCAGGCTGAACTGCACCAATACACCGAACACGTCATCGAGCGCTTCGGCCTGCGCGAGCGCGTGGCGCTGCAAACCAACGTCGAACGCATCGAATGGGACGACGCCGAAAAGCGCTGGGCGTTGCATACCAGCAAGGGGATTTTTTACGCGCAGTTCGTGATCAACGCCTCCGGGCCGTTGAGCCAACCGGTGATCCCGCCCTTCCCCGGCCAGGATCGCTTTGAGGGCAAGACTTTTCATACCAACAATTGGGATCACAGCTACGACTACCGCGGTAAACGCGTGGCCATCGTCGGCAGCGGCGCCAGTGCCGCCCAGGTGATTCCGGCGATTGCTGCCGAAGTCGAGCAATTGCACGTGTTCCAGCGCACGCCACATTGGGTGCTGCCGCGCGCCGATCGCACGTTCGGGCCTTTCCAGCGCTGGCTGCTGGGTGTCAAACCGGCGTACAAGCTGCTGCGCTGGCTGCTCTACTGGCAATTCGAAACCCGGGTGATCGCCTTCAAATACTCGAAACCGGCGATTCACCTGGTTCAGCGTCAGGCCCTGCGCTTTCTCAAGCAACAGGTGCCGGACCCGGTATTGCGCGCAAAACTCACCCCGGACTTCACCATCGGCTGCAAGCGCATCCTGCTGTCCAGCACCTATTACCCGGCGCTGACCCGGCCCAACGTCACGTTGCACAGCCGCGAACAAGGCATCGCCGAAATCGATGAAACCGGGATCACCACCACGGACGGCCAGCACATCGACGTCGATCTGATCGTCTGGTCGACCGGCTATGACGCCACCGACGGCGTGGTCTCCTACCCGGTGACTGGCAAGCACGGCGTGCAGCTCAAGGACGTCTGGGCGCAATACCCACGCGCCTATCTGGGCACCAGCCTGCCGGACTTTCCCAACCTGTTTATCGTCACCGGGCCCAACACCGGCATCGGACATACCTCGGCGCTGTTCATCATCGAAGCGCAGATGAACTACATCCTCGACTGCATTGACACCCTGCAGTCAAAAGGCCTGCACAGCATCGAAGTGCGCCCCGAGGCGGAACGTACCTACACTGCAATGATCCACCGTGAGATGGAACGCACGGTGTGGAAGTCCGGCGGCTGTCACAGTTGGTATCAGAGCAAGAGCGGTCATGTGATCGCGATATTTCCGGGCTTCAGTTTCAGCTACTACCGGTTGACCCGGACGCTGAAACCGGCTGACCACATTCTGTCCTGAACACGTAAAAGGAAGACGTCGATGCTTGTGCTGTTTGTCGCTCTCGCGGTTTTCGTGGCCTGGAGCTGGTTGAGTTATCCAGCGATCGGCCATTGGTTGTACGACCTGAGCACGGCGCTCGAGGCCAAGTTGTACAAGTTGCACAAAATCGAGGTGCCGATTGCCGAAATGACCGTCTCGACCTGGCAGGGTGGTCCCTATGAAGCGGCCAGCGCGATCCTGATGCTGCACGGCTACAGCGCCGAGAAGAATCTGTGGCTGCGCTTTGCCAGGCATTTTGTCCGCCAGTACCGGGTGATCATTCCGGACATCGCCGGCCATGGGGAAACCGGGTTCAAGGCCGGCGGCGGCTACGACATTGCGCTGCAGGCCAAGCGCATGATCCAGCTGCTGGACGTCTGCGGCGTGGAGAAAGTCCACGTGATCGGCAACTCCATGGGTGGCTACATCGCGGCATGGCTGGCCGCAACTTACCCGGAGCGGATTGCCTCGGTGGCACTGATCGACCCGGCTGGCGTCACCGCGCCGCAGGCCAGCGACATGGAGCGTCATCTGGCCCGTGGGCATAACCCGTTCCTGATCAACTCCCGGGAAGAATTCCGCCAGTTTTACGCAATGACCATGGCCTCGCCACCCTGGGTGCCCGGGCTGGTGCTGGACGCCATCGCTCAGCGATACGAACGCCAGCGTGATGAACTGGAAGAGATCTTCCGCGACTTCCGCGCCAGCCCGCCGATGGAGCCGAAACTGGCCGATATCAAATGCCCGGCGCTGCTGCTTTGGGGGCGCAAGGATCGCTTGATCGACGTCAGCAGCGTGCCGGTGTGGAGCAAGGGCATCGCCAATCTGCGGGTCGAAGTGTGGGACGGTGTCGGACACATGCCGATGGTCGAACAACCGGGGAACACCGCGCGGTTGTATCGGGAGTTTCTGGGCAATCAGCGATGAGTCCCAACACTATCCTTGTGATGAGGGAATTTATTGTGGTGAGGGGATTCAGCGAAACGTCGCACCGCCCCGATGGGTTGCGCAGCAGCCCCAGTTCCAGCACTAAGCTGAATCAGACACACCGCATTCTCTGGGTTGGGGCTGCTGCGCAGCCATCGGGGATAAATCCCCTCACCACAGGTAATCACGTCCGCCGATGGGGTCGAAATGAACATTCTCTACGACGAACGCCTCGACGGCCCGCTGCCGGAAGTGAACAAGGCCGAGTTGCTGAAAACCCTGCAGCGCGCCCTCCCGGACCTCGACCTGCTCTGGCGCGAAGACGAACTCAAGCCTTACGAATGCGACGGCCTCTCGGCCTATCGCACCACGCCGATGCTGGTCGCCCTGCCCCGGCGACTCGATCAGGTGCAGACCCTGCTCAAGCTCTGCCATCAACACAACGTGCCGGTGGTGGCCCGGGGTGCCGGCACCGGATTGTCGGGGGGCGCGCTGCCGCTGGAAAAAGGTCTGTTGCTGGTGATGGCGCGCTTCAACAACATCCTGCACATCGACCCGGCGGCCCGTACCGCGCGGGTTCAGCCCGGGGTGCGCAATCTGGCGATCTCCCAGGCCGCCGCGCCGTACGGCCTGTATTACGCGCCGGATCCGTCGTCGCAGATCGCCTGCTCGATCGGCGGCAACGTCGCGGAAAACGCCGGTGGCGTGCATTGCCTCAAGTACGGCCTGACCGTGCACAACCTGCTGAAAATCGAAGTGCTGACCATCGAGGGCGAACGTCTGACACTGGGCAGCGAGGCCCTCGACTCGCCGGGTTTCGATTTGCTGGCGCTGTTTACCGGCTCCGAAGGATTGCTCGGGATCATCACCGAAGTCACGGTCAAACTGCTGCCCAAACCGCAGCTCGCCAAGGTCTTGCTGGCCAGTTTCGACTCGGTGGAAAAGGCTGGCCGCGCCGTGGCCGACATCATCGCCGCAGGGATCATTCCCGGGGGCCTGGAAATGATGGACAACCTGGCGATCCGCGCCGCTGAAGACTTCATTCACGCCGGTTACCCGGTCGATGCCGAGGCAATCCTGTTGTGCGAACTCGATGGCGTCGAAGCCGATGTCCACGACGATTGCCTGCGAGTGCGCGAGGTCATGCTCCAGGCCGGCGCCAGCGAAGTGCGGCAGGCCCGCGATGAAGCCGAGCGCATGCGCTTCTGGGCCGGGCGCAAAAACGCCTTTCCGGCGATTGGCCGCTTGTCGCCGGACTACTACTGCATGGACGGCACCATCCCGCGCCGCGAATTGCCCGGCGTGTTGCACGGCATCGCCCGCCTCGGCGCCGAATACGGCTTGCGCGTGGCCAACGTGTTTCATGCCGGCGACGGCAACATGCACCCGCTGATTCTGTTCGACGCCAACCAGCCCGGCGAACTGCATCGCGCCGAAGCGTTAGGCGGGAAGATTCTCGAACTGTGCGTGCAGGTTGGCGGCAGCATCACCGGTGAACACGGAGTCGGCCGCGAGAAAATCAATCAGATGTGCGCGCAGTTCAACAGCGCTGAACTGACGCTGTTCCACGCGATAAAAGCCGCGTTCGACCCGCAAGGCCTGCTCAATCCTGGCAAGAACATCCCGACTCTGCATCGCTGTGCGGAATTTGGCGCCATGCACATTCATGCCGGGCAACTGCCATTCCCCGAACTGGAGCGTTTCTGATGGCTGATTCCGACGCCAGCAGCGCGCTGCTCGAGCAGGTCAACCAGGCCCGGGCCAACGCCACGCCGCTGAAGATACAGGGCGGTAACAGCAAGGCGTTTCTCGGCCGCGAGGTGGCCGGTGAAGTGCTCGACGTCCGCGCGCATCGCGGCATCGTGCGCTATGAACCGACCGAGCTGGTGGTCAGCGTGCGCGCCGGCACGCCGCTGCGCGAGTTGCTCGCGGCGCTCGACGAGGCCGGGCAGATGCTGCCCTGCGAGCCGCCAGCCTTCGGCGACAGCGCCACGGTGGGCGGGATGATCGCCAGCGGGCTGTCCGGGCCACGGCGGCCATGGTCAGGTTCGGTGCGCGATTTTGTCCTCGGCACCCGGGTCATCACTGGCCTCGGCGAGCACTTGCGGTTCGGTGGCGAGGTGATGAAAAACGTTGCCGGCTACGACCTGTCGCGCCTGTTGACCGGCAGTTACGGCTGCCTCGGTGTGCTGACCGAAGTCTCGCTAAAAGTCCTGCCGAAACCGCGTCAATGCCTGAGCATCCGTCTCGATATCGACTGCGCGCGGGCGCTGGCCAGATTGGCCGAGTGGGGCCAGCAACCGCTGCCGATCAGCGGCGCCTGCCATGACGGGCAAAGCCTGTATCTGCGCCTTGAGGGCGGCGAAGGTTCGGTCACCGCCGCGCATCAACGGCTCGGCGGCGAACCACTGGATTCGACGTTCTGGCGCGACCTGAACGAGCAACGCCTGAATTTTTTCGACGAAGGCCTGCCGCTGTGGCGCCTGTCGCTGCCGAACAATCTCGGGCCGCAGGACTTGCCCGGCCAGCAACTGATCGACTGGGCCGGCGCGCAACGCTGGCTGAAGTCCGATCACGAGCACATTCAGATCCTCGCCCAGGAACTCGGCGGCCACGCCACCTGCTTTACCCATGGCGCCAGCGACACACCGTTCCAGCCGCTAGCCCCGGCGCTCATGCGTTATCACCGGCAACTCAAGGCGCAACTCGACCCGCAAGGGCTATTCAACCCCGGCCGGATGTACGCGGAGTTCTAGCCATGCAAACCACCCTCAGCGAAGAGTCCCGACAACTGCCGCGTGCGGCCGAGGCGGAAAAAATCCTCCGTACCTGCGTGCATTGCGGTTTTTGCAACGCCACCTGCCCGACCTATCAGTTACTCGGCGATGAACTTGACGGACCGCGCGGACGCATCTATCTGATCAAGCAAGTGCTTGAAGGCGCTCCCGCTACCGAGCAGACACAACTGCATCTGGATCGCTGCCTGTCCTGCCGCAACTGCGAAACTACCTGCCCTTCCGGCGTCGACTATCACAACCTGCTGGATATCGGGCGGGCGGTGGTCGATCAAGCAGTGCCGCGTTCAGCCGCCCAGCGTTTGTTGCGCGAGGGTCTGCGCGCACTGGCGCCGAATCCCGGGGTGTTCAAGGGCTTGTTGCGGGTCGGCACGACGTTCCGGCCGCTGTTACCGCAAATCTTTGAAAGCAAATTGCCGCAACGCGCATCTACGTCCGGCACACGCCCTGCTCCGCGCCACGCACGGCGGGTGCTGCTGCTCGAAGGTTGCGTGCAACCGGGCCTGTCGCCGAACACCAATGATGCGACGGCGCGGGTGCTCGATCGGTTGGGGATCAGCGTGACGCCGGTGGCCGAGGCAGGTTGCTGCGGCGCGCTGGACTATCACCTCGACGCCCAGGCCAAGGGCCTCGACCGCGCGCGGCAGAACATCGACGCGTGGTGGCCGCACCTGGAAAACGGCGCGGAAGCCATCGTGCAGACGGCCAGCGGTTGCGGCGCGTTCATCAAGGATTACGGGCATTTGCTGGCACAGGATCCGCGCTACGCCGACAAGGCGCGGCAGATCAGCGAACGGACGCTGGATCTGGTACAGATCCTGGCCCGGGAGCCCCTGGAGAAACTGTGCGCCGCCAGCCAACGCCGGATCGCCGTGCATTGCCCCTGCACCTTGCAACATGCGCTGAAACTCGGCGGCGCGGTGGAAGCGCTGCTGACCCGGCTGGGTTTCAACCTCACGGCGGTACCGGATGGGCATTTGTGTTGCGGTTCGGCCGGCACCTATTCGCTGACCCAACCGACCCTTGCCCGACAACTGCGCGACAACCGCCTCAACGCCTTGGAAAGCGATCGCCCGGACTTGATCGTCACCTCCAACATCGGCTGCCAGAATCATCTGGCCGGCGCCGGACGCACGCAGGTTGTGCACTGGATCGAACTGGTGGATCAGTCGTTGGCAGAATGAAGTTCGTAGGATTCTTCGTTTGCCGCCGTCGGCGAAGGCTGCGATCTTTTCCTCCATCCAAACCGTGACCGTGGCAGGAATTTTTTTCATGACCGTGCAGCCTTTCGTCAGCCCCGACCTGATCCGCCAACGCTTCTCCAAAGCGATGTCCGACATGTACCGCGAAGAAGTGCCGTTGTACGGCGCGCTGATGGAACTGGTGGAACAGACCAACCGCGAAGTGCTGGCGGCTCAGCCGGACATCGCACGGCAGCTCGACAGTACCGGTGAAATCGAACGGCTGGACATGGAGCGCCACGGCGCCATCCGCGTCGGCACGGCTACAGAGCTGGCGACCCTCGCCCGGCTGTTCGCGGTGATGGGCATGCAACCGGTGGGTTATTACGACCTGACCCCGGCGGGTGTGCCGGTGCACTCCACGGCGTTTCGCGCGGTGCATGAAGCGGCGCTGCAGGTCAGTCCGTTTCGAGTATTCACGTCGTTGCTGCGCCTGGAACTGATCGAGGATCCCGAGCTGCGCGCGTTTGCCGAATCGGTGCTGAACCAGCGTTCGATCTTTACCCCTACCGCCTTGCACCTGATCAAGCAGGCTGAGTCAGCGGGTGGGCTGAATGAGCCTGAAGCGGAGGAATTTGTCCTGCAGGCCCTGGAGACCTTTCGCTGGCATCACAGCGCCACCGTCACCGCCGCGCAGTACCAGACCCTTAGCGCCCAGCACCGTCTGATCGCCGATGTGGTGGCGTTCAAAGGCCCGCATATCAATCACCTGACCCCGCGCACGCTGGACATCGACATCGTCCAGGCGCAGATGCCGCTACATGGCATCACCCCGAAAGCGGTGATCGAAGGCCCGCCGCGCCGGCAATGTCCGATCCTCCTGCGCCAGACCAGTTTCAAGGCGCTCGACGAGCCGATCACTTTCACCGACCAGCACAACACCCGTGGCAGCCACAGCGCGCGCTTCGGCGAGATCGAACAACGCGGCGCGGCGCTGACGTCCAAGGGCCGGGCGCTGTATGACCGCCTGTTGAATGCCGCGCGCGATGAACTCGGTGACTTCCCCAACGAAGGCAACGCCGCACGCTACAACGCGCTGATGACCCAGCACTTTGGCGAATTTCCTGACAGCGTCGACGGCATGCGCGAACAGGAGCTGGCGTATTTTCGCTACTTCCCTACGGAAAAAGGCCTGGCAGCGGGTAGCCTAACGTCGGCATCGCTGGAGGAATTGCTCCGCGAGGGCCATGTGAAAGCTGAACCGTTGGTGTACGAAGATTTCCTGCCGGTGAGTGCGGCGGGGATTTTTCAATCGAACCTTGGGGATACAGCGCAGACGCACTATGGCGAACACTCTAACCGCCAGGCATTCGAACAGGCCTTGGGCCGCGCGACCATTGATGAGCTGGGGTTGTATGCCGAGACGCAGCGGCGTTCGATTGAGGAGTGTCTGGCAGCGCTTTCGCGCTGAAAGATCAAAAGATCGCAGCCTGCGGCAGCTCCTACAGATGGAATGTGTTTCCCCTGTAGGAGCTGCCGCAGGCTGCGATCTTTGCTTTTACCTCTAGCGCAACCGCGACAACAACGCGAACGCGGTCTCCTCCGACGACGCCGGATTCTGCCCCGTCAGCAACAATCCATCTTCACGGGTGTAGCTCGACCAGTCCGTGCCCTTGGAGAAAATCCCGCCCTTGGCCTTGAGCTCATCCTCCACCAGAAACGGCACCACATCGGTCAGCCCTACCGCTTCCTCTTCACTGTTGGTAAACCCCGTCACCTGCTTACCCTTGACCAGCGGCTGAGCGTCCGCACCTTTGGCATGGCGCAACACGCCGGGCGCATGGCACACCGCTGCGACTGGCTTGCCTCCGTTGTAAAACGCTTCGATCAGCGCAATCGAATGACGGTCTTCAGCCAGATCCCACAGCGGGCCGTGACCGCCGGGATAGAACACCGCATCGAAATCCGCAGCTTTTATCGTGTCCAGCTTGACCGTGGAAGACAGTGCCGACTGCGCAGCAGAGTCCTTGCGAAAGCGATCGGTGGCGGCAGTCTGTGCGTCCGGCTCGTCACTCTTCGGATCCAGTGGTGGCTGGCCGCCCTTGGGCGAGGCCAGCGTCAGTTGCGCGCCGGCATCCTTGAACACGTAATACGGCGCGGCGAATTCTTCCAGCCAGAAGCCGGTTTTCTTACCGGTATCACCCAATTGATCGTGGGACGTTAAAACCATCAGGATTTTCATATCGTTCTCACTCGCTGTGGGGAAGGTGCAGACGCCGTTGGCGCGGTCGTGAGTGATTGACCGTCGCGCAGGGCGAATCGTTTCAAGCGCTCGACGCTGGCACTTGGCCTTACTGCGCAACTTCTTGCGCACTCGTTCGGTGAAAAAGGCGATTCATCGCGCTGCAGGCCTTGACTGGCGTGGCTTACAGCCAAGTGCGCAACTTCTTGCGCAGTACTGCGCAAGAAGTTGCGCACTTTCCCTCTCGATTCAGCAAAAAACATCGGTCATAACGCAGGCTAGAGCCGCTTCACCCCCGGCTGCCGGGCCCTTCGACAAACCTGGCACGCTCCTTGATAACAGTCAGGCACCCACCGGGCGATTTCGCCTCCCGGGCACCCTAAATTTATCCGCAAGGAGAGCACCCCATGGCAACACCAGCGTACATGTCGGTTACCGGCGAAAAACAAGGCCTGATCACTGCCGGCGCTTTCACCGCCGACTCCGTTGGCAACACCTACCAGGAAGGCCACGAAGACCAGGTCATGGTTCAGGCTTTCAGCCACGACGTGATCATCCCGCGTGACCCACAATCCGGTCAGCCAACCGGTCAGCGCGTTCACAAGCCAGTGATCATCACCAAGGTCTACGACAAGGCTTCGCCTCTGCTGCAAGCGGCTCTGACCTCCGGCGAGCGCATGAGCGAAATCGTTATCCAGTGGTACCGTACTTCGGCTCAAGGTACTCAAGAGCACTACTACACCACCAAACTGGAAGACGCGATCATCGTCGCCATCAACAACAAAATGCACAACTGCCAGGATCCAGGCAACTCGCACTTCACCCACCTGGAAGAAGTGCAGTTCACCTACCGTAAAATCACCTGGACCCACGAAGTATCCGGTACTTCGGGTTCCGATGACTGGCGTGCTCCAGTCGTTTAATTACGGCTGATCGTTACAAGCATCGACCAGCCCTGCTGGTCGATGTTGTTTACGCCCCTCCAGAATTTCGCGTGCGTTGAACCGCCTTGCGGTTGTCGACGAACGCCGCTGTACAGCACGAGGAACAAGGGATGTTCGCGCCGGCCAATGAAACCCACTTTGCCCTGACCATCGAAGGGCTCTCCGCCGATTTTCAGGTGTTTACCCTGACCGGCCGGGAAGCCATCAGCCAACCTTTTGTCTTTGAGGTGGAGCTGGTCAGTGAGCAGCCGTCGCTGGACCTCGAAACCCTGCTGCACAAACCGGCCTTTCTGCAGCTGTCGCCCGATGGCAGCGGCATCCACGGCCAGATCTACCGCGCCGCGCAAGGTGACTCGGGCAAGCGCCTGACCCGTTATTCGGTAACCCTGCGCCCGCAACTGTCGTACCTGGCGCATCGCGTCAACCAACGCATCTTCCAGAACCTCACAGTGCCGAAAATCATCGGCATGGTTCTCGAAGAGCACGGCATTCAAAGCAACGCCTACGAATTCAAGACCGGTTCCTTCTATCCCGAGCGCATCTACTGCGTGCAATACGATGAATCGGACCTGCATTTCATCCAGCGCCTGTGCGAGGAAGAAGGTATTCACTACCACTTCCAGCACAGTGCCACGGCGCACAAGCTGGTGTTCGGCGATGACCAGACAGTGTTCCCGAAACTTCAGCCTGTGGCCTACCAGCAAGACTCCGGCATGGTCGCCAGCAACCCGGTGATCAAGCGCTTCGACCTGCGCCTGGAAACCCGCACCAGCCGCACCACCCGCCGTGACTACGACTTCGAAAAACCACGCCTGACGCTGGAAAGCGAAAACCGCGGCGACGCCCTGCCCGATCTCGAAGACTACGACTACCCGGGCCGCTTCATCGACCGCGAGCGCGGCAAGCACCTGGCCAAACGCGCCCTCGAACGTCACCGCAGCGACTTCCAGCTCGCCGAAGGCAAGAGTGATCAGCCACTTCTGGTCAGCGGTCATTTCCTCGCCCTGACCGAGCACCCGAAAGCCAAATGGAATGACCTGTGGCTGCTGACCGAAGTCCTGCACGAAGGCAAGCAGCCGCAAGTGCTGGAAGAGTCGGTGACCAGCGACACCACTGCCCTCAAAGACGATTTCCATCAGGGCTATCGCAACCGCTTTCAGGCGACCCCATGGGACGTGCCGAACCGTCCACCGCTGCGCCACCCTAAACCGCGCATCCTCGGCAGCCAGAGCGCCGTGGTTACCGGCCCCAAAGGTGAAGAGATTCACTGCGACGAGTACGGCCGGGTCAAAGTCCAGTTCCACTGGGACCGCGAAGGCCAGGCCGACGACAAGACCAGTTGCTGGCTGCGCGTCTCCAGCGCCTGGGCCGGCGCCCAGTACGGCGGCATCGCCATCCCGCGCATCGGCATGGAAGTGCTGGTGACCTTCCTTGAAGGCGACCCCGATCAACCGCTGATCAGCGGCTGCCTGTACCACAAAGAAAACACCGTCCCGTATGAGCTGCCGGCAAACAAGACCCGCAGCACCTTCAAGACCCTGAGTTCCATGGGCGGTGGCGGCTACAACGAACTACGCATCGAAGACAAGAAAGGTCAGGAGCAGATCTACCTGCACGCCCAGCGCGACTGGGACGAGAACATCGAGCACGACCAGAAGATCCGCGTCGGCAACGAACGCCACGACACCGTCGAGCAAAACAGCTACACCGAATTCAAGGCCGAAGAACACCACACTGTCTACGCCGACCGCAAAGTCGAAGCCCGCGCCAACGACCACCTGACCGTTGGCGTGAACCAGCACATCAAGATCGGCACCGGCCAGTTCATCGACGCCGGCCAGGAAATCCACCTCAGCAGCGGCATGAAAGTGGTGATGGAGGCCGGCGCCGAGCTGACCCTGGTCGGCGGCGGCAGCTTCATCAAGATCGACGCCGGCGGCGTGACCATGAGCGGCCCGGTGATCAACATGAACTCCGGCGGCAGCCCCGGCAGCGGCACCGGCGCCGCCCCGCTGATGCCCGGCGTGCTGAAACAGGCCGACGCCGACAAGGCCGGTCAGGTCCTGACACCGGCCCAGATCAACACCCTCAAACGTAACGCGCCGTTCTGCGAAGAATGCGAAAAATGCAAGGCAGGTGCCTGTGCCATCTGATCGACTGACACCCAAGGATTGGCTGGCGCAACAGCCGCTGCAGACTGGCGAGCGCCTGTACCTGATCGTCAGCGCAGCGAGCGATGCCGAGCCGCTCAAGCCCTTCTATCAGCAAGATGCCGCACCACAACTGCAGCCTATTTGGAGTGGAACGCCTTACGCCGATTGGCTTCCCGTAATGCCGTATCTCGCCGAGATCAGCCCCAATGCCAGTTTTCTGCAATGGATTACTGAAACCGATGCCTTGGATTGGGGTTGGCTAGCGGTATCTACCTGCGCGCCGGAAACGGTGCTGGAGCATTTGCGCAGCCTGACTCAGGTAAAAATGCCGGACGCTACTGAAGTGTTTTTCAGGTTCTGGGATGGTCGACATTTTCATCCGATCATCGAAGGTTTAGGTGCTACCGCAGGTGAGTTGCTGCCCGTGTTCCAACGTTACCTGATTAACGGACAGACTCTCGAAGTCGGCCGAAGAGCGGTACCTCCCGCAAAAGAGTGGCCCTGGTGGGAGATTCCCCAAACGCTATTGGATGCCCTCGCTAAAAAGGATCACACCACTGTCGTCGAGAACCTGATGCAGTGGCTATCAGAGGATTGTCCGGAGTTGTACTTCGAATTCCCCGAAGCCAACCTGCGTAGAAAGGTCGAGCGCTTCGTACGCCAAAACCCAAATACAGAAGAAATGGCAGAGCGTCTTGCCGCTGAGCTGACAAAGGAAGTCACGTCATGAATACCCCGATTGGTACATTGGTCCTGCGCGTGCTGGATGCCAAAACACCTGACGTGAGCCTGATTCTCAAAGACTTCAAAAACTGCCTGAGCGATTACAAGGACTGGGCTGACGGTTTCTGGACAGGCTGGGCGCTAGATGTCGACCAGACTTTCAAGGTCGGCAATGAAGTCAGCGTGACTAAGCGCAAGACTAAAACCGGCGCCGTGGAAACCTATGCGACCTGCCCACTGGTGGGTGATTTCACACTGATCCATATGTTTGAGTCTGCGCGATTTGTCCCTATCGGCAATACTCCGGTGAAACTCGAGCCTGTGACCAAGGGCACCTTCTACGACGACGTTACCGGACCGGTTATCGAAACCATGATCGGTCCAAGCGGCATCAAGGTGGTTGAAGGCTGCAAGAAGGGTCAGACCTATCGCATCACATTCTTTCCCAATGTCTCGCAGAACGACGTCAAAGCGCTCTATGACTCCTATCAAGGCGTTATCGGCAAACTTGACAGCTGGCTGCAAAGCGAATGGTCGAGCAAGTTTCAGCCGCAATGGGCCAGCTACTCGGCGGCAGACCGTGCCGGGCGTTCGGTCATTTTGCTCAAACGGGCACTGGATGGTTTTGAGAAAGCTCTGCTTCGTCTGTGGGACGACATCAAAAGCCTGTTCGAGCTGCTCGCTAATCCGCAAAAAAACTACGCGAAACTCAAAAAATATCTCTCGGACATCGAAATCGACAAGCTCTATGCTGCGTCGAAAGAGTCCATCGCTTCAGGGTTGCTGATCCTAAGCGACGAGCCGCTGATGTTCGTCTACGTCTCGGCTATTGTGGCGTGGGTCGGCATGCTACCGCCGCAGGTGGTTGTCGACGTGATGACTGCCATCGCCTCGGAATTCCTGATCAACGTACTGGTGGGCATCTGCCTGACCGGTGGCGCCGGACTGGCCGTGAGAGCGGGCACCAAAGTCCTGTCCACCGTCAAATCGGGAGAAGCGGTCAAGTACCTTGAAGACCTTGCGTCTACTTTGATGACACTCAGCAACAAACACGCCCTGCCCGCCCACGCGGAAGTGTCGAAGCCCATCATCGCCAGCGCTAAGAATGTGCCGATGAAGCCCGCCAAAACCGCAGCGCTGAAAATCGATGAAGCCACCACCGAAGCGCCGAAAGCTGGCTCACGGAAAGCTGAACCCAAAAGCCATGTAGAGGGGCTGCCGCCCAAAAAACAACTGCCTAAAACTGCAGATACTCCGAAACAGGAAGTCAAAGACGCCTCTTCGTTCCCTAGGGACAAGAAAAAGAACCAGTCCACTCTGCAACCTAAAGAAAAAGTCGACGACGTTCCTGATCAGTCCAAGACACCCGATGACAAAAGCGCCACTTGCGCGAAGAAGACCTGCACCAACGGCTGCCCGGTCTCGATGGTCACCGGTGAAGAGCTGCTAACCATTACCGACGGTGAACTCGGTGGCCTGCTGCCATTCAGTTGGACTCGACTCTACCGAACCAGCGCGGCTGAAATCGACTGCGGTCTAGGCTATGGCTGGAGTCACGCTCTCGCTCAAAGGGTGGACATCAATGGCGACGAGGTGGTGTGGACCGATCACGAAAACCGGGTCACCACATTTCCCCTGCCCAGCGTACAGCGTCCGGCAATCACCAATAGCCTTTCAGAAGCAGCCATCTTCCTTGGCGACGATCCGTCCGAGCTGGTACTGACTCAGGCCGGCGAAAAGCCGCTGTTCTATCACTTCCGCTTCAACAGTAAAGGCGCAACGCTGATCGCTATCAGCGACAACTACGACAACCGCCTGCATATCACCCGTGACATCCATGGTCGAATCAAGCGCGTGGATAACGGTGCTGGTCGTGCATTGCTTGTCCGGTACGACCGAAAGCACATTGTTGCCATCGACTATCAGCAATTCCTACCGGCGGACAATCTCGAAGACGCCTGGAACACCGTTCAGACGCTGACCACCTATGAATACGATATTCATCATCGGTTGGTGAAAGCCACAAACGCTCTCGGAGAGTCCGAGCGTTATGCCTACAACGAGCAAAACGTCATCCTTGAGCGACAACTCGCCGGGGGCGCAAGCTTCTATTGGGAGTGGGAAAAGGAAGGCAAGTCCGCACGTTGCATCCATCACTGGGCCAGCTTCTCTCAGATGGATGCGCGCTATGCGTGGGATGACAAAGGCAGCGTCACCGTTACCAACGCCGATGGCAGCGAAGAGGTTTATACCCACGATGACAAGGCGCGACTCGTCGCCAAAGTTGATCCGGATGGTGCCGAGCACTTAAAAGCCTATGACGACAAAGGCCGACTGATCGCCGAAAAAGACCCAATGGGGGCAGTCACGGAGTATCAGTACAACGAAGCCGGCCGTTTGATCGCGGTGATCCCGCCAGAAGACGCGCCGACCACCTACGAGTACTACAAGGGCGTTGTCCGTGTGGTGAATCGTGGTACAGCCAAATGGATCTACTGGCGTAACGACCAGGGCGATATCACTGAACAAATCGACCCGGACGGCAACTCGACGCACTACACCTATGATCGCCAAGGACGCCTGTTGGAGATCCGCCATCCCGACGGCAGCCGCCACCAACTGGTCTGGAACAACCTCGGCCAATTGCTGGAGGAGTGCCTGCCGGACGGCGGCCAGCGCAAGTACCGCTACGATGCGCTCGGCAGACAAATCACCCGCCAGGCAGAAACCGGAGCAATCACCCATTACCAATGGGATGCCGCCAATCGACTGGCACAAATCACGCTGCCGGGCGGCGCTACCCGTGCGTTCACTTACAACCCATACGGCCGCGTCACTGCAGAACGCGACGAACTGGGGCGCATCACTCGCTATGAATACGCCGACGACCTTCATCTGGTCAGCCGTCGTATCAATCCGGACGGTAGCCAACTGCGCTACCGTTACGACAACGCGCGCCTGCTGCTCACCGACATCGAAAACGAACGCGGCGAACACTATCAACTCGATTACTACTCAAATGGGCTGATTCAGCAGGAAACCGGTTTCGACGGGCGCCGTACCGCCTATGAGTACGACCTCAACGGCAAACTGTTGAAGAAAACCGAGTTTGGTGACGACGGTAGTGAGCTGGTGACCGGGTATCAGCGCGATACCTCTGGCCGCTTGCTGGTCAAAACCCTCGCTGATGGCGAAGAAATCCATTACAGCTACGATGCTTTGGGTCGCCTGGTAAACGTCGACGACGGCCACTGGCCCCTCGCCTATGAGTACGACGTACAAGATCGTCTGATCACTGAGCACCAAGGTTGGGGCACCACGCGTTACGAGTACGACAGCATTGGCCAACTGAACCAATGCCGACTCCCTGATGGCAGTACACTCGATTATCGCCACCTCTCCGGTGGTCGGCTGAGCAGCATCGACCTCAATGGTTCGCGCCTGACTACGCACCAGTTCGACGCTGGCCGCGAGCAGCAGCGCCAACAAGGCGTATTGCTTAGCCAATATCAATACGATGAACAGGGAAGGCTTCAAGCACACACAGTAGGTCAGCAAGAGCGCAATCTGTTCCAGCGCCGCTACGCCTACGACGCCAACGGTAACCTGGCCGGCATTGATGACAGTCGCAAAGGAAACCGCAGTTACCACTACGACCCACTGGATCGTCTGGTCAGCGTTCGCGGCGCTACACCCGAAACATTCGCTCATGACCCGGCAGGCAACTTGCTCGGTCAAAACGATCTGCCGTCTGCGAACCTCGCCAACGTCAAAGGTAATCGCCTGCTTATGCAAGGCGACCGACATTACGAATACGACGCCTACGGTAATCTGAGCCGCGAACGTCGTGGGGCCGGACAGCAACTGGTCACCGAATACCGCTATGACTGCCAGCATCGCTTGATCGGCGTCACCCTTCCCGGTGGCAGCACCGCAAGCTACAAGTACGACGCTTTTGGCCGCCGCATTGAGAAGACCGTTGATGGCCAAACCACAGAGTTTCTCTGGCAAGGTGAACGCCTGATCGCCGAAAGCGCTGAGAATCGCTATCGCACCTACATTTACGAACCAGGCAGCTTCCGGCCACTGGCGATGCTCGATGGTGAAGGCCCCCTTAAGGCTACGCCGTTCTATTACCAACTCGACCACCTCGGCACACCTCAAGAACTCACCGACTACAGCGGCGAAATTATGTGGTCGGCGAAATACCGTGCATATGGCAATCTGGCAACCCTGGACGTCGCAGAAATCGACAACCCTCTGCGCTTTCAGGGTCAGTATTTCGATACCGAGACGGGGTTACATTACAACCGGCACCGCTACTACAATCCGGGCACTGGACGGTTTTTGACGCCGGATCCGATCAAGCTTGCGGGTGGATTGAATAACTACCAGTACGTGCCAAATCCTACGGGGTGGGTGGATCCGTTGGGACTTAACGGTGAATGCCCGGGCGGTGAAACCTGCTCACCTCCTGTGGGTGTGGAAGATCCTGCGAGTAATGCTCATGTTAATCAAGGCGAACCAAATCCTCCTATGCCCTCTGGAGTTGGGGGTACAGGGGCGTCTTATGACAAGGTTAACGGACAAGGTCTATATGTTTTGAAAGACGAAGCAGGAAACGTAAAATATGTTGGCCGAGGTGATGCCCCTACCAGGATCGCCAAGCATGCAGACACCGAAGGAAAGGACGAGCTTATAGGTCAAATCCTATGGGAAAACAATCTGAGTAAGGCTCAAGCGAAAGGACTCGAGCAACGGATCATGGATTTCTTTGGTGGTGCTAGAACTCAGAACCGTCATACTCCACTACAAAACGAAATTCGCTCCTATCGCCCGGAGAACCCGAATGCACCACTTTATGAGCAGTCGGGGACCGATCAGTTATTTAATGAAACTTTGAAGAGGCTCGGACTGTGAAGCTCAAGAAAACGACAGTTGGTGACATCGTATTGATCCCTGTAGAAAGAGGTTTTACACCAGCTAAGGTTCTGTATGTATCAGAACGATACAAAGACACGATTTTGCTTGGAATATATAAAAAACTGATTACTGAGCAAAGACTTCCCGACGAATTGCCTGACAGATTTGACCTTCTGCTTTATACATCAAAAGTACCTATTCAAAAAAAACGCTGGCACTACGTCGGGCATGAGGATTTAAGAACCACCCAGACAGACCTAGATCTTAGAGTGGTAGCTGGGGAGCTATGGAAAGGCGATATTCATATTGGCGCTGCATCAGACGAAGATAGAAAAAGCTTGCCTGAAATGCTGGTAATGGGAGCTGGTCTAGTTGAAAAAAAGGCAGCTGCTTTGAACTGAAGAACGCAATAATATCGACAAATCGTGTACCTGCTGACGCTCCTCTTGATACTCCATGACTGCGCTTGGCATAAAGCAGATATTGCTCGAACACTAGGCGAGTCAAAATAAGTCTAGTCAGTGATTCCTTAGTATTAGCTCAATGCAAATCCCTGCTGATGCAGGGCGACCGCTACTACGACCGCGACGCCTACGGCAACCCGATCCGCGAGCGGCACGGGCTAGCAAACGATCAGCACGTGATTCTGGAGCGCCAACTGGCAGGCGGCGCGGCCTTCTACTGGGAGTGGGAGAACGAAGGCAAACTGTCTCGTTGCATCCGTCACTGGGCCAATTTCTCGCAGATGGAAGCGCATTACGCCTGGGACGATAAAAGCAGCGTAACGGTAACCAATGCCGATGGCAGCGAAGAGGTCTACACCCACGACGACCAGGCGCGACTGATCAGCAAGATCGACCCGGACGGCGCCGAACACCTCAAGGCGTACAACGACAAGGGTCAGTTGATCGCGGAAAAGGATCCTTTGGGTGCCGTCACCGAATACCGGTACGACGACAACGGACTGATGACTGCCGTCATCCCGCCGGAAGACGAAGCGACCACGTATGAATACATCAATGGTTTCGTCAGCGATGTTCATCGCGGCAAAGCCAGTTGGAAGTACCAACGCAACCGTCAGGGCGACATCACCCAGCAAATCGACCCGGACGGCAATGCCACGCTATACAGCTACGACGCCCAGGGTCGCCTGCTGGAGATCCGCCACCCCGACGGCAGCCGCCATCAACTCGGCTGGAACAACCTCGGACAGTTACTGGAAGAACGCCTGCCGGACGGCGGTCAACGCAAGTATCGCTACGACGCACTGGGTCGGCAGATTACCCGCCAGGAAGAATCCGGCGCCATCACCCACTACCAATGGGATGCGGCCAACCGCCTGGCACAAGTCACGCTGCCGGGCGGCGCATCACGTGCCTTCACCTACAACGCCTATGGCAACGTCACCGCCGAACGTGACGAACTCGGCCGCATCACTCGCTATGAATACGCCGACAACCTGCACCTGGTCAGCCGCCGCATCAATCCGGACGGCAGCCAACTGCGCTACCGCTACGACAACTCGCGTCTGTTGCTCACTGACATCGAAAACGAGCGCGGCGAACATTACCAACTCGATTACTACTCGAACGGCCTGATCCAGCAGGAAACCGGCTTCGACGGTCGCCGCACCGCCTACGAATACGACCTCAACGGCCAGTTGCTGAAGAAAACCGAATTCGGTGATGACGGCAGCGAACTCGTTACCGAGTATCAACGCGATGCCGCTGGCCGTTTGCTAGTCAAAACCCTGCCCGACGGCGAAGAAATTCACTACAGCTACGACGCCCTCGGTCGCCTCGTAAACGTTGACGACGGCCACTGGCCGCTCGCCTACAAGTACGACCTGCAAGACCGCCTCATCGAGGAACACCAAGGCTGGGGCACCCTGCGCTACGAGTACGACAGCGTTGGCCAGCTTAGCCACTGCCGCCTCCCGGATGGCAGCAAACTCGACTATCGCCACCTCTCCGGCGGACGCCTGAGCAGCATCGACCTCAACGGCTCACGTCTCACCGCTCACCAGTTCAGCGCCGGTCGCGAACAACAGCGTCAACAAGGCCTGCTGCTCAGCCAATACCAATACGACGAACAAGGCCGCCTGCAAGCACACACCGTCGGCCAGCGTGATAAAAACCTGTTCCAGCGTCGCTACAACTACGACGCCAACGGCAACCTCGCCGGCATCGACGACAGCCGCAAAGGCAATCGCAGCTATCACTATGACCCGCTCGACCGACTCATCAGCGTGCGCGGCGCTACACCGGAGAGCTTCGCCCACGACCCGGCGGGCAACCTGCTCGGTCAGAACAACGAAGGCACGGCCAACCTCGCCAACGTCAAAGGCAACCGTCTGCTGATGCAGGGCGACCGTCATTACGACTATGACGCCTATGGCAACTTGATCCGCGAACGTCGCGGCACCGGCCAGAAACTCGTTACCGAATACCGCTACGACTGCCAACATCGCCTAATCGGCGTAAGCCTGCCGGGTGGGAGCACCGCGTCCTACAAATACGACGTTTTCGGCCGCCGTATCGAGAAAACCGTCGATGGCCAGACCACCGAGTTTCTGTGGCAAGGCGAACGACTGATCGCTGAAAGCGCCGACGACCGTTACCGCAGCTACATCTATGAACCGGGCAGCTTCCGTCCATTAGCGATGCTCGATGGCGAAGGCCCGCGCAGGGCCACGCCGTTTTACTACCAACTCGACCACCTCGGCACACCGCAGGAACTCACTGATTACAGCGGTGAGATCATGTGGTCCGCGAAGTACCGCGCCTACGGTAACCTCGCTGCGCTGGACGTCAGCGAAATCGATAACCCGCTGCGCTTCCAGGGTCAGTATTTCGACGCCGAGACGGGGTTACATTACAACCGGCACCGCTACTACAATCCGGGCACTGGACGGTTTTTGACGCCGGATCCAATCAAGCTTGCGGGTGGGTTGAACAACTACCAGTACGTGCCTAATCCTACGGGATGGGTAGATCCGTTGGGCTTGAGCGGTAACTGCCCTGATGCGGATAAGAAACTACCGCAAGCAACCCCTGGGTCTACTTCGGGGAATTCAGTCAAAGACGCAGGACCTTCCGCGCCCCCAGAACCACCACCTATTGGTCAGGGATATCACAATGAGGTTTATGGAAGTAAACCAGTAAAACCACAAGACGCTGTAAAACGATGGGAAGATTTCCTAGGTGAGGGGCCGTATACAAATATTCATCCTAGGACTGGATTACCAGACAACGATAGAATTGTGTCTGCCGACGGCAAGAGAAGTATTCGGTATGGCCACCACGAAATGAGTAGCAAACCGAACAAGCATCATTATCATGAAGAGACGTGGACACTAGATCTAATAAACAATGTAATGAACGTCGACAACACCGTAATACGAGTACCACTAGGAACAAAATAAATGAATATTACGATAGCAAGCATAGTTAAAAGCACGAACAATAAAATACTTGTCGAGTATTCAACACCCTATGGAAAAAGCTTGTCAGTATTTACAGGCTCACCCCCTAAAGCAAATCAAAAACTTGATGTCGAAATTAATATAGATGATGAGTTCATTTGGGGTGAAAACTTGATTCCCTCCACAAAAAACGCACCTTCCATATCCTTCGATCTAGGATTCACATACATCACAGGAGAGTTAATCGCTATTGAGGACGACGGTTGCGGTGTATTAAGAATTGGGGATGCGATAATATTAATTTCTATTGAGCAAAAAAAAATTATCCTGCCCATATTCGTAGATATTATTGCAAAAGAAATCTCCATCCACCCAACCAACATATGAGCAAG
Source organism: Pseudomonas sp. MWU318 (assembly GCF_016756945.1). NCBI lineage: Bacteria > Pseudomonadati > Pseudomonadota > Gammaproteobacteria > Pseudomonadales > Pseudomonadaceae > Pseudomonas > Pseudomonas sp. MWU318. The sequence continues at coordinate 41,099 of NZ_JAESJL010000008.1, forward strand.
CGGAAAAACACCAAAAGCTTTCATCTAATATTACCCACCCTTTGAATCCCTACTCTAGGTTAACGTGATTAAAGCGAACCAATTAAAGAGGAAATATTTATTTTGCAGCCCGCCCCTTTTTAATCAATAGAGATTGAAAACATTCCTTTTGTAAAGCCTCTTTTCATAAAATAAATCCGTCCCCTTTCCCACCAAGCAGGCGCGAGCTAGTGGTAATCGAGTGTATAGCGCATCTCACGACGGTATAACATTTAGGATCTACCTAGATGAAACACTAACAACCGTCACAAACTTTCACCCACCGATGAAATAGCTGATGACCATAGAACAGCTTTCAGAAAAGCAACGCGACATAGTCAACAATTGCCTACTAGACTTACTGGAGTCATCATCTTTACACAACTCTAGTTTTTTGCCAAAAGCTTTAGAAAGCCTAATTAAATCGCATGGCTTTGGCATAGAAATGTCTGGGATATATATAAGCACGGACGAAGATCCAGAAAACATCCCTGAATACCTGGAAGATGGAATTGCTTTTGAATTTATGGATAGCCACGTCACATTGCCATTTAAGTTTTTATCATTTCTTGGTGCGCTACACAAAAACAGGTGGAAGAGCTTAATCTAGATATAACACTAGAAAAACTAAGAAAAAATTCAATTAAACACTTAAAACCAAAAAAATTAAAAAATAAATCTCGGCAAAAGGGGATGATTTTATTTTCCAGCCTGCCCTTTCTAATCAATAGAGGTTGAAAGACTCCCCTTGGCCAGCCCTCTTTTCAGAAAATAAATCCGCCCCTTTTTTCATTGAAAAAATTCGATGACTGGGAAAAGCTTCAATGAAGACCACTTTTGAAACTGCTTTAGTCCTTCACGAAATATCTGATTTCTTTAAAGGAAATGGACAATATTTTGCTCGAGACTCCGACTGGGGAGACCATTTTTTTATCAGCAACTGGCAGGAAATGTGCAGCGTTTTAAAGAATTAGAAAGCCGCACAAAATTTACTCACATCGATATTTGAAGATTACGCAAAATATTTTAAGGAAGATTATTCAGATGCCGAAGTATTATTCTCCAATATAAGCGCCTACTACACACTTAAAAATAAAATAGCCTTTTTATCAAGCAATAGTCACGACTTAATCGAAAGTCTTGGCGAGAGAAGCAAGAAAAATATAGGAAAACTATTTCGTTTGCTTAGGCAACAGTACGATTTAAAAAACAAAGATCTTCCAAAGTACACTTCCGATGAGGAAATCAAACGATTAAAGCTCAAGGGATGCACTCTTAATCTTGAACAGCTTTGAAAAAGCATGCAGATCACGACTTCGGCACAGCTGATGATAGACATTTAAAGAATTCAAAGTCTAAAAACTCTGCTAATCCCATAAAAATATCGCATTAATATCAGCGACCACCGACACGATAGAAAAACGAATAAAGGGCACAGATTTTTTGTGTAGGCAGCCCAAAAAAGTAATCAAAATAAATCTGTTACCTTTTGCCTCTTTTGCCTTCGATGACACTAGGACCGGAAAGGTCCCCGGCACCAATGAACACTACCCCTTCAAGGAAAAAAAATGAAAACCTGGAATGAACATGATGGCAACACCTTATTCAATAGAGTGTTCACCAAACCTATTAAAATTAGCACGATAAAGTTATTCCAAATAACAATCGACAACAACAGACCTAACATAACCTTCGAATTCGATATCCCAGAAATCCCCGACTCCGCACCTGAAAAATGGATAAAGATGGGATTCAACACTTGCCGCATTGGCTTGAGCTGCAACGGAGTCAAGGAATTATTCTTAAAAAACATACCTACTCAAGAGAGCCTCACTATCAAAATAGAGAAAATTGACGAGTATTTTTTAATCCGTGCAGAAAATGAAAACTCTCTATTGGAGTTCAAAACAAAATACCCATTACTTTGCGGCCCTTCGGTTTACATGAGCACCCATGAATAAACATCAAATCACACTCGCCAACAACTGGACCGCCACCTTCGAAAACAACGGTGAGTTCCGCATGGGAGCCGAAGGCTGGAGCTTGCTCCTGGAAGGATCTGACGGCAGAAATATCAAATACTTTTCGGACAAGGTCATATTGGTCAACGATGACGACGGCACCCAGGCTAATTCGTGCATTCGTCTATCCAGCGATGGTATCTACGGTTATTTGAGCACAGCCGTTGATAGCTGCTGGGTCATCGATTTTTCGCGGTGCATGATCGCCCCGCACCGAGTGAGCATCCATCACTACCATGACGCCTATGACGAAAGCGTGGCAGCTTACGAACAACCCGCCTTCAAGCGTGTGAGGCAATACATCAGTGTGGTTGGAAGGTACATCTATCTGACCTTCCCGCTGACCAAAGATGAAGATTTCCCCAAGGTATGGGAAGAGTATCTATCCATACGCAAACGCCAACTGGATGAACTCTATTTCAGAAACTGATCAGTGGGCGCCAATATCATCGTAGCTATTTGTGCGCCCTACCCGATCAACTCGTCCATCACCTCATACTTAACCACCACCCGATTCCGATACAACCTCACCCGCTCCACCAACTCCCCCACCTGCCCCTTCTCCCGCACTTCCCGCCAAATCTCATTCTCCCGATACACCCGCTCTCCCTCCCGTACAAACCGGTGCCCTTCCTGAAACACGTGATACCGATACTCCCGCACCTGATCGCACAACAACTCGCCCTCCAGCTGCGTGTCCCCCACATTCAAACTCAACTGAAAACTCCGATCCGTCGGGTTGTGCAGTACCAGGTCAACGTAGTTGTAGAAAATCGCCGCGCCGGAACCGAATGGCAGTACTCGGCCTTCGTCCGGGAATGGGTCGAAGCTGTGGTTGGAGCGTTCAACGACTATCAGCGGTGAGTGGATCGCCATCCAGTGGATCAGGTTGCTCAGTTGGCAGATTCCGCCGCCGATACCGCTGCGTGCTTCGCCGAAGGACAGTTCCATGCCTTCGACGTAGCCGCGTTTGCGGGTTGGGCGGCCGACGAGGCGGCAGAAGGAGAAGTGTTCGCCGGGGGCGATGATGAGGCCGTCGATGGCGGCGACGGCGAGTTTGAGGTTGATGACTTTGTTGTGTTGCAGGGCGAGGTCGGAGTTGCCCAATTTGCGGATGAGTTTCGAGGTGTGTTTGAGGTAGCGGAATGGCAGACGGTCAGCGCCGGCCACAAGGCGTGCGTAGCGTTTGCTGGAGCAGTGCCAGGCGATCTGGCGGAACAGTCTTTTTTGCCACACGCGCAGCCAGTACAGGGCCGGGTGGTAGAGGGAAAGTGGTTTCATCCGTGAGTCTACGGCGGGCGCCGTTTGTTCCTTCAAGCGTGCAAAAGGGGTGCGCAGTTTAGCGTACGTCGCGCGCGAGGTGTCTTGGCTCGACACACTTTGACGTGTTTGCTGAACGCCGAATTAAGCTTCAACTAAGCTTGCGTCGCTAGCATCCCGGCCCGAGAGACACCTGTCGCCGATCAACCGCGGATGAGCTTCCCGAATGAGCCAGTTTGATTTGCCAGCCGTTACGCAGCCGAATTTCAGTCTTGTATTGGTAAATTACAAAACCCCGGACATCACCCGGATGTGCCTGGAGTTGTTGCGCCAGCATGTTCAGGCGCAGCGCATTCCGGTTTGGGTGGTGGACAATGATTCGGCGGATGCCAGCCTGGATTACTTGCGCTCGCTGGACTGGATCAATCTGATCGAACGTCCCTCCCCCGGCAAAGAAGCGGGACATATTGCGCATGGCAAGGCGCTGGATCTGGCGCTGGAAAAAGTTGAAACCGACTATCTGTTTCTGCTGCACACCGACACCTTTGTCTACGACAAGGAAGTCTTCGCGATGATGCTGCGTGAGTGTACAAAGTCTGCGGACATCGCCGCAGTCGGGTGTGTCGAGCAAATCAATCGTGGGATTGTCAGAGACACCTGGCGACTAACTTCGCGGTTTTGCAAACACTATATTCGCCGGGCGAAAACTGCGTTGGGTTTGCGCAGTAAAGAGCCGAAACCTTATCGGGAAACTCACCTCAAGAGTTTTTGCACCTTGTGGAACGCCAAGTTGATGAAGTCCCAGGGACTGCACTTTTGCATGGATGACCGAGTGCCCGGTTATACCCTGCAGGATCGAATGGTCGGTCTGGGCTATGGCATCAAGCTGCTGTCACCACGCAAGATTTTCCGCTATCTGGATCACATCCAGGCAGGAACCGTCGCCGCCGCCGGCACGTACGGCAAAAACCACCGCCGCACCAAGATGTATGAAGCCACCCTCAAACGCTTTGCGGGGCAGGTGTCGGCATAATTGCGAACACAAAAAAGGGCGACTGCAAAGTCGCCCTTTTTTTATCTGAAATTGTATACATCCGCTCCGAAGAGGTGTTCGCCCAGTGTAATGGCCTGGCAATCCATGCACCGGTAAAGAGCCCTGACACTGGGCGAACGGGAAGGATTTTAATAGAAGTTGGCGGATATGTCGTCATACACAAAGGTAAATTTTATGTACGAAGAAGTTAATAGATATTTATCGACGAAATCCTTTCGTGAAACTTTCAAAGCACGGCTCAGCTCATTTCAGATGATTGTTCTCATACAATAATCTGTACAAGAACAACCATCTTGTAGAGTTAATACTCAGCTTTCATGCTGACTGGTCACTTTTAATACATCGGTATAAGTGACAACTACGCTCTGCCCGACTTTCAGATCTTTCAGCTTGGCCTGAATTTCAGGCTTTTTGACATCGAGGATTTTCGACTTACCTTGAGGGTTTTCCAGGGTCACCTGATTATTCTTCAAATCAATTTTGGTGATTTTCAGTTGCACCTGAATCTGCCGGTAAGCCTCGCCGCCCGGGTTTTCGCTGCCCGGCGCCTTGCGCAGCTCGCCGCTACGCTCGACGGTGCCAGGCAGGCCTTTTTCTACATCGGTATCGAGGTAAGCCGCCACCGAGCGTTGTACTTCGACTTTTACCAGATCGCCGACCTGAAGATTGGCGAGGTTTTTCGCCTTGTCGCTGAGCTGAACGTGAACTTGACGACCTTCGGCGCCTTCCAGCACCACCTGATGGTTGGCCGCATCGACGGCCAGCACTTTGGTGGTGACTTGATCGGCCTCGACGGTGGCAGACAGCGGTATATCGGCCGCCATTACGCCGAAGCTGGTGGCGGACAGGACGGTTGCGAGGGTGATGGCCTTGGCCAGAGCGTGGAGCTTCATAAGCGGTACTTTCCCTGTAATGAATGGCAGCAACCGGCGCCAACGTGTGATTGGCGCCGAATGTGCCACTGAGCATAGTCGCTGTTCAGGGCTTGGCTTTCGTTTCTGCCGCGGCGGTCTCCTGCGCGGTGGTTTCGCCACTGGTGGTGCCCTTGCCGCTGTCCTTGCGTTGCTTGGGGTCAGTCGGGCGCAGGGCGTCGTTGTCGCGCTCGGTTTCTCCCGGTGGCCGGGGTTCGTCGGGGTGTTCGCTGGGGGATACGGGTTTCATGGTGGTTCTCCTCAGGCGTCAGGGTCATCCAGTTCATTGGTAACGTTCACGGCAGGCGAATCCTTGTGCAGGTCATCGGCCTTGGCGCGCAGGATCTGCCACTGCTCCAGATCGATCGCGCCCTGGCCGAGCAGATCGTCGGCAATGCGTTGCAGGTCGAAATAATGAGCGTCGGGGGATTGCTGCCAGTAGGTCTGATCGTCGAACAGGCGCTGCCAGGTGGTGAGGTCTGGGGGTTGCAGGTCGTCGCTCATGGTCAATCCTCCGCGGGTATTACGTTGTAGAGGCTGCGCGACGAAACGGAGTTCAACCCAATCCCTGTAGGAGCTGCCGCAGGCTGCGATCTTTTTAAAGATCAAAGTCAAAAGATCGCAGCCTGCGGCAGCTCCTACATGAATGGCAATCAGCGGTCAGTACCCGGTCATTTCCAGATAGCCGCGCCCGCCATGGCTGCCGCTGATCCGCACCGGCCCTTCCCAGTAAGGGATGCGCAGGTTCATCCAGGCATTGGGATTGAGTGCGTCGAGGCTGATGTCGAGGTGTTTGTCGGGAATGCTGATCGACCAGCGCACCGGTATCTTGCGTCCGGCGACTTTGGCGGTGTCCTGAGGCGTGAGTTTGATCTGCTCGCCCCTCAGGGTTTCGGTCTGGCCGTCGGCGTTGATCCAGGTGCCGGTCAGATACGGCGCGCCATCGGTTTGCCGGGTGCGAAACAGCATCAGCGACTCACCACTGTCCAGGTGCAGGGAAAACCAGTCCCACCCGGTCTGATTGGCTGCCAGTGGCTGGCTGCTCCATTCACGATCCAGCCACGCCGGGCCGCTGACGGTGTAGGTCTGGCCGTCGATTTGCAGGGTGCCGCTGGCCTGAAAGAACGGCTGACTGTAGTAGTACGAGGCCTGGCCCTGTTCGGATTTGCGGCTGAAACCCTTGTCACCCTGCAACACCAGCGGCCGACTGGAGGTGAGGTGCAGTTGATAGCTGAAGACTTTGTCGCTGGCGCTGAGTTGCAGATCGGTCAGCGGATCCTGCGCCTGACTGGCGAAACGCCAATCATCGATCCACGCCTCGAATGGCGCCACGTTCACCCCGGCCTGCCCCACTCCGCCCCGGGCATAGCGCTCGGCGGCATGGTGCGCGGTGGCCGACGTCACCGCGGCATGCCCGAGCCAGATCGTCTGATTGCCCCAGCCCGGCTGCTCTGCCGCAGGCTTTAACGCACTGCGAAACAGCGTCCACTGCACACCGAAATCGTGGCCCTGCCGGTCCTTGAGATTGGCGGTGACGTACCACCACTCGATACGAAAACCGTCATGCGCGCCGTGATCCGCCGGAAAGCTGAATACCCGCCCCGGCACCACAGCGGTGAACTGCGCAGCCTGATCGCCAAGCCCGGCGAAGCCCCTTTGCTCAGGCACAGGCTGATCGCAACTGCCCAACAGCAGCAGCGCGAACAGCAGCGCAACCCGGTTAATCCTCATGAGCAAACGTCCTCAGCAGATCCGCCGGTTGCGTGCGGTACAACGAATACAGCGGCCACGCCGAGGCCAACAGAGTCGCCAGCAACGCCAGCCCGAGCAACTGCAGCAGTTGCAGCGGGAAAACCCGCAACGGCAAACGCCAGCCGAATGCCTGCACATTGATCACCGCGTCCAGACACCACGCCAGCGCGATCCCCAGCGGCAACGCCAGCACCAGCGTCAGCACCGCCAGCAGCCAGGTCTGGCCGAGGTTAAGCAGCATCAACTGGCGGCGCGTCACGCCCAAGGCCCACAGCGGCGCCAATTGCCCGAGGCGGCTCTGGCTCTGGGTCAGCAGGCTGATGAACAGCGCCACACCGGCCACCGCCAAAGTCAGGCTGTTGAGCGCGGCAGTGGCGGCAAAAGTGCGCTCGAAAACCTGCACCGACCAAACCTTGAGCCTCGCCTGATCGACGATGCGGCTGTCGTCGAGCTGAAAGCGCGTTTGCAGCGCAGACAAAAACGGCGGGATATCGGGCGGCGCGATGCGCAGGTTGAAACGGTTCGGCGTCAGTGACGGCCACAACCGCAGCAAATGATTGCTGTTGACCAACACGTGCCCCTTGGGATTGCCGTAGTCGGCGTAGATCCCGACGATCCGCGGTGACCACGCCCCGCCCGGTGTCGGCACGTTCAAATGATCCCCCGCCCGCACCTTCAGCCGTCGTGCCAGTTGTTCGCTGAGCATCACTGAATCGTCGTTCGCCAGATGCGCCCACGGATCTCCGGCAATCGCCTCGAGCAACGGCCAGTGCTGCCGGTAATAAGGATGATCGATCACCCCGAAGACATCCGCCGGCCAGCCTTGCAGGGTGACCGCGACTTGCCAGTTGGGCAGCACCGCCCTGACGTTCGGCTGTTGTTTGAGCCAGGTGTACATCTCGCGCGATTGCGCCGGATTGACCGGGTTGAGGTACAGCTCGGCACTGAGGCGTTGTTCGAGCCAGTCGTCGAAGGTCTGGCGAAAACCGGCGGTCATGCTGCCGGCGCCGATATTGGCCGACAGCGCCAGCAGCAACGCCATCAGCGCCAGGCTGAGTGCCGGCAGTTGCTGGCGGCAATCGGCGAGAAACCACTGACCGAGCACCGAACGACTGCGCCCGAGCAAAGGAGTAAGCACTGCGCTGAGCACCACCGGCAACGCCAGCGCAGCGCCGAGCAGCAACCCGGCCATCAACACAAAACCACTGCTCAGACTGTCGCCCCAGACCAGCGCCAGCAGCGCGATCAGTCCCAGCACCGCCGCCAGCCAACCCTGACGGCGCAACCAGCGCGCATGTTGCTGATGCCAGGCCTGCGGATCCGCCACCGCCAACAGCGGCAAGCGTACCGCCCGCAGCAGACTGTTGGCACCGGCCAGCAACGCGCCGAACAGGCTCAAACCGATACCGCTGAACCACCACCACGGACTCAGGCGCAACTGCCCCGCCACTTCCGCGCCATACAGACCGCGCAGACTGGCGGCGACATCCGGCAGCAACACGCTCGCCAGCCAGTAACCACTGATGACCCCGAACACGCCGCCAACCAGCGCCAGCACACCCAGTTCGACGATCAGACTGCCGATCAGCATCCGTGCACTGACCCCACAGGCACGCAAGGTGCGCAGCAGGCCACGACGCTGCTCCAGCGCCAGACCGATGGCCGCGTGCACGATGAACAGTCCGACCAGAAACGAGAGAAAGCCCAAGGCGTCGAGGTTGAGGTGAAAGCTCTCGGTCAGGCGCGAAAGATTGTTTTCCTCGGCGCTGCTTTTAAGCTGCAACCGACCATTGAACGCGGCCGGCAGTTCGGCATGAAAATCCTTGGGCAATAACAGGCGTGACAGTTGTCCGGGCTGATCGAGCAGGGTTTGCGCGACGCCGATGTCGACCAGCAACACGCCAGGCGCCATGTCCTTTTGCGCGTGCAGCGGCGGCAGCGTCTGGCCGCTGGCGGTTTGCGGCGTGGCGCCTTCGGTCAGGCCCAAGGCGTGCAGGGTTTCCGGTGAAATCCACGTGCTGCCCGGCGGCGAGAAGAACGCGACGATGCGCTCGATCGGCATCGCCTGCCCGGCCACCGCAGCGTCCGTCGGCAGCGACACCGGTTCGATGCCCATCAGTTGCAGGCGCTGATCCGGGTGATCCTTGAGAACCAAACGGCCCTGCAGCAGCGGCGACACCGGCCAGCCTGCGCGGCGCAGATCGATGAACCACTGCTCGGTGAACGTCGCACCGCTCGGTGTGGCCAGACTGGCCTGGGGTTCGCCGCCGATCATCTGACTGGCCCGGGCGTAACTGTCGCGGGCCTGACTGTTCAGTGCCTCGACCCCGGTCAGCAGACTGGTCGCCAGCCACAACCCGGTCAGCACACTGAAGAACTGCACCGGATGCCGCCGCCAGTGGCTGAGCAACGCACGCAGGGTTTGCCAGAATACGTTCACGTCAGACGGCCGCTGGACAACACCACCCGCTGCACCAGTCGCGCCGCCACGCGTGGGCTGTGCGTGACCATCAGCAGCGTGGTCGGCGTGTCGTCGAGCAGTTCCAGCAACAGGCGCAGCACTTCGTCGCTGGTGGCTTCGTCGAGGCTGCCGGTGGGTTCGTCGGCCAGCAGCAGTTTCGGCCGCGACGCCAAGGCCCGGGCCAGCGCGACCCGCTGCTGCTGGCCGCCCGACAGTTGTTCGGGATAACGCTTGAGCAACTCGCCCAGCCCCAGACGCTGCACCAGATGCGCTTGCCAGCGCGGCTCATGGCGCCCGGCCAGGCGCGCCTGGAACGCCAGATTGTCCTCGACCCGCAGGCTGCCGATCAGGTTGAACTGCTGGAACACCAGACCGATTTCCGTGCGGCGCCAGTCGGCCAGTTGCGCTTCGTTCATCTGCTCCAGCCGATGCTCGCCGCTGTGGATGCTGCCGCGATCAACCTTGTCGAGGCCGGCAATCAGGTGCAGCAAGGTGCTTTTGCCGCTGCCGGATTCGCCCATCAGCGCCAGACTGCTGCCGGCTTCGAGCGTTAGGTCGACGCCTTGCAGCACCGGGAGCGGGCCTTGGGGGGTGAGGTAACTTTTGAACACGCCTTGAACCTGAAGCATGCCGCCATCCGTTGGGTCAGTGTGGGGCAAGGATAGCGGATACCGGCCTCAGCAGATCAGTGGTGTTTGCACTGGCCCCATCGCTGGCAAGCCAGCTCCCACAGGGATTGAGGTTGTCCACAAATACTGAATACACCCCAAAACACTGTGGGAGCTGGCTTGCCAGCGATGAGGCCAGTGAAACCGGCACAAATCTCACTCCCCGGTCGCCACACTGGTCGCCGCCGCACCCGGCGTGACGATGGTCTTCAGATCAATGTGCTTCCACTCAGGCTTGGCCCCCAGCCGCGCATTGAAGCGGTAGTTGAAGGTGAAGTCGTCCGCTGTCGGCAGCGTCAACGGTTTGCCGTACAGCGCCTCGACTCCCGCCAGGTCATAACCCATCAACTGCAGCAGCGTCGGAAAAATGTTGTAGTGGCTGGAGCGGTCCTTGTTCGCCGGCAACGCTTGCGCCCAGTCCGGCCCGTGCAGCTGATCGCCCTGAATCACCACCAGTGGCACCAGCCCTTCTTCCTCCACCGGATCGCCACCGCAGTGGGTATTAAGCCCGGGGTTGCCGCGTTCATGCAGGTCCTGGCCGTGATCGGAGGTGTAGATCAGCAGCGCGTTGTGCAAATTGGCCTGGGCAAATACCCGGGCGAAGAACTCGCCGACATTCCACAGCACGGTGTTCTTGTAGGCGTTGCGGTACAGCACCCAGTCATCCGGCTGGCCGTTGAAACCGTCGCGTTTGCCGGTGTCGGCGACTTCGGTGAATTGCCCGCGCGGCAAGGTCGGACGGTAGGCCATGAAGGCGTCGGGGTATTTGTCGTGCACCGGGAAATGCGCGCCGACCTTGTTGATCACCACCAACTCCGGCTGATCATCGTTGAGCAATTCGATCAGCTTGGCGGCGGCAGCCATGTCGCGGTCACGCACGCTGGTCTGGTCAAACTGGACGAATTCGTCGATGTCTTTTTTCTCGGTGTCGGTCATCAGGTTCTGCAGATTGCCGCCGGTGCGCTGAGCGTCGATGTACACCGTGCGCAACCCGGCCTTTTTCGCGTACTGCCAGATCGACGGCAGCGTGCTGTTGATGCGCATGTAATCGTCGCGGGTGCCGCCGTAGCGCAACGTGACGTTGGTGTCGGCGCTGCAATTGGCGATGGATGCGGCGTAGCCGTAGTTGAAAATGTCGACGCCCGGATGCGCCTGATTAAGGTTGCTGTGCACTCCGAACGGCGCGTTGATGTCCAGGTAATTGCCGGAAATGCTTTCGTCGATGATCAGCACGATGTCGTGATTGATCGCCACTGCGTTGCGCGCCAGCGTCACCGGCTCGCGCGGGCCGACCGTGTTGTGCAGCGCTTCATAAGCGAACAGGTTCAGATAGGCCAGCGGCGTGTACATGATCGGCAAACCGCGCGCGCCCTCGCCCGCCCGCAGGAACAACACCGCGCTCAATAGCAGCACACCACACACCGGCGCCGCCACACGCAACGCGTTGGGCACCACCAGTGCATGGCGCGGTTTCAGACCGATGCCGAACAGCAACAGCAGACCACTGAGCGCGCCATGAATGATCGCGTCGCGATACTGGTAGGCGGCCTCCTGAATGAAGCCGCCGGAGTACACCAGCGAGACAAAACTGCTGTAGCTCAGGTAATCCGCGGTGACCCGGGTATAGACATCGAAAAACACCGCCGAGACAAACAGTGTTATTGCGAATAAGTGGCGAATGAGAGCCTGACGAATATAAGCCGTTAGATATAACGCTAAAGTAAGCGCCAAAAACATCGCGCCAAAAAGAAGTACAGCAAAACCGACGCCGATAGCATTTAACCGATCAACGTAATATTCGGAATAAAGCAGCAAATAAACAATTAAAAGTACTTCTTTGGCATATCTGAACATGGCGATACCGCTCGTGCAAAACGGCAGGGAGTCAAAGGTTTGTCGGTCAGAACCTGACACTAGCACCCAGCCATCAAAGCGCAAGAATTGACTGTTTTCTTTAGAAAGCGTCAAAAAACCGGTGACTCAAATCTGACACACACAAAACGCTAGAAGCCTTTAAATTAAAGACTTACAACCGTTTATCGCTTATTTGAAATCTGAACAAATCTGCAAAAAAACAACAAATCCAATCGCAGCAATGACTTGATGGCCAATCGCCAAAAAGCGCTCAAGTGTTATACAGGTGCAACATGTCATTTTGCTGACACGCTTTCCAAACCCTGCGCTATACCCCTTTTACAGTCTTCTTCCGAACTTCTTCTTTTCGCTCTATCGAGGGTGCGCAGATGGACGTGAGCGTATTTGGCACCGGCTATGTCGGATTAATTCAAGCCGCCGCACTTGCAGATGTAGGGCATCGGGTTTTATGTGTCGATATTGACCCCAACAAGATCAAGCAACTGCAACAAGCTGTGCCACCTATTAGTGAGCCAGGTCTTTCCAGCACCCTCGAAGAAAACATCAAGGCCGGCCGCTTGCTCTTTAGCACCCAGGCCAGCGACGCGGTGGAGCATGCCGAGCTGATTTTCATCGCCGTGGGCACGCCGGCCGATGAAGACGGTTCCGCCGACCTGACCCACGTGCTGAACGTGGCTCGGGAGATCGCCTCGCACATGGAGGCCGATCGCACCCTGATCATCAAGTCCACGGTGCCGGTCGGCACAGCGGACCAGGTCGCCGCCAAGGCCAGCGAAGAGTTGCTGCGTCGCGGCAAAAGTGCCCTCAAGGTCCGCGTGGTGTCCAACCCCGAATTCCTCAAGGAAGGCAGCGCCCTCGCCGATTGCATGCGCCCGGACCGGATCATCGTCGGCACCCGCGATGACGAAGCCCGCGAGCAGATGAGCGAGCTGTACGCGCCGTTCTGCCGTAACCACGAAAAACTGATGTTCATGGACAACCGCAGCGCCGAGCTGACGAAGTACGCGGCCAACGCGATGCTCGCCACGCGCATCAGCTTCATGAACGAACTGGCCAACCTCACCGAACTGCTCGGCGCCGACATCGAAGCGGTGCGCAAAGGCATCGGCTCCGACCCGCGCATCGGCTACCACTTCATTTATCCCGGTTGCGGCTTCGGCGGTTCATGCTTCCCCAAGGATCTGCGCGCCCTGCTGCACACCGCCGAACACAACGGCATGCCGCTGAAATTGCTGCGCAGCGTCACCGACGTCAACGACAGCCAGCGGCACATCCTCTTCGGCAAACTCAAGGCGCAGTTTCCGCAGGGTCTGGCCGGCAAGTCGATTGCGATTTGGGGCCTGGCGTTCAAACCCAATACCGATGACATGCGCGAAGCCCCCAGCCGCTACCTGATGGACGCGCTGTGGGCCGAAGGCGCCAGCGTGCAGGCCTACGATCCGGAAGCCATGTCAGAATGCCGGCGCCTGTACGGCTATCGCAACGACCTGCACCTGTGCGCCACCCGCGACGACACCCTGGAAGATGCCGATGCGCTGGTGATCTGCACCGAATGGAAAAATTTTCGCGTGGTGGATTTCGAGTTGCTGGCGAGCAAGCTGCGCTCGAAAGTGATTGTCGACGGTCGCAACCTCTACAACCCGGAACACGTGGCCGCCGCCGGTTTGCATTACAGCGGCATCGGCCTGCGCCACATCGCTCCGGAAGGACTGCGCCCATGAAAATCCTGGTCACCGGCGCAGCCGGCTTCATTGGCGCCCATTGCGTGTTGCGGCTGATGCGCGACGGGCATGCGGTGGTCGGCCTGGATAACTTCAACGGCTATTACGACCCGCAACTGAAACACGATCGGGTGCAATGGGTGCGCGATCAGGTCGGGCATTTCCCGCTGGCGCGGATCGATCTGGCCGATGCCGCCGCGATTGAAGCGCTGTTTGTCCGCGAGCAACCGCAAGTGGTGATCCACCTCGCGGCGCAGGCCGGGGTGCGCTACTCGCTGGAAAATCCGAAGGCCTACCTCGACAGTAACCTCTGCGGTTTCCTGAATATTCTCGAAGGCTGCCGGCACCATCCGGTGGAGCACTTGATCTACGCCTCGTCGAGCTCGGTGTATGGCGCCAACCAGCACACGCCGTACTCGGTGCATGACGGGGTGAATCATCCGCTGTCGCTGTACGCCGCGACCAAAAAAGCCAACGAGCTGATGGCCCACAGTTACAGCCATCTGTTCGGCATTCCCTGCACCGGTCTGCGCTTTTTCACCGTGTACGGGCCATGGGGTCGGCCCGACATGTCGCCGATCCAGTTCGCTCGGGCGATCACCGAAGGCACGCCGCTGAAGCTGTTCAACTACGGCGAGCACCAGCGCGATTTCACTTATATAGACGACATCGTCGAAAGCATCGCGCGCCTCACCGACCATCCGCCGCACAACCACCCGGAGTGGGATCGTGAACATCCCGACGCGGGCAGCAGCATGGCGCCGTGGTGCCTGTTCAACATCGGCGGCCACCACCCGGTGGAGCTGAAAACCTATCTGGCACTGATGGAAAAACACCTCGGCCAGAAAGCCATTGTCGAGCTTTTGCCCCTGCAACCGGGCGATGTGCTCAACACCTGTGCCGAGACCGATGATCTGGCCCAGGCCACCGGGTTCCAGCCCCGGATCGAGCTGGATGAAGGACTGGGGCGTTTCATCGCCTGGTTTCGCGACTACTACCCCACTGCCTATCGCCCACGCGCCGCTCGCGGCTGAACATCAGCGGAGGACCCCATGACTGGACATGAACAAGGTGTACCGATCAATCAGATGCGCCGCGACAAGCGCATGGATCCCGAGCACCGAATGCGCCTCGATTCCGCCATCCACATGCAGGGCCGTGGCTGGTTGACCGGCCGCGACGGTGGCCGGCCATGGACGCTGTCACGCACCAACCGGGTATTGGCCTGCTTCGGTGCGCTGCTGATTCTGGTGGTGTTTTCGCCGCTGCTGCTGGGCCTGGCGCTGGCCATCAAATTCACCAGCCCGGGACCGGTGATGTTCGTGCAGAAACGCACCGGTTATCGCGGCCGCACCTTCGGCATGTACAAGTTCCGCACCATGGTCTGCAACGCCGAAGAGCTGAAGGAATCGCTGCGCCACCTCAACAAGCACGGGGTCGACGCCATCGACTTCAAGATCGACAAGGATCCACGCATCACCGGCATCGGCGGTTTCCTGCGGCGTACCAGCCTCGATGAACTGCCCAACCTGTTCAACGTGGTCAGCGGGGACATGCGCCTGGTCGGCCCGCGGCCGACCTCGTTCAACGCCTACCGCTACAAGGACAACCACCTTGCGCGCCTGAGCATCTACCCCGGCATGACCGGCCTGTGGCAGATCTCCGGGCGCAGCAACATCGACTTCGACCAGCGCGTTGAGTTGGACCTCAGCTATATCGCCGAGCAAAGCCTTTTGCTTGATCTGAAGATCTTGTTGAAAACCCCCTTCAAAGTATTCAGCGGCCACGGAGCAAGCTAATGGACGGTTCAACCAACAAAAGCCTGAGCATTGCCAACCCCAGCGAATCGAACCTGATTTCGACCGTGCTGGATCTGGATCTGCGGATCCTGTTCCTGACCGCCGCCAACCCCGGCGCGGGCACCACCACCAGCGCGCTGGCGCTTGCCAGCCAACTGGCGCAGATGAGCAGCGGCCAGGTGTTGCTGGTCGATGCCAGTCAGTCGGCAGGCAACCTCACGCAGCAATTGAACCTGGGCAAGGAGCGTGGCCTGCGCGACCTGCTGTTCAACCCGGACAACCCGCCGCTGTTGCAGGACTGCGTGGTGCAGGTCTCGAGCCTGCCGTTTCATGTGCTGCCCAATGGCCGACCGATCCGCACCCTCGAACACCTGACCGCCGAGCGCCTGAGCCCGCTGCTCGACCGCTTGGGCACCCAGTACCGTTTCGTGGTGATCGACGGCGACGCGGTGTATTCCGCCGCCGACACGCTGGTGCTCGCCACTCAGGTCGATGGCGTGGTGTTCGTGGTCCGCGCCGAAGACACCCGCTGGGAAGTCGCCCAGGCCGCCGTGCAACGCCTGACCCAGGCCGGCGCGAAAGTGGTCGGCAGCGTATTCAACCGGCGCAAGTACTACATGCCCAAGTGGCTCTACAAAAACCTGTAAGCAAACGCGAAGGATGACGCCATGAACGCCAAGATACTGGTTCTGCTGATGCTGCCGCTTGCAGGCTGCTCCAGCACTTCCGAAACCCAGAACATGCCGGTGAACATTCTCACCGCCACCCCGGCCAATGCCCAGGCCACCGACATGCCCAAGGTCGAACAGACCCTGCGTCCGCAAGACGTGCTGGATGTGATCTTCCACATCAGCACCAGCGGTTCGGACGCCTACCGCGTGCAGTCGGGTGACCAGATCGGCCTGAACTTCACCGCCGCCAGCCAGCTCAACGGCAACCAGTTGGTGCTGCCCGACGGCACCATCAACCTGCCAGGCGCCAACACCTCGGTGAAAATCGCCGGTCTGACTGCCGACGAGGCACGCGATGAAATCCAGCGTGCCTACCAGCGCAAACAGCTGTTCCAGCCCAACCGTAATCAGCTGACGGTGCAAGTCATCAGCCCGCTGACCAATGAGCAGAACCTGAAAAGCGCACTGAATCACCCGGCCACCGGCATGAGCCGCGAGATCACCGTGGGCAATGACGGTTATGCGAGCTTTCCGGAAATCGGCGCGGTGCCGCTGCAAGGCATGACCATCAACCAACTGGAAACCTTCCTTAACCAGAAATACGCGCAATTGCCCGGGCGGATGAGCGTCGATGTGATGCTCAAGTCCACCGCCGGCAATGAGATCTACGTACTCGGCGAAGTCGGCCAACCGGGTTCCTACCCGATCCGCCGTCCGGTCTCGGTGCTTGAAGCGCTGACCCTGGCGCGCGGTACCAACGTCAAGGCGCGGCTGGACTCGGTGGTGATCATGCGGCGCAACGGCAACCAGGTGCAGGCCGTGCACTACGACGTGGAAAAAGCCCTGTCGGGCGATGCGTCGCAGATCGCCTACCTGCAACCGGACGACATGCTGTTCGTACCAAAAACCAAACTGGCGAGTGCCGGCGATCTCGCCCGGCAACTGGCCGACGTGGTGTTGTTCCAGGGCGTGGGCTTCAGCTTCGGCTACCGCGTCGACAACAAAAGCAGCAGCAGTAACTGACTCTCAGGTGACCGATCATGAATCCAAAGGAAAACTACCTGCATGAGTTCTTCAGGATCTTCTTCGCCAACAAGCAACTGGTGAAACGGGTCTTCCTGATCTTTGCAGTCATCGCGTTGGTACTGCCGCTGGTGCTCAAACAGAGCTTCGATATCACCGCTCAGGTGATCGTGCAGTCGAAAAAACTCTCCCAGGGTGACGCCACCACGTCACTGACGGTCGATAACGCCACCTTCATTCCGCCGTCGCTGGCGGACATGGAAACCGAAAGCAACATCCTGCGGTCCCCGGCGCTGATCCGCCAGACCATCAGCGAGCTGCGCGACAAGGGCGAGTACAGCCCGCCGGCGGGCATCTTCGCCAAACTGGTGAGCGACCCGTTCCGCCGCTATGTCTCTTCGCCGCTGCGTGAGTACGTGATCAATCCGCTGCGCAACATGCTCGGGCTGCAAACCGATCCGGTGCGTGACACCGTGCTCGACGGCCTGACGCAAGATGCGATCAACAGCCTGAAAATCGAGACCCTGCCAGGCTCCAACGTGATCTCGATCGTCTACAGCTTCCCCGATCCGCATCAGGGCACGACGTTCGTCGCCACTCTGCTGCAGAACTATCTGGGCAGCCGTCAGGCGCTGCAATCGATCGACCTGCCGCAATCCTTCTATGAAACCAAGAAGCACCTGTATCAGGTGCGTCTCGACGGGCTGGAAGGTAATCGGCAAGCGCTGCTGGAAAGTGTTGCATCGTCCGATCCGAAGGAAGAAATCACCTTCCGCCTGAACGCGATCAATACCGAAGAGCAGGCCCTGAACCTGTATCAGGATCGCCTGTTGCAGAGCCAGCGCTGGCTCGAATACCTGAAAACCGCGCTGACGGCCGCCAGCAGCAACAAGCTCAACGACTACACCTTCCCCTTCACCTTCACCACCACCGTCGATAACGTGGCGTTCGAGGATCGGGAAATCAAACAGTTGGGCGAGCAACTGACCACTCAGGTCAGCCGCTACATGAATGACCTCGCGGTGTTCCAGCCCGGCAGCGAGCCGATGCTGCTGACCCGCGAACAGATCGCCCGCACCCGCCAGCAGTTCCTCAAAGTGGTGAGCAACCGCATTCAGGAGCGCACCAACGATCTGGCCGTGGTGCAACAGGTGATCGATCAGAAAACCGCGCGCATCGCCGAGTTCAAGAACCGCATCCACACCTTGCAGCAGACCCAGAGCAAGCTGCGGCAGATGGATACGGAAATCGACGCGCTGCACACGGCGTTCTCGACCTACGCGCAACGCTTTGCCGAAAGCAGCACCGCCGGTTCGCTCAACGACGACCTGTCGAACGCCAAGGTGCTCAGCCCGCCGTTCGAGCCGACCGAGCCGGCGTTCCCCAAACCGCTGCTGATCATTCCGTTCGGGCTGTTCACCGGTCTGCTGCTGGCGATTGCCCTGGTCTATGTGCGTGAGTTCTTCGATCACCGTTTCAAACACCCGGCGCAAATCACCCACGAACTGGGCCTGCCGGTGTTGCTGGTGATCAACGACGAAAACGTGCTGCCGAGCAATCCGCACAAGAACTGGACCGTGCCAAGCTTCGTGCACTGGGTGCGCAATTGAACACGCTGTCCACCCCGAACGCCGCGCTGCCGATCATTCACTTGCTCAGCAGCGGCGGCTTCTATGGGGCCGAGCGCATGCTGCTCGATCACTGCCTGGCGACACCGGGGCAGCACCAGGTGCTGTTCCTCGATGCACCGCCGGCGTTGATCGCGCGCTTTCGCGAGGCCGGGGTGGACTGCCGTGGCTGTGCCGGGCTGGGTGAGCTGTTGCGCCACCTGCGGGCCCGGCGCAGCGAACGGCCGCTGATCAATACGCACAATTTCAAAGGGCTGTTGTTCGGCTGGGTCGCGGCGACGCTGTTGCGTTTGCCGCTGGTCATTACCCAACACGGCTTCACCCCGCGCAGCCGCAAGCAGAAGTTCTACACCTGGCTGAGTCTGCAGTTGTGCCGCACGGCGTCGGTGGATCGGGTGGTGTGCGTGGCCGAGAGCATCGCCGTATTGCATCGTCAGGCCAGCGTGCAGGCGGAAAAACTCCAGGTGATCCCCAACGGATTGCCCGCCGCCGACGCGCTGGTCAGCACCGTTGACCGCCAGCGCTGGCTCGCCGGTTACGTCGGGCGCCTGAGCAGCGAGAAAGGCCCGGACCTGTTTCTCGATGCGCTGATTCCGCTGTGTCACCAGCATCCGCAACTGGACGCGGTGATGCTCGGCGACGGCCCGGAACGCGAGGCGCTGCAGGCGCGGATCGACGCCGCAGGTTTGCAGCAGCGGATTCGTCTGCCCGGTTACCAGACCGCCATGCAACCGTGGTGGCAGCGCCTGGATGCGCTGGTGATCAGCTCGCGCACCGAAGGCACGCCGATGATTCTGCTCGAAGCGATGCAGAGCGGCGTGCCGGTGGTGGCGTTCGCCGTCGGTGGCATTCCCGATGTGCTCGAGCACCGGCACAACGGTCTGCTGGCGACACCTGCCGACAGCGCCGACCTCGCCCGTCAGCTCGACAACCTGCTGAGCGAGCCGAAACTGGCCCGGCATTTGTGCGACAACGCAAAGCGTACGCAACAGGATCGCTACGACCTCAAGGCCCTTGCCGAACGCTGGTCGCAGCTGTACATCCGCACGGCACGGGAGGCACGCGCATGATTTTCCCGCTCTCGATCGTCACCCTGCTCGGGATGGTGTGCATCGGTCTGCTCGCCAGCCCTTATCCGTTTCTCGCACCCGGCGCGGTCATTGGCCTGGTGGGTTTCACGGTGTTGTATCGCAAGCCGGCCTGGGGTCTGCTGGGCATTGCCGCGCTGGTGCCGTTCGAAGGTTTCTTCAAGGACAGCGCGCTGTCCGGGAGCAAACTGATCGGTGCCTCGCTGGCGGTGATTCTGATGCTGCAACTGGCCATGCACCAGATTCCTTCCGAGCGCCTGCGCAGCAATATCTGGAGGTTTCTGCTGTGGTTTCTGGCGCTGTATTTCCTCAGCCTGCTCAACACCGACGACATGGGCATGTCGCTGGGGCATCTGCGTGAACTCAGCGTCGGCCTGATCCTGTTTGTCATCACCCTGCTGATCGGCCGTGAACTGAACCTCGACCTGTTCGCCCGACTGGTGACCCTGAGTGTCAGCGCCACCTGTGCTATGGCGATGTTTTCAGTCAAATTCCAGGATCAGGGCCGCGCTGCCGGTCTGCTGGAAGACCCCAACGCCTTCGCCCTGCTGATCGCCTTCGCCATTCCGTTGGCGCTGCTGCTGGTGATTCGCGGGCCGAATCTGTTGCATCGGTTGTTCTGGGGCGCTTGCTGCCTGTTGCTGCTCGGCGGCATGACCAAGACCGAATCGCGCTCCGGGCTGGTGGTGGTGGCGTTGAGTCTGTTGATCGGCTGCTGGCACTACCGCGCGCAACTGACCCGCATTCGCCCACGGCACCTGGGGTTCGCGATGCTCGGCGCGGCGATCGTGATTCCGCTGGCGATCTACGCCATGCCCGCCGGTTACCTCGCGCGCATTCAGTCCCTGAGCGTGTTGAGCGCCGGGGCCAAGGGGCACGACGACGAATCCCTCGGCCGGCGCGCCTCGTATATCGTGGTCGGCGGGCAGATGATCCGCGAGAACCCGCTGCTCGGCTCCGGTCCCGGCACCTTCCCGCTGCACTACGCGACCACCGGCTACGCCAAGGCGTTTTCCGCCAACCGCAAGATCGGCGACCTGTATCGCCGTGCCCACAACACCTACCTGGAAATTTTCAGTGAACTGGGGATTCCCGCCGGCCTGCTGTTTGTCGGCATGCTCGGCCTGGGCCTGTACAACCTGATCCGCGCCCGCGCCGCGTGGATGCTGCGACGCGACTGGCAGCAGGCAGACCTGATGACTCACCTCGGGGTGAGCTTTCTGTCGCTGACCCTGTTCCTGATGTTCCTCAGCGCACCGAACCAGAAATACCTGTGGATCATGCTCGCGCTGACCAGCGTCCTGCGCCTCAAGGCCGAACAGGCGCCACTGACCGAGGCCAGGACATGAGCCGGATCAGCATCATCATCCCGATGTACAACGAGGCCCGGCACATCGGCCGCACGCTGCTGGCCGCGCAAAAAGCCGCACATGCGGCCGATGTCGAGTGCGAGTTGATTGTGGTCGACAACGGTTCGAGCGACGACGGCCCGCACATCGCCCGCCAGTTCGGTGCACAGGTGCTGGTGCTGCCGGGCCTGCTGATCGGCGCGCTGCGCAATCGCGGTGCGCTGCTGGCAAGCGGCGAGTGGATCGCGTTCATTGATGCCGACGTCGAAATGCCCGAAGACTGGCTCAAGCCCTTGTTCGAGCTGCAAGCCGAGGGTCAGGCCGACGTCTTCGGTCTCGACCTGCATACCCCCGCCACTGCGCCGTGGTACGCCGCCGCCTGGCAACGGCGCACGCTGCGCCCGTCGAGTCAGGCATCGCACCCGGTGGACTGGCTGCCCAGTTCCAACCTGCTGATGCGCCGGCGCTGGTTCGACAAGGTCGGCGGCTTCAACGAACACCTGCGTACCGGCGAAGACAAGGAATTTACCCTGCGCCTGCACGAACAGGGCGCGCGGCTGCTGTCGGTGAACAGCAGCGTGGCCCTGCATTGGGGCTACGAGATGAACTGGCGCGAGTGGATGGGCAAGGAAATGTGGCGTCAGGGCAGTCATCTGCAACTGCTGCGCACTCACGGTTTCAGCCTGCGCCTGCTGCGCTTTCCGCTGCTCTCGCTTGGCGCGTGGCTGCTCGACTTGCTGGCGATTTCCGCATTGCTCAACGGTTTTCCGCACCACGCGGCCGTCATGGTGATGCTGACCACGATACCGGCGCTGGTGCTGAGCATTCGCCAGAGTTCACGCCATCACGATGTGGGCCTGACCCTGCAACTGTGGGGCCTGCACTGGGTGCGGCTGCACCTGGCCGGGGCGGCGTTGATTCTCAGTCTGTGTCATTGGAACGCCAGGAGGCCTGCCCGTGGCTGAATTCATTTTCTGGATGTGCCTGCTGCTGCCGGTATACGCCTACCTTGGCTACCCGCTGCTGCTGACTGTACTGGCGCCGCTGTTCCCGGCCTGGCGCCACAGCCCGGCGCCGCCGCTGAACATCAGCATCGTGATTGCCGCGCACAATGAGGCGCGGCACATCGAGCACAAGTTGCGCACGCTACTGGCGCAGGACTACCAGCCGGCCACGCTGCAGATCATTCTCGCCAGCGATGGCTCGACCGACGACACCGTGGCTTGCGCGCACAAAGTGGTTGATTCGCGCATCACTGTCCTCGACCTGCCGCGCCAGGGCAAAGCCGCGACGCTGAATGCCGGCGTAGCCCTGGCGACTGGCGATATTCTAGTGTTCACCGACGCCGACAACCAATGGTCGCGGGAAACCCTTGGCTACCTGCTCGCGCCACTCAGCGACCCGAATGTCGGGGCCTGCGCCGGGCACATGGTGATTCCGGTGACCGGCGGCGGCCTCAGCGTCGGCGACAGTCTGTACCGGCATTACGAGGGCTGGCTGCGTCGGGTGGAGAACCGCACCGGCTGCATGGTCTCGGCCGACGGCGCCCTGCTCGCCCTGCGCCGCGAGCTGTTCCAGAGCGTGCCGGCGGAGGTCAACGACGACTTCTTTCTCAGCACCTGTGCACCGGTGGCCTTCAAGCGCATTGTGTACGTGCCCGAGGCGCAAGTGATCGACCACGGTGTCGACGAAGCGGACAAACAGTTCCGCCGCCGTCAACGCGTCACCGTCGGTGGCCTGCAAAGCCTCGCCCAGCGCAGTGAGCTGCTCAACCCGCTCAAACATGGCCTGTATTCGATTGCGCTGATCAGCCACAAACTGATCCGCCGCCTGGCACCGATCCTCCTGCTGCCGCTGCTGCTGAGCAACTTCTGGCTGTGGGATGACCACGGTTTCTATCGACTGGCCCTGATCGCCCAACTGTTCGGCTACGCCATTGCGCTGGCCGGACTGCTGGACTCGCAACATCGCTTGCCCAAACCGTTTCGTCTGGCCGCGTTCCTGCTGGTCACCCTCGCCGGGATGAGTCTCGGCCTGTGGCAGTTCCTGCGCGGCCACCGATATGCCCAGTGGAACCCTGAACAGAACCGTTGAGAGGACCGAAGCCATGGCGATCAAACAATTAATAAAACGCACCAGTGGCTGGCTTTACCTCAACTCGCCCGTGGGACGAAACCAGTTGCACGGCGCCGGGGTGATTCTGATGCTGCATCGGGTGCTGGCCAACGACCGCGCCGCCGACTTGCCGCACCGCAATGAGCTGTGTGTCGGGCCCAAGGCGTTCGAGCACCTGCTGGTGTGGCTGCGCCGGCACTTCGATTGCGTGCCGCTGATGGACATCCTCACGCCCACCGCATTGCGCAGCGAACGCCCACGGGTGGCGCTGACCTTCGACGATGGCTGGCGCGACAACGCGGTCAATGCGTTCCCGTTGCTGCAAAAACACCAGGTGCCGGCGAGCATTTTCCTCTCCACCGATTTCATCGGCAGCCGTCAGCGCTTCTGGTGGGAAACCCTCGGCGAAACCCTGTGGGGCAGCCACGGCGAAAAGGCCCGCATGCATCTGATCGAATGCCTGCACATGATCCATCACCCGGTGCCGGTGCTGGTCGACGACATCGACGTTGATCGCCGCAGCCTGTCGCTGCTGCATTACCTGCAAGGCCTGAAAAACCTTGAGCCGGCGATGCTCGAACGCCTCACCGACGAATGCCCGCCCGAAGCGCAGCCGCAAGCGCTGGACTGGCATCAGGTACGGGCGCTGGAAGCCTCGGGATTGGTGCGTTTCGGCCCGCACGGCGCCAGCCACGCGATCCTCACGGAACTGGACGATGTGCGCCTGAGCGAAGAAATCAGCCGCAGCCGCGACGCCTTGAACAACGGCTGCAACCGGCCGTTGCCGGTGTATTGCTACCCCAACGGCAACAACGACGAGCGGGTGCGCAAGCAGATTGCTGCCCACGATTACCCGTTCGCGCTGGGCACCGGCACCGGCATCTATCGCGGTGAAGGCGATCCGCTGAACCTGCCGCGTTTCGGTGTCAGCCAGCGTACTGCGCGCAACCCGGAGTTGCTGTCGTGGCGCATCTTTCGTGGCAACCGCCCATGAGCCGCAGCCACTATCTCAAACACCTGGCGCTGAGCATGGGCACCAAACTGGCGATGATCGCCCTGCGCCTGCTGCGCAACGTGTTACTGGCGCGGATCCTCGGGCCGAGTGAACGCGGGTTGTTCGCGTTGCTCAGCACCTTGCCCGATCTGATCAGCGCTGCCACCAGTGGCGGGTTGAATTCAGCCGTCGGTTATCAGGCCGCCAAACAACGGCCGATGGGCCTGCTGCTGAGTCAGGTGCTGGTGTTCGGGTGCTTGCTCGCGGGTCTGCTGACCCTGCTGGTCGTGGCGCTGGTCCGTGAGTTCGGCAGTGAACTGGATGTGACTGTGCAGCTCGGTCTGCTGGCCTGGCTGTTGCTGCTGGCGGTGCCGCTGACCGTGCTGAAAAGCGGCCTGCTGACCCTGCACAACGCCTCCGGCGGCGTGGTCGCGTTCAACGCCTTGCGCCTGACCGAATCGCTGGCGCCGCTGCTGCTGTTTCTCGCGCTGTTCTGGATGTGGAAAAGCGCGGCACTGGAAGCGGCGCTGATCAGTTGGCTGGCCGGGATCAGCCTGGTAGTGCTGGCCGGTTGGGTCTGGCTGAAACGCGCGCAACCGCTGCAGTTGCAGTGGGATCGTGCCAGCCAGAACGAACTGCTGCGCTACAGCGCGCGCAGCCATCCGGACCTGCTGTTCCAGCAAGTGATTCTGCGCTCGGACTACCTGTTCATCGGCGCCCTGCTCGGCAGCACCGCACTGGGTCATTACGCGATGGCCAGCGCCGCCGCCGAACTGCTGCTGATCGTGCCGGAAGCGGTGACCACGCCGCTGATGAAACGCCTGTTGCAACAGGACGAAGGCATGGACAAGGTCACCCCGCTGGCCCTGCGCCTGACCGCCACGGTGATGCTCGGCGCGTGCCTGAGCATGGCCGTGATCGGCAACTGGCTGATCGTCACCCTGTTCGGCATCGCTTACCAACCGGCGTATCCGGCGCTGCTCGCCTTGCTGCCGGGGCTGCTCGGCCTGTGCTACGCGAGCATCCTGCGTCTGGATCTGCTGGGGAAAAACCGCCCCGGTACGGTGTCGCTGCTGATGGGCCTCGGCGCCCTGCTCAATCTGGCGCTGAACCTGGTGTTGATTCCGGCCTACGGCATCGTCGGCGCGGCAGCGGCTTCATCGATTGCCTATCTGGCCGTCACCGTGGCGATGCTGGTGTTGTACTGCCGTTTGAGCGGCGTGGCGTTCTGGCAAACTTTGATCATCCTGCCCAGTGACATCGCGCCGATGTGGCAGATGCTGCAACGGAAGGCCGCATGAAAGGCCTGGTCCTGCTGCTCGGTCTCGGCCTGTCGCTGGACGCCTTTGCCGCGTCGATGCGCTGGGGCGAGATCCGCGACGGCAGCCTGTACCTGCAAACCGACCGTCCGGACACCGTGACCGTGCGCTGGACCCCGGCGTGGCAGGCCGAGGCCAACGAAGAGCACCTGTACCTGCTCGACGGCCAGGGCAAATTACAGGGCGAGCGCGTGATCAAGGCCAGCGAAACCCGCGGCAACCAGAGCTGGCCATTACTGCCCGGCGCTGCCAGTTATCGCCTGGAAATTCCCGGCTACAGCTTCCGCAATTACCGGGTCGAACACGACGACCGCACCGTAGCGCTGTTCGAGCCGGCCAAGGTGCATTTCAGCGCCCAGACGCAGAACGGCGACGAGTTGTATTTCAAGGTCGCGCCGGGGGAACACGCGGTACTCGCCGGCAAGTTCCATGGCGGGGTCAATGCGCTGCAGGCACAACGGGTTGGCGATAACCAGTTACTGACGCTGACACTGAAACCCTATCGCGCCTATTGGCAGTTCGATCAACTGGCGTTGCCGGTCAGCGAGCGCGAACAGGTCTGGCGCCTGCGCCTGCAAGGCAGCGGCAAAGCGGCGTTCTGGCTCGACGGCACGGCCAATCGGTTTGCGCAGACTCCGCAGCAACTCAAACCCGTGCGCGAAGAGACCGGCCAGATCCACCTGACCCTGCACAACAAAATCCTCGGGCGCACGCCGGATCTGGGCATCGCCCTGCCCTACGTGATGCCGCCCGCCAGTAGTCATGCCGTGCTGGATGCGCTGAAACCGACCGCCGCCAGTTACTACAGTTTTGTCGATATCACGGCGAAGAATCCGCACTTCGAAGACGCGTTCCGCAAGGCTTATCAGGAGCGCTTCGGCATCCGTCAGGACATCACCCTGCTCGCCGGCAGCCAGCGTCAGGCCGATCTGCGCGCCGACGTGCAAAGCAATGGCGGGCTCGACGCATGGCTCGCCGGCACCCGCGCCTTGGGCGGCACGGGCACGCACTACATCGGTTTTGCCGATGAGCCGAACCTCAACTATTCGAGCTTCGAGCAATACCGGGCGATTTTCGCCAGCATGGCCAGACAAGTGCGCAGCGATCCGGCGAATGCCAGGGCTGGCGTGCGCATCGCCATACCGGCCAGTTCACGGCTGGTCAACGGGCCGTTTGCCGACAACGCGGCAGACAAGCGCGGCATCGACTGGGCGCGGCGCTTGCTCGACGAATCCGCCGAGCAGATCGACGCACTGGCGTGGCACGAATGGATGATCCGCGACCTGCTCGCTACCCGGGTCTACCGCGACAGCGTGCACCGCGCCGCCGAACTGGTCGGCCTCGACGCCCACGGTCAGCCGCGCAAAGCCTTGCTGCTGGATCAGACCAATATGTCCAGCGGTTCCAGCCTCAGCCCCTACGATCAGGAGACGCACTACGCCTCGCTGTGGTGGGCCTCGGTGGTGATCAATGCCTCGCAGGACGGTTTGCTGACGATGCTCAACTGGTTTCAGGCCGCCGATGAACCGCAGTACCCCAAGGGCATGATCCGGGTCTTGGGCGCTGAGCGTTTCGAGCTGAAACCGGTGGGTCTGGCCCAGCAGTTCATCGCGCAGCATTGGCTGCACCAAGTGCTGAGGCTGGAGAACGATGGCTTTGAAGTCGATGTGCTGGCGATGGCCGGCGACGAGCAGCGGGGTCTGCTCGGTGTGAACAAGGGCACGCGTTTGCAGCGTGTTGACCTGAGTGGCGCCAAGTGCCCGCTGAACAACGGTGCGTTGCGTTACTTCGGCGCGGACAACCGCAGCCGCGATGCGCCGTTTGCCTGCCGCGATGGACGCGTCAGCTTCGACTTGCCAGGGGAGACCCTGTTCGCCCTGAGCTGGAGCGCGTCATGAACCCAATCCCGAATATTGCAAAACGCAAGGCGAACACAACCTGTAGCGAGGGGATTTATCCCCGATGGGCTGCGAAGCGGCCCCGGTTTTTCAAATTGAAACGCGGCGACTGCTGCGCAGCCGATCGGGGATAAATCCCCTCGCCACAGGATTCCCTCACCACAGGAATTCCCTCACCACAAGGGTTCGCCGTGCCAAAGAGTTCAGGAGTACAGAACATGGGTACCGTCAGCAAACTCAGCCAGCACATCAAACAAAAAGGCCTGCGCGCCACCCTCGCCAAGGCGTGGAAGCACTACGTGTTTTTTCATCAGGAACTGCTGTGGATGGAGCGCGATCTGGTCAGTCCGGTGCCACCGCACAGCCTCAAACCGTATCCGCCGCTGCGGGTGGTGAAGATCACCGCCGACAACGCCAGCGCCTTTGCCCGCTACTTCGGCGATCGCGTCGGGACCATGGCCGAGCTGGCCAACGAAGGCCACACCGGACACATGCACCTGGACGATCAGGGCGATGCCGTGGCGTTCATCTGGGGCAGCGCACGGGACTACTTCGACCGGCATTACTACGGCTGCCTGTTCCCGGTGAAACCCGGCGAGTTCTTCGAATTCGGTGGCGAGCTGACCCGTGCCTACTGGGGCAGCGAACTCTCGGTGGACCTGCAACTGGAACTGTGGAAAGCCATGGCGGCCCAGGGCTGCGACAAGGTGGTGGACGTCTGCGAGTTCCACAACGTCCCGGCGCTGAAACTGCACCTGCGCATGGGTTACACCGAGCAAGGCCGGATCATGAATGTCTACACCCTGTTCGGTCGCTGGCGCTTCTACCGCGAAACCCGCTACAGCGGTTCGCGCCTGGATGCCCTGCGCAAACCGTCCCGTCCACCTGTCACAGCCACGGCGGTCTGAGCCTATGAAGGCGCGATTCGAATGGCGCACTTCACTGTGCGCCGCCGACTTCCCGGCAGCCGCCTATGAAGCGCTGCGCCTGCAGGTGACGGATCACACGCCGTTCAACCGCTTGGGCTGGTTGTGCGCGGCGGAGCAGGCACTGGGCGCGGGTGAGCGCCTGCACATCCTGCTCGGTTGGGAAGCGGACGAATTACGCCTGTGCCTGCCTCTGGTAGCGGGCCGTGAGCGCTTTGCCGGCGTGCCGTTTCGTGTATTGCACCACTTGGGCTATCCGCTGGCGGACCGGCTGGCGCTGCTGTCATTGCTCAAGGGCGAAAACATGCGCGAAGCCTTGCACCTGATCCGGCGACAACTGCCGCACGCCCTGCTGCAACTCAACGAATTGTCCGAGCCGGCGGGTGAGGAAAGCGCCCTGACCGAATGGATGGCTCACAGTTCTGCTGGCGAACGCCGTCTCAGTTGCCGGGTGCCGGTGCATCTGATCAGCGACGCGGATCACCAGGAGGTCTCCGGCGACCCGCGCTACAAGCTGCGGCGGGCGCGCAAACGGATTGCCGCGTGTGGCGCCCAGATGCGACGCATCTGCCCCGACGCGCTGAGCATGGGTCCGCTGTTGCGGGCGATCAGCGAAGTCGAAGCGGTGAGCTGGAAAGGTGACGAAGGCGTGGGGATCTTTGCCAGCGAACGCAGTCGGCAATGGATCGAACGCGCCTTCACCGCCCTCGCCGGCCAGGGCCTGGTGCGGGTGGTGACGCTGGAACTCAACGGGCGTTGCATCAGCTATCGCCTCGGCTTGCTGGAGCAGGGCCGACTCTACGATTACAACCTCGCGTTCCTGCCGCAATACGCCGATCTGGGCAGCGGCCGGGTGCTGCTGGAGGAATGGATTCGCTGGGGGCTGGACGAGCATTGGCGCTGGATCGATGCCTCGCGGGTCAGCCTGGAAAACTCCAGCCACCAACTGCACGAACGCATGACCGGACAACTGGAACACTGGCGCTGGAGTTTCTATTCCTGGCGCCCCAGCGGGATGTTGCTGGGGCTGGGGTTGCGCCTCTGGCAGCGCTTGAAACCGACGGTGCAGCAATGGCGCGCGCGACGTGCGGCCAGACCGGCGCCGGCACCCACACCTGTCGCCATCACCACGGAGGGCGATCATGCCTCGCCAAGTCATAGTCAACGCTGACGATTTCGGTTTGAGCCCGAACGAAAACGCGACGATCTTCGCCGCGTTTCAGGCCGGGGTCATCAGCTCGGCCACGGCCATGGCCAACATGCCGGCCTTCGAAGCGGCCTGCGCAATGGCCCGGCATCCGTCGCTGCAAGGTCGGATCGGCTTGCACTTCAACCTGACCTACGGGCGGCCGCTGAGCAGCTCGATCCTGCGCAGTCGCACCTTCTGCGACGGCCACGGCGTGTTCGATCTGAGCCTGCCACGGCACAGCTTTTGGCTGAGTCGCGAAGATCGCGACGCGGTGCGTGAAGAGTTGCAGGCGCAGTGGCAGCGCTGTGTCGAACATGGCGTGCGACCTAGCCATATCGACTCGCATCAGCACGTACACAACATCTGGCCGATCGGCGAAATCGTCGCGCGCTTTGCTGCCCATCAAGGCGTGCCGATTCGCCTGGCGCGCAACCTGGGGCAGAACCTCAGCCTGCCGAAACGCGTGTTCAAAGGCTTGCTCAACTGGCGCTTGCAGAGTCTGGCCGGAGCCACGGCGGACTATGTGTGCACGCCGGTGGATCTGCGTAACGACCCCGCGCCGAGCGACGGCGTGCTGGAAGTCGTTGCCCACCCGAATCAGCTTGGCAGCGATTTCGGTGATGCCTACCTCAACCCCGAAGAGTCCCTGAGCCACGTGCTGGAGCAGCGGCTGCCGGGTGTGCCACGGGTGTCCTATGCCGATCTGCACAAGGATTTTTTACGCGGTGCCGCGGCACTCGATTGATTCATCCCCACAACAGCAACATCCACCACACCGGGCTTCGGCCACGGAGGGCAACATGAACTTCATCGGAAAACTGCGTGACCGGATTCGTCAAAAAGGCTTTCGTAACTTCTTCGCCAGTCTGTGGAAGCGCTACGTGTTCTTCCACTGGGAGCTGCTGTGGATGGAGCGCGATCTGGTGACCCCGGTGCCGCCACACAAGCTGCGGCCATACGAGGGAGTGCGCAAAGTCGATATCACACCGCACAACACCGGGGCCTTCGCCAAGCATTTCGGTGACCGCGTGGAAACCATGGCCGAACTCGCCGCCGAAGGCCACACCGGGCACATGTACCTCGATGCCGACGGCCACGCGGTGGCATTCATCTGGG
Source organism: Pseudomonas sp. MWU318 (assembly GCF_016756945.1). Taxonomy (NCBI): domain Bacteria; kingdom Pseudomonadati; phylum Pseudomonadota; class Gammaproteobacteria; order Pseudomonadales; family Pseudomonadaceae; genus Pseudomonas; species Pseudomonas sp. MWU318. The sequence goes on from NZ_JAESJL010000008.1 coordinate 71,955, forward strand.
GCAGCATTCGCGACTACCACGACCGCCACTATTACGGCTGCTGGTTCCCGGTCAAACCCGGCGAGTTCTTCGAATTCGGCGGCGAAATGGCCCGGCCTTACTTCGGCACCAGCCTGTCGGTGGACGTGCAAGTCGCCCTCTGGGAAGCCATGGCCGCCCAGGGCTGTCATACCGTCGTGGACACCTGCGAAACGCGCAATATTCCGGCAATGAAACTGCACATCCGCATGGGCTACCACGAACAAGGGCGCATCACCCACGTCTACGGCCTGTTCGGCCGCTGGCGCTTCTACCGCGAAAGCCGCTATCAAGGCTCACGCCTGGAACCCCTGCGCAAACCTGGGCGGCCAGTAGTGAGTGCGGCGGCGCAGGCGTGATCAATCGTTAGAGGCATGGCGGCCATTTGGCCGCCATCGCGAGCAGGCTCGCTCCCACAGTGGATTTGTGTACGACACCGATCATGTGTAGGAGTGAGCCTGCTCACGATGAGGCCAGATGGAGCAACAAATTCTCAGGTTTTGCGAGCGACCAAGGTGAAGCACAACGGCATCTGCGCCTCGCGATTCAGATACTGGTCATACACCTCCTCCCGATTCGAGTGCGCATACTCCTTGAAGTGCGCGATGTTCAGCCCGGCCGCGATGGCACCGCTGAAGATCGCGCCGAGGGTGTGCACGAACCAGTAGGACTTGGCAGCCTGCTGTTCGACCTTGCCGACGTAGACGATCGGTTCTTCCTGCACGAATGGCTCGGCGCGGAAGTAGGAACTGGCGAGGCGGTACGGGTCTTCGGCGTCGGGGTCGACCATTTCCAGAAACGGATGGGTTTCGTAGATCACCAGTTTGCCGCCCGGTTTGAGAGTCAGCGCGACATGGCGAAAGAACTCGCCGATGTCAGGCATCCAGTTCAGCACGCCGATGGTGATCAGCGCCACGTCGAAGCGGCTGTGCAACGCAGCCGGCAGGTGATGGATATCACTTTCGATGAATTCGGCGTTGTGTGGCGAGCGCTGGTTCAACTCACGGGCCTGTTCGAGAAACGCCTCCGATTGATCGACGCCGACCACACTGCACGCACCGAGGGCGAACAGCGACAGGCTTTCGCGACCATTGTTGCAACCGAGTTGAATCAGCGCTTTGCCATCGACGCCGACCTGTTCCAGCACGCCACGCAAGGTGTCGTCGAGGCAAGAAAAATCAGACTTTGACACCTCGTTCAACAGCGCTTGCCATTCCGCCGACTCACGGTGATGACGAGCAGAATCGTTCCACGCCTGTCGATTGCTGTCGATGGCGGTTTTATTGTTGGGCACTTCCATGGCGCACTCCGGGCGATGCTCGTGATTGAGCGGACCCGAGTCTAGAACAGCCCGATCAGTACGGTTGTTGCGACTTTGTAAGCCACACCGCCGTTCCACTGTGGGAGCGAGCTTGCTCGCGAAGGCGTCGGTCCAGCCAACATCTTCATTGCCTGAACCACCGCTTTCGCGAGCAGGCTCGCTCCTACAGTTCGGAACGCTTACATCTGATTCAGGCGTTCGCGCAAAAACTCGACCAGTGCCTGCACCGGGCGCGACGCCTGGCGATGTTGCGGGTACACCGCCGACAGGGTCAGCGGTTCAGGGCGGTAATCGTCGAGGACAGGTACCAGACGCCCGTCCTTCAGCGCCGCGCCGACAATGAACGTCGGCAGATAGGTAATCCCCATCCCCTGCACCGCCGCATCGCGCAGCAACTCGCCGTTGTTCACCCGCATGCGCCCGGTGACGTTGACCAGCAGCGGCTTGCCCTGCCCCGCGTTGAAGCGCCACTGCACCGAACGCCCATGGCCGTAAGGCAGGCAGTCGTGGCTGTGCAGGTCTTCGGGGTTGAGCGGAGTGCCGCGTTCGGCCAGATACGCCGGGCTGGCGCAGTACACCCGTTCGATGGCGGCGATGCGCCGCGCAATCAACGTCGAGTCTTCCAGCACACCAATGCGCAGCGCCAGGTCATAACCTTCGCCAAGCAGATCCACCGGGCGGTCGCTCAAATCCACCTCCACGGTGACATCGCGATAGCGCTGCAGGAACAGCGGCAGCAGACACCCCAGATGCGCGACGGCAAACGACAGCGGCGCACTGACGCGAATGGTCCCGCGCGGCTCGGCGGTCTGCCCGGCGATGCCCTGCTCGACCTGTTCCACTTCGCCCAGCAGACGCAGCGCCGATTCGTAGTAGCTCTGGCCCAGTGGCGTGACGTCGAGGCGTCGGGTGGAACGGTTCAACAGCCGCACACCGAGGCGCTCTTCAAGCTGCATCAAACGGCGGCTGACGAACTGCTTGGACAGGCCCAACTGATCGGCCGCGGCGGTGAAGCTGCCGGAGTCCATGACCTGGCAAAAAATACGCATGTCTTCGAACGGGTTCATTGTCACTCTCTGGTAGACAGTCAAACGCTTTATAGCCGCTTTTTCACTTTTCGACAGCTCATTAATCTGTGCTCACGGTTTGAAAACAGCCCGACACAACACCAATAACTTTCGAAAATGGAATTGAGCATGAACATCAAAAAAACCCTGACCGCATCCCTCCTCGCCCTGTCCATCGGCAACGCGTTCGCCGCTGGCAGCCCGGGTGTCGAATACAACACCCAGGCGTTCCTCGAAGCCCTCGCCGCCGGCGGTGGCAAACCGCTGGAGCAACTCAGCCCGAAGGATGCCCGTGCGGTGCTGACCGGCGCTCAGGCCTCGGTAAAGGTTGACCTGTCCGGAGTTGAAGTCAGCGACAAGGCAATCAAGGTCGATGGCCAGACGATCAACCTCAAAGTGGTGCGGCCGGCCAAGGTCAAAGGTGAATTGCCGGTGTTCATGTTCTTCCACGGCGGCGGTTGGGTGTTGGGCGATTACCCGACGCACCAGCGCCTGATTCGCGATCTGGTGGTCGGCTCTGGAGCGGTCGCGGTGTACGTCGATTACACGCCGTCGCCGGAAGCGCAGTATCCAACAGCGATCAATCAGGCTTACGCCGCGACCCAATGGGTCGCGAAAAACGGCAAGCAGATCGGGGTCGACGGCAAGCGTCTGGCGGTGGCCGGCAACAGTGTCGGCGGCAACATGGCGGCGGTCGTGGCGCTGATGGCCAAAGAAAAGCAGAGCCCGGCCCTGCGCTTCCAGCTGCTGATGTGGCCGGTGACCAACGCGCAATTCGACGACGGTTCGTACCAGCAATTCGCCGAGGGCCACTTCCTCACCAAGGGCATGATGCAATGGTTCTGGGACAACTACACCACCAACCCGGCCGAGCGCGCACAGATCCACGCCTCGCCACTGAACGCCAGCGCCGAACAGCTCAAGGGCCTGCCCGTCGCGCTGATACAGACCGCCGAATTCGACGTGTTGCGTGATGAAGGTGAAGGCTACGCGCGGCATCTGGATGCGGCCGGTGTGCCGGTGACGTCGGTGCGTTACAACGGGATGATTCATGACTTTGGTTTGCTCAATCCGCTGAGTCAGATTCCTGAAGTGAAAGCGGCCGTGCGGCAGGCGGCGGCTGAGCTGAAGACGCATTTGAATCAATAAAAGCAAAAGATCGCAGCCTGCGGCAGCTCCTACCCTGGAATGCATTTCCCTGTAGGAGCTGCCGCAGGCTGCGATCTTTTTTCTCTCTGACACTGCGGAATACCGACCATGCCCTTGCTCCTCAACCACCCACTGTCCTGGAGCGCCGCCCTGTTGCTGCTCGACGCGCTGCTCTGGCACCTCGCCCCGTTCAAGCATCGCGCCCCGAGAGTCGGCATTCGCCTGGCGCTGTTTCTGGCGTTCAGCGCACTGATCATCAACGCCGAGATCAGCCCGTTGCAGGCGCCGCTGTTCGCCAATGACCGGGTGATGCAACTGGGCTCGACCGCGCTGGCAATTGTCTGGTGGCTGTACGCCGCGCGGGTGCTCACCGAGGTGATCGGTCTGGCGCTGATGCGGCGCATCGGCCACAGCGGTCGGCTGTTGCAGGACGTGATCGGCGCACTGGTGTTTCTGGCGGCGATCGTCGCGGCCGCCGGCTATGTGCTGGAGCTGCCGGTCAAGGGCTTGCTGGCGACCTCCGGGGTGGTGGCGATCGTCGTCGGTCTGGCGTTGCAAAGCACCTTGAGCGACGTGTTCTCGGGGATCGTGCTCAACACCACCAAGCCGTATCAGGTCGACGATTTCGTGGTGATCGACGGTGTCGAGGGCAAGGTCATCGACATCGACTGGCGCGCCACGCATCTGTTGACCAGCAGCGGCACCCTGGCGGTGGTGCCGAACTCGGTTGCGGCCAAGGCGAAGATCGTCAATCTGAGTCGCCCGACCAACCTGCACGGGGTGTCGATCAGCATCAAGGTGCCGAATCACATTCGCCCACGACGGGTGCTCGACGCCCTCGACCGCACGCTGCAAGGCAGCAGCAGTCTGCTGCTCAATCCGCCGCCCAAAGCCGTGTTGAAAGAGGCCGGCGAGGAGATGTCGGAGTATGTCGCCAGCGGTTTCATCAGTGAACTGAGCAAGAAAGGCGAAGTGCGCAATCAACTGTTCGACCTCGCCCACCGGCATCTCGAAGCCGCAGGTATTTCCCGCCATCCCGATGGCGTGATCAAGCCCTCGACCCGCGCCCGGGCGTTGCTCGATGAAGTGAAAGTTTTCCGCTCGCTGAGCCATGAGGAACGTGATCGCCTCGCCGAATCGATGGTCGCGCAGCAATACGCGGCCGGTCAGGTGGTGCTGGGGCTGGATGAAGTACCCGACAGTCTGTTTGTCATCGCCACTGGTGTGGTCAGTGCAACCGTGCCCGACGGCAACGGCCAGACCGAGGCTGGACGCATGGGGCCGAGTGAGGTCATGGGCGAGCAAAGCATCATCGCCGATACCCCGTCACAAGCCACGTTCACCGCGCTCACGTCGAGCATCATCTATCGCCTCGACAAAGCCCTGACCCGCCAGTGCATGGCGCAACGCAGCGAAGTCGGCCAGGCGCTGAACAAATTGCAGGCGGTGCGACAGCAGAACAGCCGGCTGGCGTTGATGGCCAAACCGGTGGCGGTGCGCAAGGGTGGTTTTCTCGGCTGGTTGCAGAAACGTTAAAAGCAAAAGATCGCAGCCTGCGGCAGCTCCTACATTGGAACGCGTTCCTCTGTAGGAGCTGCCGCAGGCTGCGATCTTTTGATCTTCTTACTTGGCAGTGAACTTGGTGTAGCTGTTGATCAGGTTGCGATAGTTCGGCAGGCGTTCGGACAGCAGATGCGCCAGGCCTTCCATGTCGTTGCGCCAGTCACCTTGCAGCTCGCACGCCACCGAGAACCAGTTCAGCAGGTGTGCACCGGCGGCCGACATGCGCGCCCACGCGGCTTGTTGCACGGTGGTGTTGAAGGTGCCGGAAGAATCGGTGACCACGAACACTTCGAAGCCTTCAGCGATGGCCGACAGGGTCGGGAACGCTACGCAGACGTCCGTCACCACACCGGCGATGATCAGTTGCTTGCGGCCGGTGGCCTTGATCGCTTTGACGAAGTCTTCGTTGTCCCAGGCATTGATCTGGCCAGGGCGCTGAATGAATGGTGCATCGGGGAATTGCTCGCGCAACTCAGGCACGATCGGACCGTTCGGGCCGGCGTCGAAGCTGGTGGTGAGGATGGTCGGCAGCTTGAAGAACTTGGCGATGTCGCCCAGTGCCAGCACGTTGTTCTTGAACTCGTTGGGGGTGAAATCCTGTACCAGCGAGATCAGACCGGTCTGGTGGTCGACCAGCAGCACGACCGCATCATCTTTGTTCAGACGCTTGTAGGGAACGCTCATGGGAAACTCCTCGGTGGATGGTTGTTGCGTGAGGCGCCGACCGGTTGGCCGGCGCTTTTTTGTAGTGATCAGAAAGCGAAACAGGAACAGCCGAACGCGCCCCAGAACCCGGCAAAGTCGCTGACCGGTGCGTTCGACAGTCGGGCTTTTTCATGGCTGTGCGAGTGCACTGCGCAGGCACCAACGCACTGGTGCACTTGCGCCTGCAAAGGCGAATTCGGGCGCCAGTGGCCCGGCACCTTGACCACCGGCGACCAGTCCGGCAGCACGGGGATCGAGCGTGGGCCGAGGTCTTCGAAATCGCCTGCGGCGTAAACGATCTTGCCGCCGACCACGGTCAGCACCGACTCAATCCACTTGATCGCTTCTTCCTCGACGTGGAAGAAGTCCGCGCTCAGCGCCGCCAGATCCGCCAGTTGCCCGACCTTGATCTGGCCCTTCTTGCCCTGCTCGGACGAGAACCAGGCGCTGCCGTGGGTGAACAGTTCCAGTGCGGTAGTGCGCGGCAGACCTTCTTCGTACAAGGCCAGACCGCCGACGGTGCGTCCGCTGACCATCCAGTACAGCGATGTCCATGGGTTGTAGCTGGAAACCCGCGTGGCATCGGTGCCGGCGCCGACCGGTATGCCTTCGGCGAGCATGCGTTTGATCGGCGGCGTGGCTTCGGCGGCTTTCGCGCCGTAACGGTCAACGAAGTATTCGCCCTGGAACGCCATGCGATCCTGAATCGCGATGCCGCCGCCCAGCGCCCTCACCCGCTCGATGTTCTGCGGGGTGATGGTTTCCGCGTGATCGAAGAACCACGGCAGACCGTTGAACGGAATGTCACGATTGACCTTCTCGAACACGTCGAGCATGCGGCTGATCGATTCGTTGTACGTGGCGTGCAAACGGAACGGCCAGCGCTGCTCGACCAGATGGCGCACCACCGGCTCCAGTTCCTGCTCCATGGTCTGCGGCAGGTCCGGACGCGGTTCGAGGAAGTCTTCGAAGTCGGCGGCGGAGAACACCAGCATCTCGCCAGCGCCGTTGTGCCGCAGGTAATCGTCGCCCTGATGCAACTTGACGCTGCCGGTCCAGTTCTGGAAATCAGTCAGCTCTTCTTTGGGCTTCTGGGTGAACAGGTTGTAGGCGATGCGCACGGTCAACTGATCATCCTTGGCCAGTTGCTCGATCACCTGATAGTCATCTGGATAGTTCTGGAAACCACCGCCGGCATCGATCGCGCTGGTCAGGCCGAGGCGATTGAGTTCGCGCATGAACTGCCGGGTCGAGTTGACCTGATATTCCAGCGGCAGCTTCGGCCCCTTGGCCAGCGTCGAGTACAGAATCATCGCGTTGGGTTTTGCCACCAGCATCCCGGTCGGATTGCCGTTGGCATCACGCACGATCTCGCCGCCCGGTGGGTTCGGCGTGTCGCGGGTGTAACCGGCGACGCGCAGTGCGGCACGGTTGAGCAGCGCGCGGTCGTACAGGTGCAGGACGAACACCGGGGTGTCTGGCGCGGCCTGATTGAGCTCTTCAAGAGTCGGCATGCGTTTTTCGGCGAACTGGAATTCGTTCCAGCCACCGACCACACGCACCCATTGCGGGGTCGGCGTGCGGTCGGCCTGCTCCTTGAGCATGCGCAGCGCATCGGCCAGCGACGGCACGCCTTCCCAACGCAATTCGAGGTTGTAGTTGAGGCCGCCACGGATCAGGTGCAAGTGCGAGTCGTTGAGGCCGGGGATCACGCAGCGTCCGTGCATGTCGATCACTTGCGTGGCCGAACCACGCAGGGCCATGGCCTGGGTGTCGTTACCGACGACCACAAAGCGCCCGTCCTTGATCGCCACCGCACTGGCCAGCGGCTTGCTGCGGTCTACGGTATGAAATTGGCCATTGAACAGAATCAGATCGGCGTTCATCGCAGTTCCTTTCGAGTAGATGAATGGGTGTCAGCGTGACGGCTGTTTCGCCGGTTCGACGTGAGCATGGGCCTGACCGGCTTCCAGCCACGGCGCGAACAACCGGGTTACGCGGGGCATGAACACGTACACCACCGACAGGACGATGGTCAGGGTGATCAGGAATGTGGCGACCACGTAGTTGGAAAGCAGCGGATGCAGCTTGAGCAGCGGCCCCCAGATCAGTGGCACCAGCAGCGTGTGCGGCAGGATCACCAGCAGGGTGATGACCGCTTGCTTCCAGCGCGGTGGCGGCTTTGCGGCATCGGCCAGCGGCGCAAACCAGAATTCGTTGACCGGCGCGACTTCGGTCTGGTCGCCATCAGCGAGCATCGGCGCTGCTTCATCCACCAGCGCCTGACGCTGCGGCGACTCCAGCCACAGCTGCATGGCCTCGGTGGAGGAAAAGCGCAGGACGCAGGTGTAGGTGTCGAGACCGGCCAGTTTGCCGCGCACCACGTCGACCCCGAGGTGACCGTCGCGCTGCCCGGCGACCCGGACGATATTGCGCAACCATGCTTCGTAAGGCTGTTCAAACCCGGCCTTGACCCGGTGCTTGACGATCAGGGTCACGGTTTCACCGACCCCCGGTGCTTTTGGACTCAGGGCTTCAGGCATAACGCAGCACTCCGGGCAGACGAACATTGAGCGCCAGGCGTCCCGGCCCGGCGATAAACACAGTGGCGAACAGGATCAACAGCAACCAGCCGAATTGCCCCTCGGCCACACTCCATTGCGGATGCACGACCAGCAGCGCCACCAGCAGAACAAAAAGAATAGGCAAGCAGGCCAATCGCGCCAGCACCCCGGCGACGATCAGTAGCGGACAGAGGACTTCAGCGAAAATCGCCAGGCAGAGTGTGAGGTGCGCGCCGAGGTGGAACGGGTCTTCGATCTGCTGCAATTGCGCGTTGAAGTCCAGCAGCTTGGGCAAACCGTGGACCCACAGCAGGAACAGCCCGCCGCTGACCCGCAGAAACAGCAGACCGACATCCTGTGCCTGTTCATCGCGTTGTGATGCGCTCATGACCCTACCCTTTAATCCTTATCGGGTTGAATCATGCTCGGTGCGGGCGAGGGAAAATTGAATGGATGTGCTCAGTTACCAACAGACTCGATTGCGTTGTGTTGGAGCTGCCGAAGGCTGCGATCTTTTGATCTTCAACAAAAAATCAAAAGATCGCAGCCTTCGGCAGCTCCTACACGGAGAAGATGTCAGGCAGGCGGGATATCCAGCGGCGCCGCCATGAACTGGCTGATCCGCGAGCGCAGCCAGCGCTCGGCCGGGTCGTTGTCATGCACCCCGCTCCAGGCCATCGACAGCTGTGCGGCGTCGATCGGGAACGGTGGATCTTCGGCGCGCAAGGCGCAGCCTTCGACCAGCGCGCACGCGGCATAGTCCGGCACGGTAGCAATCATTTCAGTGCCGGCGAGCAACGCACGCAAACCGCTGAACTGCGGCACGCCGAGCACCACGCGCCGACGCCGGCCAACCTTGGCCAGGTCCAGATCGATGTTGCCGCTCAGGTCACCGGAGAACGACACCATCGCGTGCGGGCGCTCGCAGTATTCGTCCAGCGTCAGCGGCCCAGGCCGATCATCGCCGCGTAGCACTTTGCAGGGAATGTCGCGCAGTTTCTTGCGCTTGGCGTTGGCCGGCAGATCGGTGGTGTAACTGACGCCGACCGAGATTTCCCCGGACGCCAGCAGCGCCGGCATCAACAGATAATTGGCACGTCGCACCACCACGACAATCCCCGGGGCTTCCTGCTGAAGCTGTCGCAGCAGCGGCGGAAACAGACCGAACTCGGCGTCGTCCGACAGGCCGATGCGGAACACGTCGCAACTGCTGGCCGGGTCGAACTCCTTGGCCCGGCTGACCGCGCCGGAGATCACATCCATCGCCGGTTGCAGCTCCTGCAGAATCGCCAGCGCGCGGGCGGTCGGCTCCATGCTGCGACCGTTGCGCAGCAGCAACGGATCATCGAACAGGTCGCGCAAACGACCCAGCGCCGCACTGACCGCGGGTTGGCCCATGAACAGTTTTTCGGCGACGCGAGTCAGGTTCTTTTCGAACATCAGCGCTTCGAAAATCACCAGCAGGTTCATGTCGACGCGACGCAGATCGTTACGGTTCATGGGCTCGTGTTCCTTGCTTGGGAAGTCGTGTTCAGTCGGGTGCGATAGCGCCGTACTTTACTTGATCAACGGTACGTTGGCCGCACGTTTGTATGGGCCGTATTTCACCGGCACCCATTGGAAATGTCTGTCGATGGCGACGACTTGCGGCGATGTGCTGAGTTCAACGTTTTGCAGCGCAATTAACAACGTTTAACTCGTCAGTCTTCCGGCCCCGTCCAACAATGAAACCCTCTGCGAAACATTGTTTTTTTGACCAGAGGGAAACGTGCCGAGCGTGCGTTGCCCCCCGACACGGACATTGGCCATGGCTCACTTACAACAAACAGTCGCCCTCGCCCCCTCCAGCGAATCCCGCACACCGCGCAACGGCGGTCTCAGTCCGCAGCGCGAACGGCGGGCCAAACAGTTGATCCTCGATCGCCTGGGTGAAAGCCTGGAAGTCACCGAACTGGCAGAGGCCTGTTCGTTGTCACGCAGTCATTTTTCCCGGGCGTTCAAATGCAGTACCGGACTCTCGCCACAGGACTGGATCCGCACCCAGCGCATCGCTCGCGCCAAGCAGTTGATCCGGTTCACTCACTTGAGCCTGACGCAGATCAGCCTGGAATGTGGCTTCTGCGATCAGGCACACTTCTGCCATATCTTCACCCGCAGCGAAGGGATCAGCCCGTTCGCCTGGCGGTGTCGTGAGGTGCCGGGTATGAAGCCCGAAAGACCGCAGGCAGCGGCCGCGCCTGTCGGCATACGCCTGGCGGTCTAGACGCTGTCGCGCGTCAAGCTCATTTCCCTGCGCTTCATTGCTGCCTCAACCGCTGCGCCACTTGCGCCACCCGCTCGCCCAGGTGTGCCGCCGTGCGCCGGTCTTCGAGCGGCGGCGCCTGCTCGGGGGGCTGTTCGACATTGGATTGCGACATGGCCCCGAGCGAGCTGCCCAGACGATTCAACTGACCATCGAAGCAGCCCGCCACCGAGCGCGCCGGGAGCAGGTCGAGACCCACCCAGATCATCGAATGCTGCGCGGCGAACACCGCCATTTGCAGCAATGTATTGAGCTTGTCCCCGCACAGACTTCCGGAATTGGTGAACCCGGCGGCAACCTTGTTGCGCCATGGTTTTGCCAGATAGAACGCCGCGCTGGCCTCCATGAAATGCTTGAAGCCCGCCGACGCGCTGCCCATGTAAGTCGGCGCACCGAAAATGATCGCGTCGGCGCGGTGCAACTCATCCCAATAGAACTCGACTTCTTCTACCGCCACCAACCGGCAGGTACTGCCCAAGTGCCGTTCGACGCCCTGCGCCACGGCTTCTGCCATGACGCGAGTGTGGCCATAGCCGCTGTGATAGACCACCACCACGTTGCTCATTGCGTCGCCCTCCGCACGCGTGCATTCCATTGCAGCCGTCAGGTCCAGGCCTGCTTCATCGGATTTTTGGACTTGAAGCGAACACAGACGAGTTAATCGTTGTTAATTGTCCGCGAGACAAAGCGCTGGTCTGAACATTGCAGCGGGCAAAAATGCCGATCGCTGCATCACTTTCGAGCATTGCCGGCAATCTGCACGTTGCACTGACGCCAGAACCTGCGGAATATGTCCGCAAAACTGCGGATTAGAAGGCTTGCGTGCCGCTGACGCTGATCCGCGCTGCCCTTCACGGAGGCTTCACACGCCGTGGGCAGGATTATAAAAATTTCGCAGGAGTGAGCTGTTGAGTCTTCCCCCGAATCAGGCCCTCGGTTTCGGCCCCTATCGGATTCAGCCCGGCAAACGGCTGCTACTTGAGGGCGAGCAGCCGTTACGCCTGGGCCGACGTGCCATGGATATTCTGCTGATCCTGCTGGCGCATGCCGGCGATGTCGTGAGCAAGCAGCAACTGATTGCCGGCGTGTGGCCGGACAGCATCGTGGAAGACATCAATCTGCGGGTGCACATGGCGGCGTTGCGCAAAGCCCTGGGCGACGGTCAGGGCGGGCAGCGATACATCGTCACGGTGGCGCAGCGCGGCTACAGTTTTGTCGCACCGATCAGGCTGCAATCGATCGAACAGCAAACCTGCGCCGAAACCGGCACCCGGCATAACCTGCCACTGCGCCGCACGCGAATGATCGGCCGCCAGCCGCTGGTCGACAGCCTGATCAGGCAGTTGCCACGCCAGCGCTGCATCACGCTGGTCGGCCCCGGCGGCATCGGCAAAACCACCGTGGCCCTGCGCGTTGCCGAGCAGATGATCGGCCACTATCGGGACGGTATCCGGCTACTGGATCTTTCGCCGATCAACGACGCACGAATGATCTGCTCGCACCTGGCGGCCCTGCTGGATGTGGTGCCGCATGACAACGATCCGCTGACCCACCTCGTCAATGCGCTGCGCGAGCGCCAGATGCTGCTGGTGATCGACAATTGCGAACACCTGATCGACGCCATGGCATTGCTCAGCGAAAGCATTTTGCGCGGTGCGCCGCAGATCCACATTCTGGCCACCAGCCGCGAGAGCCTGCGTGCCGAAGGCGAGTATGTGCAACGCCTTGAATCCCTCGATTACCCGCCGCCGATTGCCGTGCTTGATCGTGCGCAGGCGTTGAGTTTTTCGGCACTGCAACTGTTTGCCGAACGCGCCCTGGCCGCGCACGAGGGCTTCGAATTGAGCGACGCCGAGTTGCCCGATGCGCTTGAAATCTGTCGGCGTCTGGACGGCATTCCACTGGCGCTGGAGCTGGCGGCGGCGCAGGTTGGAGAACTCGGCCTGCAGGGTTTGCTCAGCCAGCTGCAAGGGCGTCTGCCGGTATCGGCTGCCGGCAATCAGAGCAGCGTGGAGCGCCACCAGACGCTGCGTGCCACGCTGGACTGGAGCTTCAACCTGCTGACCGATTGCGAACAGACCTGCCTGCGCCGGCTCGGCGTGTTTCGGGGTGGCTTCACGCTGGAGTCCGCCGCTGCGGTGATCGGTGGACAGCAGATCCAGCCCGGCGAGGTGTTCGGTTCGATCACACAATTGGTCGCCAAATCGTTGCTCAACGTCGAAGTCGGTGACGAAGAAGTGTTCTATCGGTTGCTCGACACCACGCGCCGCTATGCCCTGGAAAAACTCGAGCAAGGCGCCGAACTCGCCGAAAACCGCGAACGCCACGCTGAACGTTGTCTGGCGCTGATGTATCAGGCGCAGACCGATTGGGAAACTACCTCAACCGCCCTGTGGATCGAACGCTACGCACGCGGTCTGGAAGACCTGCGCGCGGCGCTCGACTGGAGCCTGAACGGTGCAGGCCCCAATGATGTGGGGATTTATCTGGCCGCGACCTCGGCGCCCCTGTGGCAAGAGTTGTCGCTGCTCAAGGAATACGGCGGTTACGTGCGTCAGGCGCTGGCCCTGCTGGAAAACGCTGCCGAACCTTGCCCTCGGGTGAAGATCGCGCTGAAACTGGCGCTCGGCAGCGCCTGCTACCACACCTGGGGTGGTACCCCGGAAACCATCGCCGCATTCGTCGATGCCCATGCGCTGGCGCAAGCCTACGACGACGTGGCTGGCCAACTACGTGCAGTGTCCGGGCACATGGCGGTCAACCTCAGCTGTGGCCACTATCGGTCGGCGCTGGAACAGAGCGAGCAGTTTGATCGGCTCGGCCTGCACGGCGACCCGCAGCTGTCGCTGAGTACACATCGCCTGCGGGTGCTGGCGCTGCATTACGCCGGCGACCAGCAGCAGGCACGCCTGCATGCCGAGCAAGTGATTCAGCGCATGGCGCAAAACGGCAACCCCAACCGCTTCACCCATGGCTTCGGCGTGCAGTACGACCAGAGCGTCGCCTCGCTGACGGTGCTGGCCCGGGTGTTGTGGCTGCAAGGTTTCCCTGAACAGGCCTGGCGTACGGCCAGGCAGGCACTGGACATCGCCGTGCAAATCAACCACGGCACCTCGATCTGCTACACCCTGGCGCTAGCCAGTTGCCTGATTGCTCATTACAACGGTGACCCGCAAAACGCCCGTGCTTTGCTGCAGATGTTGCTGGAGCAGGCGCAGAAGCATTCCGTATTGCTGTTCTATCGCTGGGCACGGCAATACGCGCAGGTCCTCGACGCCGATGCCGCCGTGCCGATAGCGACCGATGACAGCGGCCTGATCAGGGAAATCATGGTGACCCTGGACAGCCGCTTTGTTGATGATGCGTTGCTTGAGCGGGCACACAGCGGAGCTGCAGGCTGGAGCACAGCGGAGATTCTGCGGGCTCGGGCCGATCGCATGTTGCTTGAACAATCGGCTTGCCCCGACAGCAGCACCCGGCAAGCCGAAAAGGTCTTGCTCCAGGCACTGTCGATCGCGCAAACCCAGGGCGCCCTGGCCTGGGAACTGCGCAGTGCTACTTCGCTGGCGCAGTTGTGGCAACGGCAGAACCGCTACCGCGAAGCACTGGCGTTATTGAACCCGATCTATCAACGCTTCACCGAGGGCTACGCCACCCCGGACCTGCGCAAGGTGCGCTGGTTACTCGACGAGTTGGGCCGCCAACTGCGAGCCTGACACCCAACGACTGCGGCTGACGAAGCGCGCATGCCGACGCTCGTACTCGTTGGATTCACCGCTGCGTTCCAGTTGTTCGCGGGCGTATCGACGAGTGGTGTTGAGCATGCGATAGCGCAACCCGGCACTGCCCCGCTCCACCGCCAGCAAAGACTTCTGCGCCAACCGATCAATCATCAGGGCCAACGTCGATGGGGGTAATTGCGCGCAACTGATGACACCCATCGCCGCATCAATGGCAAACGCCGTTTTGAAGACCGACAGGCGTTGCAGCACCCGCTGTTCCTGCTCATTCAGGTGCTGGTAGCTCCAGTCCAGCGCGGCTTTCAGGGTTTGATGGCGTGGCACGGCCGTACGCCGACCATGGCTGAGCAGCTGTAAACAATTGTCGAGTTGTGACTGCAAGCCGACCAACGCCAGCGCATCAATGTGCGCCGCCGCCAGTTCAATCGCCAGTGGCAGCCCATCGAGCCGCCGACAGATGTCGCGCACAGCATTGAGATCCTGTTCACGCAGGGTAAAACCCTGCTGCCTGGCTCGGGCACGACTGACAAACAACTGCACGGCCGAATAGCTCATGGTCTCTTCGACACTGCCCAACGCTGAGGACTTGGGAATGGCCAGTGGCGGCAATATCTGCACGGTCTCCTGACTGGCCTGCAATGCTTCGCGACTGGTCGCAAGAATCGACAACCGTGGCGCGGCCTCCAGTAAACGTTCAACCAGAGCCTTGCAGGCTTCACGCAGATGCTCGCAGTTATCCAGCACCAGCAAGCTGTGACGCGCTGCCAGCGTGACGAGATCGGTTTCGAGGGTGTGCAACAGATAATCGAGCAGTGGCGTGGCGTCGTTGACTACCGCCAGGTCCACCAGCCAGACCCCGTCGCGAAAATGCTGTAACAGCAACTCTGCAGCACGCAACGCCACCGTGGTTTTGCCGACACCCGCAGGCCCCGTCACGGTCATCAATCGGCACAGTGGCAATTGCCGCACCATCGAGCCCACCACTGAATCGCGACCGGTCATCGGCGTCAGCCGCACAGGCAAGTTGTGTTGTGGCGCTTGCAGGTGTTCCAGGACCACGTGCTCGAAATTGTCGCCGTGCACCGGAGCAACGAAGCTGTAGCCACATTGCGGCACATTGACGATGTAGCGCTGGCCGTTCTCACCGTCACCGAGCGCCCGGCGCAGGGCAGCAATGTGGACGCGAAGATTGATCTCTTCGACCACCGAAGTGGGCCAGACCCGTGCAATCAGCTCTTCCTTTCTGACCACTCGGCCTGCGCGCTCGACCAACAACTGCAGAATGTCCAGCGCTCGCCCGCCCATGCGCAGTTGCTGATCCCCGTGGAGGATCAGCCGTTGGCGCAAATGAAAGGCGTAAGGGCCGAAATACAGGACTGACGCCGAGTGCAAATCGTTGAGGCTGTTCATGCCAACAATCTTGGCAGCCTGCGATGACGGCACAACCTTCACACAGGGCGCAGCACGGACATCCGGGTGCGCACAACGGACAGAACCGCTCTAGCTGAACTGTTCGCGGTATTGCACAGGCGTAAGGCCGAGTCTTTCCGCGAACAACAGACGCATGTGCCGAACACTGCCAAAACCACTCTTGTAGGCCACAGTTTTCAAAGGCAGGTCAGTGGTTTCCAAAAGATTTCGTGCGCAGTCGATACGCGCACTTTGCAGGAACTCCATCGGCGTCATATTGATGTCTCGGACAAACGTCCGCGCGAAGTGCCGTGCACTCATGTTGGCCAATCCAGCCATGCGCTCGACACTGAACGCTTCGTCGAGATGGTCCAGGACGTAATTCTGTACTCGGGTGATCGGGGTTTCCTGAGGCGCCACTGCCGCCATCAAGGGGCTGAACTGCGCCTGTCCGCCTTGACGTTTCATCACCACCAGCAGCACTTTGGCGACGTCCTGGGCCAACTTCTTGCCGTGATCCTGCGCCACCAGCGCCAGCGCCAGGTCGATGCCGGCCGTGACCCCGCCAGAGGTGATCAGATTGCGATCCTCAATGAAAATCTGGTCGGTGGCGACGCTCGCCTTTGGAAATGCCTTGATCAGGCGTTCGGTGTAGTTCCAGTGAGTGGTCACCCGATAGCCATCGAGCAACCCGGCATGGCCGAGCACGAAGGCGCCGGTGCAGATCGAACCATATCGCTCGGCACAGGGCACGGCCGCTTTCAGCCAGGCCAGCAACGCCGGGTGTTTTTCGTTGTAGGCCCCCGGCCCTCCTGGCACCAGCAGCAAATCGTAGCGCTCAAGGGCTTGTTCGATATGCCGGTCGGTGTGTACCAGCACACCGTTGGACGCACGCAACGGCCCGCGCTCGGTGCCAAGGGTGGTCAGCTGATAGTGCGACTCCGGTTTCAAATAGCGATTGGCCACCGAAAACACTTCCAGCGGCCCGGCCATGTCGAGCAGCAGAAAGTCGGGGAACAACACCATGGCCACGGTTTTCATGGGGTACACATCACTGATAATGAAAAATGGACGGACAAGACTGGCTGAGCATTATGGCCAACTGCGGCACAGTCGTCGGAAAAAAATGCGTGATCGAGCGCACACAACTGTCAACCAGAAAGGGACAGTATTTCAATTTCTATCTACTTATTACTCCAAAGAGTAAATAGTAACCTTCTCCTCACTCGGACGAATTCACGTCCCCCAAGGAGATTTCATCATGCTGACTCTTCGCAAAGCCTCCGATCGTGGCCTCGCCAATCATGGCTGGTTGAAGTCGTTCCACACCTTTTCCTTTGCCAGCTACCGCGACCCACGTGAACAGGGTTTTTCCGACCTGCTGGTGATCAACGATGACCGCGTTGCCGCCGGCAAAGGTTTCGGCCAGCACCCGCATCGCGACATGGAGATCTTTTCCTACGTGCTCGAAGGCGCACTGGAACATAAAGACACGTTGGGCACCGGCTCGGTGATCCGCCCTGGCGACGTACAACTGATGAGCGCCGGCAGCGGCGTGGCGCACAGCGAGTTCAATCATTCGGCCACCAAGCCCGTGCACTTTTTGCAAATCTGGATTGTGCCGGAGATCAGCGGCGCCGAACCGCGCTATCAACAGGAGCACTTCAGTGCGCAGAAAAAACGCGGTCGCCTGCAACTGATCATCTCGCCGGACGGCAGCGATGGTTCGCTGACAGTGCGCCAGGATGCGCGGGTTTACGCCGGGTTGTTCGACGGCAAGGAAAGCGCCACCCTGAAACTTTCGGCCAACCGTTACGCCTACGTACATGTGGCTCGCGGCAGTGTTGAACTCAATGGCCAGTTGCTGCAGGAAGGTGACGGCGTGCGGGTTCGTGAAGAACAGGCACTGACCCTGAGCAATGGCGTGGATGCCGAAGTGCTGGTGTTTGACTTGCGTCCGCAAGAGCTGCCGCAAATGCCATGAGGCAGGGTTTCCAAAGCCAACAAAAACGGCCTTCGATTGAAGGCCGTTTTTTTATTTTGGCAACACCGGTGATGGCTGCTCGGCAGGCTTGGCTGCGCCGACTTCTTTGCCCGCCTGAACCGCCGCCAAGGTTGTTTGTATCGCTGCATACAGGTTGGCCTGACTGGCGAAATACCCGCCCACGACAATACTGACCACACCAAACAGATGCACAGCCGTTGCCATCCAGACGTTGGCATTCACGGAACCCGCCTTTTTGAGCGCCTCTCTGGACTCGATGGCAATGCCTTGAATCATCGAGTCGTAGCGTTTATCTCGCTCACACTGGATGCGCTCATTAGCCTTGTCTCGCTCTGCCTGCGAGCAAAGGAACTCTCTGATATCGGCGTGCACTCGCTCTACCCGAGCATCCATCCTTGCCTCGATGGTCTCGATCCTGGCGTTGAATTCTTCACGACTGATAGCGTTCATGGCTTGTGTGTTACGACCTTTGCTCAATATGTCGGTGGTTTGATATTGCTCGAATTCCCTGGCTTTCAATCCGATCCCCTTCCTTGGGTTACCGATAAATTCCTTGGCGCATCACTCACCAGCCGATTTTCTGGCGCTGCGAGTTGCATCCACCATAGGGCTGGCGCTCCAAGCCCACAAGCCGGCTGATTCTGCTGTGGATGTAGGGCGTTTCGTCAGACGATGTAGCTTCTCCAAAGCGCTTTGAGCCGTCACTCATTCTCCAGTGCAAACGCCTCGACAATCTGCTCAATCACCGCCCTGACCCGTGCGGTGTGGCGCAAGTCCGCGTGGGTCACCAGCCAGACCTCATACGGTTGCGGGCGATTGCGCTCCGGCCAAAGCCTGATCAGGCCATCGCGCTCGCCCATGTACACCGGAATTTCTCCTACGCCCAGGCCAGCCGCAATCGAGCGCCGTACCAGCAGACTGGAGCTCAGGCTGGCGACAATCCGCCCGCGATGCAGCGGTTCACAAACCAGCGTCATGTCCTTGTGCGTCTGCAAATACGGTTGGTAGACCACCAGATCATGGCCTTCGAACGCGGTACCCTGAGGCGGGATGCCATGGGCGTCGATATACGCCTGTGATGCGAACAATCCCACGGGCCAGCGCGCAATCCGCCGCGCGATCAGATCGGGATTGTCAGGCCGGGTATTGCGCACAGCGATGTCGGCCTCGCGCTTGGCCAGGCTGAGGATCTGCGTAGAGGCGTCCAGTTGCACACGCACGTCCGGGTGCAGCGCGTGCAGGCGGCTAATGGCCGGGATCAGGAAGTCGATGGCCAATGAATCGGTGGTGCTGACGCGTACGTTGCCGGTCAGACGATCATCCAGGCCCTGAATCTGCCGCTCAAGTTCCAGCGCCGACTGCTCCATTTTCTCCACGCTTTTGAGCGCGGCTTCGCCGACCGCGGTCAATGCGTAGCCGTCAGAGGTGCGCAGGAACAAGGTCGCGCTCAGGGACTTTTCCAGCGCCGTGATCCGTCGCCCGACAGTCGCCTGATCCACCCCCAGAACCCGCGCTGCGCCGCGTAATGTCGACTCCCTGCATACCGCGAGAAATACCCGCGCATCATCCCAGTTCATGCTACTCACCCGATGCGAATTTGCATCACTATAAAGCCAAATCGCTGCATTACCGCAGCAAAGATAGCCGATATCCTGAGCGCCATAGACCTTCCTCAGGAATGCTGTCATGCGTACATCCACCTCAGCGTTACCGATTTTCTCGGGACTCTGCGCCAGCCTGGTCGGCATTGGTCTGGCGCGTTTTGCCTATACACCGCTTATTCCCTCGCTGATTCAGGCGCAGTGGTTTTCTGCCAACGACGTGGTCTACCTCGGCGCAGCCAATCTGGTCGGCTATCTGATCGGCGCCCTGCTCGGCCGGCCGATAGCGCGGCAACTGGGCAATAAAAACGCCCTGCGACTGATGATGTTGCTGGTCACCGCAGCGTTTTTTGCCTGTGCATTTCCATTGTCGGTGAGCTGGTTCTTTGGCTGGCGGTTGTTGTCGGGGATTACCGGCGGCGCAATTATGGTGCTGGTGGCGGCGACTGTACTGCCCCACGTGCCGGCATCCCGCAAAGGGCTGGCCAGCGGTGCGATTTTTCTCGGCATCGGCCTGGGCATCGCCGCCTCCGGAACCATCGTCCCGCCCTTGTTGAATATGGGCCTGCACGCCACCTGGTTGGGACTGGGCGGATTGTCGTTGTTGCTGACCGCAATAAGCTGGTTTGGCTGGCCTGCTGATCTACCGCAACCGACCGCCACTCACGCAGGCGCGGCGATTGAGCCAACGCCCTCCGCCGTCTATTTGCTGTTCGGGCAATACGCATTCATGGCCGCAGGTCTGGTACCGGCCATGGTGTTTCTGGTGGATTACGTGGCTCGCGGGCTCGGTGCCGGGGCGCAGATTGGTGCCCTGGTTTGGGTGATGTATGGCCTGGGCGCAATTGTCGGTCCGGTAAGTTATGGCTTTCTCGCGGATCGGCTTGGCGCGCGAATGGGCATTCGGCTGGTATTGGTGGTGCAGGCGATTGCGCTGGGACTGCTGGCGGTTTCCCACTCTTTCATGGCGTTGGCCGTGCTGGCAGTGATCGTCGGTTCATTCCCGCCCGGCATCGTCCCGCTGGCCTTGGCCCGCGTGCATGAACTGGTGCCGGATCACCATCGCCAGCAAATCGCCTGGAGTCGCGCCACCGTATCGTTTGCCACGTTTCAGGCGCTGGCCGGTTTTGCCTATTCGGCGCTGTTCAATGCCACGGGCGGTCAGCACGCAATGCTCTTCGTGATCGCCGCAGGGGCGATTGCCGTGGCGATCCTTCTGGAGCACGCCCTGAAATGGCTGCCCTCGGCGACTGAACCACGCGTCTGTGAAAATTGAAGGGAATCATTGCCCGCGGGCTACGCTCCCATCTTCAGAACCTCAAGCAACAGGAATCGACATGACTTTGCCCAACGAAATGACCCGGATCGAAATCACTCAACCCGGTGGCCCGGAAGTCTTGCAAGCCAAACGTGTGCCCCTGCCCGTCGCTGCAGCCGGTGAAGTGCTGATCCGCGTGCATGCCGCCGGGATCAACCGTCCCGACGCCCTGCAACGGGCCGGCAAGTATCCAATGAAGCCGGGCATGAACCCGATCCCCGGTCTGGAAGTGGCCGGCGAAGTGGTGGCGCTGGGTGCAGGTATCAGTCAGTTTGCCGTGGGGGACAAGGTCTGCGCGCTGACCAACGGTGGCGGTTACGCCGAATACTGCAACGTCCCGGCCGGACAAACCCTGCCGATCCCCGATGGACTGGATTGGGTGCAGGCCGCCGCTATCCCGGAAACCTTCTTTACCGTGTGGGCCAACCTGTTCGGCCTCGGCGACGTTCAGCGCGGTCAGCGCGTGCTGATTCACGGCGGCACCAGCGGTATCGGCACCACCGCGCTGATGCTGTGCCGCGAGTTCGGCATCGAAGCCTTCGCCACCGCCGGCAGTGCCGATAAATGCGCGGCAATCAGCAAACTGGGTGGGCAGCCGATCAATTATCGCGAGCAGGATTTCGCCACGGTCATCGCCGAAAAAACTGCAGGCCAAGGGGTGAACGCGATTCTCGACATCATGGGCGCCTCGTACCTCAACGGAAATGTCAGCGCGCTGGCGATGGATGGCCGGCTGGTGATGCTGGGCTTTCTTGGTGGCGGCAAGGCCAACGACATCGACCTGCTGGCGATCATGGCCAAGCGTGCGGTGATCACTGGCTCCTTGCTGCGAGCGCGCACCGCAGAGGAAAAGGCCGAAATTGCCGAGCAACTGCGTGAACACGTGTGGCCGGCGCTTAACGCCGGACGCTGCCTGCCGATCATCGATAAGGTTTATTCGCTGAACGATGCCGCCCAGGCGCATGCGCGCATGGAAGGTGGCGACCACATCGGCAAAATTGTGCTGCGGGTGGAGTGAGCCGCAGCATTTTGTAATCGTTGCGAGTAGACGGTGGTCGAAAAAGTCACGCGCAGACCGAGCCTTCTGGTAAAAAGCCTTCTTTGTCTGCGCTGTGGTGAACCGTTTAATGTTCCTGTCCTTCATGACCCGTTTGCGTCGTCGCCGTCTGGCGTTCGCCTGCATGGCTGCGCTGATCATTGGCGTGCCGACGAGTTGTGCGGTGCTCGAGCACACCGAGCGCAAACTGCTGTTTCGCATCGAACCGGGCACGGCCGGCTGGTATCACGGCTTGCCGGGCAGCGTGCAGGAACTCGACTTGCAGCCCAAGAGCTTCAAGGCCGGGCAGAATATTCATGCCTGGTGGTGGCCCGCGGAACGACCGAACGCTCCGGCGATTCTCTATCTGCATGGCGTGCGCTGGAACCTCACCGGACAGCTGTTCCGCATCGAGCAGTTGCGCGCGGCCGGCTACTCGGTACTGGCCATCGACTACCGTGGTTTCGGCCAGAGCAAGGGTGACCTGCCTTCGGAAAGCAGCGTGTACGAAGATGCCCGTGTGGCGTGGGAGCGCTTCAAACTGCTGCAGCCCGACCCAAGCAAGCGCCTGATCTACGGTCACTCTCTGGGCGGCGCCGTGGCGATTGATCTGGCCGCCGAACTCGGCCAGGACGCTGCTCGGGATCATACCCCGCTGCCGGTCAAGGGCCTGGTGATCGAGTCGACCTTCACCTCTCTCGCCGATGTGGCGGCGGCGGTGGCCAACACTTCGCTGCCGGTGCGCTGGCTGCTGTCGCAGAAATTCGACTCCATCGACAAGATCGCCGAGATTCACATGCCATTGCTGGTGGTGCACGGCATGGCCGACGCGTTCGTGCCGCCGCGCTTCAGCGAGCAGCTGTTCAACGCTGCCCAACAACCGAAACGACTGCTGTTGGTGCCGGGTGCCACCCACAACAACAGCATGGCGTTGGGCGGTCAGAATTATCGCAAGGCGATCGATGCGCTGATGCAGTCCAAACCCGCGCCGCGCGTGGCCGGCCCAGCATTGGTGCGCAGCGCGCAGGACTCCTAGCGATAGCCGCGCGCCTGCAGATCGAACAGTTTGGCGTAGTGTCCGTTGGCGGCGATCAAGCTGTCGTGATCGCCCTGTTCCAATATCCGTCCGCCCTCCAGCACCATGATCTGATCGGCGTTGCGCACGCTGGAAAAGCGATGGGAGATCAGCAGGGTCATGCGCCCTTCAGTGTGCTGACTGAAATGCTCGAACACTGCCGCTTCCGCTGCCGGATCCAGCGCCGAGGTCGGCTCGTCGAGAATCAGGATGTCGGCATCGCGGCGCATATAGGCCCGGGACAAGGCAATCTTCTGCCATTGCCCGCCCGATAACTCCTGACCGCCAGCAAACCAGCGGCCCAACTGCGTGGCATAGCCACGGTCGAGGCCTTCAATGAACGGCGCGGCCATGCCTTCGGCCGCTGCGGCCTGCCAGCGCGATTCATCGTTGAACGCCGAGGTATCCCCCACGCCGATGTTTTCGCCCACAGTGAACTGGTAGCGAATGTAGTCCTGAAAAATCACGCCGATACGCCGCCGCAAGGTGTTCTCTTCCCAATCCTGCAAATCGCTGCCATCAAGCAGAATCCGACCCTGATCGGGCCGATACAGGCGCGTCAGCAATTTGATCAGCGTGGTTTTACCTGAGCCGTTCTCCCCCACCAGCGCCACGCTCTTGCCCGGCACCAGGTGCAGGTCGATGCCTTCCAGTGCGGCACGGCTGGCCCCCGGATAACGGAAACCGACGTTTTCAAAACGCAGGCCATCACCCGGATACGCGCCAACGGTGAG
Organism: Pseudomonas sp. MWU318; assembly: GCF_016756945.1. Taxonomy (NCBI): domain Bacteria; kingdom Pseudomonadati; phylum Pseudomonadota; class Gammaproteobacteria; order Pseudomonadales; family Pseudomonadaceae; genus Pseudomonas; species Pseudomonas sp. MWU318. Next base: position 95,563 of record NZ_JAESJL010000008.1, read on the forward strand.
ATAACCGCAATCAGCCAACACCGGTTCGGCCAGATACTCATACAGGCTCGACAGGTACAGACCGTCCTCATACAAACCGCTGATCGCACTCAGGCTGCTGCTGACCGCACTCTGGCCCTGCTTGAACAACACCAGGTACATGGTCATCTGACCGAGACTGATATTGCCGTGCACCGCATCGATCACCACCCAGGCATAAGCCAGATAGAACGCCCCTGTACCGAGCAAGCCGAGACCGAAACCCCAGCCATCACGACGCAATGTCAGACGCCGATCCTCGGCGTAGAGCTTGGCGAAGGTGTCCCGATAGCGCTGCAACAGCAACGGCGCAAAGCCGAACAGCTTGACCTCTTTGATATAGGCCTCATGGGACAGCAAGGTTTCGATGTAATTTTGCTGCCGACTCTCCGGGGCCCGGCGGGTGAACAGGCGGAACGCGTCGCCGGAGAAATGCGCCTCGGCAAAGAACACCGGCAACGCGCCAATCACCAGCAACAACAGCGCCCACGGCGAAAAATGCACCAGCAGCACACCGAAGCTGATCAGCATGATCAGGTTCTGGATCAACCCCAGCGACTTCATCACCAACGCCAGCGGCCGGGTCGAGGCTTCGCGGCGCACGCGCACCAGCTTGTCGTAGAACTCGGAGTTCTCGAACTGCACCAGCGACAGGGTCTGCGCCTTTTCCAGAATCAGCGTGTTGACCTTCTGCCCCAACTGCACCCGCAACAACGACTGCTGCACCGAGAGCGCCCGTTGTGTACCGGACAACAACGCCAGCACGCCCGCCTCCATCAGCACATAACGCAACACCGGCCACAGCGGTGCATCGCCCTGCTGCGCGTGCAACTGCATCGCCGTCACCACCGCATCGACAATGCGCTGGCCCAGCCACGCTGCCAACGCCGGCAGAACGCCGGCAATCAGGGTCGCCAGCACCAGGCCCAGAAATAAACCGCGTGAAGTCGCCCAGACCAGCAACAGGGCGCGCCGGGCCTGATCGATCAAGGCGTTGAAGCGGGAAATCAAAGGCATGGCAGAACAAGCTCGATAGGTCATACAGGGTGTCATGGTACTCCGCAGGTTTTATCCGTGCTGAAGCGCGGCGTTTTCAGAAGAAAAACATCTGGAAAAACTCTGGCCGTTGCGGCGTCCAATGCTTTGCTATGGTTTAACCGCCTTTCGCGGAACCTGGCGAACATCGCCTCTCTCCGCGCCTACTGCCAGGAACGCCATCATGCGAATCAATCCCTACCTGATCTTCAACGGCAACTGCCGCGAGGCTTTCAACTTTTACGAACAAGCCTTGCAGGGCAAACTCGAAGCAATGATGACCTACGGCGAAACACCCGCCGCCGAACACGTACCGAAAGAGCACCACAACCTCGTCAACCATACCTGCCTGAAGGTTGGCGACCAGATGATCATGGCCTCGGACACCACACCTGATCGCCCGACCGGGGGAATGAGCGGCTGCTCGATTTCCCTCAACGTCGACAGCATTGCCGAAGCCGAGCGAGTGTTTAACGCGCTGGCCAAGGACGCTCGCGTCGACATGCCGCTGCAAACCACGTTCTGGGCCGCCCGGTTCGGCATGCTGGTCGATCGCTTTGGGGTGTCGTGGATGATCAATTGCGAGACTGACAAGTAACGCCGACGTTTCTTCAGGCATGAAAAAGCCCAACCTCTTCAGGTTGGGCTTTTTGATTTATCGCTGGGCCAGCTCATGCCGCACGCATTGTTCGTAATAGGTCTGCTTGACCGCTGCAGGTTTGAGCTTCGACGTGCTGTTGTAGGTCTGCTCGGTAATCCCCATTGCCGTCATGCGCATCCACGGTTGCTGGAACTTGCGCACCTGCAACTGCTTGCGCGCGCCGTACAACGAGATCCCCGAGAGCTTCGACTGTTGTGCGCCGGCGGCGATGTCCGAGCCCCAGGTACAGGCAAACCGGTGACTCTTGCTCAACTCCCTCGCTTCAATGGCCGAAGCGAAAGCAGCCAGGGAAAGCGTTGCAACGGTTATGACAATCGTCCGCATATAGCCAACCTAACCTTTTGAAAAAAAGCGATTTTGCCCGGTAAGGAAAAATCTGGGGGCCAGCAATTTGCCGCACAGTGTGAGGGCATACCGCTCGTCCAGCGGCCTGCACCTTGACGCCGGCCACGCCTCCAATGCGGTACATCCCCCGTACGGAAGGCCTGGACATGAACAAGAAAATTGCAACCCTGGCGCTGGCAAGCCTGATGCTGACTGGCTCGGGTCTCTCACTGGCCGCTGAAAAAGCCGGCTCCGCCGCCCCGCCCACTGCCATCCCGGGCGTGAATCAATCCAGCAACAAATCCGAATCCAACGAAGAAAAAGCCAACAAGAAAGGTGAAGAGGCTTCTGGTTCGAACTCGGGCGCAGAATCGAAAGAAACCGAGAAAGACGCGGCAACCTCCAGCGACTCGGAAGATATTCAGACCAAGCCGAAACAGTAACCACTGGATTGAACGGCAGTGAACGCCGATCATGCTGGGGATTGCCAATACCCTCAGATGAATGACCGTATGCCCAGCAAAGAAGAGCAACCCCAGACATCAGCGACCGCCGCTGACATCGAACGCTCGATCCAGGCCCTGAACAAAATGGCGGAACGTTTATGGGGCGATGGCCGAGAGGCAGAAGCCAAGGCGCTTCTCGATGCACTGGATGCATTGAACCGGGCGCTGGACCGGATCAGGATTGGTGAGAGCCGTAGGGTTCTGCATTGAGGCGTGGCCGCTGGCTGCTCAGTGGTCCCGCAAAGCTCACTCGCATGAAAAAGGCCAATGCTGTGAACATTGGCCTAAGTCATTGAATTATATGGTCGGGACGGAGTGATTCGAACACTCGACCCCTAGCACCCCATGCTGGGGACTGTAGCGGCATAAACTATTGTTTTATATGAACAAAATGCTTTTTTAGCTATAGCAAAACATCCAGTTTTTTGTGATTATGCAAACAGAAACGCGCGGCCTCCAGAGGAGGTTTTGCGCACCATCTCCACGGCGTTCTGCCGTATGAATAATTCCCCCTGCTACGCTGGTTTCGTCTATGGAGGAAACCAAAATGCCCAATTCCGATTTGCTCCCTTCCCTGCTCTTCAAGATCAACGAAAACCAGCTCGCCCTCGAAGCCGCCATCATGGAGCTGTCCAACTGGGTCGAGCAGCGTGGATCGGCAGATGTCGCTGAGAACATCCGCGGCGCACTCTGGACGATCGACAAGAACGAGGAGTTCATCAAAATGACCCTGGCGGTTTTGATGGCGCCCGACTGACAGCTCGTCGCCTTTCCCTCGCCTGCTCGGCGCACCTCGATTACTGTACATGCATACAGCACTTGTACAGCGAACCTCCCTCCATGAATTTCGACCAAGCCAGATCTCTCCGGCTCCAGCAATGGCGCTCGACTCTCGACGACCAAGACTTTCGCATGCAAAACCCGGAGGCACATCGGGAAACGCTTCATCAAATGGCTGGTGCGCTACATACAGAGGGACTGATCGATCAGCTTGAGCAATTCGATATGAACGAGATGGCAGACGCCGCCTACTGGCATTCTGTAGAAGAGCTGCAAAACTCGCCGGGCCAGTACCGCGGAGCGTCGACCTACGATGTCGTGCAGGTCGACACCGGTAGGCTGCTTGGCAAAATAAACCGGTCGATATTCAACTTCGAAAGCGACGAACCACGCGGCGCCTCGTTTCCCTATGACGGCAAGGTTTACTCTGGCGCGGACGGAGTGCGGCTGACCTTGGGGCTTTCCCGAAAGATCGGGACAATCTCGGGCCTGTTTCTGGAACTGAATGGGCGCCGGTACCAGCTCGTTGAAACCGAGCGGGTTGTTCGCGGGGTTGATTACAAGCCAATGGATGATCCAGACGCTTACCGCGCTCTGGTTGATGCGGCTCAAATCGCCAAAGAAGAGCGAGACCTACGCGCTTTTGAAAAGGTGCGACCTCACATTGAGTCGGCGGCCTTCTGCATGTGCCCTGCCTGCCTCGATCAGTTTGGCGCCCGGGAAGACTGCCCAACCTGCTCCGGAAAAGGTTTTGTGACGAAGCCCGCGCCCGCGGGTCTACGCTGAAGAAACCATGCGAGGATCGGGCAATGTGCGGACGACTATCCCAGTACAGTGGCATTCACGACTTCGTGGCAGCGCTGAGCATGCCGAACGCCCTGGTCAACTCGACCGGGGAGCAGCCTTTCGAGCGTTACAACGCCGCGCCGACCGCGCAACTCGCCCTCTTCCATCAGGAAGGTCAGTTCCTGCACGCCGACATGGTTCGGTGGGGATGGCGACCGCACTGGGCAAAAGACCGCGCCGCGCCGATCAATGCTCGCGTTGAGAAAGTCGCCCACGGCCCGTTCTTCCGCGCGATTTGGCCACACCGGGCAATCATCGCGATCAACAACTGGTTCGAGTGGGTCGACGAAGGCGGGCCGAAAAAGCAGCCCTATTTGATCAGGCACCGGGACCAGTCACCAATCCTGTGTGCCGCCATCGGCCAATATCCGAACGAAAAGCACGACCCGGGCGAGCACGACGGCTTTGTGATCATTACAGCCGACAGCGCCGGGGGAATGGTCGATATCCACGACCGGCGGCCGGTCGCGTTATCGCCTGAACTCGCACGGGAATGGTTGGATCCGGCCACGCCGAAAGAACGCGCCGAACAGATGGTGCTGCACCAGGGGGAACCGACAGAGGTGTTCGAGTGGTTCAAGGTTGACCGGGCCGTGGGGAATGTCCGAAATCAGGGCCCGGATCTGATAAAGCCCGTCGATTGATCAACTGTGCGTCAGCGTTTTCAGCCGCTCCACCAAGGCGGCTTCGAAAATGATGTACAGCCTTTCCGCATCGCCGGCGCGCAAAACCCCTCCGGTTTCCAGTCCAAGCACGAAGCCATCCGCCCGTGCTCCCGCCTTCACAGCGATGATCATCGAATCAGCACGAACGATTTGCGCCAGCAACCGATCCGCCTCTCGTTTCTGCTTCTCGCTCAGCACCACGCCTTCCACATCAGCCACCTATTACCTTCACTACGACATCCAATAAATGACAGAAAGAACGACTGAAACCCAGATAATCGTCATCACAATTGAGTAACCAGCCAGTTGCTTGTCCATGTGCCCGCATCATCCAGATCGAACATAAATGATGGTTTACCGGTGCTGACCTCGCAACGATAGCGCCGAGCCATCATTTAGCGCACGAACGTAGGCCTGACATGCCTGCAACGCGATCAGCCCCCGGTCGCCGGTGTCGGTGATGGCGATAATTCGTTGAGCATGCGCTGGGTCAAGTCGGGCTCGTACGGCTGCATGATCCACGCCGCCGGCGCCGGCGGTGGCTGGCACACCGCAGCCTTTGGTTGCGTCGGTTGCGTCGGTTGCGTCGGTTGCGTCGAGGAGGACTGACAGCCGCAAATCAGAAGTGGCAAGGCGATCGCGCAGGCGATCTTGGTTCTTTTGAACATCGGTCATTTTCCTGAAGTGGGTTTGCTCGCTGTCCGCCAGCCGCTGCTCGAGCGCCAGACGTTTGTCCTGCTCAGCCTGCTGTGCAGTAGCCGCGGCCTGGGTCAGTTGATTGAGGGTTTCGGCGTGCTGCCGGGACTGCTCGGCCAACTGCTTGCCGTAGCGCCAGTCCTGAAACTGCCAGGCGCAGCCGGCGCCGATCAGCACCAGCGCCACCACGCCCACCGTTTTCCACGGAACGGCCATCACGGCACATCCTTGAAGAAGACGTGACCGCCCAGCTTGAGTGTCTGCTTGGCCTTTGCGGTCCAGGCCGGCGCCTTGATGCTGGTGGCGTAGTAGTGCGTGGCGCCGCCGGTGGGATCCGGCACCTTGCCGTCGATCACCTGGTCAGCAGCGATTCGACATTGCGCCAGCTCGCGGAACGGGATTTCCTTCACGCCTATCAGGAACTGATAGTTTGGGTCGGTCTTGTTCCAGCAACTGAACTGGTACGGCTTCTGGCAGACGCCGGCGTAGCCCTCGCCCCACCACGAATTGGACTTGCCGTCATTCACGCGGTTGCGGATCGTCCACGCCACGGCGATCTGGCCGGCGGTTCCCTCGCCGCGGGCTTCGCCCCACAGCGTGCGGGCGAGGATGTCGCGGTCTTTCTCGATTACAGGCATCAGTTTTCTCCAGGCAAAAAAATACCCGCTCAATGGCGGGTTCCTCGGGGTGACTCCCTAAAACAGTTCGGTCTAAGCGCGTGCGACAGTTGTTTCATCGTTATAGAGCGCCGGTTGTTCTGGCCAAGTCGGCGCCGTCGGCCAGATCGGTTGACTCGTCACGCGGCCGAGAAACACCCGGTACTTTTTCCACTCGGCCAGCATTGCCACTCGGTGGGGTTTTTCTTCAACCTCCTCCGGCAAAGCGTAATCGCCGTCGATGGCGTCGTTGATCGCATCGACCCGACCCTGCAGAGCAGTGACCTGAGCAGTCGCAAGGCGAGTCCGCGCATTGAGATCGGCCATCGTTTCGCGAAGCAGATCTTGAGCGGCAATTGCGTCTATCAACGACTGGGGAATTTCCTCGACAAGGCTTTCACCTTCAGCCAGGTCGGCATCAGTGAACCCCTCTCCAACAGCGCGCCAGCCGTAGCTTGTGATTGCGTAAGGCATCATCTGTCCATCCCATAGCCGGTAATATCGATTGAAAGCGATCCGCCGGTACCAGAGTTGAAGTACCAGAGGTTCCCCGAGTCGTCCAGGGTTGTGTCACAGGACACTTTCCCACCCGGCTCCGCCCCAACCATGGTTACGTTGAAGTTTCCGGGCGCGAGGTTCGCCACGGGGGTGCCGTTGTTGTTCATGCTCAAGCGGACGCTTTTTGTAACGTTGATTGGAACGATGGCCGAGGTAACAACTATGGTTGGAGCAGTTGCCGCTCCATTGGAAAGAACCCGGTACGGCGCTGCGATCAGGTTGTCTCGATAGTTGATCATCCCGTCGTTGCCAGCAGTAAATCCAAGAACCCCGCCATTGGTGCTCGAACGAAAAGCCCCGATGAAGCGGCGGGTTGTATCTCCCGCTTTCGTTCTGGCGGAGCCCATATACGGCGCCGCCGGAGCGGTCGTTACCAGTTCAATAGCAGCAGCGCCAGAGTTCTCATACAGATACGCGTAATACCAAACCGATGCAGGAAGTGCCAATCCGCTCAGGGTGATATCTGCGGAAACCGTAACTCGTCGGCCGAGGCCCGGGATGTAGGCGGTACCGCTGGAGAAGGTGAGAGAGGTCGGGGCCGGCCTTGAGGGAATCAATCCAGCGATCAACGCGGTGAGGCTCGACGTGTCTTCTTTGGAGGCCTGCAATTTACCGAGGGCGGCCAGCACGCTGTCGGTCGCGACAACCGGTGTCCTCACTGTCAAATCAAGTCCGGTCAGCGTTGTTCCGCGAACACCTGCAGCGGTCATGTATTTGTTGGTGGGTCCCTCTGGCAGTCCGTCGGTATTGGTCAGATTCAGCGCGTTGCGCACGCCCGCCTGCGTTGGAATTTCTCCCAGTACAGCCATCACCCCGCCGAATTGATTGACCAGCGCCCGCAGTGCATCTGCCGAGTCTTTGACATAACCCTGCATCGGAGCCAAAGCATAAGCGCCGGATGAATTGGTTGCCCCCAGATAGTTTGGCGAGATAGCGAGCGAAGTCTCGCTCGGGATGTTGATGACTTCGTACCAACCGCCATCAGGCCCGCGGAAGGCGTCACCGACCCGGCCGTTAGAAAAGAACGCCGTATTGGTACCGTTCACGACGTTGGAATTTTGGACGACAGAAACCGTCCCGGCTTTGTACCAGGGCATTGAATTTCTCCAGAAGAAGTTGAGGCTCAGGCCAGCAATTTGGCGCAGAGAAATGGGCGATGGCCCTGATCGGTCCAGGCTGTAAAGGCAAGGCTGTACATCATGATGCGGCCGCCAGCGTAATCGACTCCAAGAGCGCAGCCGCCACCGGTACCGTCGTTGTGGCAGTTCATCGTGAAAGGATTGAGGGACACGTACTCACCTACCCCGAGGCTCTTGTTGATACCCCATAAGTACCGGCGCCCAACACTGAGCTGCTCGGTTCCAAGATACGTCCAGTTGCCGGCGGCGAATGTCACAACCACCGCCGGAGCGCCACTGTCGTAAACGAGCGCGCCAGCGCCATCCCACAGCCGCATCCCATACGCAGCGGTGCCCATCGAAGCCCAAGCCGCCACGAAGTACTGCCCGCTGAGAGTTTCATTCACCCGAGAGGCGTTCATGGCAAAACCCGTCCAGTTACCTGGCCCTCCCGTGAACCATACCGAAATGGGAACCTGAATAGCGCCGCCCTGATCGGGACGAATGAACACCATTGGCGGGTCTTGGCTGGTCACCGCCCTGGCAAACGTTCCTGATGCGGTTGCAACGCCGGAATAGGTGCCTTTGGTGAGAAGACAAAGCCTTGGTGCCTCCGAATCAATTTGAACAAACGAGTTGTCATTGATGCTCTGAAAGCCGTAACTCATGTCCCGTACCTGATTGCGTAGCCTTTGGCGACGATCCTCGTCTGAATTGTTGAAGCGCCGGCTGAAGGGTTTTTGGGCCGTACCACTACTTGCCCCACCGCCGTAGTGACGTATGGATAGGACTTTGCGTTGCCTGACCCATCTGTTTCAGATGACTGCACATCCTGCGCCCTCGTCGGGATGATCATGAACACGCAGTTGGTTGGATTGAACCCCGGGATGTTCAGCGTGTAGCTGGGCGTGGCACCACTGAAGTCGATCACGCCCTGCCACAGCACCTGATAGGTGAAACTGTTAGTGTCCATCCCTAGATTGCCATTCTCGTCCCAGACTCTCGCTCCATAAGTCATGCGTCGAGGTCTCCAAGTTGCACGCGCTTCACCCCGTTTTGGTCGAAAACCTTGATTGCTCGGTTGGTCATCGTTAAACGACCTCCCCCAGGCGCTGGACCGTTGAACTCGAGGTTGCCGGCTTTATCCAGCCTCCAGCCAAGTGTGCCAGGGATATAGTTGTCGGATTGAAGGTACTGGCCGATCTTCAGCATCGTGATGCTGCCGTCTTGGATGAACGCCGAGTTCATGAACACCTGGCCACCCTGCACTGCAAACGGCACCGAGATGGCGCCGCCGGCAATCGTGTTGACGATGGCGAACCGGTCAGCACTCACCAGGAACTGGCTTTGGAGACCGGCACCCGTGTTTTCAATGCCGAGGCCAATACCCGCCGCGACGTACTTGCCATCCTGAGTCACCTGCATCTTCACCGACCACATTGTGGACAGCTTGCCGCTGGTATCCGCGTACGCGGTCGAGGTCTCCTGAATGGCAGCAGCGTTCTCACCGACCTTGACGTTTACCTGAGTGATCGCCTGAGCCGTTGCTTCCTTGTCTGTTGCCACTGTGCGGCGCAGATCAATCACATTCGCTTCGTTCTCACCAACCTTGGAGTCAAGGGTGGTGAGCTTTTGTGCGCTGGCCAGGTTCTCGGAGGATCTGACTCGATCTTCGTTCGCAATGGCTGATGTACTTGCCCATTCCTTTAGCGCGCCATTCAAATCCCCCTGCCCGTCATCATCACGCCAAGACGCGCGCAGAGCGTTAAACGCAGTTGAGGTAGCCGTCACCTCTCCGTCGAGTTCGCTGATCTCGCTTGTATGCGTGGCCACCTGCTCGGCCAAGCCATTGGCCGTTTCCAATAAATCTCCAACATCCTCCCAGTAGAGAGGGTTAGGCGGTGGGGTGTTGACCGGCACCGGCTGCAGCGCTAGATAGATCTGGCCGTCATCGACGATCATCTGCCCTTTCAGATAAACCTGATCCGGCTCGTACCCTTTCAAGCCATCCAGCGCATCAATCTGATCCTGAAGGCCCGGGATCTTGTCGATCTCGGTTACCAGATCCTGCCCAAGTTCCGTTTTACTTATCTTTCCAGCCAAGGCTGCAAGATATGCGGAAACGTCGTTTGACGTCTGCGCGGGAACGTAGAGGAACGAGCTTTTCCCGTAGGCGTTCGATGAGCGGATGAAGTAGTAGTAGTTGGTCCAGAACCCCAGCCCGTTGTGGGTGAAGGTCAGGCCTTGCCCTAGATATTCGGCATCCGCAGACGTTGCCGTTGGCGAAGTGCTGAAGAAATACTCGTAGGTTCCCCCGTTCAGGCCATTTTGCGAATTGCTTGGGATCAGCACGATGCTGTCGATCGAGGACTGCACCACGCAGCTTTCTGGAATGGGCGGCCCGTTGATGCTGACGGTGATCGTCGCCTCGCCGGAACGCGCCATTGGCCCGACCGCGGCCACGCTCATTGTGTAATTGCCGGATGGCAGGCCGTTGATGGCGATTTCCGTCGAGGTGGCCGGCACGTTGTGCGACTGAACTGCGGTAGCGCCCTGTCGGACGATGACGATGTATTCCTTGACGATGCCCGTCGGCGGCAGCCACGACAGCACGCCCTGAGTAACCTCGGCGGTGGTGTCTTGCGTCCATGTGACCGCACTCGGTGTGCCGAGACCGCCGGCTGGCAGATTGATGAAGCCAATCGGGTTGTACGGCTGTCCCACGGCATCATCGAAGATCGCCGCTTCGTATTGTTTGACCTGGACGGTGCAGCCCTCACTGTCGCCCATGGACCAGTCCGAAACGATGAACTCGCCCAAGATGTTCAGCGACGGCAGGTTTACCCGCACCACGCGCCCCGGCCGGCAGTTGTAGCCGGCGAAGCTCATCGGAATGCTGATTGCCCCACCCGCGCGCCGACGGCGCAACTCCATGTTCGCCAGGCGCTGAGCCTGATACGGATCGGTGACGTAGGAATAGGTCAGCGTTTCTGCCGCCTCGCCGCCGTCCTCAACGATCCATTCGGCGACACTGACCTCCGGGTAGTCGGTTTCCGTCCACGACTGCGCCGGGTCAATGAACGTGCCCCGGACAGTGTTGATCGCCGAGTCGTTGGTCGGCTCGGTGCTGCCGGTGACAGTGCCGATCACCATGTCTTCGGTAATCTCGAAGTCATACGGGCCGTAGTACGCGCCCGCCTGAAGCATCCAGCGACCGCCAACACGGATCAGGTGGCCACCGCAGGCCGCTTCAAGCTTCTGCAGCACTCCCGTGCGCTGCTCGTCTGCGCCGATTACGCAGCCGCTGCGATAGCGCTGGCTGGTCGAGCCATCGGCATTGGTCAGGGCCTCGTCGCACACGTTGGCAGCACTGGCGAAGGTTTCGAACACGATCTCGTCGTCCGGCACACCGCAACGCGCGCGCAGGAACCAAAGCAGATGCAACGCGGTATTGGCGCTGTAGACGGCGGTACCGGTGCGAGGGTCGTAAACGTCATTGCGACCGCGCACCACGAAACGGGTGTCCGGGATGCCTGACGGGAATTTCTCTGCGCTGTATTGCAGCGATACCCGAACGAACGACAGGCCCCGGCCGATCTGGCTATCCTTCCAGTCCGGGCAGTTGGCCTTCAGGAAAGCGTTCACCTGGGTCGGGTTGACCACCAGCTCATACGTCGCCTGCGCACCGTAGCTGCCGATCTCTTCTTCGCCCAGGTAAATATTTTCGAGCGCGGTGATCGGGCCCTCGCACAACACGTACACCAGGTGCAGCCATTCGCCCTCACCCTGCGCGCCGGCCTGCTCCTGCGCCCAGACCAGCACGCCACCGGTGGAAACGCGGCCGAGGATGAAACGGACAGGCGCCTTCGACGACCGAACGGTCTGCGCCGACGGCTCGTTGTCGCGCAATGGCGACTTGGTGTTGAGCTTTTCCTGCTGCTCCGATGCGTAGAAGGCCAGTGCAGCGCCGGCGACCGCACCCCACGGGCCACCTTGGGCAAAACCAACAACCGCACCAACCACGACCGAGGCAAGTTTTCTGACGCCGCCGCTCATTCAACCCTCCACGCGGCCAGTGGCTCGCATACGACACGGGCTGCGCCGTCGTCGGTTGTTGCCCAATAATCGCCAGCCCAGAAAACAGCCATGCTTCGGCCGCCGGGCGCGTCGTACAGCACCACGTCACCGCGCTGGATGAACGTCAGCGGGACCCTCACAAAATGGGCGTCCCATGCAGCTTCAAGGCTGCCGTGCTGCTTTTTCAGCTGCCGCTTGGCGCCGGTTTCCGTGGTGTATTTGCCGCGGTAGTTCTCGGCCGGGTCGACGCCGCAAATCGCCGCCGTGCAGTCAGCAGCGAACAGGCAGCAGTCAAATTCGCCCCATGAAAAAGGCCGCTCTTGGGCGGCCTTGATCACGTCGTTTAGACGGGTTGTCCAGTCTCGGTAGCGCATGGCTAACTTCCATAGGTGAATGTCGGCGCGTCCTTCTTCGAGCCCCAGTAAATGGGCCACTCGGACATCTGGGCGATGGCGTAGAAGAACCGGTCGCCGTCGTGGCGCGCGCGGTGGTTTTCGTCGGTGAAGCGTTCGGTACCGGTGCGGCTCCACTCGGCCATCCGGTCGACCACAGGCACAGTGATGCTGTTGCCGTCCTGGCCGTTGCCGGCGAACGAGAATTTGGCTGCGTCCATCCGGCCGGAAAACAGTATGTCTGCCGCGTAGTTGCCAGCCTCGTCGAACACCACGAACAGGACCTTGGCCATCCGGCCGCGGCAACCGCGTACGTTCGTCTCGGAGAGGATGTAGGCATCCAGGCCGCTGAGGGTCAGCTCGACCGACATCGGCGAACCGGAGTTGTCGCTTTCCTGCGACTGGCTGACCTGGCCGAAATTGCCAACCCCCTGATAGGTAATGCCGTCAACCACCAGGTCGCCGGTACCGGTGTGCGCGAAGACCATGCCGTCGACGAAATCGAGCTGCACGGCGTACACCGGCATGAACCGGCCGGTGGCAATGATGTTCACCACGTTTTGGCTGAACGGGAATGCTGAGGGCATCAGAAAGCCTCCCTGAATTGATAGCTGCCATTCGCGACCACGGGGCGCACGGACATGGACCAGGTGTCAGAGGTCATCCGCATTTCCGAGTACGGGTTGAGGTACTCGACAGCGGTACCGGCCGTGAGCGTCTTGCGGATCCGCTTGTTGAGCAGCACGGTCACCCTACCCTGCGCATTTGCTGATGCAGGATCAGTGACCTCGAACATCTCACCGGCGATGGTGATGTAGTCGCCGGCGCTGAAAGCCGGGGCGTTCGCCGTTGCGCCGCCGATGACCATCGACCGCGCCTGAGCGTTACCGGTGACCACCGTCAGTGCGCCGACGCTGTTCGTCCGGCGTCTGGTGAACGCCGGAAGGTTGAAGGTGCCCATCATGCCGTCGAGTCTCCCAAGGAACGCCGACAGCTCGCGCTCCTGAGCCCTCGTCAATAGCCCGAAGGTCAGCGTGCACTGCCAGTAGGCGCCCGGGTAGCCGATGATTTGCTGGGCGTTCGAAAGTGTCGACGTGAACGCCCTGCTGTTGTTGACGATGCCCCACGTCATTTCTGACGGGCGCAACGAAGCCGGCCACGTGAGAGCCATGCGGTACTCCTTAAAGGCTTATCGCCGCGCGATCAGCTGGCGGATGGTTCCGTTTTGTTTCAGGTCGCGCACGACCAGCTCGTAGCCGCCCTTAGCCCCCTGCATCGCGGCCTCCTTGACCATGTTGACGGTGGCGTCATCTGGAGTGCCTTGAAAGCTGAAGCTTTGCTGGATGACCGGGGCAGCGGGTGACGCCGAGGAGATCGGCACGACATTGGACTTCGTGGTTACGGCAGCCGATCCGACGTAACCGCCATCCGCGTACCCTTTCGAGTTCGCGTTCATGCGCTCGAGGAATTCCCGAGCGCCTGGCTGGCTGACCACATCCTTGCGCACCACGAACTCACCGCCGTGTACCACACCCTTCGGCTCGAACTTGCCGCCGTCGCCGGTGTAACCGCCATCGGAGAAGCCGTACTTCGAGCTGTAACCGGCCGCCGATGCTCCCAGGCTCGAAGATGTCGCCGCAGCAGATCCGGCAGCAAAACCGTTGCCAGCAGCAGATGCACCAGCACCAGCAAGACCGCTGAACAGCGTGCCGAAGATTCCCACCGCAGCCTGGCGAACCTGGATGCGGATCAGGTCGGCGATGATGCCGTCCGCCAGATCCTTGAACGACAGCTTCCCGGTCTTCACGAACTGGATGATGCCGTCTTCCATGTTGCTGAAGGCATTGGTGAACAGGTTGCGGGTTTGGCCGGCAACGTCGCGGGCCTGCTCAAAGTAGGTCTGAAACGCCGACGAAGCGCCGAGCGACCAGTCCGACTGGGCTTTGTCTACGTCCGAGTAATACTGCTGCTGCATCGCGAGGCGAGTTTGCAGCGCCGAACGCAGGGCTTCAGTCTCCTGGTTGTAAAGGTTGTCGCTGATCCGTCCTTCGTTGTGCTGCTGCTCCAGTGCGTCCATCTGAGACTGGTACTGCTGCTGGATGTTGAGTTGCTCCTGCAGACGCTGCCGCTGCTGATCACCCATTCCCATGCCGGCCAGATTGTTGTCCAGCCCGGACTGGGCCTTCGCCAACTGGCTCGCAAGGTTGGTCTGGAATACGGCGAGCTTTTGCGTCTCGTCGGATGCGATCTTACGCAGCGCGTTTTCCTTTTCGAGCGCTGCGTTCTTCTTCAGTTGAGCGGTGATCAGCTCCTGATTGGCCAACAACGACTTCTGGTCGGCCGTGAGAGTCTGCTTGCCCTTGATGTCAGCGAGTTCCTGCTCCCACTTCACAAGCGCCTGGCCGGCAGCTCCGAGCCTGTCGACCTCGCCCTTTTGCACGCCGATCAGTGAGGTCTGCTGCTGAAGGACGGCGTATTGCTGTTTGGCCTGATCGAGCGCCTTTATTCCGGCGTTTTCGGTATAAGCCTTCGGTTTCTTCTCTGCGGCTTCCTTGTAGATGGAGTTCTCGCGAATTGCCTTGAGCGCTGCCGCTTCCTGCTCAGCTGTAATCGAATAGCCGGCTGCGCGGGCAGCGCTGATACGTTTTTCCTCATCCTCAAGCGCCTTGTTCATTTTCTGGCGCTTGGTGAAGTTCTGCTCAAGGCTCTTTTCAAAAGCCTCGTAAGCCACCTGCCCATCACGCTGAACTTGAGCTGCTCGGGCGGATACATCAGCTGCATCCTGCTCAGCCTTCGTTTTCTTTTCGTAGGTTGAGATTTCAGTTTCGATAGCCTTTATTCGATCTCGGGTATCGTTGTCCTCGAATCCGGTATCAAGCAAGCTTTTCCTGTAGGCCAGTTCCTGACGGAGCTTTGTGAGATCTGGGCCTTGGTTAGACTCCCTGCCAACGTTCAGGATCGCATCCCAGCCGCTTTTTGCTGCGCCTGCAAGGTCGTTCCAGGCCCTTTCCAAGCTGCCGAGATTTGCCTTCATCGTCGCCGAGCGCTCTCCCAGCGCCTTGGCATAAGCTTCTTGAGCTATCGCTGCTGCGGCCTCTTTCTCCCCCATTTCTTGCGCAGCACGAACCTGCTCATAGACCGAAGCGGTCAGGAAGTTGTACTTGTTGTTGAGTTCAGCGACCGCTTTCACTGGGTCGTCCGCCAGCCGCACAAACTCTGCGACGGTTTCTGATACTGCCTTCCCGGTCGCCTTCTCGTAGGCGATGGCGGAAGTTGCGATTTGCTCGAAGCTGGAACTGGCGATCTTCCCTGTACCGGCGAGCTGCGCAAGCGCCGCGGCAGCATCCGCCGTAGTGCCGACGGTGCCACTGACGCGCTTGGCCATTTCAGACAGCGCGAGCGTTGTGGTGCCGGCAGCATTACCGGTTGTTACGAGGGAAAGGCGGTAGGCATCCTGCTCTTTCGAGCCTTGGTAGTAGGCCAGACCGAGCACACCTACCGCTGCCGCAGCCACGGTGAAAGGATTGACCAGGCCGAGGACATAGCCGCCCAGCGCTTTTGCTGCCGGCCCAACACCCCCGAACATATCTTTAAGCTGCCCACCTTGCTGTAGGAAAACGGTGAGTGGCGCCTGACCGCCCTGCAGCGATACGGCGATATCAGTGAACTGCGCAGGAACTCCCCGCAATGCAGCAGCGGTTGCCTTCGCCGTCATGCCGGTTTTGCCAAGGTCTGAGTTGAATCGCCCCAGATCTGCTCGCGTGGTATTGATCTTCGCTTGATACTCGGAAAAGGTATCCGCGTCGATCAATCCAAGCTTCCGGTTTTTAGCCAGTTCCTTCTCTTGCTTGTCCAGCTCGCCCAGCTTTCGGGTGACAGGATCAATACTGCCCAGCAGCTCTTCCAACTGCTCTTTTTGCGTTTTGACCTTCTTGCCCGTTGTTCCGAGGACTGACCTACGCTGTCGATTCCGTCGGCCAACTTGTCCATCACCGGCTTTGCACGAAGGCCTGCCCCCTCGAGCGCCTCAAGTGCTTTTCGAGTGTCGGCAGCCTTTTGCTCGGCGTCCCGACTGTCGATCTCCAAAACTAGGCGGGATGTCTGAGTCATTATTTTCTCCAGACGAAAAAAACCGCCCAAGAAAGGCGGTCTGCACTGTGGTTCTTAGGCTAAGCGAGCTACTTGCTTGCCTCTAAATACTGGTTCACATAATCCATAGACTCACCAATTTTCTGATTCATCGCGGTGAGGTTTTCCATTTGTTGCGGCGTCACATGGTTGAAAAGATCTTTTGAATCAACCGATGCCGTAAATTTTTTCGCTTTGGTACGGAAATTTTCATAGGCTTTAAGCGCTGTTTTACATGGGCCGATATCGTTCTTTTTGACTGACGCCTCACATTCCTTCTGCAGATCTAACGTTACCCTCGCAGACGCAAATGCCTCGTCATAGGCAGTGGTAACCGGATCCGCAGCGATCGCAGCAGAACAAAAAAACGCACCAGCTGTGATTACGTAGATTTTCTTCATGCGCCCTCCCTGAGTAATGGCAGCAATCTACCACCATCCGCAGGAAGCGCCAAAACCCTACTGCTTGATCAGTAGCGCTCGCAGGACGGTCGCGATACCCGAGAAAATGTCGTACATCGAACTCGGCACAGCGAGGTATGCAGAGCCTATGATGGTTAGGATACCAGCAAGGATGATTGCCCCAGAGCCCTGTCCAAGAATTTTCGGAAGGGTCACATCTTCGTGATAGCGGATCTGTGCCAGGCAGATGTCGATGCGGTAATTCGCGAGCTTGTTAAAAGAGCGAAATGTCTTCTCATCTTGAAACGAAGCTTTTTTGAGTTCATCGATTTGATCTTGAAGGTGCTTGGTGGGGTTTCGCGTATCTACCCCCATGATGCCCGCGGAAAACTTGATGAAGTGTGACGTCTTATCATCAATCACAGGCGCATACGACTCATATGAAATTTTCTCGGCTTTGGCTGCTTTGCGCCCGCCGTTGAAAGCCAGGATCATCGATGTGACTGCGGATACAACTACAATCGCCAATCCAAATGCGATGAACCAGTTGTCATCTAAGAATCCCAGGGCAATAGATACTGCAAGAATCAAAATCGTGGAAATTGCTACGACGTAGGTCAATTGGTTTCATCCTTAAATTTCTCTCGCCATTGTACGTCAGGCACACAGTCTCGACTGTACGAATCCTCAGTAACGCCATTCCGCTCACCGATAGTAGTCTCAAATACCCACTCAAGCCCAAGGAATGGCAATGTCTCTTGATCGCGCCTTGCAACATCAGATTCTCAGACGCCTCGAGTTGGAATATCCAGCCTCAGTTTCGGCACCACACTGGGTGATAGGAACAGAGACAGAAACTGCAGAAAATGTGGTGCTGAAGAATATCTACTATTTAGCCGATCATGGGCTGATTAATGTTGTATTCAGCAAGGAGCTCGGGCAGAAAATCCAACGCCCTGCGGAAGCACGCATAACCCATCATGGCTTGGACTTTTTGGCTGATGACGGAGGTCTCAGCGCTATCTTGGGCGTGGTTACGGTAAAGCTTCACGAAGACACCTTGCGTCAACTCATCACGTCGAAGATTCAGGCTTCCGACCTACCTGCGGAAGAGAAGAACAGCCTTCTTCAAACTGTGAAAGAACTTCCCGGCGAGGCCATAAAACACCTTTCAGAGAAACTGTTGGACCTGGGGCTTGAAAATGCTCCCCGCGCAGTCTCACTAATTCATAAAGCCCTGCAGTACGTCCAGAGCTGAAAGGCTCGCTCCCGCACAGGCGCAGCTCTGCGACACCAATGCGTCCGGAGCTTTTGTTCCATAGGTCGAGGAATAACGTTGGCTCATTCGCGTCAACGATGCTCAAAAACATTTCGGTGGACGCCGCGCCTACCCTGCCGCTTAAGAACGAAACCACCATTTCACTCTGCTTAATTTCACGCCCCATCTCATTCATCCTCAGTCGCAAGGCACGCCGCATCCAACGCAAACATCACATCGTCAACCTCATCGCGCGGCAGCGGCGACGGATGCGATTCCAGCCAATCGGAGATTTCCCGCGCCGACAGTGGCAGAGGGAACGCCCCGGCCATGCCGGCGATGTACCGGCGGCCGCGAGACACGTTCCTGTACAGGTTGAGCAGGTATGCCGTGATCGGATCGTTCTCCGGCTCATCCGGTACCGCCAGCTTCAGGCGCGCGTAGACCGCGCGGCGCTTCTCGCTTTCCCCGCCCCACTCTTGCTCCCACTCGAAGCGGCAGACGGCTTTCCCACCGACTCAGCTCGCTCTTCAGCGGCGTCGTTGGCTGCAGCAGCACCCTCACGCAGGACGAAGACGAAGAACTCGATGTTGGTTTCCAGGAGCTCGGCGGCGATCGCCGGGCTGTACTTGATCGGGTTGCCCTCGGCGTCCAGTACGCCATCCCAGTCCTTCACGATGAAGCTTGCCAGCAGCATCGAGTGGTTCTGGTGCTCGGTCTTCTCGCCGGCGACCACGCCCACTTGCCCCTCTTCAAACCGCGCATCGTTGCGCTGAATGCGGCGGCGCATGCGCTCCAGAGCGACCTGATACTCAGGGTTGTCGATGCCGGCCAGCAGCACTTTGGTGTCCTTGTCGAAGTTCGCCCAGCGCTCGCCGGTGACTGCAGGTTTCTTCTTGCCCAGTTGCAGAGCCATGGTAATTCCTCAACGCCGCGCCAATAAAAGGGCCGCCCCCGGCCGGCGTGAATGCCGGGGCGGCCAAAGGTCGAGCAGGTTTATGCAGTGACGGTGATCGCCGCCGTGCTGGTTTTGGTGACGTCCGACACGCTGGCGGCGGTAATAGTCGCGGAGCCAGCGGAAACGCCGGTGACCAGGCCGGAGGAGTTGACAGTGGCAACGCTCGGCGCCGAACTGGACCAAGTGACGTTTTGCGCGGCTTCGGCCGGCAATGCCGACGCAGTGAGCTGACGAGTCGCGGCAACCGCGATGGAGGCGGTCGTAGGCGCCACCGATACGCTGGTCACCGGCACGAACGGAACGCGGGTGATGGTCGGGCTGACCTTGGCAACGGTGTAGTTCAGCGTCACCTCGATCAGATCGCGCTTGCCACCATTCGGCAGTTCGCCGTCCACTTCCACCGCTGGGAAGTTGAAGGTGTACTTGTTGCCCAGGCTGTCGGTGATCGGGAACACGACGCCAATCGGGGCGCGGGTGAAGGTGTTCTTCCAGATCTCCCAGGCCCGCTTCGACCAGGCCAGTGTGATGCTGCCGGTGATGGCTGCTTCGGTGGCGATGTGCGCACCCGGCCCGAGACTGT
Organism: Pseudomonas sp. MWU318; assembly: GCF_016756945.1. NCBI lineage: Bacteria > Pseudomonadati > Pseudomonadota > Gammaproteobacteria > Pseudomonadales > Pseudomonadaceae > Pseudomonas > Pseudomonas sp. MWU318. The sequence goes on from NZ_JAESJL010000008.1 coordinate 115,220, forward strand.
CAGAGCCGAGGCACCGCTGCGTTTGTAGGCTGTTGTCGAGGTTGACGGTCATGGCCGAAACGCAGGCTACGCCCTCCAGCGACTGACCATTCACCAGGATCGTGCCGACGTTGTTGTTCGACAGGAACGGGGTGGTGGTCGGTGCGTTCGGCGAAACGACGATCGATGTTTCACTGTCGGTGTAGTCCAGGCACGCCATGTTGAAGGTGGCGGTGATCTTGCCGTCAGACGGGATATCGAGCGCGAAGGTCGAAACGTGCGCCCCCTTGAACACTCCGTAGACGCCGACGTCGTCGTAACCCTTGGCGATACTGAAGGTGTGGCGGGTGTCACCGACGCTCAGCACGTTACCGGTCCAATTGCCGTAGAACGCGGCCTCCAGCAGCTGATCGAACGAGCCAAACGACAACTCCGCCGTCAGGTCGCCGCCGATATCGATGCTGGTGGCCACCGAGCCTTGGCTCAGACGGGTGTCGGTGATCTCGTCACTGACTTGGGTGTTGACCGTCGGGGTCAGCGCATTGCCGGTCAGGCGCAGCGTGTCCCAGGTGCCGGTCGGGGTAACGCCCGGCGTCACCTCGGGGATGATGTGTGAAACGACTTTTGCGCCAGAGCTCATTGGAGCCTCCTATTCGCGGTAATAAAAAACCCGCGAAGGCGGGTTACACTTGGTTTTTTGAGGGCGTCACATGAAACAGATCTGTGTGAGAAACGCTTGGCTAAACGAGCACTACGTACAGGGCAAAAGCGAGCTCCGGCTAAAAGACAAGCCTGGCCTGCTTATCGATCTCGATCACATAACCGATGCCGATATCGATCGAGTTGCTGAATGGGCTGGCGAGGATGGATTTGAGATCGCCCCGTTTGGCGCGATCGGCGTCCGGCTTGTTTCGCGGTAACTTCAGCCGGCGCGAAACCGGATGTTGACGTTGATTTGGTAGAAACCCTCGAACTCGCCGGCCACCACTTGGCTGGCCTCCATGCACTCGAGGTCGCCGGACATCCAGTAGGCGAAGTGCGCTTCGAGCGCGTCGGCCAGTTCGTTGATGGCCTTGGTGCCGGTGCGCTCCCGGGCGAAGCACTGGATGCTGATCTGTCCGGGCTTGCGGGTGTGGGGCCGGTCGGCCATGCCAGCCATGAATGCCGAGGCGTACTGGATATTCAGGCGGCACCAGAGGCCGGTTGCTGGGGGGGTGAACACTGCCGGCTGGTTCGGGTAATCGATCCGCGCTTGGTCAATGCCAGTGAAGGCGACCATGCGCGCGGTGATGAGCGACCTGATCTGCTCGAAGGTCATGTGTAGGCCTCGGATACGCCGATGAAAGCAAGGTCGTAGACCCCGCCCGGAGCTTGCGTGGAATGCCCAAGCTCCAGCATCTCACCGTAGGGGCTGTTGGTCTGGATATAGATCACGGGAAACTTGCCCGATGCCTTGATGAGCATGCTGCCCTTACTGATCGTTTCGCGGCCAGACGGGTCGATGTTGTCGGTAACGGTCATGTCCGGAGCGCCGATTGAGACTAGGTGACTGCCTCGGAATGTGCCGCCGATGTACCCCTTCCCAGCTGCCTGCGCTTTGACGAAGTAGTTTTCTTCGCGCTCCCGCTTGGTAAGCTTCTTGAAGGCTTTGCCACCTGTGCGCACAGCGTTGCGTGCGTCGACGTTCGCGTCATAGGCATCAGCCAGCGCTACGTTCTTCGTGCGCAACGCCACGTTGGCCTGCCATAGGTCAGGGTTGCCGACCGGCGACCGGTTCACCACCTCGGTGAGCATGGCGGTCGCGATAACGCGCGCCATCTGGGTGATGTCCTCGCCAGCCTGATCGGCGAAGTCCGTGAGGCTATGGCTCCAGCCCGCTTTGTTGGCCATCAGACTTTCCTCAACTGGATCTCGTAATGGGCACAGGCTGGGTCGGTCTGGACGTTGACCACGTCGAAATCGTTGATCTTGTGGCCGATGTCCGGCACCCCGCCGATCGTTTCGTTGGTCAGAGCAATCAGCAGTTGGTCGGTGGCGCGGATGTTCACGCCGTCGACCTGTGCAATCTTGAAGGCGTCGAACACACCCCGGCCAGTGTAGGCGATGACAACAGGGGCGCCCGCTATCTCGTTGACCGGATCCCACGTTCCCGGCAGCGTCACGCCGCCGCTGAAGGGCTGCACAGCGTCCGCCAGGTCAGTGTCGAAGGCCTCGGCCAGATCTGCCTGGATCTCCTCACGTAGGCCCATTGGTCACCTGTACACGTTGAAGCTGAAGCCGCTGGCACGCCATGGCGCGAGCAGCCCCAGCGCGAACTGGACCCCATCGGGCAGCGCAGTGGATTTGCTGGTGTCGATCGAGGCGAACGTCTTGCTTGTGGTCACCGATCCGGCCTTCACCGTCTTGGCTTCCAGTGATCCCTCGGTCTGCTGCTGGTACAACTTTCCCTCAGAAGCAACGACCGCCAGCTCGGCGCCGGCCTGCTTCACATCTTCGGGCATGTCGTCCATGTCGATGCCGACCAGGTTGAGCGAAGTCAGATAGGCATTCGCCTGCAACACCGCCCGGGCTTTCTTGTCATCTGGAGCCCACGAAGCCCCGAGGATGGCGTCCACGTCCGCCACGGTGATGTAGGTAGCCATCAGGCCTCCGCTTGAATGAGTGGGGCCGAAGCCCCTGGTGTTACTGGTTGGCCTTCAGCAGCGCGAGCAGCTCAGGCTTCGAGTCGTTGACCTTGTAGGTCACGCCCTTGGCGTCGAGCTGTTCCTTGATCTGCACGACGGTCAGATCATCGAGAGCTGAGCCGTTGTTCTGCGGTCCAGGAGTCAGCCGCGCGACTTCTGCGCGGAGCGAATCAACTTCACCCAGCAGCTCATCGCGCTTGCTCTTCAGTAAGGCGATGCCTTCGTGAATAGAGGTCAATGCATCGAACAGGCGAATCGGCAGTTCGCCGGCGCCAGGATGTTCCAGTGGAGCGAGACCCTCGGCCGCCTCGATCAGCAGCACGATGCCGTCGCGCTCTGCATTCAACTTGCCGATCAGCTCCTGCAGCGCTGCGCCTTCAACACCGCTTTGGCCATCGATCACCAGAACCGTCGCGGGAGCAGCCTGTCGCAGTGTCACTTCAGGCACATCGAAGGCTTCACCCTCGCGGTCTTCGGTGACGTTCGCGTCGACGATGCGCAAGCCGCGCTCCTTGGCCAGCGCCTTTACGTTTTCCCGGTACTGGTGGAACGGACCGGGCAGATACCAGATTTTGTTGCTCATGATCATGTCCTCGCGGAGCCGGGCAAAAAGCCCGGCTCAACAGTCAGGGGTTACTTGGAGGCGTCACCGATCAGAGCAACACCGGCGGTGTGCTTGATGCTGGTGGCGGTCTTGTCCCAGTTGGTGCCGGTCGCCAATTCAGCGTCGGTCGGAGACTTGCCGCCGGCGGTGGTGTCCCAGGTGTAACCCTTGAGGCCCAGGCCAAAGGTGTAATCGGTTTGGAGCGTAGTTTCGATGCGCTCCTTGCCGTTGGTGGTCTGGACATTGCTGATGATGTCGCGGCCGTCGTGGACCATCGCGGCGCCCTGCACCAGGGACAGAACGATTTCCTTGTTCGGCGTACCGGTCTGCATCAGCGCCGGCGCGTCGGTGACAACCGAGATCTTGCCGAGGATGTCCACCACGCGGACGTTACCCGCCTGGAACAGTTGTTCGCTGTTGGTGAGCGCTTGGCCGACCAGCTTGTGGTAGGTGGTGCCCTGCATGATCTGGGTGACCAGCGACTGACTCGCATCGCCGAACTTCGCGTGGGCATTGTTTAGTGCAGCCTGGCTGATGCCAGCGGTTGCAGAGACGTCGTTGACGGCTGCCGCCTGAGCGGTGATCGCGGCAACCAGTGCGGCGATCGCCGTGTTCAACTGATCCTTCAGCAGGATCTCGGCGAACGCGCGCGAAGCGACTTCAATGCCCTGAGCGGTTGGTCGCTCCAGCCAGGTCATCTGCGATGGCTCGTAGCGGATCGGACCGAAGCCGCCGGCCACCTTCACCGAGGAGTTTTTCAGCTCGGTCAGGTCGGTGATCGGCGCTGCACCGTTGGCGGCGTAGCGATCAACGCGGCGCTGGGCAGCAGCCAAGGTCTGGAAGAACGACTCCTGAAGGAAGTCGCCGGTGAAGCCGTCAGGCGACAGCAGGATGGCACCACGGCTGGCAGCGTTGAACGCCACCAGCATCTGGTCCAGCGTCTCGATGGTCGCCGGCATTACGTATTCGTTGAAGACCTGCATTTGCGACAGGGACATGAGTGATTTTCCTTATTTCTGAGGGAGGTCTGGGAACCGGCTCGCGATTGCGGCCTGTCGTTCCTCTTTGGTGCCGCCGATGTTTCCTTTTGCGGCCCCGCCGCCTTTCCCAGCACCGCCGGCCCCGCCGCCCGATGCCTTGCTACCAGCGATCAGCGGGCCAAAGGCCGGATCGTTGGTGAATTCTGCTTTCAGCTCGTCCAGCGTTGCCGCCGAGAGCTTGCCGGCCGCGTCCAGTACGACGACGGTTGGTTTACCGTCGCGCTGCTCAACGCTAAGCCGGCGTTCGATATGGGGAAGCAATGCCTTGGCGCTGCCGGGGATGGCCAGAGTGGTCGCGATCTCGGTCGCAGTACGACCCACGGTCAGATCCCGGATCTGGCCTTGCAGGGTGCTATTCGTACTTTCGAGTTGGCCGGTCAGCTCAGCTTCGCGGCGTGCGTACTTCTCGGACCAGGACTTTTCGAGCTCTTCGACGTTGCCGGACTTGCGCAGCGCTTCTTCTCGATCCAGGCGGGCCTGGTCTTCTGCGGCTTTGCGCTTCTCGGCCTCTGCCTTCTTCTCGTCCAGAAGCTCCTGGACTTTCGATTTCAGTCCAGAAACATCTTCCGGCTGCGGCAGCCCTTCAATGCCGAGGACAAACTTGCCGTCCTTCTCGACGTAAAGGGCCTGGATGGATTCGTCGACGCCTTCGAGGCTGTCCAGTTGGAATTTCAAGGTCATTGCTGTCTCCCAGAGACGTAGTGCAGGCCCTGCCTGCGGGCATAAAAAAACCCCGGCATATGCCGGGGTTTATCCGAAAAAAGTACTGACTAGTTGAAACGCCGCACTATAAAGCTGTACCGGATGTCGCTGTATTCCAATCCCGGCGCTTGGCTCGTGCTGGAGCTTTCAGCATTAAAGATCCCAGGATGATTTTCATTCACAGCACGGGACAATTTCTTGATGAATTGGTCGCGAAAATCAAGCGAAGCCGGCATGTCCTTTAGCATCAGGTCAGCAGAGAAAGTCTGATCTTTTCCATCCCAGCCGGCTACTTGACGAGCCACCTCTTGGATAGCTTCATTCAGCTTTGCAACGTAGATATCTTCCATTCTTCAGGCCTCGTAAAGTTCTAAGCAATTCAGCCAGCAGAACTCTACATAGACGCCCGTTGAAAGGCCACAGCTTCACGGTCACGCAGCTGATTAAGCGTCAGTGTCTTGCCGTTGTCATCGATGAACTTATCCAAGGTCAGTTCACCCTTGCTGAATAGCGCATACCGGTTCGGCCCGAGAATGTCTCGCTGAAACGCCGCCGGCTGCCGTGCCAGCCATTCCTGATAGCTCGTCTTGCTCGACACCAGAGTCACCCCGTCAGGGCCGATTGAGGGCCGCGTCGAGCCTTTGATCTCGCGTGCAAACTCGTCCTTCAGCACCGGAATCAGCGTCGTGCGGCAGCCCCAGTGATACGGAGGCTTCGGCCCGTCCAGCGGAATAACCGTCTGGTCGACGCTCATGCAGAACAGCGTCGTTTTCGAGTCCAGGGTTGCCACCCTGCGCATTCCCGCGAGGATGTCGTCGTTCGCCTTCAGCGTTTCCACTCGCGCCGTGCTGGCGATGTGGTTGGTCATGGTGCGAACCAGGGCGCCGGCCTGATCCTGCTGCAATTGGTGAATGCTGGTCAGGCGCCGGCTGATCTGCTGGCTGGTTTCGCCCAGACTCGAACCGATCTGAATCTCGCCGATGATCTCGGCGGCCTTCTTGGTTCCAAACTGGTCGAGCGCACCGCTGATGCTGATGCGCTGGATGCCCTTGCGTGCTTCGAGCTGCAGCGGATCGGCCAGGGCTGCGGCAGAGATCATCTCAGCCGATGGAACATTGAGCTGAACCACCGCCCGGACCACTTTGCCCAGCATCGTCGCGTTGAACTGCGCCTCGTAGGTTGCGAACTCGCCGAGATCCAGGTGAGCGCGCCCTTTGAGGTCGTCGTAGATACCCCGCAGGTCGGCCTGAAGCGTTTCAATCTGAGAGTTGTACCGACGCGTACCGTAAGCGCTCAAGCCTTCCGAAACGCGCTGCTTAGCGGTCTTGATGGCTTTGCTGATGAACGACGCCACGCGCTTCAGATTTCCACCAGCATACCGCTGGACGTAAATCTGGTGCCGCGTGGCGGCGTCCTCAAGAAAGCCTTCATTACTCATTGTTCCCGCCTACCGGTGGCGCGCTGGCCAGCTCTTCGTCGATCTTGTCGTCGGTGCGATCAGCTTCAAGCACACCACCCTGACGCAGGTTTACCCGGACATCCGACTTCGCAATGAAGCCCTGCTGCCACAGTTGCACCTGGGCAACGATGTCTTGCGCGGTCATCGTCTCGTCGAAGAACGACTGGTTGAGCCAGAACACCGTGCCCTTCTCGTCCGGCGCATCCATCATGAAGCGCTCGGCGTCGAGGATCGCTCGCTTCAGCGCCTCGGATACGTTGCCGGCGATAGTGCCCAGCACGCTGTTGTCCGAGCTGTACCGGATTCGAACAGCCTCTGCCGTCTCGGCACCGCTGCCCTTCTGGACGACACGGGCGCCGATCATCAGCATCTGCTCTTCCTTGTCCTTCATCAGGGTTCGGGCGAGCTGGGTTTCGGTTGCCTGCAGCATGACTGCGGATCCGGACTTTCCGAGGTTGTGTCCGCGTCGCGAGCCGATGTGCATGCCGTTCGGGTTCAGCTTTGCGAACTCGTCAGCCTCGATGCTGGTGGTGATGAACAGCGTCGGCTGGCTGCTGATGAAACCGCTCTCCTCCACCGTGGCGCTGTTACCGTAGTGCAGGATGTTGACGTCGGCTAGGTCTTCCAGCGGAGACTTGTCGATGCTGGCGTCGTTGTTCTGGGCGCCGTAGAAGCTGAACGGGATGTGATCGAATGGTTGACCCGCCTTGTCGGTAGGCTGCGTCTCCTCGACGCTTTCCTCGCCTTCCCTATAGACGCGCTGAATGTATCGCCCATCGACCAGCAGCAGGACCCGGTTCTGCGTGTACGTCTCGCGGGACAGATCGGTAGCGTTGAACTCAGACACGCATTCCCGCAGGTTCACGTACACCAGACGCTTCACGCCATCGATCACCTGCTCATCCCAGTCGATGATCGACAGGGCGCCGTAGTGGTGGATCAAGGCGCGCTTGGTGGCGAGATCAGCCATCGAGCTGACACCGCTTTCAGTGGCCACGGTCGGGAAGTCGACCAGAAAGCCACCTCGGCCGCTGTCCAGGCACTCGCCAACCGACTCCTTCGATAGCTGCTCAAGGCTGGTACCGTCGCCGCTGGCGTTCTCCTTCAGATACTCAACCGCAGTCGGCAGCGAGAGCTCGGCAGTCTTGCGGAAGACCGCCCCCATCAGACCGGTGCGGGTCCGGCCGGTGATATTGAGGAACATCGCCCGCTTCTTGTACTGCTTGTAGCGAGCCAGGTTCTCCGGTGATTTGTTTTCCGGGTCTGGCATCGGCAGATATTCGTCGTGCTTGCGCACCTCTCGCGCACCGGCTACGCAGCGTTTCACCAGCTGCCAGCCAGGCAGGGCTTGTGCGTACTCTGCCCGGGGAGTGCTGAAATTCGCCATGGATGGCCTCAGAAGCTGAATGTGACAGGAATGTGCGTGACTGCTACGCGCTTGCTCTTCGCGACAGCGAAGTAGCGCCATGCGTCGGCAGGGTGAGATGCCCAGTCGTGAAGCGGCCGGTCTTTCCAACAGCCCTTCTTGTCGTCCCACTCTTTGCGGTAGTTCTCCAGCGCGGTGATGCCCTCCTCGCACTTGGCCTCGTCAAAGGCACAGTGGGCGAGGATCTCGCGAGCCTGGTCGATGCCGTCGTCCACGCCGATCTTAGGCACGACCTGGAACGTCATGCGGTAGTGCTGGCCGTCAATCTCATAGCCTTCTCGCGCCATTTCCCGGCGCGTCTTGGCATCGCTGCCGAACTCTCGGTTGTCGATGTCATGCGGCCCCCAGTGCTCGGAGTAGGTGTAACCCTTGTCCTTGAGAACCTTCATGTAGTGACGCAGGCCTTCACCGCTGTTCTGGTAGAAGTCGATGACGTGGTACTCGTTGCCGACCTGCCGCACGAACCAGATGGCCGTAGAGTCGCCGACACCGATGTCCCAGAAGGTCATCACCGGCAGGTGGCTGTTGTCTGGCAGCGTGCCGATGCGCTGAGCGGCATACAGCTTGGTGAACTGCTGGGCGTAGTAGGCGCCCTCGATCGACTGCTGGAAGGCTTCGGCAGGGATCGACGGGTATTCCCGCTTCATGTCGTCGCCGAGGGTCTTCTCCTTGGCGGCGTACCAGGCGCGCTGGCCGGGATTGGTGTCGATGCCGTGCTTGGCGAACAGCTCGTTGAAGTAGTCGGTCAGGCGCTGCGGGATGACCGCCTCGGCCGGATCGAGCCAGTAGGCCTTGTTCTTCCACCAGCTGAAGAAGAAGAACTTCCAGTCCAGCTTGCCGAGCGGTGTGCCAGACAGCAGCTGCTTCTCGGCGCTCTGTGAGTAGTCGAAGAAGTAGCCCGCACGCCCCTCCGCCGTCGACTCGATGGTGACGAAACAATCGGTGGCCACCGCCTCGAAGGCACCGGTGACAATCTCGCGCGCCTTGTGCGGAAACTTGGCGCAGATCTTCCCGAACTCGGACACGTGCAGGTAACGCAGCGTGCCGCCCCGGAACGAGGTGGACACGTAGACCGAGCCTCCACGACTGAATACAAGCTCGCCCGCTGCGTCATTCTTTGCTGGGTTCTTTCTGCGTATGAACGCCGGAAGATTGTCGTAGGCGTACTTCACCTTTTCCCGAAACAAGCGCTTGGCGTCGTTCAGGGTATGGGCGATCAGTGCGCACCTGGCCGACTCAAACAGAGCGGCATCCAGTTGGATGATGCAGCACTCAGTGGTGAAGCCGAGCTGCCGAGCCTTCAGGATGATGTTCCGGGTGTGCATCCCGTCGAAGTATTCGATCTGCTCGTCCGTCATCCGGAAGCGGACTTTCTTGCCCTGCTTGTCGGTGATGAAGTAGAGATTGTTCAACCGCCAACGCTTATCCCGGAGCAGGTTCAAGTGCTCGGGATTCATGTCAGCCTTCCTTTTCTAGCTCATCCAGAAGCTTGGTGAACTCGTCAGCATCAGTCGGACCACCTTCCGCATCCAGGTTATAAGCCTGTCGCTCGCCTTTGATGAGTTTGAGCTGGGCATCGACACCAGCGTTGAGCGAACGGGCAAAGTCACCATGGTTCTCAGCGGTGACATCTACGCCACCGAGGAATGCGCCGAGCTTCTTCGCGATGCCGCGCCATTGGGCGAGGTCCGATCGATGCGCCAGCACTACAGAAGCAGCTTCCGTGGCCGCCTCCTCAACAATTTGCGCATCTTCACGCACATCCGGCTGCGTGACGTCAGTGCGTGAAACTTCGCGTGAAAGCTTTTCTTTCGTTGCGGTGCGTACCTGCTCAGTGAGGTCACGCAACCAGCCGTGTTTCTTTGCTCTGCTGCGTATCGTGCCCTCGTTGGTGTCGTACTTGTCAGCGATGGCACGCAGGGAAAGCGAACCGGCCCGGTAGGCTCGTTCGATCGCCTCCCAGTCGGGTTGCTTGGTTGTCATGGGGAATCCTTAATCTTCGATGTCGAGCAGCACATCAATCAGCTTCTGCTCACCCAAGCGCATGGCACCAAGACATTGCAGGTCGTCGCACTTGGGTCCCAGCCCGAACACCGTCACTTCGCCTTTCGGCCCCATGAGGGTCAGTGCGCCTACAGTGCATTCCGGATGCACGCCGGCGTCGAGGTCATCTGCGATCTTGCGCAGGGTCTTGGCAGCATCGCGCCAGCCCTCGCACTTGAACTCAACGAGTTTTGCGGTCATGCCTTCACCATGTTGTGGGTCTGTGCGTGGGCGTGCCCGTGCAGCTCAGCGACGATAAGGCCCTGAGGCAGGCCGGCAGCTTTGGCAGCATCGATAGCCTTGGCGATCGCACCATCCAACTCGGTCAGTGCCTTGTTGACGCCCTGGCTCAGGGGCAAAGCGTGGCGCAGGCGGGTTACGTTGGTCATGCATACTCCAGTGTCGCGACACAATTTGCTGATTCGCGAAACGTGTCGCGACTTACTTGGATCGACGTTCGACCCCGCCCGGTGCCTTGTCACACCGCATGCAGTGCTCACAGTTCAACGTCCGGCAGAGCCAGGCTTTCACCCGCTGCCACCAGATGACCATGAAGATGTGCCGCATACCGGCAAGGGCCAGCGATACGTGCAACGTGATACCGGCAGTGGTTGGGCCAATGATGAAAATGTTCTGGTTGCGGCTCATCACAACGAAACCGCTGATCGCGATCGCCGAATAGATCAGCTTGCCGATGACGCCGTCCCGCACTCGACCGCTCAAAACACACCAGGTCGCCCACAAGGCAATCAAGCCGCAGGCGATAGAGTTGATCAGTTCAAAATTCATGGTGGATTGCCTCCCCCGAACCGCTGGCGAATGAGCGCCCAGAGGTCAGCGGACTTGATTGCACGGTTGATGGCTGCAAGGAGCGACCCACCGAATGCCCCAAGCAAGAAGCCGATACCTGCAACGATCTTCGGCTCGGTTACGCCCAGGTAGGCGCTGACCATGCTCGTCAAATAAATCGAGCAGGCAACTCCCGTAATCAGAAAGACAATCCAAGCACGCCAATCCGTTAGGTCGTCCTTGTGCCACCAACTGGCGACAACGGCGCCGACCAATCCCGCGATCAGCAATCCGAACCTGTCGATGAGCTCGAGCAGGCGGTGTAAAGAATCCATGCGCTCGACTCCGTGGGTGCATGTGAATAGGTCGGCCCCGCTGCACTCCCAGCTCAGAGCTATGGGTGTGGGGAGCCGAAAACAAAAAAGCCCCGAACAATGTCGAGGCCTTGAATAGGTGCGAGACTTCTCGCTTGTAAGAGGGTCGCCCAGACAGGCACGACCCTTTTGCTAATCCCGCCTCTTTTACGCGGGCACAGCCGGGGCGCTAGGCCTCCAGCTCAAGTTGGGAGCGGTTAAAACTCCCAGCCGATGTGGCCATAGGTCGGATATGGGTCCGTACCGTTATGCTCGGCGCTCGTGTTGTCGGGGTAATAGATCTTCCGACGACGAATCGTTGGGGTGTAGCCAAAGCGAGCCCAGACTGGTACTTCCTGAACAACCGCAAGGCTGCCATTTGGCTGCAAGCGCAGAGTAGCGCCAGGGTTGCCACCAGTCCCCGACTGCCAGATCGGAACGTTATTCGCCGCGTACACGACGAAATTGCCGTCATTCTGGAACACCGCTCGAACCGCACCCTTGTTCTGGGTGTAGCTGGCCCAGCGAACACTCCAGTTCGGGCCATAGTTCACAACGTTGCCGTCCCCCTGAAAGATCAAAGCACCATCACCGGCGAAGTAAGGCATACCCATCTGGAGCTCGGTAGTGCCACCGAATAGGAATGCAGTCCCGCCCGGGTCAAGCGGAATGCCCGGGGTACCGTTCCAGATAGCCCGAGAATCGACGATCACAATATTCCCGTCGTTCTGAACCTGGAGAAAGTTGCGATACGCAGCAGCACTAACGCTGTCTGGTGGGGTACTGTTTACCGTAAACCAGGTCCGGCTACGGGTATGATCAACGAGAACGCCAGACTCGAACACGTAAAACGAGTTAGGCACCGCAGCAACCGGGTTTGTCTGCGTCTGTGAATATGGAGTGTTGGTGTCAGCAACCCAAACAGCAACTCCGTTGTCATACAGCGCCAGATTCATATCCGGCTGAAGGATCAGTTTGAATCGCTTGTTCGGCGACTCCAAGAACTGACCAGGGCTCATGGAGTTACGAGGAGGCAACACTGGGCTGCCGTTGTTTGTAAATTGAACGCGTGGTGGTCCACTTGGTGCCATCTTTTTTCACCTTTTAAGTCGAATGATTTGTCGCGGAGGATTCCGCTTTCATGTCGCTCAAGGGCGATGGGGGGAGGCTCCTGACCTTCTGATAAAGCTTTGGAGAGCTGGGTGCGCCCTATTACGACTTAGGCAACAGGTCGTAGGTCAAGCTCACGCGAATGTTGCCATTCACCGCAATAGCCCACAGCCCAAAGCCGGCCGGAAGTTGAACAGGGTACGGTAGCTGGATAGTTTCGCCTCCCAAAGTGAGCAGGGCAGGCTTTGTGTAAAAGTCACTGGCATCGGTCGGTTTAGTGGTGCCGGTGATAAGCGCGGCGTTGAATGGCCCAAAGGCTGTACACGTGCGGATCACGACACCTGCAACGTTATCTTCAGGCTTGATGATCACGGTCGGACTCAATGACGAACTGTTATAAAAGTTTTTACCTAGGGTTACTGGTTCCATGTTTACACCTTTTAAGTCGAATGATTGTTCGCGGAGATTTCCGCTTTCATGTCGCTCAAAGGCGATCGCTCGAGGCTCGTGGCCTTCTCATGATTCAACGTCCCGCATCGGGAACATTTGATCTGGAGCTCGGTAAACTCACCCACGCGGGCGAGAAGTCTGTTGCATTTTCCGCATCTGCATTCTTTTAACATCTGCAAGTCCATTTGGTTTTCTGCTAGGCTCCGTCCCGCTCGCGCGAGCAGTGAGGGCCTTGGCTGGCTTGCAGGCTATATCTGCGATCTGGCGTCTCCTTGGGGTGTTACAGCACCCTCTGGAGTCGCCCTCTCTTATCTCCGCGCCTGAACGAAAAGCCCCGACAGATTCGGGGCTTTTTTGTCTATGGCGGGTTTAAAAAAGCCCCTGCAAGTGCAGAGGCCCTGAATAGGTGCGCTCGTCTTTCCGAGCTGTCTGCCAAAGGCCTTCTCAACGTCGACGCCCCTATGCATCGATCTCGCTGATCAAGTCTCGCGCCACCCCGAAAGCAAGTTTGAGGTCAGGGTGCACGGGCTGCCGGCGTTGATTCCGTACGTCGCACTATCCGGCTATCGACGTCTAGGCCTTCCCGAGGGCTGTCCTGGCTACAGGTAAATTCGAGGCAATAAAAAACCCGGCACGATGGCCGGGTTTCGATGTTGTCGTGCGCTGGAGGTAAGTTGCGCAGTGTGGGAAAAGTACATCAAATTCCCCACCATGGCAACACCTTTATGCCGCATCCTCTGAATTTTCTGCGTGAATAACCTGCCACACAGGTTGTTGAGCCTGAATATCCACTTCCGCAATGGCCGTTCGCAGGAAATTCCAGATTTCGAGCCAATCGCGATCCCAGTGCTTGGGCTGGATAGCGATTCCGTAAAGCTTCATCATGGCGTCAGACACTCGAGCAGGGCCCCACGCATCACCCCCGTTCGCCTCGGCCTTGTAGGACTGCAGAGCGCAGGTGATCAGGCAATGCACCTTCGATGCCTTGGCATCAGTGAGCGAAGAAAAGTCCACATCGTTCCAGATCAGCTTCTCGGCGTTGAGCATGTGAACGACGGTCATGCATGGGTGGTAGAGGTAGTGTCCCAACTGCTGTACCTGGAACGGCAGCGACTCGATTGCCTTTTGCACCTTCCCCATGGTCACAAGGTGAGCGGCTCGATGTGTCGAACGACCGATAGGCGTGCGGCGCGTCTCGGCAATGTGGATCTTCTGGCGCACAGCCATGATGCGCTCTTCCTTGTCCTCGCCCTGGGCGGCAAAGATGACCTCTCGAAGCGCGGCCTTTTCCTTCCGGACGACAGTCGCGGATTTTGCCCGGTCAGCTGCTGCAGCACTGATTGAGGCGTTCGACTCATGCTGTGCGTCTGTCCACGCTTGACGTGCGTTGATCAATTTCATGCTGCCTGCCCCTTTTTCAGTTCGCGGGTCTTGGCTCGATATTCGGCCTTGATGGTTTTGATTTCTTCGACGGTAAGCTTCTGGGGCTGATGAGGCCCTTCGATCCAAGCCACCTTGTCGGCGCCTATGCGCTGCACCAACCGGATGCGGTACTCGACCGCGTTGCCGGACAGGTTGCGGTTGCACTTCACGCACTGACGGTGGATGTTCAACGGATCGAAACGCAGCTCCGGGCACGCACCAACGGATCGGTAATGGCCAGCGTCCCATCGGCTGCCGGTCATGAGGTCGTTGTCGTTCGGCATGGAGTCGCAGCTGATGCACGGCAGGTGCGCGTCACGCAGGCGGACATACTCGTTCACCGCCGCCTGGGCTTCGCGCAGGTGGTCAGCCCTGGTCTTCAGCTTCTCTTTGCGGACTTTGATCTCGCGGCGATCGCGCTGAGCGATTGCCTTCTTTGCCTTCTGTTCATTCCGGGGCGCGTCCTTCAGCGCGCAGGCTGGGCTGCACACGGCCTGCCCCAATCGGGCGGGGACGAATGAGGCCCTGCACGTTGGCACGCGGCATTTCTTGGCACGGGGCGGTTTTCGCTCGATCGTCATGCAGCCTCCTGGCTCAGCAGATCATCGAAGTGAACGCCCTGCGGTGCGAAGCGCGCGACAATGCGGTCGGTGTAGGCAACGCCCTGGGCTCGATTGAACAAGCTCGTCACCGGCATCCCATCAGGGCCGAACAGCTTGCACTCCCCCATCAAGTCGAGCTTCGTCTCGTACGGGAGGTGACGCATCACCCGGTACCACTCAGCCTGAAACCCGGCATCCTCGTTCAGCAGGATCTGCACGCCGATGTGCAACTTGCAGTAGCACCTGGCGTCGGCCGCGTCGCCGATCTGGGTCATCTCGGAAATGCGCTTGTACATCGCGAACCACAGCCGGTTCTGGTCGAGCGTACGGTCCTTGCCAGGGCGCAGCGACACTACGACGAACTTCTTGTCGCGGAACATGGCGCTGAGCCGCGTGATGGCCTCGGATAGTTTGGCCTGGCAGTTGACGCTGATCTTGTCGGTCATGGAAGCCGCGCCTCAACGATGGAGCGCATCGGACTACCTTGAAGACCTTTGCGGGCCAAGTAGTCCAGCGCTTGTTCCGGAAGATCGTTGCCGGGTGCGGCTTTGCGAAGCCGGTGGACAAAACGTTTTATCAGCGCCGCCAAGTCGTCCACTACCACAGCCAACTCCCGCACTTCGCCGGTGCGCTGAGCAAGGCTGCTGGTCAGACCGTAGATTTCCTGGCTGTCGCCGACGCTCTCGTTCTTCCACTTCAAGGCTTCGGCGCGCAGCGCCTCGTTTTCGGCCAGCAGCTCAAGCGCCACCTCCTCCACGGTCTTATCTCCAAGGAATTCCTGCAGCGCCTCGGTGTTGCGCTTCCACTCGGCGCAGTCGGCCTTCCAGGCAGCGACCTCGCTCCACAGCAGGGACTGGAGTTTCTGTTTGTCGATGGTCATGTCAGAAGCCCTCCTTTCCGCGCTGAGATTCCCACTCGAACGGAAGCACAATCACGCCGCCCTCCCGCAAGCGATCCACGCAGCGATCGCCGATGGCCTCCGGGAGCGCCTTGGCGCTCAAGTTTGAAACGATGATCGTCGGTCGCATCTCCTCGTACCGGCCGTTGATGATCGCGAACAGCGTCGTCAGCTCGAAGTCGCTCGGCTTCTCCTTGCTCACGCCAATCTCGTCCAGGATGAGCAGCGAGGGGCTGATCAGGCTCGACAGGATCTGACTTTCAGTCTGTTCGGTGGCGCGGTCATACGAAGCACGGATCGACTGCAGCACGGCGCCGATGGTGCGGTACACCGCCGTGGCAGATGACTTGGCCATGATCTCGTTGGCGATCGCCACGGAAAGGTGCGTTTTGCCAGTGCCAGGCTTGCCAAGCAGCAACAGGCAGCGCCCCGTGGGTGCGATCTGCGGAAACTCGGCGGCGTAGCGGCGGCACGTGTTGAGCGCCTTGCGCTGCTCCGTGGTGGTCGCGATGTATCCGTCGAGCGTCTTGCTGGCGAAGCGCTTTGGGATCAGCGCGGCGCCGAGCTTTCGCTCCATGGCCATGCGCAGCTCCATCGCCTTGTTCGCCAGCTCAGCGGCCTCGGTCTTCTCGCGAGCGAGACGCCCGCACTCTGGGCAACCGCTCTTCAGCTCCTTGCCCAACAGTGCAAATATCTTCTGGTCGTAGGCGCCATGGGTTTCGCAGTCAGCAGGCTGGATCCGGGTTCCCGGTGGAAGTTCTGGTGTCGATTGGACTGGCTCAGAGCGCATAGCTGCCGTCCTCCCGCTGGATCAGGCCGGCCTGGTAATCGCGTTCAGCGAAGCCGGTGTGACGGGATTGCGGGAACGGGTGCACGTTGCTGGCACGCTTCTCCGGGAAGATCCCGGTCCAGCCGTTGGAGATCGAAGTGGCGAGCACCTGATCCGGCGCGGCGTGGCCCAGCAAAGCCTTGGCCTGCTGCTCGCAGCTCTTGGCGGTCAGTGGCTTGCGGATTTCCTTGCGGTGCTGGCACCAATCGGCCCATGCCTTCTCGGACACGTTTTCAGGCTTTGCAGTGAGCGGATCGAACTTGCCAGCCTTCGCCGGTGCGCCAGCACCTTGCTTTTGATCTTGCTCTTTCTTCTCTTCTCTTCTCTTCTCTTCTCTGGTCCGCGTTTTGTCCGCATCGCTTGCGGACACATTGCGGACAGAGTTGTTTTTTCGGTCGTTACGCTTGCGCTCGCTGTCGTTGGCGCGACGCTTCGCACTGGCACCGTTGTGCTCGTCAAAGCGAGGCATTACAAGGCTTCCGTCGTCCTGCACGGACGCCCATTCCACCTCGATCATGGCTTGGGTAAAGCCCGGCCAGCCCACCACAGCGTCCATCGCATCGACGCTGTAACCGTGCAGCACGCCGTCGTCTGAATGAGTGTCGAAGATGCTCCAAGCAATGTGCAGTCCGCCGATGATCCGCAGTCTGTCCGCTTTCAATGCGGACACCATGCGGAAAACTTTCGGATGTGTCTGAAGGTCGATTCGCATTTTGATCCAGTCCCCGGCCATTACACGGCCTCCCTCAGTTGGTATTGCGCCCACAGACCGGCAATCCAGTTGACGCCCTTGGGAGTGAATTTGGATTGGTTGTAGGCGTGACCGGTGTCAGTGGTGCCTGCCTTTACCTCAAAGCGGCCAGCGTCGATGTGAGGTTGGTAGGCCTGCCACTCGCCGCCCATGCGGTACATGATCTTTTTATCGAGCAGGAACTCGCGGAATCGCGACTCGTTGGCCTTGAGCAGCTTCGCCACCTGGCGAAAGCCCTTGAGGCCGGTTGATTCGACGTAGCGCTCGACGAAGGCAATCTTCGGCGCGGCCTCAATCAGGGCCTGATTGGCCGCTTGCTGAAGTTCGAACTGCTCAGCCCACGCTCGGGCAGCCGCTGCAGGATTGGAAAAGTCTGGAAGTGTGGCGATAACCCGAGGACCTTCCAGCTCCTTGAGTTTCTGGAGAACGGAACGGCGCACGGCTTTCGATTCGCGCATCCCTACCAGCATGCATTGGTCGAGAGTCAGCCCGTAAGTCGCCACCTGGTTACCGTGCAGAGGGGTGTAATATTTTTGCACCCCCTCCAGATCGTCGCCCAACTCGTCCTCAACCCGGGAAAGGAAATGGTCATTGCGGACCCTTGGCTCGCCTGCCTGCTGTCGCGCTTCGTTGATCATGTCGCGGAGGGCGATGGTTGAAACAATGCGCGACACGTTTTCACCGTTGCCAAATTGTGTCGCGACACTGGCCGGGGTATTGATCGTTTGGTTTGATTGGTGCATGATTTGCTCCACAACGCGTTGTAAGAGAGCCGGGTCACTACCCCGGCTTTTTTTCGTCTCGAATTTGGCAGAGGCCCTCTGGATTACCCTTAAGAGTCCCTGCCAGAGGCCCTCATTGGGGGCACCAACTTCAGCACCTTGGCTTTCTTTCGCCCCACTTCTGAGAGCGCACCGCATGCAATCGCGGTTTCCATCATTGCGTTGACGGCATGGCTGAAACTCCAGCCGTTTACGCGCATCAATTCCTCCACTCGCTTTCGAGTCGGTGGAGGCAGCCTTTCAAGCTCTACGGTCATTTGGCCCTCCAAAGGGGCTTCAGCCCGCGATATCTTCTTGTTTGTCCTGCATCAGTTCCTCGATCACGCCATTGGCCACTGCCCACTCGATGATTTCGTAGAGGTAGGTGGCGTGCTGCATACGGGTTTTGGTCGCGGCCTTACGCAGAATCCGATCAAGCACTGGTTCGAATCGAACCTTCACCGGGATGGCGCGCTTTTGATTGGGGTCCATGTACATGCTTCGATGCTCCTGGCTTCAGAAATGGAAAAACGACTATCGAACCGGCGGTATGACTACGCAGCAGCGTCTTGCTGACTGGCTTTCAAGGCGCCCTTGGTGATTCGCTCGATCTGGTACTGGCGCAACTCGGGCACCACCTCCCACTGACGGACTGCCTCATAGGTGACGCTGAGGGCCTTTGCCAGGGCGGAGATGGAGCCGAAATGCTTGATTGCTTGCGACTTGGTCATACCGACCTCCTTTGCTCTTCCTCATATTCAAGCATGCTTGTGTATTCAAAACAAGCATGCTTGACAAGCACTCTTGTAGATTGCATCCATGAAAACGACTGAACGAATCACAAAACTTGTTCTTGCCCGAAAGCCGGACATTGGCGTGCGGAGTGTGAAGCGAGACATCGCGACCACCTGCGGCATCAGTTATGAGGCTGTGCGGCAGTGGTTCGCCGGCGATACCGAGAACATCAAAAACGAGAACCTGATCGCGCTTGCCGACGGGTACGACACGACGGTCGATTGGCTTTTGTCAGGAAAAGGCGACCCACCTCGGCGCAAGAATGGCGCCCAGGATCGAGAAGTTGCCGAGGCAAAATCATCCGCTGACCTGGTAAGCGCGATGCTGGCCAAGCACGGAAAAAACCTAAGCGATGAAGCTAGGACGAAGATTGCTGACGCAGTGAAAGATGCTGCCCAGCACGTAGTCCTAGAGGATGCGGCTGAGGTCGATTATTACCGTCCGGGCGCCGTGGGTGATGAGGTGTGGATCGCGCACTACGACGTCCGCGCGGCCATGGGTGGCGGCCAGATACCACATGACTATCCAGAGATGCTGCAGGATGTCCGAGTAAGTCCCCAGCATCTTCGCGAGATGGGTGTCGAGTTCAAAGAGCATTTCCATCTGAAAATGGTGACCGGCTGGGGTCAGTCGATGGCGCCGACGATCAAGCACCGAGACCCGCTGCTGGTCGACATCAGCATCCGGGAATTCGTGGGAGATGGGATCTACATGTTTTCATGGGAAGGCCATCTCTACATCAAGCGGCTTCAGTGGATTGGTGATGATCAGATCAAGATGATTTCCGATAATGATCGCCATCAGCCGCAAACGATCAGAGCGAGCGACACCTATATTCAGGCTCGAGTTCTGCTCGCTTGGAACGCTCAACTGCTTTGATGAAAAGGCGGAAGGCAAACGGCCATGACAGAGCGGCTCGGTGTAATATGGCATTTTAATGGCAAGCGTTCGAACCCCGATTTGCGCCGATCAACGCCATCTCGCCTTGCGGGAATATACCTGAGAAGATATATTGTACGAGCTAATAGTTGGCGATGACGCCACCGAGGATATCGAAAAGATCCTTGAGATAAATGCGCCAGCGGCCTATCGCCTAGGCGTATTTCTGCAAGAGCTGGAGTGCGATCAGGATTTGCTCGAGAAGCTATCTTGGGATCAGTACGGCGGCAAGCCGCATCTGCCGGAGAAGGGAGCAACGTTCAGCGTATCAAAAGTCTACTCCCTGTACAGAACGGGTAAGAATATTTGGAGGCTGAGGGATTTCGAGCTATCCCGAGAGGGATTTGAGTATCGGATTATCTACGCCTATATCCCTGCACAAGACCTATATTTCGTGCTAGCTGTCGTCGAGAGAGCATTTGACTATGATCCGAAACACCCTATTACACAGCGCGTCCTTGATGCCTATAACAAGCTTGAGGCCGAAGGGTGGTGAAACGGTAGGCACCGCCAGTGTAGGGGTCGTGCTGCAATTTGAGACCTCTGTCCTTCCTGCACCACTGGCCCAGAAGAACACTGCTTTTTCGCGCCTTATGGCTCGTCTTGAGGGAAGCGCTGAACACAAAGAGGGCATTGCTGGCGCCCGATCGTGGCTGGCTGACGATCTTCTGGTTGACGAAGGCAAAACGGTCAGAACACTGCGCTTGAAAAAAGGCTTAAATCAGACGCAGCTCGCCGAACTACTGGGCACAACTCAGGCTCAGGTTGCACGAATAGAAAAAGGAAATGTTGATCTACAGCGATCGACTTGCAAGAGGCTTCGTGAGGTTCTCGGCGTCTCAGCGGATGAGCTTGACGAGATGCTTGATCGGCAAGAAAAAATTTATCAAGCGAAGGCTAAAAAATGAACCGGTTTGCCTACTCTATTTTCTGCGATGACATTCGGTATGAGGTCAATAACAAAAGCTCGTACATTGGGATCATGGGCAACCTCATGTACATTCCAACGTTCCCCGCTGTACTGCCAAAATTGTGCGTCTCGGTAACTGCAAATACAACGCACGACAATCCGTTCAAGGCTCTCCAGTTCAAAGGCACCCTCGGTGAAACGGTCCTATTTGACGTTGCCTTAGAGAAGGAACAGTTGGAGCAAATGCACGAGCAGGCTGCGAATCAAATCGATGATGCCAAAGGGCTTTCCGCGCAAGCTATGTTCGTGCTTTCGCCATTGCATATCCAAGAGCCAGGCAAAATCAAAATTTCCGTGATCGCTGACGGAGTAGATCTGGAATGCAATGGCATGCAGATATCGCCAGCTCCAGAGGGCATGCAAATTATTTAATTTGCTAGTGAGCACGCTAAAGAAGAAGCCCGCCGATGAGCGGGCTTTTTTGTACCTATCAAAATGGAGCAGGCTCCTCCATCGCCACTTCAAACAAATTTTCCACCTCAGCGACTCGCTCCTCCTCGCCTTGAGGGTCCCACCTAAGCGTCACTGACTCGTCATAGTTGAACGTCATGTCGATGCACTCTGTCTCTGACAGCAATCCCATCACCTCCTCCCACTCCCTTTCTCCATCCGTGTCCAGCCGATGGATAGTCACCCATCGCTGAATCTGCGCGACCGGGTGATTGATCATCGACGACACCCTGAGCGATAGCCGCTCCAGGCCGGTTAACACTTGGCGATCCTTCTGCGACCGGCTCTTTTCTTGGCTACTCATACCCAACTCCTGACTACTGGATGCGCATACAGTATTAAAAATAAATACAAGTTTGCTTGCATTCAAAACACCAGCATGCTTTTATTAATGCAAGTCCACTTGTACTTGGACAGGGCCTCAAGAGACCCGCCGCTCTTTAACAGTCAGGAATCTTCGCGGATCGATCCCCGGAAACGGGCATAGCGCGAAACACAAACTTCGATCCCCATGCAGGCTCTGGAACCTGCCGGACTCCCCATATGGGAGGACGCCAAACCATGCAAGCCAGCCGGCGAAGAACACCGAACACGAAATGTGTGACGCCGGCCAGGTGGGGAAACCGCGGCGCCGAGCATGGGGCGGAGAACAAGACCACAGATTTACTGATGCCGCTTCGATGAGGCGGCATTGGAAATCAACGGGAGTCACAAAATGCTCAACATCAACGAAGCTGAACTGAAGAAATCCATCGTGTCGAATGTCGCCGATCAGTTGCTGCGAGAGGATGAAGACCTCTCTGAGATGGTGGCGAAAGAGGTGAAAAAGCGCATCGACAAAATCTTCGATGAGCGCGTGACCTCGCAGATCCAGAAGGCCATCGACGAAACGATCAATGGTTCATTTGAGCGTGAATATCGCCGCGTTAATCAGTGGGGCGATCAGGAAGGGCCATCTACCACGCTGCGCAAGGAGCTGGAAAAAACGGTAACCGCCTACTGGAACGGCAAGGTAAACCCCGGGGATGGCAAGCCTGCATCTAGCGATTACAACTCAGTCACCCGGGCTCAGTGGCTCATGACCAAGATCTGCGCCGAAGACTTCAGCAAGCAAATGCAGCAAAGCGTGGCGAACGTAACCGGCGCCCTGAAAGACGGCTTGCGCAATCAGCTTGCCAATCAGATGGACCACATGCTGAACGACCTTTTCAAAATCAAAAGCCTGCAAGACCAAGGCAAGGTTGAAAAGCCGTATTGAACAACCAGCGCCACGACAGCCTGTCGTTAACTGCCCGATCTTCTCTATGAGAGCGCATCGGACTGCTCTCCATCTTTCACGGCAGGCTTGAGATCGTTCAAGAACCTCCACCGGAAGCCTGAGAGCAGTCCGATGCGGACGCCAACCCAGCAGACGCTGGACACCTGCACTCAGCAACACCAGAGACCGGCGATCGCCCGCCAAGATGCCAACGGCGCGCACTGGAGGATGACCGTCATGAAATAGCTGACCTGACCCACCTCGCGCGGCGCGGCAAGCCTGAAGACCGGCGCCCATCACTCATACAGGCAGCGGACAGTAGGCCGTCGATGTCACCGCGCATCGGCCGAATGAGGTAGGCCACCCCACGCACGTCGACAATCTGATGCTGCAAACCCGGTCTGTCGCCAGCAGCGAGACCGGGCCACCCTCCCCGACCAATCTCGAATGCACTCCCCTCCGCGCCCAACGGCAACCAGCGGAGCGGATGAGTGCATCCGAGTTTTGTTGGATCAACACCCCGCCACCACGGAGGCGACCATGGCAACCAGCTATGCAGACAGTGCGCAGGCCCGAGAGTGGGACAGGCGCTACGACGATTGGGGGCGCCCGAAAGCGCCAAGGCCTGAAGACTTCCACGACTACGAGGCCGCGGCGCTGAAGTGCACTCAGTTGCAGGAGCAGGCCGCAGCGCAGGTGCTGATCGAACGCAAGGCCCGAGCCAAGCGCGTCGCAGCAGCTGTCGTCGCCTACGGCGAATTCTGGGGGCTGAAATGAACATCCAGCAGCGAGACCACCAGACAGCGATCACCTGGATCGAGGGTGAGATCAACAACATGAAGCGCGACCTCGGCAAGCCCAACGCCAGCGCGGCCGCGACCTCCTGCATCACCCTCGCCTTCCTGCTGCGCGCCATTGATGACGATGAACACCGGCGGCTCCGTGCGCGCATCGACGAGATCTACGACTCCTACAACGCCTCGATCAAGCAAGGAGCTGCAGCATGACAACGCCACCGGTTAAATCGTTGAGCGACGAGCAGATCGAAGAACTGCCCGCCGATCGCATGATTCTGGCCTTCACCCACACCAAATGGCTGGGCGCTCTTTCACTGGCTCACGATGCGGGCATCCCGAACGTCCATGCCTGGAGCGGTCGAGCCTGCATGTGCGGGGAATGGACAGTCGCGTATGAGGTGAAGGCATGAAAATCATGTTCTGGTGTCTCGCTGCCGGCCTCGTTGTGGTGCTGGCTGCTTACAGCGCGGTGCGCGACTCGTCCGCTGTCTGCCAGGTACCGCACTCGATCACCTACCGGGTGTTCCGGTGACCGGTCGCCAATGGGCGCGTCGCGTACTGATCTGGCGCGGCTCGTTCTCTTCTCTCGGCGTTTTCACCTTCCTGATGCTGCTCAGCGCCCTCGCCGACCGCATCACTCAATAAACCAAGCATTCAATCGCTGCGCTGGGCGCGGCAAGGATTCCCCATGTCCGCAGTAATGAAACAGGCTGACCATCTGCCAGCCATCTCCGAGGACGCGCTCGTCGAAGTGCTGAGCGGAAGCCTGTATCCAGGCGCGGCGCACAACTCTGTAGTGATGGTGCTGGCCTACTGCAAGGCGGCTCAGCTCGACCCGATGCTCAAGCCGGTGCACATCGTTCCCATCTACCAAAAAGGGCGCGGAATGGTCGACACGGTCATGCCCGGTATCGGCCTTTACCGCATTCAGGCTGCGCGCACCGGGCAATACGCCGGAATCAGCGATCCGGAGTACGGGCCATCGATCACAGCAAAGTTGGGCGGCGTTGAAGTCACTTATCCAGAGTGGTGCCGGGTGACCGTCAAGCGCCAGATGTCGAACGGCCTTGTCGCCGAGTTCACCGCCAACGAGCGCTGGCTCGAAAACTACGCCACGGCAGCCAAAGACACCATTGCGCCGAACTCCATGTGGAAGCGCCGCGCCTTCGCTCAACTGGCGAAGTGTGCCGAGGCTCAGGCACTGCGCAAGGCCTTTCCCGAGGTCGGATCAGCGCCAACAGCCGACGAGATGGAAGGCAAAACATTCGAAGAGGCGCCGCGCGATGTGAGTCCGCAGAGTCAGCAAGAGCCTGAGCCCGAAGCTCTTCCGCCCTACTCCGATGATCTTCTGAAAGAGAACATCGCCAAATGGCAGCCGCTGGTTGATGCCAACCGCACCAGCCCAGAACACCTGATCGCGACCATCAGCAGCAAATACACGCTGAGCCCGGCCCAGATCGAAAAAATCCAGAACCTCAAAGCCATCGACGGAGACAAAGCATGAAAATTCACAACGTAGCTCAAGGCTCCGCCGAGTGGCATGCACTCCGCGCCCAGCACTTCACCGCCTCCGAGGCCCCAGCAATGATGGGAGCCTCGAAGTACCAAACCCGTTCCGAGCTGCTGACGCTGAAAAAAACCGGCATTGCGCCGGAAGTCAACCAAGCTCAGCAGTACATCTTCGACAAAGGCCACGCCACTGAAGCGCTGGCCCGGCCACTGGTTGAAGTGATGATCGGCGAAGAGCTGTACCCAGTCGTAGGCACCGACGGCAACCTGCTCGCGTCCATGGACGGCGCAACTATGCTCGGCGAGACGCTTTTCGAGCACAAGCTCTGGAATGAATCGCTGGCTGCCCAGGTTCGTGCCGAAAATCTGGAGCCGCATTACTACTGGCAGCTTGAACAGCAACTGCTGGTGAGCGGCGCCGAGCGTGTGATCTTTGTTTGCTCAGACGGTACCCCTGAAAACTTCGTGCACATGGAGTATCGGCCTGTCGCTGGCCGGGCCGCGCAGTTGGTGGAAGGCTGGAAACAGTTCGAGGCCGACCTGGCCAACTTCGAATTGGCCGAGGCGCCTTCTATTGTCGTCGGCAAGGCCCCGGACGAGCTGCCAGCGCTACGGATCGAACTGACTGGCATGGTCACCGCGAGCAACCTAAAAGTGTTCGAGGAATCGGCACTGGCGGTGATCGACTCCGTGAAGACCGAGCTGACTACAGATCAGGACTTCGCCGACGCCAAGAAGGCCGTGAAATGGTGCGGCGATGTTGAAGAGGCCGTGGCGACGGCGAAGAAACAGGCACTATCTCAAACCCAGACCATTGACGACCTGTTTTCCTCACTGGATCGGATCAGCGCTCACGCTCGCGAGACTCGACTGAAGGTCGACAAACTGGTGAAGGCTCAAGAGCTGCTGGTGAAGACCAACATCAAGCAGAAAGCAGAGCAGTCGCTGACAGACCATATCGCGGCGATCAACAAGACGCTGGGCCGGGTCACCATGCCGGTAGTCGCCGCAGACTTCGCCGGCGCCATGAAGAACAAGCGCACGATCGCCAGCTTGCAGGACGCCGTCGATACCGAGCTGGCCCGGGCGAAAATCGCCGCGAGCCAAGCCGCCGACGCAATTCGCCTGAATCTGGCCAGCTTGGCCGAGCTGGCGGCCGACTATCCTTTCCTGTTCAACGATATTCAGCATCTGGTGACGAAGGCGAACGACGATCTGATCACGCTGATCAAATTGCGGATTTCGGAACACCAGAAATCTGAAGAGCAGAAAGCCGAAGCCCAGCGCGAGCAGATCCGCCAGCAGGAACTGAAGCGAATCGAGGACGAGGCAAAGGCCAAGGCGCTGGTCGAACAGGCTCCAGTTGCCAGTCCGGCACCCGTGAAAGCTGCGGCGCCGGTTCTGCCTGTCTCGAAACCCTCAACCGCTACCGCGGCACCGGTGAACCTACAGGCTGAAGTGTTCGATCTGGAATCGCTGATCAAAGCTGTCGCCTACGGCCAAGCCCCTATTTCGGTGCTGACCGTGGACTGGGAGGCACTCGACGCGATGGTCGCCGCCCAAGGCGCCAAGTTCAGCATGGCCGGCGTAAAGCTGGTCAAGGTGGCGGCATGATCAGCAACCACCTCAATCTGGTGGAGCAGCACCGGCCGGACGCTGAGGCGATCTCTGAACGAGTCGCCCAGTACCTGGCCGCTGGCGGGCGGATCGATCAACTGAAAAGCCCGCCACGCAATCCTCTGCCACCGCCCCGCTCCAACAAAATAGACCCTGAAACGGTCCTCAAGCGGCGCCCGAAGCCGATTTCGGCCGCCGACCGCAAGGCGCTGCGCAAAATGGCGGACTCGCTATGAAGTCGAAACGCAAACCAAACAACGGTTTCGCCCGGGCCGAACGCAGCTGCCGGGCGCTGCTGCGCACCAACCACGTTGCGGTCGTGAACATCGACCCCAGCGGCTGCCAGATCATGGCGAACTGGAAGAGCTGCAAGCAGATCCGCAGTCTGGCGATCGCCAACGCGATATTCGATTTCTCCTACCGCTGGACGATCTACATCGGCGCCATGTGTCGCGACGAGCGCGGCGCCGAGTACATCAAGTCGGTGGAGATCTCGCCCGAGGGCATCTACAAGGTCGAGCGTCTGACCGATGCCATCGAGCATTACTACTTGGAGCTGCGCAACAGCGCGAATCCTAACCACCTGGTCGCGTCGGGCTGGATCGCGATTCCGGACGAGATATCGATGGAAGAAGCCAAAGCCGCGAAGCTGTTCTACGCCGCCGGCGCCTGGCATCAGGTGAAGGTTGCAGCGTGAAACGAACCATCAACCGGGCGGCCACGCGCCGTCGACAGACCTGGCTGGACTTGCCGGCCAGCGGAATTGAAGAGGTAGGCCATGGCCGAAGTACAGGAGCCGACGAAGGAAGCCATCAAGCAGAAGAAAAAGCGCGAGAAGGCAGCAGCGAAGGACGCTGCGTTGGGCGTCGAGAAGTTTACTGTTGAGGTCGCCGGCGTGTTCAAGCCTGACCTCAAGCGGGTCATGGCCGCCCACGGATTCAACAACCAGCAGGAGGTGTATCAGAACCTGCTTAGGAACCTGATCGCCGCCGACTTCGAAACCCAGGCTTGGATGCTTCGGAGTGTCGCGACACCTTACGAGCCAAGCGAAAAGGTGTTGCGACAGTTGAGGGATGCCGGGCTGTTGTACCTGTCTAAGGA
The DNA here is from genome assembly GCF_016756945.1 of Pseudomonas sp. MWU318. Lineage (NCBI taxonomy): Bacteria > Pseudomonadati > Pseudomonadota > Gammaproteobacteria > Pseudomonadales > Pseudomonadaceae > Pseudomonas > Pseudomonas sp. MWU318. The sequence goes on from NZ_JAESJL010000008.1 coordinate 142,558, forward strand.
TCCCGGCGAAAGCGGAGACGAAATAGTCGAACCGCAGTTAGTTACTGCTTAGGATTGCGAGGTGGCGGTGGTGGTGCCGGTGCCTTAGGCCGCACATTGGCCGGATTTTTTTTGCACTTCTCGTCTTGTGCGATAACCCATCTTCCGCTTGAAGGCATCGGCTGTGGCGCTTTGCTGGTCATGGCTTACTCCGATACGGCATGTGTGAATTCAACCCATTGTACCTTTGAGGAATCGATTACAACAAAGTCAGCACCGAAAGGCCTCTCCCCCTTGCTCTCCAACCAGCTAGGCCCTTCGATCACAAACTGCCCACTCGATGGGTCTGAAGGCCACTCAGAAGGCCAACCATAAAGACGACGTTCATCGTTCAAGTGCAAAACAACAAAGCGCTCATGACGCGCGAAGGTGCTGTACCACTCGCTGGGATAAGAGGTCTGCTTAGTAATGTCCCTATTCCGAAGCCACGTATGCAGCTTGTCGTTTGTCGCCCAGTAACAAGAAAGCAAACCCAGCAGGACTGAGATTACAAAAGACCAGGACGCTTCGGCTTTCACATCCCACTGACCAATCATGAACCAATTTGATCCTATCCACAAAAGGGCAGCCTTTACGATAAGGACTGCCCCATGGATCACGAACGTGAAGATGAGCGCCTGCACGATCTGACCGAACGTATCAGGGCGCTTAAACGCAGTAAGAGAGTAAAAAATCCACGCCGTGAGAAACCCCGGAATCAAATACTGCAGCAGCGGGATAACTTCTTTAACTAATTCGTCCAAAGCTGCAATTCCATTTTTATAGTTCAGCTTTCCCTATACCCCACTTCCAGGAATCACGCCAGTTGGCTAATGCGGGTCTCGGATTGCATCAGGGTCGAGCAGATTTGTTCTGTAGGTGGCTATGGCGATTATCAGCTTAAGCCCGTCCTGAATTTCCACCTTGAGCTTTTCCTCGGTCAATTTCAGAAGTCGTTGCGCCTCCTCTTCAATAGCCTTAAGTGCCTCAGTGTCGCTTTTTAAGGACATGTCGATCTCCTTCCGGCGGCATGCCGGGATATCAAGCAATAGCCCACAAACTTACTTCACGCCAGCCGGCGAGGATCCCGCATGCTCACAGCAATTGACTTGTTTTCTGGTTTCGGCGGATGGACGCGCGGCGGCAAGGACGCCGGACTCAATGTCCTCTGGGCGGCGAACCACTGGCCCGAGGCGGTCGAGTGGCACACCCGCAATAACCCGGACACGATCCACGCCTGTCAAGATCTGCACCAGGCGAACTGGGCGGACGTGCCGAAGCACGATGTCATGCTCGCCTCGCCGTGCTGCCAAGGGCACACCAAGGCTCGCGGCAAGGCTGCCGGCAACCCTCAGCACGACAACTCGCGCTCAACTGCATGGGCACCGGTACAGAACGCCGAGGTCAACCGGCCGGACTTCGCGGTGATCGAGAACGTACCGGAGTTCATGGACTGGATTCTGTACCCGGCGTGGGCTGACGCAATGCAGCGGCTGGGTTACGCACTAGCGCCGCACATAGTGGACTGCGCCGATCTGGGCGTACCACAACACCGCGTGCGCTTGTTCATGGTCTGCTCGCGCAGCAAGGCCCCGCTACACCTGCAACTCCCCCGCTACCAGCACGTGCCGGCCCGCGAGATTATCGACTTCGAAGCCGGCAAGTGGTCACCGATCAACAAGCCAGGCCGCGCCGCGTCGACACTGATCCGTGTGAAGAATGGTCGCGAGCGCTTCGGTGATCGCTTCGTGATGCCCTACTACGGCTCAGGCTCGGGCCTCACTGGTCGCAGCCTTGACCGCCCGATCGGCACAATAACCACGCTGGATCGCTGGGCAGTCGTTGACGGCGACATGATGCGGATGATCAGCGCTGACGAAGCCATGGCCGCGCAGTCGTTCCCGAAAGACACGCTCCGGCCGGACAACCACAAGTTGACCATGCACATGACCGGCAACGCGGTACCGCCACTCGCCGGGCAGCGCATCATCGAGGCACTGAAAGCCGCGGCGTAGTCACAGCAACGGCCACGCCGTTAGCCAGTCAGCCAAGCGCATCAGGATCTGGCTCAGCAGCTCGATAAGTACCTGGTACATCACTTCAGCAATGAGTCGCTTCATTCGGTGGGGCTCCGGCTTGTTTGATAGCCAGATCATTCCGTCACGACTCCTGCGCCGGCAATAAAACGCTTGAATTCCTACTTATCCACCGCCCGGGCATGCCCCGGCATAGGACGCCCCATGCCCACAGAAAACAAACCGGCCGAGCCGCTGCCGACATTGGCGACCGGCGCCGCGCTTGATGCTTCAACCTGGACCGACTTCGTTGAGCGCCTCCGCTATCACTGCAACGGCGCCGGCGTTAAATGGCACCACACAGCGGCCGCCATTTTCACTGTGCAGACCAAGCGATTCGATTACGGCTACGAAATCGACTACGCGGAAGGCCGAGTTGTCTGCCTGGAGGATTGGCGGTGGTTCAGTCCGAAAGAATACTGGGAAGACCTCGACGACGAGGAGCGTGCAGAAATCGACCAAGCTCTGATGGCTGATCGGGAATGCAGCTTTATGGATATGGACGAGGACGACCAGTGGGAATACCTCGCCGAGTGCGATGACCACACCGTCACCGGCTGGAACACGCGCTGGGAGATTGTGAACAGTCACTTCACCCGAGATGCTGCTGAGGCGTTCATTCGGCGCAAGCAGCATGACTACGGCGAGATGCGCGTCTACGTCGAATCGCAGTACTACGCCTGGGAGTTCGAAGCCATCAAGGAAGCGATCCTCGACGGCACGCTGACCTACACGCCGAAGGAGGCCGCATGAAGCGCATCTACCTCAGCGGTCCCATGACCAACATGCTGGACCTCAACTTCCCACTGTTCCATTCAACGGCCGCCAGCCTGCGCGCCGCCGGGCACAGCGTCATCAACCCGGCCGAGCTCAATCCAGACCCAGGCACCTGGAGCGAATGCATGCGCCGTGACATCAAAGCGCTAATGGAATGCGACACCGTGGCCACCCTGCCCGGCTGGCAGGATTCCCGCGGCGCCAGCCTGGAAGTGCACATCGGAAAGGAGCTCGGCATGAAGGTCGTGAATGCCCATGATCTGGTATCGATGGAGATTGCAGGATGAGCGAAATCACCAGAGGCGTGATCGGCATGCCACTTGAGATGGCGATGGAGAGCGAGTTATCGCGCCGACAGTTCCACAGCATTGCGCAGGACTTGCTTCGTGACTTCGACCGCGTCACCGCCGAGCGTGACGCCCTGCAGGAGCGCCTGAACGCAGCAGATCAGCGGATTGATGAGCTGACCGCGCTATTGCTCCGATCCAACGAGCTGTTCTATGCAATCCAGGGTGACCCGGGCGCGGTGCCGTCTTCCGCGATTGATGCGATGCGAGGCGAAGTGTTTACAGCACTCAAGAAAGCAGATGGCGTGGATGAGCACGATACCGCCGAGAAGTCCGCTCAGCCTTTCACCGAGCAGTTCCTCGAAGACCAGCTCGGCAAGATGCCTGAGTGCATCAAGGGGATGATCGAGGCCCGCGGCGGCAAGTTCGCCATCATGATCGACGAGGCGAACAGCCACTACGGGTGGACCTTCAAGCGACATCCAGATGGAATGTGGGTGTCAGGGCGCAAGGCCACCGATGCGGAAATGCAGGCGGCACGTCAGTACGCCAGGCACACAAACCAGCAGTAACTCCCTCCCCCTTCAAAGTCAGCCGCTATAGCGGCAAGGACGAGAAATGCCTATCGAGAAAATCGAAAAGGAGGCTGACCTCTGCGCGCTGTTCATCCAGGAGTTCAACGAGCTGCCCGGCTGGACGTGCTACCCCGAGGCCGCCGGCTTCGACGTGCTGGTCGTTCATGAAGACGGCCGGCAGATCGGCGTCGAGGCAAAGATGCAGCTGAACGCCAAGGTGGCTGATCAGATCCTGCCCTGCCGCGGCGACGAACTTTACGGGCGCGCTGGGCCGGATTACCGGCTGGTGATCGTGAGCAAAATCACCGACGCCAGCAAAGGCATCGTGAAGATGCTGGAACACCTTGGCGTGAGGGTGCTGATGCCGCGTTCGAGCTGGACGAGCCGCGGTGACTGCTTCACCTTCAGCCTCGCCCATTCCCTGCTGGAAGTGAGCGGCCACAAGCCGTTTTATGACTGGTACATGTTCGACTGGAACCCGCCCGAACGCTGCCAGGTGCCGGTGCTGGTCACAAACCTGCCTGCGGGTGTGCCCTCTCCTGTTCGCCTGACCCCGTGGAAGGAGTCAGCACTGAAGGTACTGGCCCAGCTCCGGCACCAAGGCTTCATCACCGCCAAACAGATCGCCAGCCACGGCATCGGCGTCACCGCATGGACACAGGCACCGGGAAGCAAACCGGCATGGCTGGCCAAGGGAGCCGTTCGCGGTACCTGGATCGAAACTGAACACATGCCGGCCTTCGACAAGCAGCACCCGGACGTCTACGCATTGGCCGTCGAAACCCTGGCCGCCACAGCGCCGGCCGAACTGGAGTTATCACAATGATCAATATCAAGGAACGTCCGATCCTGTTCTCGGCCCCAATGGTGCGCGCCATTCTGGATGGCAGGAAGACGGTCACGCGCCGACCGGTCAAAGGATTGTCGACCAGCTTCGCAGTGACAACCGCCGCTGACGAATCACCACTGAACAGCGTCTGCTGGAACGTCGGCGGCCCAATTATCCGCTGCCCATACGGCAAGCCCGGCGACCGGCTGTGGGTTCGCGAGAGCGGCATTTACAGCAAATTGCTCAGTCCAGAGGATCCTACTCAGCCAGGCACCTTCCGCCACGATGTCCCGAGAACGCCGGAGCTCGGTTATTGGTGGATTCAAAGTACCCGGGCGCCAGGTGCCAGCTACAGCGTGAACGGCAACCCACGCAGGGTTGATAAAGCGCGCGGGCAAAAAGCTGTGCCCTCCATCCACATGCCGCGCTGGGCCAGCCGCATCCTGCTGGAGATCACCGACGTCTGCGTCGAGCGGTTGCAGGACATCAGCGAGGAACAGGCCCAGGCAGAAGGCTGCTTCTTCACCGACTACGGCCGAAAGTGTGGCCATGGTGGCAAAGGATGGAGTGAGGTCGGCGACTGTCCAGCGCCTACAGAACATCACCCGCAGCGAGAAGGCTGGATGTGGGCCGAGACGACCAGTCACGAACAGTGCCTGGGTTCCGCCCGGAACGCTTTCGGCAATCTGTGGAACTCCACCGGCGGCGACTGGGGCGCCAACCCGTGGGTCTGGGTCGTCGAGTTCAAGAGGGTTCAGCCATGATCTTCGCCCCGCTCTACATGGCCTACCTGATCTACAGGGGGCCGTGGCGATGAACATTTATCGACACACCTTCGCAGCCGTCTGCCCGGCCGACGGCGAAACGATCATCTATCGCCTTGAGCTGCGCTCGACATCGATGATCCACGTCGAACACATCAAAACAGCGACAGCGCTGATCAAGCAGGGTTGGCATGAGCAGATCGCTGACAGCCTTTCCGAAACGCTCGGTGGCGATCAGACCATTATCGCCACGCACCAGGGCATCGAGATCGAGACATTGAGGCTCAGCGGATGATCCATTACCACGGCACGCCTATCGGCGGTAAGCGCGAGGACGCCGCTAAGTTCCTGGCCGGCCGGCACGCGCTGGTGCCGTTCCCACGCAAGGACGATCTCGGGATTGTCGCCGATGTGTGCAAATCATTTGTTTTCGATAACGGCGCATTCACAGTCTGGAAGAAAGGTGGTCAGGTAGACGTCGACGGCTACACACGCTGGGTCGAAGACTGGCACCGGCACCCTGGGTTCACTTGGGCGCTCATTCCGGACGTCATTGATGGCGACGAAGAGGCCAACGACGACCTTGTTCGGCAATGGCCAGAGGAACTTCGCGGGGTGCCAGTCTGGCACTTACACGAATCGATTGAGCGACTGCAGCGGTTGGCGAGGTGGTGGCGAACGGTGGCCCTCGGCAGTTCTGGACAATGGGCTGCGCCGGGCACCGTATCATGGTGGAAGCGGATGGGCGCCGCGATGGACGCTGTGTGTGACGAACACGGGCGGCCGGTGTGCCGACTCCATGGGCTGCGCATGCTCGACCCCGCGATCTTCCAGCACCTGCCCCTCGCTTCAGCCGACTCCACGAACGCCGCGGTAAACGGCGGCAGTATCAGCCGCTTCGGCATGTACGCCCCACCCACCGCCGGCCAGCGGGCCAACGTAATCGCCGACCGCATCGAATCGCACAACAGCTCGCCGATCTGGCAGCGCGAAACCCAGACCGAACTCGCGTTGTAACCCCTCCCCCAACTCAACAGCCTGCCGGTGTACGGCGGGCGAGGTATTCGTATGCGCGAAAAAGTAACCATCCAAGACCTGGAAGGCGCCGACCTGGCTCTGTGGGCTGCCCGAGCTCAGGGTGTCGAAGAAAGGAAGGGAATCAAGCTGTACGCCTCCGGCCCATGCCTTTACCGCGATACAGGCCCCGGCGGTGAACCCTTCCCTTTCCGACCTGACTCGAACCTCGGGGACTCAGCGATTTTGATCCAAGAGATGACGCAGGCAGGAATCTTGACCCTGTTCGGACATGGCGCGCAGTTCGAGGCTCAAGGATTCGGACACGTGGGATTTACGGGGACGCCTTCTGCGGCACTGACCCGCTGCTACATCGCGTGGAAACTCGGCCAAGACTTCACGGCCACTCCGACTAACTGATCACCACCTTCTGCCGCCACGCGCGGCATGGAGCATCACAATGAAAAAAGAGCTGATCAAGATCAGTGAATTCCAGCGCCGGCGCTGGGGTGAGAACGGTACACCACCCTGCCCCCAAGCGATCCGCAACTACATCCGCAACGGCCAGTTGCCCGGCGAGCAAATCGGCAAACTCTGGTACGTTGATTGGACAGCGTTCAGCCGGTCAGACGGCAATGATCTGGTCGCGATGGTATTGAAAGGAGCTGCATGATGGTCCCACGGCCGCGCAACAAGGCGAACAAGAGCCTACCGCAGAACCTGTATTTCGATTCGCGGCGCTCAACCTATCGCTACCGCCGGCCCACCGACGGTAAGTGGTTCCAGTTCGGCTCCGACCGGATCAAAGCGATCGACGCCGCGAAGCAGTTGAATCTGGAATTCATGCGCGGCGCTGACCTAGTAGGCGCCGTGATGGGCTGCACATCAGAATCGTTTGCCGGCTTCCTCGACGCATACGAACGCGACGTGCTGCCGCCGAGGGAACTGGCAAAAGGAACACTGGGCCTCTACGCCGTGCACTTCCGTCGCTTCCGGAAACAGTTCGAAGGCAAAGCCGTCGACCAGATCACGATCCGCATGGTCGCGGAGATGCTGGACGCCCTCACGCCGCGCACTGCCAACCAATGCCGAGCCCTGCTGATCGATATCTTCAATCACGCAGCGGCCAAAGGCCTGTGCCCGGACAACCCGGCGGCCAGCACCATCAACAGGATCGAGAAGAAGCAGCGCAAGCGACACACCGTCGGAGGCCTGAAGGCCATCCGGGAGAAGTCACCGTTCTGGTTGCAGAACGCAATCGACCTGGCACTGATTACCGCGCAGCGTCGGACGGACATCTTGAACATGCGGTTCGATGGTGTTCGGGAAGGGTTTTTGTATGTGGTTCAGCAGAAGACGGCCAAGGCTAGCGACGCGGCGTGGATCCGGTTCAAAGTGACCGAAGAGCTCCAGGCGGTGATCAGCCGTTGCCGGGATGACATCGTCTCACCGTACCTGATACACCGTCGGCCCGATCGCAAAAAGCAGAAGCAGGCGCAGACGAAGGAACACTGGACTCAGGTGGAAGAGCGATATTTGACGCGAGCCTTCAAAGAGGCCCGGGAAGCGGCAGGCTGTTACAAGGGATGGAAAGAAGAGGAAATGCCGGGCTTCCACGAAGTGCGAGCGCTATCGCTGCACCTGTATCAGAAAGCCGGGAAAGACGGTCAGAAGATCGCCGGCCACGCCAGCGAGACCATGACGAAGAACTACCAGAAAGACCACGCAGAAATCGTCTGGTCAGAGGCAATCCCTGACCTGAATATCAGCGAAATTACAGGGTAGTTTTGCGCAAGTTTTGCGCGGGTTTTGCGCAGGCACAAAAAAGCCGATCTATATGATCGGCTTAAGTGTCTGATTTTATTCAGGAAATATGGTCGGGACGGAGTGATTCGAACACTCGACCCCTAGCACCCCATGCTAGTGCGCTACCGGACTGCGCTACGCCCCGACTGGTTTGAAACCTGCCCTTCATCTCGAAGAGCGCTCAAGAATATATCGCAAGCTTTTGAAAACTGGAAGTATTCAAACGCAGCTTTTTATTTCTTGAGCACCACCAGCACATCTTCAAGCTCAGCGATCATCTGGCGGATCATTTGCTTGTATTGGGTGGTGTCGTCTTTGGCTTCATCACCGGACAAGCGCAGACGTGCACCGCCGATGGTGAACCCCTGATCGTAAAGGAGCGCGCGGATCTGCCGGATCATCAGCACGTCCTGGCGCTGATAATACCGGCGGTTTCCGCGGCGTTTGACGGGGTTGAGTTGAGGAAACTCCTGCTCCCAGTAGCGCAGCACGTGCGGTTTTACCGCACACAGCTCGCTGACTTCACCAATGGTGAAGTAGCGTTTGCCCGGGATGACGGGTAGTTCGTCGTTATGACTTGGTTCCAGCATAAGCCTCAACTCGGGCCTTCAACTTCTGCCCTGGACGAAAGGTGACCACACGGCGAGCCGTGATCGGGATTTCTTCCCCCGTTTTCGGGTTGCGGCCAGGCCGCTGGCGTTTGTCCCGAAGGTCGAAATTGCCGAAACCGGACAATTTGACCTGCTCGTTGTCTTCAAGAGCGTGCCTGATTTCCTCGAAAAACAGTTCAACCAATTCCTTAGCTTCCCGCTTGTTCAGGCCCAGCTCTTCATACAGACGTTCCGCCATCTCAGCTTTCGTCAAAGCCCCCATACGTCACTTCCTTAACGTGGCGTTCAACCTTTGTTCGAGCGAGGTGAGGATATTTTGCGTCGTCGAATTCACCTCATCGTCATTAAGAGTGCGCGATGGATGCTGCCAGGTCAAGCCAACTGCAAGGCTTTTTCTATCAGGATCAATACCTTTACCCTGATACACGTCAAACAGCCTGAGATCCGTGAGCCATTCGCCTGCATTTTCACGGATTACGTCCAGTACAGCCGAGGCCGCGACGTCTTTGTGCGCGATCAGTGCAAGGTCACGACGCACTTCAGGAAAACGCGACAACTCGTGGAATTGCGGCATTTTTCCGGAAGCGACTTCAGCCAGAACCAGCTCGAAGACGAAGACCGGACGATCCAGGCCCAAGGCTTTGGACAGCTCAGGGTGAATCGCACCGATAAAGCCGACTTCACGCCCGTCACGTTCGATGCGCGCGGTTTGACCCGGGTGCAGCGCCGGGTGTTTGCCCGGAGTGAAAGTGAAGGTATCCAGTGCACCGGCAAAGCCCAACACCGCTTCAACATCAGCTTTAACGTCGAAGAAATCGACGGTGTCGCGACCCTGCGCCCAACCTTCCGGCAGACGGCTGCCGCAAACAACACCAGACAGCATCGGTTCTTGCTTCAGACCTTCCAACTGACCGACGAAGCGCAGACCGCTTTCGAACAGACGCACGCGATCTTGCTGGCGGTTCAGATTATGCTGCAACGCCTTGACCAGGCCCGGCCACAGCGAGGAACGCATGGCAGCCATGTCATTGGAAATCGGGTTGGCCAGCAACAGCGGCTCAACGCCCGGATTGAACAGTTCGAACTGTTTCGGATCGATGAAGCTGTAAGTGATCGCTTCCTGATAACCACGAGCTACCAGCAGACGACGCAGTTCAGGCAATTCGCTGCGCGCTTCAGCTTTGGCTTGCGGCGCCAGACGCGCTTGCGGGTAACGAACTGGCAGACGGTTGTAGCCGTACAGACGCGCCAGCTCTTCGATCAGATCGACTTCCAGGCTGATATCAAAGCGATGGCTTGGCACTTCTACGCGCCACTGCCTTGCGCCGTCAGCGGAGATCTTCAGACCCAGCGCGCTGAGCAGACGCTCGACCTGCGCCGAATCCATTTCCATCCCCAGCATCTGGGTGATGCGCTGCGCACGCAGGGTGATCGGCGCGATCGACGGCAGGTGCTGCTCGCTGACGGTCTCGATGATCGGGCCGGCTTCGCCACCGGTGATTTCCAGCAGCAGGCCGGTGGCGCGCTCCATGGCTTCACGGGCCAGTTGCCAGTCCACGCCACGCTCGTAACGGTGCGACGCATCGGTGTGCAGGCCGTAGGAACGAGCCTTGCCCGCCACAGCGATCTGGTCGAAGAAGGCACTTTCCAGGAAAACGTCGCGAGTGGTTGCGGACACACCGCTGTGCTCGCCACCCATTACGCCGGCAATCGCCAGAGCGCGGGTGTGGTCGGCGATCACCAGCGTATCGCTACGCAGGCTGACTTCCTGACCGTCGAGCAGCACCAGTTTCTCGCCCTCTTCCGCCATGCGCACACGGATGCCACCATTGATTTCGGCGAGATCGAAGGCGTGAAGCGGCTGGCCCAGCTCGAGCATCACGTAGTTGGTGATGTCGACCGCGGCGTCGATGCTGCGCACATCGGCGCGGCGCAGACGTTCAACCATCCACAGCGGGGTTGGTTTGGACAGATCAACGTTACGGATGACACGACCCAGATAACGCGGGCAGGCGGCAGGCGCCAGCACTTCTACCGGACGCACTTCGTCGTGCACAGCCGGAATGGTCATGACCACCGGGCGAGCGACCGGCGTGTCGTACAGCGCACCCACTTCACGGGCCAGACCGGCCAGCGACAGGCAGTCGCCACGATTCGGGGTCAGGTCGACCTCGATGCTGGCGTCTTCCAGATCCAGATACACACGGAAATCTTCGCCCACCGGCGCATCGGCCGGCAGCTCCATCAGACCGTCGTTGCCTTCACCGACCTGCAGTTCGGCTTGCGAGCACAGCATGCCGTTGGACTCGACACCACGCAGCTTGGCCTTCTTGATCTTGAAGTCGCCCGGCAGTTCGGCACCGATCATGGCGAACGGAATCTTCAGGCCCGGACGCACGTTTGGCGCACCGCACACGACCTGGAAGGTTTCCGCGCCATTGCTGACCTGGCATACACGCAACTTGTCGGCATCAGGGTGCTGCTCGGTGCTCAGCACCTCGCCCACGACCACGCCGCTGAATACACCGGCGGCCGGGGTCACACTATCGACCTCCAGACCCGCCATCGACAGACGAGCAACCAGCTCGTCGCGACTTACCTGCGGGCTAACCCAGCCACGCAGCCATTGTTCACTGAATTTCATCCTGCTCTCCTAAGAATTCGTTACGACTAGCGAAATTGCGCGAGGAACCGCAAGTCGTTGTCGAAGAACAGACGCAAGTCGTTTACGCCGTAACGGAGCATGGCCAGACGCTCGACGCCCATGCCGAAGGCAAAGCCGGAGAACTCTTCCGGATCGATGCCGGACATGCGCAGCACGTTCGGGTGAACCATGCCGCAGCCCATGACTTCCAGCCAGCCGGTCTGCTTGCAGACGCGGCAGCCTTTACCGCTGCACATCACGCATTCCATGTCGACTTCAGCGGATGGCTCGGTGAACGGGAAGTAAGAAGGACGGAAACGGACGGCCAGCTCTTTTTCGAAGAACACCCGCAGGAATTCTTCGATGGTGCCTTTGAGATCGGCGAAATTGATGTCGCGATCAACCAGCAGGCCTTCGACCTGGTGGAACATCGGCGAATGGGTGATATCGGAGTCGCTGCGATACACACGGCCCGGGCAGACGATGCGGATCGGCGGTTGCTTGGACTCCATGGTGCGGACCTGTACCGGCGAGGTATGGGTGCGCAGCAACATGTTCGCATTGAAATAGAAGGTGTCATGCATCGACCGGGCCGGGTGGTGGCCTGGGATGTTGAGCGCTTCGAAATTGTGATAGTCGTCTTCGACCTCAGGGCCTTCGGCGATGCCGTAGCCGATGCGGGTGAAGAACTGCTCGACTCGTTCCAGAGTCCGGGTCACCGGATGCAGACCACCGGAGGTCTGGCCGCGGCCCGGCAACGTCACGTCAATGGATTCGGCAGACAGTTTGGCAGCCAGTTCGGCTTCTTCAAACAGAGCCATGCGCGCATTGAGAACGCCTGTGACACGTTCCTTGGCAACGTTGATCAGGGCGCCGACTTGCGGACGCTCTTCTGCCGGCAAATTCCCCAGGGTCTTCATCACCTGAGTCAATTCACCCTTTTTGCCAAGGTATTGAACCCGGATTTGCTCCAGGGCATTGATATCTTCAGCGCTTTGCACAGCCTCTAGTGCTTGAGAGACCAGCGCATCCAGGTTTTCCATGTACAGACTCCAGATACAAAATAGGGGAAGAGCTTGAAGGCTCTTCCCCTATTTATGACGTTTAACACCTGACCCCACAGAGGTGAGGCCGGGTGACTGTCGGGGGTACTTAAGCCAAGGTGGCTTTAGCTTTCTCGACAATCGCAGCAAACGCCGCTTTTTCGTTCACTGCCAGATCAGCCAGAACCTTACGGTCGATCTCGATGGACGCTTTTTTCAGGCCAGCGATGAAACGGCTGTAGGACAGACCGTTAACACGAGCACCAGCGTTGATACGAGCGATCCACAGAGCGCGGAACTGACGTTTTTTCTGACGACGGTCACGGTAGGCGTATTGGCCTGCCTTGATTACCGCTTGCTTGGCAACACGGAATACGCGGGAGCGTGCGCCGTAGTAGCCTTTAGCAAGTTTCAGAATTTTTTTGTGACGCTTACGGGCAATGACGCCACGCTTTACACGAGCCATGAGTTACTTCCTCTATTCTTGACTAAAATTAACGAAGGCGCAGCATGCGCTCGACTTTTGCCACGTCAGACGGATGCAGCAAGCTGCTACCGCGCAGTTGACGCTTACGCTTGGTCGACATTTTGGTCAGGATGTGGCTCTTGAAAGCGTGCTTGTGCTTGATACCGTTAGCAGTTTTCAGAAACCGCTTAGCAGCACCACTTTTGGTTTTCATTTTTGGCATGTTCGGATACTCCGCATTCAGTTGATAAACATAATCAGAAGGCCTGCCGTGCCCTGTTGATTACTTCTTCTTTTTCGGGGCGATGACCATGATCAGCTGGCGTCCTTCCATCTTAGGATGCTGTTCGACCGAACCGTACTCGAGCAGGTCAGCTTCAACCCGCTTGAGGAGTTCCATCCCCAGCTCCTGGTGGGCCATCTCACGGCCGCGGAATCGCAAGGATACCTTGGCCCTGTCCCCGTCACTCAGGAAACGTACCAGGTTGCGCAGTTTTACCTGGTAATCCCCTTCCTCCGTCCCTGGACGAAACTTGATTTCTTTTACCTGAATCTGCTTCTGGTTTTTCTTCGCTGCTGCAATCTGCTTCTTCTTCTCGAAGATCGATTTGCCGTAGTCCATCACCCGGCAAACCGGTGGGACTGCGTCAGCAGAGATTTCTACCAGATCAAGCTTTGCTTCTTCAGCAATACGAAGCGCTTCATCAATCGAGACGATGCCAATCTGCTCGCCATCAGCGCCAATTAACCGAACCTCGCGTGCCGAGATATTCTCGTTGATCGGGGCTTTCGGTGCAGCTCGTTTATCTTGTCTCATTTCACGCTTAATAATAATTACTCCGAATCTGGGCGACCACGCCGGGAAACCGCTTGCGCGAGAAACTCAGCGAACTGGGCGACGGGCATCGAGCCCAGGTCAGCACCTTCACGAGTACGCACAGCGACAGTCTGCATCTCGACTTCCTTATCTCCGATAACCAAAAGATAGGGAACCTTGAGCAAAGTATGCTCGCGGATTTTAAAGCCGATCTTTTCATTTCTCAAGTCAGACTTGGCACGAAATCCGCTTTCGTTGAGAGTTTTTTCTACTTCTGCAACAAAATCTGCCTGTTTATCAGTGATATTCATGATCACTGCCTGGGTTGGCGCCAGCCACGCAGGGAATGCACCTTCGTAATGCTCGATCAAAATCCCGACGAAACGCTCGAAGGAGCCGAGGATCGCGCGGTGCAGCATCACTGGGTGTTTGCGGCTGTTGTCTTCGGAGACGTATTCGGCGCCGAGACGGACAGGCAGGTTGAAATCGAGCTGCAAGGTACCACACTGCCAGACGCGACCGAGGCAATCTTTCAGCGAGAACTCGATTTTCGGACCGTAGAACGCACCTTCACCCGGCTGCAGATCGTACGGCAGGCCAGCGCTGTCAAGGGCTGCCGCCAGTGCCGCTTCGGCGCGATCCCACAGCTCGTCGGAACCTACACGTTTTTCCGGACGAGTGGACAGTTTCATCTCGACGTCGGTGAAGCCGAAGTCGCGGTAAACGTCCATGGTCAGCTTGATGAACGCAGCGGATTCGGCCTGCATCTGCTCTTCGGTGCAGAAAATGTGGGCGTCGTCCTGAGTGAACGCGCGCACGCGCATGATCCCGTGCAACGCACCCGACGGCTCGTTACGGTGGCACGCACCGAACTCGGCCAGACGCATCGGCAGCTCGCGGTAGCTCTTCAGGCCCTGGTTGAACACCTGCACGTGGCAGGGGCAGTTCATCGGTTTGATGGCGTAGTCGCGGCTTTCCGACTCAGTGGTGAACATGTTGTCGGCGTAGTTGGCCCAGTGCCCGGATTTCTCCCAGAGGCTGCGGTCAACCACTTGCGGGGTCTTGATCTCGAGGTAGCCGTTGTCACGCTGCACCTTGCGCATGTACTGCTCGAGCACTTGATACAGGGTCCAGCCGTTCGGGTGCCAGAACACCATGCCCGGCGCTTCTTCCTGGGTGTGGAACAGGCCCAGGCGCTTGCCGATCTTGCGGTGATCGCGCTTTTCCGCTTCTTCGATGCGCTGGATGTAAGCCGCCAGCTGCTTCTTGTCAGCCCAAGCTGTGCCGTAAACGCGCTGCAATTGCTCGTTCTTGGCATCGCCGCGCCAGTAGGCGCCGGACAACTTGGTCAGCTTGAAGGATTTCAGGAAGCGAGTGTTCGGCACGTGCGGGCCGCGGCACATGTCGACGTATTCTTCGTGGTAGTACAGGCCCATGGCCTGCTCGTTCGGCATGTCTTCGACCAGACGCAGCTTGTAGTCTTCGCCGCGGGCCTTGAACACTTCAATCACTTCGGCGCGCGGAGTGACTTTCTTGATGACGTCGTAATCCTTGTCGATCAGCTGATGCATGCGCTGTTCGATGGCGGCCATGTCGTCCGGCGTAAAAGGACGCTCGAAGGCGATGTCGTAATAGAAGCCTTCGTCGATGACCGGCCCGATGACCATTTTCGCAGTCGGGTACAGCTGCTTGACCGCGTGGCCAACCAGGTGCGCGCAAGAGTGGCGAATGATCTCCAGCCCCTCTTCATCCTTTGGCGTGATGATTTGCAGCGTCGCGTCGCTGTCGATGATGTCGCAGGCGTCGACCAGCTTGCCGTTGACCTTGCCGGCCACGGTGGCCTTGGCCAGGCCTGCACCAATGGATGCGGCGACCTCGGCTACGGAAACCGGGTGATCGAATGAACGTTGACTGCCGTCGGGAAGAGTAATAGTTGGCATGGCGCCTCCTCTCCTAGTGGTGACCCCTACCAAAGGTCACGTGGGTTGGGATGAGCCAGTACAAGATCCGATCCAGGCCATTCAATGACGAACGCCTGCCTTACAGCGGCAGGAGCCTTGCGGCCAACCGGAAAACCGAACCAGAGTGACTGGGATTCAAATCAGAATTTTTCGCACGCTGACCGCTGCCGGGGCTGAAGGCCATCCGGAGCCTGAGAACGCTTGAGCCCGGCATGCTAGCACAGATGAGCGGTCATCGACGTCATCGAATTGAGGTGTTGCTGATTTGCGCATTTTTGCGGCGCGAAGTGAACTTGGGATATACGCTTTGCCTCAAATAGGCTGAGAATCGTCGCCGATATCAACCCAAGGAGTTTCCGACATGCGCCTTATCCGACTTTTTGCTTTCGCGGCCCCGCTGGCCCTGCTGCTGCCGCTGAGCGCCAATGCGGCCTGGCCTGCCGGCGTCAAAGCCCAGTACATGAACGACTGCACCAAAGCTGCTGCCCAAAGTGTTAATCCAACCGTAGCCAAACAACACTGCACGTGCGGTGCTGATGTTCTGGAGAAGAAATTCACCACGCAAGAAATCGCGCAACTGATGGACAAGAACACCCCGCCAAGTGGTGAATTGGGTCAGCGCGCCTTGAAAGAAATCTCGGTTTGCCGCGTGCAGAAATAAGCGCTGACGAATGTTTTTTCGGGCGTCCAGCAGGCTGAAAACCGCCAAAAAGACCCCGAAATCGATAATTTACGCAGGTTTTATAGCTTTTTTTACACCCTCTTCTTTCGGCTGAAAGCCACTGAAACCGGGGCTTGCAGACATTTCAGAGGTTGAAATCGATGCAATATGAAAGCAAACAGCACGTCCGGGGGGCTACCAAAGCGAACATTTCGACTATGATACTCCGGTGTGCCCAGTTGGCCTGAGCAGCACAGTACTACTGAAAATATATGTTTCTTGGAGATACACCATGTCTAATCGCCAAACCGGCACCGTTAAATGGTTCAACGATGAAAAAGGCTTCGGCTTCATCACTCCTCAAGGTGGCGGTGACGACCTGTTCGTACACTTCAAAGCTATCGAATCCGACGGTTTCAAAAGCCTGAAAGAAGGCCAGACCGTCTCTTTCGTGGCTGAGAAAGGCCAAAAGGGTATGCAAGCTGCACAAGTTCGCCCAGAGTAATTTCCTGGCGCACTAAAAAAACCCCGTCCATGTGACGGGGTTTTTTATGCCAGCAACAAAAGCGGTCTGCGATCAGCCGCAGTTGACGCGAGTGACCACCAGGTTGTTGTCGGTGTTCAGATTCAAGCGATCGGAACGGTACTCCAGAGTGATCATGTCGGTTGGCTTGAGGAAGCGGGCGTTTTGCGCGCCGGCCTTGGCACGAGCCTGATCGAGCAGTTCCGGCGAAGCCTTTTTACCGATGGCAAACTCCGCTGCCTTTGCTTCACAGCGGCTATGACCGGCATCGGTCGCCACAGGATCCTTTGCCGACTCGCTGGAGGTTGTGCTGCAACCGGCCAACATGGCAACGGCCATAAGTGCACCCAGAGACGCGAACTTCAAAGGCATGAAGCCTCCTTTTTTCAAATGGTTAAGCTGAGATCGTGCGACCGCCAATTCGGCGTTTGGTTTCACAGCCGGTGCCATCACCCTGCCCCACGACCCGGAAAAACGCTGAGTCTGCCTGAAGTGCGCGCACCGCATCCTCACGCAATCGTCACCGAATATTAACGAAGCTCAATAGACGTCGATGTAATCGAGCGGCGGATTCGGCCAATTGTCTTTCAGTGCGTTGAAAATCTGCATCACCCAGACTTCATCGCTGGCCGCGACGTTGCCGACATACCCCGAACCCTTGGCCCAGGTCTCCAGGCGAAACAGCAGGCCATCAATATCCTGCCCGCCGGTCACACCGGAAGAAATATAGGCAATCCCACCCTTGGTCACGCGCAGTTGCGTGTGCTCATCATCGCTGGCCGACGCCAGCAACTGGCGCACAGCATCGAGTGTCAGGCCGTCGGGGGTGTTCAAATCGATCTGCACAGCACATTCCTTGGATCAGCCGGAAAAGACCAAGTGTCGCATAGCAAAGCGCTCATGCCTAAGTCGCAGTGCCAAACGCCCGCCAAAGTGGTTAACTCGCTTTCAGACATTCCCGACTTTTCGAGCGCACTCATGAACACCGTAAGCATCTCCGCCGACATCAAGGTTCATTGGCCGAAGGGGCATAGCTCGTACAGCCCGGGCAGTGCGGAGGAGCTGGCGTTGATCAGCATCGATCTGCTGGTCAAGACGATGGGAACCCAGGGCGCACAAACGTTTATCGCCCAGGTGTTCGAGCGGTACCAGCATGACGACGAGAACACGCAGGACACCGAGAGAAAATAAAAACCCGCAGGCTGGCACCTGCGGGTCCCAGCCTTACTTCAAGCGCTTCAGACGCTCAGTCAGCAGATCGAAGAAGCCTTGAGCATCCCCATTTTCCACCCAGAAGGCGTTCTTCGGCGCCTTCAGACCGTCATACCAGTCAACGATGGTCTGGCCAAAAGTCGGACCTTCGCGACTATCCACCACAACGTTGACCGAACGACCAGTGAACAGCTCAGGCTTGAGCAGGTAAGCGATAACGGTAGCGTCGTGCACCGGGCCGCCCGGGATGCCGTAGTGCTCCATGTCACCCTTGATGTACTCGTTGAGGATGTCGCCAACAATCTTGCTTGCGTTGTTGTTCAGTGCAGCGATCTGTTTCAGGCGTGCGTCGCTGGTGAGGATCTTGTGAGTCACGTCCAGCGGCAGGTAGGTCAGTTTCACGCCGCTCTTGAGCACCACTTCCGCCGCTTGCGGGTCGGCGAACAGGTTGAATTCGGCCACCGGGGTGATGTTGCCGCCATTGAAGTGTGCGCCGCCCATGATCACCACTTCCTTGATGCCATTGACGATCTCCGGCTCCTGGATCAGCGCCAGCGCCAGGTTGGTCTGCGGGCCAAGCATGGCGATGGTGATGCTGTGCGGCTTGGCTTTTTTCAGGGTGTCGATCAGGTAGTTGACCGCATTGCCTTCGGTCAGGCCTTTTTTCGGTTCATGCACGGTGACACCCGACAGGCCTTCCTTGCCATGGATGTTCTCGGCGTAGATCGGCGTACGCATCAATGGCTTTGGCGCACCGGCATAGACCGGAACGTCTTCGCGCCCTGCCCATTCGCGAGCCAGGCGAGCGTTGCGCGATGTCTTGTCGAGGCGCACGTTGCCAGCCACGGTGGTCAGTGCACGAATGTTCAGTTCATCCGGCGAAGCCAGGGCGAACAGCAAAGCGACTACGTCGTCGGCACCCGGGTCGGTGTCGATGATCAGGTCGATCTTTTCAGCAGCCTGAGCGCCGGTGGCGGTAATAAAAGACAAAAGCAGCAGACTCCGAAGCAATTGGTGGAGTTTTTGAGCATAGCGGTGCATGGCGCATTCCTTGTGCTGATGAAAATGAAAGGGTCGGAAACCCGATTAGAACGTTACCCCGGCCACCAGCACGATGTTGCAGTACGGCTGACATTCGCCTGTACGAACAATCGCCCGCGCCTGTCGGCTGAGAACCTTGAATTGCTCATGCGTCAGCAGATCGCGCCGACCGAGGGCACCCTCTTCTTGCAACTCGTCCAGCGCGACCAGGGCGGTCGGCTGCTTGTCGAGAATTTCGTTGGCCAGCACATGGCTTTCCACCTGCATCTCGCTGAGCACGACTTTCAGGGTACTGACAAAATCCGGAACGCCGTGGGTCAGCGCCAGATCAATCAATTCAACACCTGGTGGCACCGGCAGTCCGGCGTCACCGATGACCACCATGTCGCCATGGCCCAGGGAGGCGATCAGCCGCGACAACGCGACGTTGAGCAGAGGAGTCTTTTTCATGCGGGTTTGAACGCCTGTACGTCGGACATGGTTGGAATGGAAGGTTGTGCGCCGGCCCGGGTCACAGACAGCGCTGCCGCGACTTGCCCGTACCGGATCGCCTCGGCCTCGGATTTGCCACTGGCGAGCGCCGCCGCAAAACCGCCGACGAAGGTATCGCCCGCGGCGGTGGTATCTACCGCCTGCACCTTTGGCGCCGGGAAGTGCTCGAAACCTTTGCCATTGGCAAACAGTGAACCTTGCGCACCGAGGGTAATGATGACCTTGCCCGCGCCCATTGCGATCAACTGGTTGGCAGCGCTTTCTGCGCTTTGCAGCGAATCGACCGGCAACCCGCTCAACGCGGATGCTTCACTTTCGTTGGGGATCAGGTAGTCGATGGCGGCAAACCAGTCTGCCGGTAGCGGACGACTGGCCGGCGCCGGATTGAGGATCACCGTCTTGCCCAACGCACGTGCACGCTTGAGCGCATGCCCTACCGTTGCATCCGGGATCTCGAGCTGGCAGATAATCACGTCGGCCGCTTGCAGCACCGCATCAAATCGGTCGATCACTGCCGGGGTCATTGCACCGTTGGCGCCAGCAACGATCACGATGGCGTTCTGACTGTTGTCATCGACCACGATCAGCGCCACGCCACTGGAATCTTCAACCGTGCTCACCGCCTGACAATCGATCTGTTCAGCCAGCAATGCGTCACGCAATTGCAAGCCGTAGTCATCGTTGCCAACACAGCCGACCATCGCCACCTGCGCACCCAGGCGCGCAGCAGCGACTGCCTGATTGGCGCCCTTGCCACCGGACACCGTGGCAAAGGAATGACCGATCAGCGTTTCACCGCCCTTGGGCAGCCGTGGTGCCCGGGTGACCAGATCCATGTTCAGGCTGCCTATAACCACTACATTTGCTGGCATACATCACTACTCGTCAATTCGGTTTCAGCGGTACTCGGTGAATACGCCGGACAGCGGCGCAGTCGATTCGCGCAAGACAATACTCGGGGTCACGATCCGCTGATCGGTGACCAGACTCGGGGTAGCAATCCTTCGCAACAACACTTCGGCCGCCATCTCGCCCAACTGCAGGATCGACTGGCCAACGGTGGTCAGCGCCGGGTACACGTAGCGACTCATCTGGATATCGTCGAAGCCGATCACCGACAGCTCGCTTGGCACGCGCACATTGCGCTCGGCCGCCGCGCGCAGTACACCGATACCGATCATGTCGTTACCGGCGAAGATCGCACTCGGCGGATTGCTTTCAAGCAGGATCGCCGCCGCGTTGTAACCGCCAGTACTGGTGAAATCGCTTTCCAGCATGCGCTCGGCGCGTACCTTGATGCCCGCCTCCTGCAGCGCCCGACAAAAACCGGCCTGACGCATTTGCGCCACGCTGGTGCTCGACGGACCACCGATGGTGGCGATGTCACGATGGCCCAGCTCCAGCAGGTGCCGCGTCGCCAGATAAGCGCCATATTCATGGTCAATGCGCACCAGGTCGGCGTCGACGCCATCCAGCCCGCGGTCGACGATGACCATTGGCGTCTTCACCCCGGCCAGCCCTTGCGCGAGCCCGATGTCGCCACCGGCGGAGGCGACGATCAGGCCGTCAATGCGCTTCTCCAGCAGCACGCGCAAATAGCTGCGCTGTTTTTCCGGGTTGTCGTCAGAATTGCAGAGGATCACGCAGTAGCCGTTACGCTCGCAGTAATCCTCGATGCCCCGTGCCAACTCGGCAAAATACGGGTTGAGGCTGTTGGGCACCAATAAGCCAATGGTCGCAGTGGTCTTGGCTTTCAGCGAACGCGCCACCGCACTCGGCACATAGTCGAGGCTTTTGATGGCCGCCTCGACCTTCAACCGAACTTCCTGGCTGACCGGGCGCGTCTTGTTCACCACGTGAGAAACCGTGGTGTAGGAAATCCCCGCGAGCGCCGCCACATCCTTGATCGTTGCCATCTGTTAGCCCCGTCGACTGGCGCGTTGGCTGCGATAGGTATCGAGCACTACCGCGATGACAATCACCGCGCCGGTGATGATGCGTTTGGTTGGTTCGGTCGCGCCGATCTGCGCCAGACCGGCGGCCAGTACCGAAATGATCAACACACCGAAGAAGGTGCTGATCACCGAACCACGGCCACCCATCAGACTGGTGCCACCGATCACCACAGCGGCAATCACCTGCAATTCGAGACCGGAGCCGGCATTCGGGTCTGCCGCTTCCAGACGGGAAATCTGGAACAGCGCAGCGATCCCCGCGAGCAGGCCCATCAGGCTGAACACCAGAATCTTGTAAGGCTTTGGATTGATCCCGGCCAGCCGCACCGCTTCTTCGTTGGTGCCGATACCAATCAGGTAACGACCAAACACCGTGCGGGTCAGCACAGCTTGCGCAATGAATATCACCAGCAAGGCAATGATGAACGACGGCGAGATTCCGAAGGCGATCGGGTTCGACAGCCAGGCAAACGAATCACCGATGTAGGCGGTGCGCGAACCGGTCATCTGGTACGCCAGGCCACGGGCCATTTCCAGCACACCGAGCGAAACGATGAACGACGGAATGCGCCACGCCACGGTGATCGAACCGGTCACCGTTCCCGCCAGTGCCGCCACCGCCATACCCAGCAACGCGGCCGGCAACACGCTCCAGCCCCAGCCGAGAATCGCCACGCTGACTGTCGAGGCGGCAAGCGCCAGCACCGAACCGACCGACAGGTCGATGCCGCCGATGATCAGTACAAAGGTCATGCCCACCGCCAGCACCATCAGATCGGGAATCTGGTTGGCCAGCGTGCTGAAAGTGTCATAGGACAGAAAGTGGCTGCTCATCATCGAGAACAGCGCCACCATCGCCAACAAGGCCCCGGCCAGGCCCAGATAGGTGCCCAGACCGTAGAAATTGCCACTACGTTTGCCGGCGGAAGATGCAGTTTTCATGGGAGATCCCTAGGCGCCGCTTCATTGAGCAACGCATCACGTTTTTGGTAGCCGGCGAACGCGGCGGCAAGCAAATCATCCTGGGTCCAGCTGTCGCGCTCGAAGGTATCGATCAAACGCCCTGCCGACAGCACACCGATCCGATCGCAGATCAGCATCAGCTCGCGCAGGTCACTGGACACCACCACCAGCGCCTTGCCCTGACGCGTCAACTCGCCCAGCAAGGCGTAGATATCGAACTTGGCACCGACATCGATGCCGCGGGTCGGCTCGTCGAACAACAGCACCGAGCAATCGCGCTCCAGCCAGCGGCCGATCACCACTTTCTGCTGGTTGCCGCCAGACAATTCCGACACCAATTGAGTCGGGCTGGAACTGCGGATGCGCATGGCGTTGATCTGACGCTGCGCCAGGGAAGTTTCGTCGCTGGCATTGACGATTCCTGCCCTGGAAATCTCCGGCATGTTGCCCAGGGCGATGTTGGCGCTGATCGACTGACTGAGCAGCAAGCCTTCGCCCTTACGGTCTTCGGTGATCAAGGCAATGCCATGGTTCACCGCATCAACCGGCGAACGCACGCTGACCACCTGCGCCGGCGAACCCAGAGCAATCGTGCCGCTGTCGGCCAGATCGGCGCCGAAGATCAGTCGCAGCAATTCGGTGCGCCCTGCCCCGATCAGCCCGGAAATCCCGAAGATCTCGCCGGCACGCACTTCGAAGGAAACATCGCGCACCTTGTCGGAGCGGGTCAGGCCCTTGACCGTCAGTGCCGGGGCGCCGATCTTGCGCAGGCCCATGTCGATGTGTTCGCCCAGTTCGCGGCCAACCATCAAGGTGACCAGTTGCTCACTGTTGTAGTTGGCCATCGGCTCGACGCAGACCAGATTGCCATCACGCAGCACAGCAATGCGCTGCGCGACGCGCGCCAGCTCTTCGAGACGGTGGGAGATATAGATGATGGAGACGCCACGCGCCTGCAAACGAGTAATCTGCTCGAAGAGCATTTCCACCTCGCGGGCGGTGAGCATCGCAGTCGGTTCATCAAGGATCAGCACATGGCAATCGCCGATCAGGTTGCGTGCGATTTCGACCATCTGTTGATGGCCAATGCCCAGTTCGCCGACCAGGGTGTCCGGGTCAATGGCATCGAGGCCGACCTGCGCCATGGCTTCGATCGCGGCTTTGCGCAATTGCTTGCGACTGATCCAGCC
The DNA here is from genome assembly GCF_016756945.1 of Pseudomonas sp. MWU318. Classification (NCBI taxonomy): domain Bacteria; kingdom Pseudomonadati; phylum Pseudomonadota; class Gammaproteobacteria; order Pseudomonadales; family Pseudomonadaceae; genus Pseudomonas; species Pseudomonas sp. MWU318. The sequence goes on from NZ_JAESJL010000008.1 coordinate 166,282, forward strand.
GCCGTTGCTCGGCAGGTTGTCGAGAAACAGGTTTTCCGCCACCGACAGGGTCGGCAGCAGATTGAGTTCTTGCATGACCATGCGCACGCCAAGCTCTTCGGCCTGGGTGCGGCTGCCCGGACGGTAGTCCTTGCCCTGGAATTGCATCTGACCGGTGGTGGGCGTAACCAGCCCCCCAATGATCTTCGACAGCGTGCTTTTACCGGCGCCATTCTCGCCGGTCAGCGCCAGCACTTCACCGCGCATCAGCGTCAAGTCGATGCCCGTGAGCACCGGTTGCGCATAGGTCTTACCGATACCGCTGACCGAGAGGACAGCGTTCGGGGCGGAAACTGACATAAAAAACTCTCCATGCGCTCGTCCGGACGGACGAGCGCCGTTGTGTCGCCGGAAGACTTACTTAGTGACCAACTCGACTGGCGTTTCGATCACGCCATTGACGCCGCTCTCGACTTTTTCGCCCTTGAGGATTTTCAGCGCAGTCTCGATACCGAACACGGCCTGCCTGGCAGCGAACTGATCGGCCGTCGCCAATACACGACCATCCTTGAGCATCGGCTTGATCGCATTGATGTTGTCGTAACCGACCACTTGCACCTTGCCCGCCTTGCCGGCAGCACGCACAGCGGAAACAGCGCCAACGGCCATGCTGTCGTTACCCGCCAGCAGCGCTTTCACATCCGGGTATTCGCTGAGAATCGAAGCCGCAACCTTGTTGCCCTTGTCGATCTCCCAATCACCGGATTGCAAGGAGACAACCTTGATCTGCGCCGCCTCCATCGCATCCTTGAAGCCTGCGGTGCGTTGCTGGGCGTTGGTGGTGGTGGATACGCCTTCGATGATGCCGACCTCGTCACCGGCCTTCAGTTGCTTGGCCAGGTATTCGCCGACCAGACGCGCACCTTTGCGGTTGTCCGGGCCTACGAATGGCACGCTGATGTTTTTGCTTTTGACGATCTGCGGATCGAGCTGGTTGTCGATGTTGATCACGGTGATGCCGGCATCGACGGCTTTCTTGATCACCGGCACCATGGCTTTGGAATCGGACGGTGCGATAACGAGCGCGTTGACCTTGGCCAGAATCATCTGCTCGACGATACGGGTCTGGCCGGCGGTATCGGTCTCGTCCTTGATGCCGTTGGAGATCAGGTCGAAGTCGGCGGAGTGTTCTTTCTGGTAGGCCTTGGCGCCATCTTCCATGGTCAGGAAGAATTCGTTGGCCAGGGATTTCATGACCAGTGCGACTTTGGGTTTTTCCGGGGACTCGGCGAAAGCCGAAGAGACAGGTAGTGCGGCGGCTGCGGCAGCCAACATAGCGACAGCAAGAAGACGTCCAGCGAATGGCAGCTTCATGGGTTCACTCCGATCTTATGATTATTGTGAGCAACGCTCGCGCTGGCGTAAGCTTCAGCGCTCTCTTCCGGATAATAGTGCACCGGGGAAGCCGCGCAAACGTTTGCGTAGACCGAACTATGCGAATCCCGTCGACATTTGTCAACAATCAGAAATCGTCGTTGTATTGCGGGGCGCAATCGTCTGATTCGCCCTTTACCGCTTAAGCCGTGGTGCTGACCAGGTTGCCGCTGGTGGAATCCTTGGACATTTCCTTGACCAGTGCCGCTGCGACTTCCATCAGCGCGCCGCTGGTTTGCGCGATCTGCCCCTGAACGGACATCACCGCCTGTGACTTGGCCTCGGGCGTCGGATAGCTCGCCGCCTGAGCCGCCGCCAGTTGCTGTTGCTGCTCCTGCAGTTGCTTCTGCAATTCCTGCATGCGTTTGAGCAGCATTTTCACGGTAACGCTCAGACTGTCGCCGCTGTCAGCGCTATCCGCCTTGCTGGCTTCTTGCGCAGGACCACCGGTGCGGACTTGATTGCTCGGTTCTTTTTCAACGCCAAGCGCCTCGTCGGCCGCATCCGCTTCCGCCTGGTTCATTGCATTGATTGTCGCTGCGGTTTTACCGCCAATGGTGACTGAGCCGGGATTTGAAAAACCGATCGTCAGTGACATGTGAACTCCCTAAATAAACGTTTCCTTCCACAGCCATCGGCTTGCTGACGGTTTTCTTTAGCAGAAAACCTGAAACCGACAAGCCGTTGCGGTCGCCAGGAGGTGCAGTCCCTTTCGGTGAACCGAACACGAAAGCTTCCTTTGTTCGGAAACCCGGATAAGCCATTCGTTCAAGAATCCGAAAACTTAAAAAATATTGATATAAATCATCAGGTTAAACATTTCTCTAAAGCAAAGTAGCGCTGGTACAGATCCTGCTCCCTAGCCTGCACCCCGGGCATTCAGATCGGCTCGGGGCGCATCTAGATGAACCTGCATCAGCACCGTCTCACTACTAGAGAGAAAAATAATGAAATCTGCTTTCAACACCTTGGTTCCGGGCGCTTTGGCCCTCCTCCTGCTCCTGCCCACTGCCCTTCAGGCAAAAGAAGTCGAAACCCAGACCAAACTCGCCAACGTCGTGGTGCTTGCCACGGGCGGCACCATTGCCGGTGCCGGCGCCAGCGCAGCCAACAGCGCCACCTATCAAGCGGCCAAGGTCGGCATTGAACAACTGATCGCCGGCATCCCCGAACTGAGCAAACTGGCGAACGTGCGTGGCGAACAAGTCATGCAGATCGCTTCGGAAAGCATCACCAATGACAACCTGCTGCAACTGGGTCGCCGCGTATCCGAACTGGCCGACAGCAAAGACGTCGATGGCATCGTCATCACCCACGGCACCGACACCCTGGAAGAAACCGCGTACTTCCTGAACCTGGTGGAAAAAACCGACAAACCGATCATCGTGGTCGGCTCGATGCGTCCGGGCACCGCCATGTCGGCGGACGGCATGCTCAACCTGTACAACGCCGTCGCCGTCGCCAGCAGCAAAGAAGCGCACGGCAAAGGCGTGCTGGTGACCATGAACGACGAGATCCAGTCCGGTCGCGACGTGAGCAAGATGATCAACATCAAGACCGAGGCGTTCAAAAGCCCTTGGGGCCCGCTGGGCATGGTGGTCGAAGGCAAATCCTACTGGTTCCGCTTGCCGGCCAAGCGTCACACCATGGATTCGGAATTCGACATCAAGAACATCAAGAGCCTGCCTGACGTAGAAATCGCCTACTCCTACGGCAACGTCGACGACACCGCCTATAAGGCTCTGGCCCAGGCCGGCGCCAAAGCGATCATCCATGCCGGTACCGGTAATGGTTCGGTGTCCTCCCGCGTTGTGCCATCCCTGCAAGCCCTGCGTAAAGACGGCGTGCAGATCATCCGCTCGTCCCACGTCAACGCCGGCGGCTTCGTCCTGCGCAACGCCGAACAGCCTGACGACAAGTACGACTGGGTGGTCGCTCACGACCTGAACCCGCAAAAGGCCCGCATCCTGGCCATGGTCGCCCTGACCAAAACCAACGACAGCAAAGAACTGCAACGGATGTTCTGGGAATATTGATTGCCCCTCGCCTGACCCTTTCGGGTCGGGCAACCTGCTCACCACTCGCCCGCGCGGCGGGTGGTGCTGCCACTTACGCTGAGCGCGACTTTTTCGTACAAAATAATCGACCCGACTTACACCAAAAGCGGAAAAGCGCTGTCAGAGGATTTTCTTGAATTTTAAGCAGTTGCGAAAATGCTTACAGTTAAATACTGTATGCACGTACAGCTTAATAAGGATAACCTCGTGGCCACCTCTCCTGATGCTCCTGACGCTTACGAACGCATGGGCATGCGCGTTCAGAAAATCATCAATTCCCCTACCGCACAAAAAGCCAAAGCCGCGCTGATCTTTCGTCTGCCGGACGAGCCTGTGGATGCATGGGAGCAACTGCTCGAGGAAATCGACGAGAACGACAACGTCACACTCGCCTATCGCGACGATGGCGGCGTGCAGATTTTTTGGGTTGTGCCGAAGGAAGATTGATTCAATGAGTGTCCGCTGTTTTGCTTTGCTGCTGCTGTTCATCGCTTTTGGCGCCCAGGCTGGCGCCCCCCGCACCTTTACCGAGGCCAAGAAAGTCGCCTGGAAACTCTATGCACCGCAGTCCACCGAGTTTTACTGCGGCTGCAAATACACCGGCAACAAGGTGGACTTGAAGGCTTGCGGCTACGTACCACGTAAAAACGCCAAGCGCGCCTCGCGCATCGAATGGGAGCACATTGTTCCGGCGTGGGAGTTCGGTCACCAGCGTCAATGCTGGCAGTCGGGCGGGCGCAAGAACTGCACCCGCTATGACCCGAGTTACCAGAAAGCCGAAGCCGACCTGCACAACCTGGTGCCGAGCATTGGTGAGGTCAACGGTGACCGCAGCAACTTCAGTTATGGCTGGCTACCGGTGCAATCCGGGCAGTACGGCTCGTGCCTGACTCAAGTCGATTTCAAGGCCAAGAAGGTCATGCCGCGTCCGTCGATTCGCGGCATGATCGCGCGCACCTATTTCTACATGAGCAAGCAGTACGGCTTGCGCCTGTCGAAACAGGATCGGCAGTTGTACGAAGCGTGGGACAAGACTTACCCGGTGCAGGACTGGGAACGTCAACGCAATCAGAGCGTGGCGTGCGTGATGGGACGCGGCAATGAATTTGTCGGCCCGGTAAACCTGAAAGCCTGCGGCTGATTCTTCAGCGCAAAAGAAAAGGCCTCGAACGTGATGTTCGAGGCCTTTTTTGTTTTTAGCTGCCAGCCTTGTTGTAGCGCCAGTAGCCCATCAGATTGAGTGACTCACGGGAGATACCGCATTCCTTGATCAGGTATTTGCGCAGACGCATGACTGCCGCGCTTTCTCCGGCAATCCAGCCATAAAATCCTTCAGGGGCCGTGTTGGCGATCTCCCAGAGTATGTCTTTGTCGATATCGACTTCGGCGAGTTCGGCAGCTTGCCCGACCGAGGAATCCTCTGCCGGCAGGAACGCCTGCTGTACTGCCTCTACCATCAGCGCCCCAGCCACTACTTCTGGCGCCTGATCGCGAACCAGCCACTGCACCGACAGCCCAGGCCAATCCGGCACCGGGAGCATGTCTGGTGCGCTGTCCACTTCAAAGTAAGCCTGAGTCTGAGGCGGTTCAGCCATGGCAGCCAACTCGTCAAGAATGCCCATGGCGGCCGGCAATGCCGTGGCATCGGCCACCAGCAAAACCTCCTTGAGCACCTGCGGCGGTTTCCATTCGAACCCGCCGGCGTCCTGTGCCGAGAAATTACTGTCGGGGGCAAGAATCTGCATCGACGCTCCCGGCTGCGCACGCAGCGCCCAGCGCGACGCGGGACCGGTCTCGCCGTGCAGGACAAAATCGATGTCTACTTCGCCTTGCTCGACGCGCAAATGACGAATGGTGTAAGTGCGCATTGCTGGCCGCCGGCTCGCCAGCATCGAACGAAATCGGGTGTACCAGCCCTCCTCCTGCGCGAGATTCGCGGGCGTTCCATCTTCGGCAGGGAAGAACAGTTTGACGCGCTGATCCGGCGCCCAAGTGGCCATGCCACCTATCGAAGGGTCGGCGAGCGTGATCCGCATCATGTGCGGACTCACCAGCGTCTTGCGGTGCAAAACCGCATTGAAGAGTTTGTAGGGAGCGGCGGAGGCCATGCGGAGCTCCTTCGGGAAATCGTGATTGACTCGTATAAGACGAGTCACCGGCGATATCCTTTAGGCCGCTCCGCTGAAAGCGCTGCTTACGGCGCGAGCGGATGCTCGACGATCACCGACTCGACGTTCTGCTTCTTCGCCTTCACCAATGCCACATCCACCTCTACCTTGCGCGCTTGCGCGTCGGCCTGGGAGTTGAACGGACCAATCAGGATCCGCGTCTTGCCGCTGCTGTCCTTGATCACGGTCGGCACAAACGCATGCTCGATCAACCAGCCACTCAGGTCACTGACAGCCTGAGGCGTTTCGCCGCGTACTTCGAGGTCCCATTGCGGGGTGGACGCTGCCGCAGGTGCGGCCGCGACGGCCGTTTTCGGCTTCTGCACGTCTACACTCTTGCCTTCACCACATCCCGCCAATGCCAGTGCCGCGACCATCCAGACCAGTTTGCGCACAACGCTTTCCTCGAAAATCACAAAGCGGCGATCTTAACATTCATAAATACTTCGCGAGGCCCGCAAAATGGGCACAAAACAACGAGATTGATGATTGCAGCCTCTGTATAGTTACGCCCTGGGAATTAATGCCGCATCTGCGCGTCAGAAAGAGGCACCCAAACCGTGAGACTTCGCACTAATCTATACGTACCACCGACCTCTGCACTGTCTGAATCAGGTGCCCTACAAAGCAATCAAGGAGAAGACCATGCTGATACTCACCCGCAAAGTCGGTGAAAGCATAAATATTGGTGATGACATTACGATCACCATCCTCGGCGTAAGCGGTCAGCAAGTCCGTATCGGCATCAACGCCCCGAAAAACGTTGCTGTGCACCGTGAAGAGATCTATCAACGCATTCAGGCTGGCCTGACCGCCCCGGACAAGCCACAAACGCCCTGAGCCACCCCGCAGTCAGTAGCCAGTCCGTTTGCCTTCGCGTAAGACTGGCTAAAGATTCACGCGCCGTATTGCCATCCGCGCCCCACTCCGCTGGGCACGGCGCCTGACACTCTCCTCGCCTTTACCCCCTCTTCTGCTGCAGCGCGATACTACCTGCGACTACACAGGCTGGCTGTCAGACGTTTCCGAGAGAACACAGGGAATTGCTCCTTGTTAGCCGAACGTCACGCCGCGCGCCATGCCGCTAGCTGCAATCACCATCAGCACCAACAGCAGCGCCTCGACATGGCTGATCCGCGCGAACAGCTTTGCACGCGCGGTATCGAGCGCCCTGCCCCGCGCCAATGCAATCCGCCATTTGACCAGCGTGATCATCGGCGCCAGCTCTGCTAGCAGAATCAGCACGAACAACGTCATCTTCAAATGAAACAGCGGCTGATGCAGATAGTAGTCAGTGCCCTTTTCGAAGCCACCGAAGGCGCGTATGCCTCCGGTGACCAGTAGCACCAGCGCGGCAATCCCCCAAAGATTATCGGCAAGCAAAACTCGCCTGGCCTCGCCGACGCCCGCCGCCAGACGATTGAACGCCGTGCCGCGGGTCAACACAGCCCAGAAGCCCAAGGCAAAAGCCAATAGATGAATAGCGGCAAGCAACCAATGAACCAGCATCGACGAACTCCTTTGAGAAAGCCCTGGAAAACGCCAGTCAGTAGTAGTCGAAAAAAACCGGATTCGCCTGCACACAGCAGTGGGACTGGAAAGCTTCGCGCAGGAAGCAAGGAGACAGAGCGGGGAATCCGCCAAATTGCAGGCAAAAAAAATCCCAAGCAGCTGATGGAAGCTTGGGATTTAAAAATGCATAAACCGTGGTGGTGAACGCGGGACGGATGTTACTGAAGTTCACGATCAGCAACAACATTTTTTTGATAACCGGACGGTTAAAAATATCGGTAACCCGTTCAATATCCACACTTTTTCGACGGATCCAAAAAAAGAACAGAACGCCATATCAGCAGGCCGTGTTATTTCGAAACACGCTAAGCGCTTGGGTAACGGAAGCGGCGAATTGTCGAGGGGTGCGCTGAGGTGGGGGTTTTGCAAATCGCAGACAACAAAAAAGGGCCCACCTTTCGGTGAGCCCTTCTAGACCGCCCAGCAGAGCGGATTTTGTTTGGTAGGCGCGATTGGACTCGAACCAACGACCCCCACCATGTCAAGGTGGTGCTCTAACCAACTGAGCTACGTGCCTGCTGTGAGGCGGCATTCTACGGAATTCCGGAGGGGTGTCAACACCTTTTTTTCACCTAACCCTATGAATATGCAAAATATTTAATTTCGGGCCGGTGAAGAAGATTTTTCCGGTGGCTGGCGGAGGTTTTTCAACTCGGGTAGGATCGAAGCACTCGTAAAATATATTAAACAGAGGCTGCAGGATGGCGAACACCCCTTACCCAGAGTCTTATTACGCTGCGTCGGCCAATGCCGTACCGCCACGTCCGGCCTTGCAGGATGATGTGGAGACGGATGTCTGTGTGATCGGCGCCGGGTATACCGGGCTATCGTCGGCGTTGTTTCTGTTGGAGAACGGTTTTCGCGTGACGGTACTGGAAGCGGCCAAGGTCGGCTTCGGTGCGTCGGGGCGTAATGGCGGGCAGATCGTCAACAGCTATAGCCGCGATATCGACGTCATCGAACGCACGGTTGGCCCCAAGCAGGCGCAACTGCTCGGGCAGATGGCCTTCGAAGGCGGACGGATCATTCGGGAGCGCGTGACCAGGTACAACATCCAGTGCGACCTGAAGGACGGCGGCGTGTTCGCCGCCCTCTCCGCCAAGCAGATGGGTCACCTGGAATCGCAGAAGCGCCTGTGGGAGCGCTTCGGCCATACGCAACTGGAACTGCTCGACCAGCGCCGCATTCGCGAAGTGGTGGCGTGCGATCAATACGTCGGCGGCATGCTCGACATGAGTGGCGGCCACATTCATCCGCTGAACCTGGCCCTCGGCGAAGCCGCTGCGGTCGAGTCACTCGGCTGCACAATCTATGAGCAATCGCCAGCCGTGCGTATCGAGCGCGGCGCCAACCCCGTGGTGCACACGCCGCAAGGCAAGGTCAGGGCCAAATTCATCATCGTCGCCGGTAACGCCTACCTCGGTAATCTGGTGCCGGAACTGGCGGCCAAATCGATGCCGTGCGGTACTCAGGTGATCACCACTGAACCGTTGGGCGATGATCTGGCGAAAACCCTGCTGCCACAGGATTACTGCGTCGAAGACTGCAACTATCTGCTCGACTACTACCGACTGACCGGCGACAAGCGTCTGATCTTCGGCGGCGGCGTGGTTTACGGTGCGCGGGATCCGGCGAACATCGAAGCGATCATCCGCCCGAAAATGCTCAAGGCGTTCCCGCAACTGAAGGACGTGAAGATCGACTACGCATGGACGGGCAACTTCCTGCTGACCCTGTCGCGCTTGCCGCAGGTTGGGCGCCTGGGCGACAACATCTACTATTCGCAAGGCTGCAGCGGCCACGGCGTGACGTACACGCATCTGGCCGGCAAGGTACTGGCCGAAGCGTTGCGCGGTCAGGCTGAACGTTTTGATGCGTTTGCCGATCTGCCGCACTATCCGTTCCCGGGCGGGCAGTTGCTGCGCACGCCGTTTGCGGCATTGGGTGCGTGGTATTACGGGTTGCGTGACAAGCTGGGGTTCTGACTGCAGAAACACTTGTGGTGAGGGGATTTATCCCCGACGGGTCCCACAGCCCCCCCTAAAAATAAGGGGACTGCTGCGCAGTCCATCGGGGCGGTGCGACGTTTCGCTAAATCCCCTCACCACATTAATATTTACAAGCCCTTATCAGAGCTGGTCTCGGCTAATCCCGCTACGAATCCGCAAGATATCCGCCAGCACCGCCAAAGCAATCTCCGCCGGCGTCTTGCTGCCCAGGTTAAGCCCGATCGGCGCATGAATCCGCGCCAGGTCGACCTCCCCCAGCCCACCAATCCTGCGCAGGCGCTCGAAGCGTTTCTGCGAAGTCTGCTGCGAGCCCATGACGCCGATGTAAAACGCCTCGGTTCGCACCGCTTCCATCATCGCCAGATCGTCGATGCGCGGATCATGGGTCAGCGCCACCACCGCGGTATCGCGATGACAGCCGCCATCGGCGATGAACACTGACGGCAGTTGCCGACGAATCTCCACACCATTGAGCACCACGCCTTCGAGCACTTCATCACGTGGATCGCAGAGAATCACTTCGAAGCCGAGACCCACCGCGAACTCGGCACAGGCCTGCGCCACGCTGGAGTAACCCGCCAGCAGCAAGCGCTGAGCGGCACCAATGCGAATCCGCACCCGATCGATCTCGCGCTCGATGCGCGCACCCTGCTCGCGATCAGCGAACAGACTGCGCGCACCACTGGCCAGATCAACCTCGCGAATCAAACGGCGCTGGCCGAGCAATGCCGATTCGAGTTCACGCAGATGCGCCTGCACCTCGCAGTCGGCGTCAAATTTCTCTACCAGTACGTCGAGAATGCCGCCACAGGGCAGGCTGACTCGCGAGCGCGGATCGTCACCTTCGCCGTAGCGCACCACGTTGACCGCATCGAGAAACGCACCTTCAGCGACGCGCTCGAGAAAGTCTTCCTCGACGCAACCACCGGACAGCGACCCGATCCACTGGCCGTTATCGTTCACCGCCAGCAACGAACCCGGCGCACGCGGCGCCGAGCCGTAAGTGGTCAGCACGGTGCAGAGCCAAATGCGCTGCCCCGCTACCGACCACTCCAGTGCCCGCCGCACAACCTGTAGATCGAGATGCTGCATGTCAGTGCGCCTTGTGCTCGACGGCCGGAGCGTCAGCCTGCAGTTTCTGCACGTCGCTCACCGCCAGTTCAGCCGATTGACCGCCCCAGCCTTGACGCAGGTAGTTCAGCAGATCAGTCAGTTGCTCAGGTTTGAGCTTGTCGGCGAAACCCGGCATCGGTTGCATGTGTTCGAATCCAGCGAACTTCTGCTCACCGATACCGTCCTCGATCACCCGCACCAGGTTGCGCGGATCTTCCAGGCGCAGCGTGGTATTGCCACGCATGGCCACGGCGATGTGCGGTTTGCCTTCACCACCGGCGGCATGACAACCGGCGCAGACGTTCAAATATTCCTGACGGCCGCGCTGCGCACTCGGGCTGAGTTTTTCCAGCGACACTTCAGTCAGCTCTTTCGCCGCTGGCGGCTTGTCGCCAAGCAGGAACGTCGCCATCGCCGCCAGATCCTGATCGTTCAGGCCCTGGGTGCTGTTGTGGAACACCGGGAACATCTCGTTGAACATCGTGCCCTGGGCGCTCATGCCGTGCTTGAGGAACGTGCTCAGATCCTGCTGATTCCAGCCGCGCGCCGCCAGATCGGTGGCGAGCAGGCTCGGTGCCAGATAACCGTTGAGGATGCCGCCGGTCAGGCGCTTGTCCAATTGCATCGCGCCCGGCAGGCCGCGTGGCGTGTGGCATTCGCCGCAGTGACCGAGCACTTCGACCATGTACTGGCCGCGCTTCCAGGCTTCGCTTTTGCCTTCGGCAGATTCCAGCTTCAAGGCCTTGCCGTACAGCATGTTCCAGCCGATCAGGCCCGGACGCACGTTGAACGGAAAGCTCAGACTCGTGACCGGCGCGGCGCGCTCGATCGGCTCGATGGTTTTCAGATACGCGTGAATCGCATCCGAGTCTTCCCGCGGGACCAGGTGATACGAGGTGTACGGCATCGCCGGATACAGATTCGCCCCGTCGCGACGCTTGCCTTCGGTCAGCGCAGCGAAGAATTCGTCATCGCTGTACAAGCCGATGCCGTGCTCTTTGCTCGGGGTGATGTTGGTGCCGTAGATCGTGCCGAATGGCGAGACGATCGGCAGCCCGCCGGCAAACGGCGCGCCACCGGGTGCGGTATGGCACGCCATGCAGTCGGCGGCGCGGGCGAGGTATTCGCCGCGCTTGACCTGATCATCAGCGTGAGCAAACAACACCGGTGCAGCCAGCCCGACCGCCAGGGTCAGGCGGGTCAATAGATGCTTCATGCTCAACCCTCCTTGACCAGGCCGAGATCGGTCAGCACGTTGCGCGTGGCGTTGTAGTACCGCACGTACCCGGTGCAACGGCAGATGTGGTGGCCGAGGCTGTCCTCGATGACTTTTTCCAGTTGGCTTTTGACGATCGGCTGGCGCTGCAGCTTCTCTACCAGCACCGTCGCGGCGTTGACGAAGCCCGGCGCGCAGTAGCTGCACTGGAAGGCGAATTCGTCGACGAAGCGCTGCTGAATCGGGTTCAGCTCGGTAACCTGACCGCTTTCATCACGCTTGGCGTGACTTTCGATGGTGCGGACTTTTTTGCCTTCGAAGTAATGCGCGCCGGTGATGCAGGTGCGCACTTCTTCACTGGTGCCGTCCGGGTTGTCGACGATCACCACGCAGGCATGGCAGATGCCCTGGCCGCAGCCCAGGCGCGAACCGGTGAGGTTCTTGTATTCGTGCAGATAGTCGATCATCGGCAGGTCATCAGGGATGTCCACCGGGCCGACGGATTGACCATTGAGGGTCAGTTGAAGCGGACGGTTAGCCATTGAGGGCCTCCTTGATGCGCGCAGCAGTGATTGGCAGATCGCGAACACGTTTACCGATGGCATGCGCCACGGCGTTACCGATGGCACCGACCACCGGGATCATCACCACTTCGGCGATGCCTTTGGACGGATCGCTAGGCGACAGCGGCGGCAGAATCTCCGCGGTCTGCTTCCACACCGCCACGTGGCGGGCCATCGGCAGGCGATAACGGTTGAAGTTCCAGTCACCCTCCCCCGGTCCGCCTTCGTACAGCGGCATCTCTTCCATCAATGCATGACCGATGCCCATGGCGATCCCGCCTTCGAGCTGGCCCTTGACCAGTTCTTCGACCAGCACCCGACCGCACTCGACCCACGAATGGTGGTTGAGCACCTCGACTTCCGCCGAGCCTTTATTGACCTTCAGCTCGACCAACGTGGCCACCGGGCTGTAGTAAGTCACCGCAGCGTTGTTCAACTGGACCACCGGGTAGTTGATGTTCTGACGATCCAACAGGTGGAAACCCGCTGTGCTCATCAGCGCTTTCTTCGCCTTCGGCGCGCCATCACCGTACTTCACTGCCAGACCGTCGAGCGGCAGACGCTCGCGCACGCCGTCGATGCTGTATTCGGCCTCGGCCCAGCTCCAGCGGTTGAACGCGTGAACGGTGGCGCCGGTGACCAGACCACGTTCGTGAGCGCGTTTGGCCAGCTCTTCGAAGCTCAATGGCTGCATGCCGTTGGCAGTGAGTTTGCCGTCGACCCAATGCGCATCTTCACGACTCACCACGTAAGGGTTGGCTTGACCGCCGTAAGGGCCCTGACGCCAGATTTCCATGGCCGCCGGCCACAAACCGTTGTTGAACAGCACGCGCGCCGCTTCACGGGTGGCGTGACTGAAGTAGTAGGCCGAGTTGGTCGCGGACGACGCCGAGGCCAGCTTGCCAACCCAGCGCGGGTTGCGCAGCAGGTTGTCCTGTTCGGCCTGGCTCATGATGTAAGGGTTGCCGCTGGTGATCAGCTGCATTTCCTTCCATTCGGTTTCGCCGGTCTTCACGTCGTGCGCCGGGCTGCCGAGGAAATCAGCAACGACCAGTGCCTGCGAGGTGGACATGCCGGTGCCGATTTCGATACCGATGTGGCGCAGAGTGATGCGACCTTCAGCGGTGAATTCGATGCTGGCCATCGGCGCTTCGGAGCCAGTGCCAAAGTCTTTCTGGCAAATGGCAAAACCCACGCCGTACCAGTTGTCCGGGTCGGCAGCTTCGCGCTGTTTCTTGATCGCGTCGCGGTTTTTCCAGACTTCGTGCACCGAGGCCTTGTCGAGAATCTCGTGAAGGCGCAGAGCACCCGCCGGGATCGCGCCCTGAGTGTTTTTCATGCCCGAACGCAGGGCGTTCTTGCGACGCAGATCAATCGCATCAACGCCGAGACGATTGGCGATTTCGTCGACCATCATTTCGGTCGAGGCCATGCTTTGCAGGGTGCCGTAACCGCGCATCGAACCCGCTTCAACACCACGCGAGTGGTAAGCGGTGACCTGCAAATCGTTCTGCGGCATGTAATAGATCGACTGCGCTGCCGTGGCGCCGACTGCCGCTACCGACGGGCTGTAGTTGATGCGACCGCCACCGTCGACGCTCATCTCGGCACGGAAAATCTTGAAGCTGTAGTCGTTCTTGTCCACTGCAAGTTGATAGCGGATATCGAACGGGTGGCGCTTGATGCCGCTTTGGAACTGCTCGTAGCGGTCATTCGCCAGACGGATCGGCACACCGGCGCCATACAGCGCAGCGAGGGCCGCGTAGTAGACGAAGATGTTGTGGTCTTTGGAACCGTAACCCACGGTGTAACCCGGGTGCATGTTCAGGTTGGCCAGGCCGAAGCGCGACGGCGCGATCATTTTCGCGGTCTCGGTCGCAGCTTCCAGCGGGCACTGAGTGGCGACCACGAAATGCAGGGTCTTGGTTTTCGGGTCGTACCAGCCGTTACCGTTGTCCGGCTCCATGGCGGCCGGTTCGATCGACGGGCTTTTGTAGCGTTCGTCGAACACCAGCCAGTTGTCCGGCGGCGTGTCGATCTGCTGCTTCATGCGGTCAGCGTAGAACAGGCCGCGCTCGGTCAGGTTGCCGTGCAGGTTCGGCTGGGAATTCCACACCGGGCGCCGGTTTTTCAGCATCGGGAACAGGATCGAGTCTTTCAGGCTGGCGAATTCGTCTTCGTCGGCCGAAGTCGGGCCACCTACGCGCACGTAGCGGAAGCTGCCATAAGGGTCGCCTTCGTAGTACGGCACTTGTGCACCGTAACGAATCGCCTTGTCATTGAATTTGAGTTTGTTCTTGGCCTGACGAAAACGCTCGAAATCGTTCCAGATCAGGATCGCCACCGGGTGACCGATGAACATCGGCACTTTGCCTTCCGGCAGCAATGGATCCGGCGCGTGTTCTTCAGGGAAGACGATGCCGTCCTTGTCCAGATCGGCCGCTGTGACAATGCGGTCAGGTTGCAGGTCGGCGCCCAGCCACGACAGGTCGTAGCCTTCGTAGATTCGGTCAGCCTTGATGGTTTTCAGCAGCATGGCGTGGCCTTGCTGCTCAGGCCAGCCCGGCATGTCCTTGGAACGAATGTCGCGGGCAAACACTTTGTTGCCGCAGACCTTGGACAGGGCGTCGTTACGTTGGCGTGCCTTGCCGTTGTTGCCGAGCCACTTCTCGGACGGCACGGTGACGCTGTTTTCCATCAAGGCAGCCAGCGCCTGACTGCTGAGCGGCGTGAGCGTGACGCTCACACCCGCCACCAGCCCGCCCTGGAGGAACGAGCGCCGGGATATATCACGGTTGGACATGGATCATCCTCTGGGCGGTTATGTGTCCGCCCTTCTGGTTATCTACTGGGAATCTCGAGTCTTGCAGAAGCCCTTCTTGGCGAAACAAAGGGCGTGTTGACAGTGCAAAGCTGACCGAAAGGTTAACTTTAAAGGTTTCTGAGCGTCCGGCAAACAACCAGTTACAAAAATTTGACTAAAGAATCAAAAAATCAATGCGACGTGGTACCGCATGAGGTCGATTGCCCCCGCCATACATATTCGAATGCGGTTGCCCACTCCATGTAGGAGCTGTCGAGTGAAACGAGGCTGCGATCTTTTAATCCTGCTTCTACGATCAAAATCAAAAGATCGCAGCGTGCCGCAGCTCCTGCAGGGATTTGTGCAGGACTGGGTAATGAAGGGAGAGCGGGTCAAATTTCAGACACAAAAAACCCCGGTCTTTCGACCAGGGTCTTTGCTATCGATTCCGAAACAACCAACGGCTGCTTTCGGTGTTTCAAGGCGTTCAGTGGTCCTTGAAACAGATATGGCGCAGCGGACGGGACTCGAACCCGCGACCCCCGGCGTGACAGGCCGGTATTCTAACCGACTGAACTACCGCTGCGTATCGCTTTGAGCTTGCGCTCAAGTAACTCGTTTTGACTGAAAGCTTCGGTGCTTTGCAATCGCGAACCAGACAATGTCTGACTCGTAAAATATGGCGCAGCGGACGGGACTCGAACCCGCGACCCCCGGCGTGACAGGCCGGTATTCTAACCGACTGAACTACCGCTGCGCGTCGGTGGAGGCACTTTCAGCCTACCTCTTGCTTTCGCAAGTTTCTCGGGGAGTGGTGGGTGATGACGGGATCGAACCGCCGACATTCTGCTTGTAAGGCAGACGCTCTCCCAGCTGAGCTAATCACCCGTTTGCATCTCCGAGGCCGCGAAATTTACGCAGGTAGCGAACCTAAGTCAATAGCAGGATTGAAGTTTTTCTGAAAAAGACAAAATTGCTTCATTCCCTGAAGAAAGCAACAACCCTGAAACCGCTATCGCGAGCAGGCTCACTCCTCCAGGTTTGCGGCTTCGCTTCTTAGTCCGTGTAAATCATCTTCTTGGTCATGCCGCCATCCACGACGAATTCCTGCCCGGTGACAAACCCGGCATTGCGCGACAGCAACCACGCGACCATCGCCGCGACGTCTTCGACCGTCCCTACCCTGCCCGCCGGATGCTGCGCATGATCGGCATCGGCCAAAGGCTCTGCTCGCCGCGCAGAAGGATCCCGGGCATCAATCCAGCCAGGGCTGACCGCATTGACGCGAATCTCCGGCCCAAGGCTGATCGCCAACGCATGAGTCAGCGCCAACAACCCGCCCTTGCTCGCCGCATACGCCTCGGAATCAGCCTCTGACTGCCGTGCACGGGTCGAGGCCAGATTGACGATCGAGCCGTTGTGCGCGCGCAGATACGGCGCACAGTGCTTGGCCAGCAGCATCGGCCCACTGAGGTTTACCGCCAGCACTCGATTCCAGTACGCCAGATCAAGACTTTCCAGGGTGATGTTGTGCGGGTCAGCGACTGCCGCGTTGCACACCAGCGCATCGAGACGACCAAATTGGCCGAGCACCTCGGCAACGCCGAGCGCGACCTGACTTTCATCCGCCACGTCCATGGCGATGAACCAGGCATTCTCGCCCAGCACCTTCGCCACTTTCGAGCCGCGCACCCGATCAAGATCGGTCAGCACCACTTGCCAGCCTTCGCTGATCAACCAGGCCGCGATGCCCAGACCGATGCCGCGCGCAGCGCCGGTAACCAGTGCCACGCGGCCATGGGTGCCCGCCTTCGAAGTAGACAACTCGATCACAACGCCGCCAGGCCGCGCGACAGGTCAGCCTGCAGATCCGCCACGTCTTCCAGACCGACCGCGATACGGATCAGGCTGTCACGAATCCCTGCCGCTTCACGCTCCTGCGGCGCCAGACGGCCGTGGGAGGTGGTGCTCGGATGGGTGATGGTGGTTTTGCTGTCACCGAGATTGGCGGTGATCGAGATCAAGCGGGTGGCATCGATAAAGCGCCAAGCGCCCTCTTTGCCGCCCTTGACCTCGAAACTCACCACCGCACCGAAGCCCTTCTGCTGACGCTGGGCCAGTTCGTGCTGCGGATGACTCTTGAGACCGGCGTAATGGACTTTCTCGATACCGTCCTGCTGCTCCAGCCATTCGGCCAGTTGCTGGGCGTTGGCGCAGTGCGCCTTCATCCGCAGATTCAGGGTTTCCAGGCCCTTGAGGAAGATCCACGCGTTGAACGGGCTCAGTGTCGGCCCGGCGGTGCGCAGGAAGCCGACGACTTCCTTCATCTGTTCGCTGCGACCGGCCACCACACCGCCCATGCAGCGGCCCTGGCCGTCGATGAACTTGGTCGCCGAGTGCACGACGATGTCCGCACCGAGTTTCAGCGGTTGCTGCAAGGCAGGCGTGCAGAAGCAGTTGTCGACCACCAGCATCGCGCCTTTGGCGTGAGCGATTTCCGCCAGCGCGGTGATATCCACCAGTTCAGCCAGCGGGTTGGACGGCGACTCGACGAACAGCAGCCTGGTGTTCGGCTTGATCGCCGCATCCCAACCCGACAGATCGGCCAGCGGCACGTAGTCGACTTGCACACCGAAACGCTTGAAGTACTTCTCGAACAGGCTGATGGTCGAACCGAACACGCTGCGCGACACCAGCACGTGATCGCCGGCACTGCACAGGCTCATCACTACCGCCATGATCGCGGCCATGCCCGTGGCGGTGGCGACCGCTTGCTCGGCGCCTTCCAGCGCGGCAATGCGCTCTTCGAACGCGCGCACGGTCGGGTTGGTGTAGCGCGAGTACACGTTGCCCGGCACTTCTCCGGCAAACCGCGCAGCCGCATCGGCGGCGGTGCGGAACACATAGCTGGAGGTGAAGAACATCGGATCACCGTGTTCGCCTTCCGGCGTACGGTGCTGACCGGCACGTACGGCCAGGGTATCGAACGCTACGCCTTCGAGGTCGCTGTCCAGCCGACCGGCATCCCATTCCTGACTCATGCTGTCACTCCTTGCCCTGTTCTTGAAAATTAAAAGTCAGATACAAAACCGGCCCCTCAGGGCCGGTAGAAACTCAGTTGTTGTACAGATCGATGATCGCACTGACCGCCTGGGTCTTGACCTTGGAGGCATCGTTGCGTGCCTGCTCGATCTTGTCCAGGTAAGCCTCGTCGACGTCGCCGGTGACGTACTTGCCGTCGAACACCGCGCAATCGAAGTTTTCAATCTTGATCTTGCCGCCACCGACCGCTTCGATCAAGTCAGGCAGGTCCTGATAGATCAGCCAGTCAGCGCCGATCAGATCCGCCACATCCTGAGTCGAACGATTGTGCGCAATCAGTTCGTGAGCGCTCGGCATGTCGATGCCGTAAACGTTCGGGAAGCGCACGGCCGGAGCCGCCGAGCAGAAGTAGACGTTTTTCGCGCCAGCTTCGCGGGCCATCTGGATGATCTGCTTGCAGGTAGTGCCGCGCACGATCGAGTCGTCGACCAGCATCACGTTCTTGCCGCGGAATTCCAGCTCGATCGCATTGAGCTTCTGGCGAACCGACTTCTTGCGCGCCGCCTGGCCCGGCATGATGAAGGTCCGGCCGATGTAACGGTTCTTGACGAAGCCTTCGCGGAATTTCACACCCAAGTGGTTCGCCAGCTCCAGCGCGGCGGTGCGGCTGGTGTCCGGAATCGGGATGACCACGTCGATGTCGTGCTCCGGACGCTCGCGCAGGATCTTCTCGGCGAGTTTCTCGCCCATGCGCAGACGCGCCTTGTACACCGACACGCCGTCGATGATCGAATCCGGACGCGCCAGGTAGACGTGTTCGAAAATGCACGGGGTCAGCGACGGGTTGGTCGCGCACTGACGGGTGTGCAGCTTGCCGTCTTCAGTGATGTAGACCGCTTCGCCCGGGGCCAGATCGCGGATCAGGGTGAAACCGAGCACGTCCAGCGAAACGCTTTCGGAAGCGATCATGTACTCGACGCCTTCGTCGGTGTGACGCTGACCGAACACGATCGGACGGATGCCGTGCGGGTCACGGAAACCGACGATGCCGTAACCGGTGATCATCGCCACCACCGCGTAACCACCGACGCAACGGTTGTGCACGTCGGTCACGGCGGCAAACACGTCTTCTTCGGTCGGCTGCAGCTTGCCGCGCTGGGCCAGTTCGTGAGCGAACACGTTGAGCAGCACTTCCGAGTCGGAACTGGTGTTGACGTGACGCAGGTCGGATTCGTAGATTTCCTTGGCCAACTGTTCAACGTTGGTCAGGTTGCCGTTGTGCGCCAGGGTGATGCCGTAAGGCGAGTTGACGTAAAACGGCTGCGCTTCGGCCGAGGTCGAGCTGCCGGCAGTCGGGTAACGGACGTGACCGATACCCATGTGGCCGACCAGGCGCTGCATGTGACGCTGCTGAAACACGTCACGCACCAGACCATTGTCCTTGCGCAAGAACAACCGGCCATCATGGCTGGTCACGATACCGGCAGCGTCCTGGCCGCGGTGCTGGAGCACGGTTAGCGCGTCATACAGCGCCTGATTGACGTTCGACTTACCGACGATACCGACGATGCCACACATGCGACGCAACCCCTACTTAATGGATCTGAACTGAACAACACTCACTGAGGCGTTTTGGCCGACGGCAAGAGTTGCTCCTTGAACGGAATATCAGCGGGTACGCTGATTCCGCTGGCAAGCCACTGACTGCTCCACCCGAGAATCAGGTTTTTGGACCAGTCGGCGACCAATAGAAACTTTGGCACGAGCTGTGATTCTTTCCACCACCCGTCCTGCTGTACCGGCCCCAGGCTCAACAGCCCGACTGCCACGACCACCAGCAACACGCCACGCGCTGCGCCGAAGGCCATGCCCAGGAATCGGTCGGTGCCGGACAATCCGGTCACGCGCACCAACTCGCCGATAAGATAATTGATCATTGCGCCCACGATCAGTGTGGCGACAAACATGATGGCACAGCCCGCGATCACGCGAGCCGATGGGGTTTCGATGTATCCGGCGAGGTACTCGGACAGTGAGCCACCGAACATCCAGGCAACAGCTCCTGCGATGATCCAGGTCACCAGCGATAATGCTTCCTTGACGAAGCCGCGGCTCAAACTGATCAAAGCGGAGATGGCGATGATTGCAACGATCGCCCAGTCAACCATGGTAAATGGCACAGTGCAGCCTACAGACGGATAAGGCGGCGCATTTTAGCAGAGCGCACCGCTGTCGGTAAGCTGCGATTTTCAGTGCATTTCAATCGAATCGATAGATCCTAGCCGCGCTCGGGCTGGAAGCGCACGACAAAACCCTTGAGGTTCTGCTGGCGACTCAACAGATCACGCAGACGATCGGCCTCGGCACGCTCGATCAGCGGCCCCACGAACACCCGGTTCTTGCCGTCGGCGGAACGGATATAAGCGTTGTAACCCTGACTGCGCAAGGTTTTCTGCAGGCTTTCGGCGCTGGCGCGACTCGACAGACTGGCCAGTTGCACCGACCAGCTGACCGACAGACCGTTGGCATCGACGCGACTTTGCGTGGTGTCAGGCTTGGTCGGGGCCGCTGCGATCGGCTGAGCCGGCGCCGTTGTCGGCTTGGCCGCCGGCACCGGTGCTGGAGCAACCGGTTTGGCGACGGGAGCAGGCGCTGGTGCTGGAGCCGATGCAATCGGCATCGACGGCGCCGATTGCTCGGCGACTTCTTCATCGCTCGGTACCGGTTCCTGCGGCAGCGCTTGTGGCTCCGGCACGGCCACCGGCTCGAGCTGCACTTGCGCCACGGCAGGTGCTTGCGGCGCAGCCGGAGCATCGACCGTGACCTGACGCTGCTCGTCCTGACGGGAAAACAGCATCGGCAGGAAAATCACCGCCAGCGCCACCAGCACCAGGGCACCGACCATGCGCTGCTTGTACGCTTTATCCAGCAAAGCCATTTGCCGCTTCCTCCGTGGAGCGCCGGACCAACCATTCAAGGGCCTCGGCGACACAATAAAATGATCCGAACAACAGAATCTCGTCGTCGCTGGTTGCGATCGCGCACTGCCCTTCCAGCGCAGCCGCGACACTGTCATAGGACGTGACAGAGGCGCCAAGGTTCTGCAATGCCGCGTGTAATTCACCGACCGGACGCGCGCGCGGCGAATCCAGCGGCGCTACCGCCCAGTGCTGGACACTAGCATTCAATTCGCCGACAACACCATCCAGATCCTTGTCCGCCAACAGGCCGAACACCGCCAGACGCTTGCCCACCGGCGGCCGAGTAGTCAGACGCCGCGCCAGATACTCCGCCGCGTGCGGGTTATGCCCCACGTCCAGCAGCAGGTTCAGGCGCTTGCCGTTGAATTCGAACGAGCGACGATCCAGCCGGCCCACCACACGGGTGGCCTGCAACGCAGCAACAATTTGCGACGGATTCCACGGCAAGCCGAGCAGCAGATATGCCTGCAATGCCAGCGCGGCGTTTTCCATCGGCAGATCGAGCAGCGGCAAATCATGCAATTCGACCACCTGACCCTGCGCGTCAGTGCCGCGCCATTGCCAGTTGTGATCGGTGATCCCCAGATCGAAGTCGCGTCCGCGCAGCGAGAACGGGCACGCGAGTTCACGGACCTTGTCGAGCAGCGGTTGCGGAGGATTCAGGTCGCCGCACAAGGCTGGTTTGCCCTGACGAAAAATCCCGGCCTTCTCGAAGGCCACGGATTCGCGGGTATTGCCCAGGTATTCGGCATGATCGACGCCAATGCTGGTGACCAGCGCGATATCGGCGTCCACCACATTGACCGTGTCCAGACGCCCGCCCAGACCGACTTCCAGCACCACAGCGTCAAGTTTTGCCTGTTGAAACAGCCAGAACGCCGCCAGGGTGCCCATTTCGAAATAAGTCAGGGAAGTGTCGCCACGCCCGGCCTCCACCGCAGCGAAGGCCTCGCACAGCTGAGCGTCAGTGGCTTCGACGCCATTGAGCTGCACCCGCTCGTTGTAACGCAGCAGGTGCGGAGAATTGTAGACACCCACGTTCAGGCCCTGCGCCCGCAGCAAGGAAGCCACGAATGCGCAGGTCGAACCCTTGCCGTTGGTGCCGGTGACCGTAATCACCCGAGGCGCCGGCTGGCCCAGTCCCATGCGGGACGCTACCTGTTGCGAACGCTCCAGCCCCATGTCGATGGCCGATGGATGCAACTGCTCAAGGTAGGCGAGCCACTCGCCAAGGGTACGCTCGGTCATACGTTGGCAGGCACCGGTGGAACGACGATTGGCTCGACAGGAGCGGCGACGTAGGTCGGAGTCGGCTGGCCGGTCAGTTGCGCCAGCAGATTGCCCAGGCGTGGACGCAGTTCACGACGATCGATGATCAGATCGATCGCACCATGCTCCAGCAGGAACTCGCTGCGCTGGAAGCCTTCCGGCAGTTTTTCCCGCACGGTCTGCTCGATCACGCGCGGACCGGCGAAGCCGATCAGGGCTTTCGGCTCACCGACGATCACGTCGCCGAGCATTGCCAGGCTGGCGGAAACGCCGCCGTAGACCGGATCGGTCAGCACCGAGATGAACGGAATGCCTTCTTCACGCAGACGCGCCAGCACGGCCGACGTCTTGGCCATCTGCATCAGCGAGATCAGCGCTTCCTGCATGCGCGCACCACCGGAGGCGGCGAAGCAGATCATCGGGCAACGGTTTTCCAGGGCGTAGTTGGCGGCGCGCACGAAACGCTCACCGACGATGGCGCCCATGGAACCACCCATGAAGCTGAATTCGAACGCCGAAACCACCACCGGCATACCCAGCAGGGTGCCGCTGACGGAGATCAGCGCGTCTTTTTCGCCAGTCTGCTTCTGCGCAGCGACCAGACGATCCTTGTACTTCTTGCCGTCGCGGAATTTCAGACGGTCAACCGGCTCCAGGTCTGCACCCAGCTCGTTGCGGCCTTCGGCATCCAGGAAGATGTCGATACGCGCCCGTGCGCCGATGCGCATGTGGTGGTTGCACTTGGGGCAAACGTCCAGGGTCTTTTCCAGCTCAGGGCGATACAGCACAGCCTCGCAGGACGGGCATTTGTGCCACAGACCTTCAGGCACCGAGCTCTTCTTGACCTCCGAACGCATGATCGAAGGGATCAGTTTGTCTACCAACCAGTTGCTCATGCTTTCTTTCTCCAGTACCGGCGGCCCGAACGCTCTGGTTCGCAGCCCCGCGTATGCCCTTCAGCTAAATTCATGTGTGTGGCGATGGTTGACGGAACACCGCGGTCAGCGCGAAACATGACCTGCGTGCAACTCCAGAAACCCTCAGCCTCGCCTGCTTTGTGCAAGTGCATTGATGGACGGCGGCAGTTCGCCAGCCGTCACATCGAAGTAGACGCTCCCTGCGAGCGGCTACGTACGGCATTGATGAACGCGCGGATCTTCGCATGATCCTTGATGCCCTTGCTCGCTTCTACCCCGCCGCTGACATCGACCGCGTAAGGTTTGACCCGCGCCACGGCGTCGGCGACGTTTTCCGGGGTGAGGCCACCGGCCAGGATCAGCGGCTTGCTCAAAGTTTGCGGAATCAAAGACCAGTCGAACGCCTCGCCGGTTCCGCCCGGCACGCCTTCGACGTAAGTGTCGAGCAGCACCCCACTGGCACTCGGATAGGCATCGACGGCAGCGGCGATGTCGTCGCCAGCCTTGACCCGCAATGCCTTGATGTACGGACGATGCCAACCTTCGCACTCTTCAGCGGTCTCGTCGCCATGGAACTGCAACAGATCCAGCGGCAAGGCATCGAGGATTTCCCCCAGCTCGCAGCGGCTGGCGTTGACGAACAGGCCCACCGTCGTCACGAACGGTGGCAAAGCCTGGATGATCGCCCTTGCCTGCTGCACGCTCACTGCACGCGGGCTCTTGGCGTAGAACACGAACCCGATCGCATCCGCCCCGGCCTCGACCGCTGCCAACGCATCTTCTATGCGGGTAATCCCGCAGATCTTGCTGCGAACGGCTGACATATCGAGAAAAACTCCGCGTCAAATTCGGGAAAGTCCCGGATGGTAACAAATGCGTTCGAGGGCGTCAGCCGTCAAGTTCCGAGAAACCCGTAAGGAAATGTGGCCCGATAAAACGCTCGGGCAACGGAAATTCGTCGTGATACTCGACCTGCACCAGGTATAGCCCGTACGGATGCGCTGTCACGCCACCGGAACGGCGCTCGCGGCTTTCCAGCACTTCCTTCATCCACTCGACAGGGCGCTCGCCGGCACCAATGGTCATCAGCACACCGGCAATGTTGCGCACCATGTGGTGCAAAAAGGCGTTGGCGCGGATATCGAGAACGATCATCTTGCCGTGACGGGTCACGCGCAGATGATGCATCTTCTTGATCGGCGACTTGGCCTGGCACTGCCCTGCACGGAACGCACTGAAATCATGAGTACCGATCAGGTATTGCGCCGCTTCAGCCATGCGCTCGACGTCGAGCGGGCGGTGGTTCCAGGTGATTTCTTCGTTGAGATGCGCCGGACGAATCTGATCGTTGTAGATGACATAGCGATAACGCCGGGCGATGGCTTTGAACCGTGCATGAAAATGCGCCGGCATCACCCGCGCCCAGCTGACACTGATGTCGTGGGGCAGATTGATATTGGCGCCCATCACCCAGGCTTTTAGCGAACGATCGACTTGCGTGTCGAAATGCACCACTTGTCCGCAAGCGTGCACGCCCGCGTCGGTACGTCCGGCGCACTGCAGTGAAACCGGCGAGTTGGCGACTTTCGACAAGGCTTTTTCGAGCTCTTCCTGCACCGTGGCCACGCCGGTCAACTGACGCTGCCAGCCGCTGTAGCGCGAACCTTTGTATTCGACGCCAAGCGCGACGCGGTAAAAGCCGTCGGGTGCCATTTCGGCGACCGGGTTATCTATGTTTGCCAAGGAGGGACAGCCTGCTGAGGTACAAAGGCGGGCATTATAAGGCCGTGAGTCGGGGATGCCAGTTTCGAGATCAAAAGATCAAAAGATCGCAGCCTTCGGCAGCCCCTACAGAGGAACGCAATCTCATGTAGGAGCTGCCGCAGGCTGCGATCTTTTGATTTTAAAAAGCAAACAAAAACGGCAGCCTCAGTGGGCTGCCGTTTTTATTTACCGCTGGCTCATGCCAGGTGCGAAAGCATTTCCTTGGCCTCGCCACGCTGCTTCTCGTCACCCTCGGTCAACACTTCGTTGAGGATGTCGCGTGCGCCGTCGCTGTCGCCCATATCGATGTAGGCCTGGGCCAGATCGAGTTTGGTGGCGGCTTCGTCGGTGCCGGCGAGGAAGTCGAAGTCGTCTTCACCCAGATCATCACCCAATGCCGCATCGGCTTCGGTGAAGGTCGGCTCGGCGATGCTCTGCGACAGGCGATCCAGCTCGGCGTTGACGTCATCCAGCTCTGCCGCGAAGGCATCCGGTTCGGCCGGGGTCGTATCCATCTCGTCAGCCAGCGACAGATCGAAATCCGCCGGCAGCTCCAGATCGTCCTGTGGCACTTCGTTGGCGACCACAGGCTCGGCCGGCGCCAGATCTTTCACGCCTTCGTCCAGATCCAGCAGGAAATCATCATCCGCCAGATCCGCCGCCGGAGGTGGCGCAGGCTCGGCACCCAGATCCAGATCAAGGTCGAAGTCCGACAGGTCGTCGAGGTTCTCTTTGATCTCGGTCTGCTGTTGCAGCACCGACTCAAAGCTCAGATCGTCGTCGGCCGGGAATTCGTCCAACTCTACCGGTGCTTCAGGTGCGACGACAGGGGCAGGCTCAACCGGAGTAATGTTGTCGAGATCGTCCAGGCTCAGGTCGAACGCGCTGTCGAGGTCGTCTGCCGCAGACTCAGGCGCAGGCGCCTCAGGCTCGTCGAGCAGCAGCTCCTTGACGTATTGCGCGTCCAGCTCGGCGGCGGCCGCAGCAGCGGCCAGACCCGCGACAGCGACTACCGCCATGGCCGGGAAGCGTTTTTTCAGCTCTTCGACCTTGGCGAAGTTATCGCCGTTGGCCACCAGCTGACGCTCCTGAGCGACGAACGCATCGCGGTCGCCTTGTTGACCGTAGACTTCCATCAGCTTCAGGCGCAGGTCGCTGCGTTGTGGCTCAAGACTGACGCCCTCTTCCAGCAGAGCTGCAGCCTGATTCAGGCGACCGGCATTGATGTGCGACTGCGCTTTGTCCAGCACGTCATCGGAACGCTCGGCGGACGGCGCGACCAATGGCGCGGCAATCGGCTCGGCCATGACCACCGGAGCCACTACCGCAGCAGGCGCTGGCGCGGGTGCGGGTGCCGGGGTGTTGAGTTTGACGCTGGCTGCAGGTGTTTCCAGGCCTTCGAAGCTGCTTTCCGGCAGATCCTGCTCGGCAGAGAACTCTTGTTCTTCCGCCAGGGCGCGGGCCATGCGCAGGTGTTTCTCGGCTTCCTGCTGGGCTTTGCGGCGACGGGCCAGCAGCAACAGCAGAAGCAGCAACACCACCGCACCGCCACCGATCAGACCCAGCAGGATCGGATTGGTCAGCAGTTCGTTGAAGGTTTTATCCTCGTCAACAACCGGTTTCGGCGCGACCACCGGTGTTTCGGCAGGCGTCTCGACCGGTGGCGCAATCGCCGACTCTGGCGTTGGCGCAGCTTCTGCCGGGGTGGCTGGCGGGGTTGCAGCCAATTCGGCGGTGATCGCCGGTACGGCAGCAGTGGCGGCTGGCGCAGCGCCCGGGCCTTCGGCCTGCATCTTCGCCAGTTGATTGTTCTTCAGCTCGATCAGGCGTTGCAGCTTGTCCAACTGACTTTGCAGATCGGCCATGCGGCTTTTCAGTTCCTCGTTGTCACGACGGGTCGTGTCGAGGCTTTCCTGAGTCACCGCCAGCTTGTTGCTCAAGGCCTTGGCATCGCCGGCCGGGCCTTTGCCACGCCCTTTGGCGTTTTCGGCAGAGACCAGACTCAGGTTGTCCTTGGCATTCTGGCCGGCGCCGACATTGCTGCGACCACGCTTGGTGGCATCGAGCTGCTGCTGGCCGGTACCCGGCTTGGCCACATAGCGACGACCCTGACGCCAGGCTTCGTTCTGCGCGGCGACTTCGGCAATCGCTTTCGATTGCGGCAGCGCGGTGCTTTCCACCGAGTCCGGCAGGCGCAGCACCTGACCGGTTTTCAGCCGGTTGATGTTGCCGTCGATGAACGCATCCGGGTTGAGCGCCTGAATCGCCAGCATGGTCTGCTGCACCGAACCGCCGGTGCGCGCCTTCGCGGCGATTTCCCACAAGGTATCGCGCGGCGTGGTGGTGTATTGATTCGGGTGAGTCGCGCCGGTGGTCGGTGCGGTGATGGTCTGCGACGGCGCCGGTTGCGCGGCGGCGTCAGCGGTCTGTGGCGAGAATTTCGACGGATCCAGCAGCACACTGTAATCGCGCAGAAGACGGCCGTTGGGCCACATCACCTGCACGAGGAATTTCACCATCGGCTCCGACAGCGGCTTGCTCGAAGTCACGCGCAGCACGCTTTTGCCGCTGGCGTTGAGCACCGGGGTGAACGTCAGGTCGTTGAGGAAGGCCTGGCGATCGACGCCGGCCTTGGCGAAATCTTCGGGTGAAGCCAGGCTCGGCACCACTTCGGCAGCAGTGAGATCCTTGACGTCGAGCAGCTCGATCTCGGCCACCAGCGGCTGGTTCAGGGTCGACTTCAGGGTCAGCTCCCCGAGCCCGAGGGCATGCGCCATACCGGAGGACAGCGCCGAGGCGGCCGCTATTGCTAACACCAGTTTGCGAACTTGAACCATAGCCTCATCCTTTGTTTGAACGTTCCTCGGCCAGCGAGAAGATGTTGATTGCCGCTGCCGTAAGGCATTGCGCGCGACGACGACAGACTGCCGCGCGCGATCATTTCTTTGATGCCCCGGAAAGTCCCGGAGGGTGACACGTTATCGAGTGCTCCGGGCAAGCATAGCGCTCACCTAGAATCAGTCGACAAATTGTTGCCAAGTATCTTTTACAGCAGGTCTTTTATCAACAATTCAGCGACCTGCACAGCATTCAGGGCCGCGCCTTTGCGTACGTTATCTGACGTCAGCCACAGATTAAGTTCCGCCGGGTCGTCGACACCGCTGCGCACCCGACCGACATAGACAACGTCCTGCCCCACCGCGTCACCCACCGCGGTCGGATAATCGCCGGCTTCAACCAGCTCGATACCGGGCGCATCCTCAAGCGCAGCGTTGACCTTTGCCAGGTCAATCGCACTCGCTGACTGCAAGGTCACGCTATAGCTATCGCCAAAAAACACCGGGGCTTGAACGCAAGTGACGGAAATCTTTAATAAAGGCTGCTTCAGCACCTGACGCAACTCGCGCACCAGACGTTTTTCCAGCAGCGTGTGGCCTTGAGCGTCGGGCGTGCCGACCTGGGCCAACAGGTTGAAGGCCATCTGCCGATCGAAAAAAGTCGGCTCCAGCGGACGCATGTTCAGCAACTCGGCGGTCTGTCGCGCCAGCTCGGTCACAGCCTCGCGACCCTGGGCGGACACGGCCAGATTGGCGGTGACGTTGACGTATTGCAGCTCAATCAAATCGAGAAGCGGCGCCAGCACCACGGCCAGCGTCGTCGCCGAAGGGCTTGGGCTGCTGACCTTGAACGGTGCTTTCAGACCGGCGATCACCTCAGCGTTGGCCTCCGGCACCACTTGCGGCGCCTGCTCGGCCGGCAATGCGCCGGACAGATCGATCAGCGAGCAACCGGCCGCATGAGCACGCGCCGCGTAACTCAGGGAAACGGCAGCGCCAGCGGCGAAGAACACCAGTTTTACCTTGCTGAAATCGAACTCGTCGACTTCACGCACGCGCACGTTCTTGTTGCGAAACAGCACCGAGCTGCCAGCGGATTCGCTGCTCGCCAGCAAGTGCAGGTTGCCGACCGGAAAGTCGCGCTCTTCGAGAATCTGTACGAGGGTTTCGCCGACAGTACCGGTGGCGCCGACGACGGCAATATCAAGGGTCTGGGTCATGGTTCTACCTCTGGCGAAACGGGGGGAGCGGCACTTTACCGGGTGACTGGCATGCAGGCAATTTCTGTCGGGGATTTGTGGCGCCTGTACCGGCCTCATCGCTGGCAAGCCAGCTCCACAGTGGTCGATGTGGGACGCAGATGTTTGTACATACCTGAAAACTGTGGGAGCTGGCTTGCCAGCGATGAGGCCAGACCTGATACCCGAAAATCCAAGGCATAAAAAAACCCGCACCTCTCACAAGGCACGGGTTCTTTCATTGCATCAAGCGATCAACGCTCCAGCAAAATCCGCAGCATGCGACGCAGCGGTTCGGCCGCGCCCCACAGCAGTTGGTCGCCGACGGTGAAGGCACCGACGAATTGCGAGCCCATGTTCAGCTTGCGCAGACGACCCACCGGTACGTTCAGGGTGCCGGTGACCTTGGTCGGGCTCAGCTCCTGCATGCTGATGTCGCGGTTGTTCGGCACCAGTTTGACCCAAGGGTTGTGCTGGCTGATCAGCCCTTCGATATCAGCGATCGGCACGTCTTTGTTCAGCTTGATGGTCAGCGCCTGGCTGTGGCAACGCATGGCGCCGATGCGCACGCAGATGCCGTCGACCGGGATCGGGCTCTTGAAGCGGCCGAGGATCTTGTTGGTCTCGGCCTGAGCCTTCCACTCTTCACGGCTCTGGCCGTTCGGCAGTTCCTTGTCGATCCACGGGATCAGGCTGCCGGCCAGCGGCACGCCGAAGTTTTCGGTCGGGTACGCGTCGCTGCGCATGGCTTCGGCCACGCGACGGTCGATGTCGAGGATCGCGCTGGCCGGATCGGCCAGTTGATCGGCCACCGCAGCGTGGGTCGCGCCCATCTGTTTGATCAGTTCACGCATGTTCTGCGCGCCGGCACCGGAGGCCGCCTGATAAGTCATGGCGCTCATCCACTCGACCAGACCGGCCTCGAACAGACCGCCCAGGCCCATCAGCATCAGGCTGACGGTGCAGTTGCCGCCGATGTAGTTCTTGGTGCCCGCGTCCAGTTGCTGGTCGATGACCTTGCGGTTGACCGGGTCGAGAATGATGACCGCGTCATCGTTCATCCGCAGGCTGGAAGCCGCGTCGATCCAGTAACCCTGCCAGCCGGCTTCGCGCAGCTTCGGGAACACTTCGCTGGTGTAGTCGCCGCCCTGGCAGGTCAGGATCACGTCGAGGGTTTTCAGCTCTTCAATGCTGTAAGCGTCCTTGAGCGGAGCAATGTCCTTGCCCACGGACGGGCCTTGGCCACCGACATTGGAAGTGGTGAAAAACACCGGCTCGATAAGATCGAAATCCTGCTCTTCCAGCATCCGCTGCATGAGCACGGAACCGACCATGCCGCGCCAACCGATCAGACCTACACGTTTCATCGCAACTACACCTTCTTGAAAAGTGGGCCGCTGCTTTGTATTGAATTTCGCAGCGGGCCCGAGAGATTACAGATTCCGCAGCGCGGCGACTACTGCGTCACCCATTTCCTGCGTTCCGACTTTAGTGCAACCGGCCGAATAGATGTCACCGGTACGCAAGCCTTGATCCAGCACCACGCTGACGGCCTTCTCGATGGCATCGGCCGCATCGTGCAGATTGAAGCTGTAACGCAGCATCATCGACACCGACAGAATGGTCGCCAACGGGTTGGCAATG
Organism: Pseudomonas sp. MWU318; assembly: GCF_016756945.1. NCBI lineage: Bacteria > Pseudomonadati > Pseudomonadota > Gammaproteobacteria > Pseudomonadales > Pseudomonadaceae > Pseudomonas > Pseudomonas sp. MWU318. The sequence goes on from NZ_JAESJL010000008.1 coordinate 196,888, forward strand.
CCTTTGCCTGCGATGTCCGGCGCCGAACCGTGGCACGGCTCGTACATGCCCTTGTTGTTCGAATCCAGCGAGGCCGACGGCAGCATGCCGATCGAACCGGTGAGCATCGAGGCTTCGTCGGAGAGGATGTCGCCGAACATGTTGTCGGTGACGATCACGTCGAACTGCTTCGGTGCGCGCACCAGTTGCATGGCGGCGTTGTCGACGTACATGTGGCTCAGTTCGACTTCAGGGTAATCCTTGGCGACCTGCTCGACCACTTCACGCCACAGTTGGCTGGACGCCAGCACGTTAGCCTTGTCCACCGAGCACAGCTTCTTGCCGCGAACCATGGCCATGTCGAAACCGACGCGGGCGATGCGGCGGATTTCGCTTTCGCTGTACGGAAGGGTGTCGTAGGACTGACGCTCGCCGCTTTCCAGGGTACGAGTGCCGCGTGGCGCGCCGAAGTAAATGCCGCCGGTCAGCTCACGCACGATCAGGATGTCCAGACCGGCAACGATTTCCGGCTTCAGGCTTGAAGCGTCGGCCAGTTGCGGGTAGAGGATCGCCGGACGCAGGTTGCCGAACAGGCCCAGTTGCGCACGGATTTTCAGCAGACCACGCTCAGGGCGGATGTCACGCTCGATGGTGTCCCATTTCGGGCCGCCCACGGCGCCCAGCAGGACTGCATCGGCAGCACGGGCACGCTCGAGGGTTTCGTCGGCCAACGGCACGCCATGCTTGTCGATGGCGGCGCCACCGATCACGTCATGGCTCAGCTCGAAGCCCAGGCTGTACTTGTCGTTGGCCAGCTCCAGCACCTTGACCGCTTCGGCCATGATTTCCGGACCAATACCGTCACCTGGGAGAATCAGAATCTGCTTGCTCATGCTTTCCTCGTGTCTTCAATCGGTGCGCCTCTGACAGGCGCGCCCGGAAAAATGCTTAGCGTTCAGCCATCAGTACGATTACATCTGTACTGAACGAGCCGTCGGCATCAATCTCAAAATATTCTCGTACTTCGTTGCCCATCGACTGCTGCAACTGGCGGATCGCTGCGCGCATCACCTCGGGCGTGCGCATGCGCTCGACCCAACTGCTGTATTCCAGACGCAGGCGCTGACGACTGGTGCTGCGGGTATGCAGCCCGGCCTCGCTGACCTGCCGCAGCCACTCGCCGGCGGAATAATCGCGCACGTGGCTGGTGTCGCGCAGCACTTCGACGCTTTGCAGGTAAGTGTCGAACAACGGACTGCCCGGTGACAACACGTCGATGAACGCTGCCACACCGCCCGGTTTCAGCACCCGACGCACTTCGCGCAGCGCCACCCCGAGATCGCTCCAATGGTGCGCCGAATAACGGCTGAACACGTAATCGAATTCACCATCGGCAAACGGCAGGCGCTCGGCGGCACCGTTGACCGTGGAGATATTGGCAAAACCGCGATCCACAGCCGCAGCGGCCACCACGTCGAGCATTTGCTGCGACAGATCGTAGGCCACCACTTCCTTGACCAGCGGCGCCACATGAAAACTCACATGACCGGCGCCGCACCCCAGGTCCAGCACCCGGGCCGCGCCCTGCCCTGCCAGCTCAGCCTGTAGCAGCGCGAATTCGGTGCCTTGCGCGTGAACGGCGCTGCTCAGGTAGGCGGCGGCCTGTTCACCGAATTGCTTTTGTACAACCTGGGTGTGCTGGGCGGTGCTGGTCATGGCGGTTTCCTTTCATTTTCAAGATCAAAAGATCGCAGCCTGCGGCAGCTCCTACAGGTTTACGCGGCCCATGTAGGAGCTGCCGAAGGCTGCGATCTTTTCCGTGTCGCCGCAAATCATTACGCGTCGCGAAACAGCCACGGCTGGCTCACACGATGCTTGGCCTCGAACGCCGCAATCGCATCGCCGTCCTGCAAGGTCAGGCCGATATCGTCCAGACCGTTCAACAAGCAATGCTTGCGGAACGCGTCGATCTCGAAGCGGTACACCTTGCCGTTCGGGCTGGTCACGGTCTGCTCGTGCAGATCGATCTGCAATTGATAGCCCGGCTCGGCCTCGACCTGCTTGAACAATTCATCGACTTCAGCGTCGCTCAGGATGATCGGCAGCAAGCCGTTCTTGAAGCTGTTGTTGAAGAAGATGTCGGCGTAGCTCGGCGCGATGATGCTGCGGAAACCGTATTCTTCCAGTGCCCACGGGGCGTGTTCACGGCTGGAGCCGCAACCGAAGTTCTCGCGGGCCAGCAACACACTGGCGCCTTGATAACGCTCGGCGTTGAGCACAAATTCCTTGTTCAACGGGCGCTTGGAGTTGTCCTGGTACGGCTGGCCGACATCCAGGTAACGCCACTCGTCGAACAGGTTCGGGCCGAAACCGGTGCGCTTGATCGACTTCAAAAACTGCTTGGGAATGATCTGGTCGGTGTCGACGTTGGCACGATCCAGAGGCGCGACAAGACCAGTGTGCTGGGTAAAAGCTTTCATGCTGCGCTCCTTTTAGATCAATTCACGAACGTCGATGAAACGACCGTTCACCGCCGCCGCAGCGGCCATGGCCGGGCTCACGAGGTGGGTACGGCCACCGGCGCCCTGACGGCCTTCGAAGTTACGGTTGGAGGTCGAGGCGCAATGCTCGCCGGACTCCAAACGGTCCGGGTTCATCGCCAGGCACATCGAGCAACCCGGCTCACGCCATTCGAAACCGGCTTCGAGGAAGATCTTGTCGAGACCCTCGGCTTCCGCCTGCGCCTTCACCAGACCCGAACCCGGTACGACAATCGCCTGCTTGATCGTCGAAGCGACTTTGCGGCCCTTGGCGATCACGGCCGCAGCGCGCAAATCTTCGATGCGCGAGTTGGTGCAGGAGCCGATGAACACGCGATCCAGCTGAATGTCGGTGATCGCCTGATTGGCGGTCAAACCCATGTATTTCAAGGCGCGGACGATCGAATCGCGCTTGACCAGATCCATCTCTTTGGCCGGATCCGGCACGTTCTGATCAACGGCCAACACCATTTCAGGCGAAGTGCCCCAGCTGACTTGCGGCTTGATCTGCGCCGCGTCGAGTTCAACTACGGTGTCGAACTTGGCATCAGCGTCGGAGACCAGGTCTTTCCAGGCTTCAACCGCCTGATCCCACTGCGCGCCTGTCGGTGCGAACGGACGGCCCTTGACGTACTCGACGGTTTTTTCATCCGCGGCCACCAGACCCACGCGGGCGCCGGCCTCGATGGACATGTTGCAGATGGTCATGCGGCCTTCGACGGACAGGTCGCGGATCGCGCTGCCGGCGAATTCGATGGCGTGGCCGTTACCGCCGGCGGTACCGATCTTGCCGATTACCGCGAGGACGATGTCCTTGGCCGTCACACCGAATGGCAACTGGCCTTCGACGCGCACCAGCATGTTCTTCATTTTCTTCGCGACCAGGCACTGGGTGGCGAGCACGTGCTCCACTTCGGAAGTGCCGATCCCGTGTGCCAAGGCACCGAAAGCGCCGTGGGTCGAGGTGTGCGAGTCGCCGCAGACCACGGTCATGCCCGGCAAGGTCGCGCCCTGCTCCGGGCTGATAACGTGGACGATGCCCTGACGGATGTCGTTCATCTTGAACTCGACAATGCCGTACTCATCACAATTGTCATCGAGGGTCTGAACCTGCAAACGCGAGACCTGGTCGGCAATGGCTGCGATGCCGCCCTTGCGCTCTGGCGTGGTCGGTACGTTGTGGTCCGGGGTCGCGATGTTGGCATCGATGCGCCACGGCTTGCGCCCGGCCAGACGCAGGCCTTCGAAGGCTTGCGGCGAGGTCACTTCGTGGATGATGTGACGATCGATATAGATCAGCGCCGAGCCATCGTCGCGCTGTTTGACCAAATGCGAATCCCAGAGCTTGTCGTAGAGCGTTTTGCCGGCCATTAGACGGTTCCTCATCAGCTTGTTTCTATGCCCTGGGCTTATCAATAACCCTTTGGCTTGTGAGGCCGATCCTATGGGGTTACATTAAATAACTCAAATTCATATTTTTTATGCTTTGGATAACCAACTGGAATACGAACCATGGATCTGGCCAACCTCAATGCTTTCATCGCCATCGCCGAGACCGGCAGCTTCTCCGGCGCCGGGGAACGCCTGCATCTGACGCAACCGGCGATCAGCAAACGCATCGCCGGACTGGAGCAGCAATTGAAGGTGCGGCTGTTCGACCGACTCGGTCGTGAAGTGGGGCTGACCGAGGCTGGCCGCGCCCTGCTGCCTCGGGCATATCAGATTCTCAACGTGCTGGACGACACCCGCCGCGCCCTGACCAACCTGACCGGCGAAGTCAGCGGCCGGCTGACCCTGGCCACCAGTCACCACATCGGCCTGCACCGTTTGCCGCCACTTTTGAGGGAATTCACCCGCCGCTACCCGCTAGTGGCGCTGGATATTCAGTTCCTCGATTCGGAAGTGGCCTACGAAGAAATCCTCCATGGCCGTGCGGAACTGGCAGTGATCACCCTGGCGCCGGAACCGCACACGCTGGTCAAGGCCACGCCGGTGTGGGACGACCCGCTGGATTTCGTGGTGGCGCCGGAACATTCGCTGATCAGCAAGGGCGCAGTGAGCCTGGCGGACATTGCCGGTCATCCGGCGGTTTTTCCCGGAGGCAACACCTTCACTCATCACATTGTCCAACGCTTGTTCGAAGCCCAGGGGCTGACGCCGAACATCGCCATGAGCACCAACTACCTGGAAACCATCAAGATGATGGTCTCCATTGGTCTGGCCTGGAGTGTTCTGCCACGCACCATGCTTGATGAACAGGTCGCGCGCATACCTTTGCCAGGCATACAGCTCAGTCGCCAGCTAGGCTATATCGTGCACACCGAACGGACGCTGTCGAATGCGGCAAGGGCTTTCATGGCCTTGCTGGATGCGCAAATCGATCTGCCAGGGACTCCAGGCTAACTTGTGCTACTCCTATAGAGCCGCTGTCCCTGTGCCTAACGCCACCATCAGCTCAAGGCCCGTTAACAATGCCGAAATCTGTTGACCGAATTCCGCCGATGCCGCGTATTCAGGCCATTGATCCGCGACGTTCCGAGCAGAGCTGGGAGAGTGCGCCGCAATTGCTCGCCGCACTCAACGGCGCCCGGCTCGGTGCCTGGTATTGGGACATCGAGCGCGGGCAGATCAGCTGGTCACGGGGTACCCAGGCGCTGTTCGGCTTCGATCCACGGCAACCGCTGCCCCAGGACCTGGAATATCTCGACCTGCTGCCGCCCGAGGATCGGGCGAAAACCGTGCGCGCCTTCCACGCAGTGATTGCCGGCGCGCCGCTGGAACAGGCGATGCACCATCGCATCCGCTGGCCCGACGGCAGCCTGCACTGGCTGGAAATCAGCGGCAGCCTGCTGCCGGACAAACACGGCCGGCCCCGAATGATCGGGGTGATTCGCGAAATCACCCACCAGCGTCAACGTGAACAGGCTCTGAGCAGCTCGGAGAAACGTTTCGCCACACTTTTTCACCTGTGCCCGAACATGGTGCTGCTGACGCGCCAGGAAGACGGCCTGATCACCGAAGCCAACCAGTATTTCGAAAGCCTGTTCGGCTGGCCGGTACAGAGCGCCATTGGCCGCACCACACTGGAACTGGGCCTGTGGGTACACCCCGAGCAACGCGCAGAACTGGTGAAAAAGACCAAGGCCAAAGGTGAATTGGTCAGCATGGAAGTGCAGTTTCGCGCCAGCAACGGGCAGATTCATGACGGCATTCTCAGCGCGCAGAAGGTCGAACTCGAAGGCCAGCCGTATCTGCTCAGCACGTTTCTCGACACCACCGAACGCAAAGCCGCCGAACACGCCTTGAAAGACAGTCAGGAACGCCTTGATCTGGCGCTGGACTCGGCGCAACTCGGCACCTGGGACTGGCACATTCCCAGCGGCATGCTCTACGGCTCGGCGCGGGCCGCGCAACTGCACGGGCTGGAGCCGATCCCGTTTCACGAATCGTTCGAAGAGTTTTTCGAAGGCGTGCCCGGCGAAGAACGCGACAGCATGCGCGACGCCTACCGCAGCCTGCGCGAAGGCCCGGCCGGCAACTATCAACTGACCTATCGCGTGCAACTGGCGGATGGCAGCTCACGCTACCTGGAAAGCCGCGCCCGCCTGTATCGCGACGAAAACGGCGCGCCGCTGCGCATGGCCGGGACCTTGCTGGACATCACCGATCAGGTCGAGCGCGAGCAACGCCTGGTCGCCTCCGAAGAGAAATTCGCCACGCTGTTCCAGGTCAGCCCCGACCCGATCTGCGTTACCCGTCAGGACAGCGGCGAGTTCATCGAAATCAACAACAGCTTCACCCAGACCTTCGGCTGGAGCGCCGCCGATGTGATCGGGCGCACCGCCGAAGACATCGGCCTGTGGGACGCCTCGGCGAAGAGTCTGCAACGCATCGAACGCGTCATCCGCGAACAGGGTCTGAGCAATGTCGCGATCATCGTCCAGCACAAGGACGGCCAGTCGCTGACGTGCGTGATTTCCAGCCGGCAGATCAGCGTCGGCAATCAGCCGTGCATCGTCACCACCCTGCGCGACATCACGCAACAACAGCGCTCCGAGGCCGCACTCAAGGCCAGCGAAGAGAAATTCGCCAAGGCGTTCCACTCCAGCCCCGACGCGATCACCATCACCGAACGTGACACCGGGCGCTATCTGGAGGTCAACGACGGTTTCTGCCGCCTCACCGGTTATCGTGCTGAAGAAGTGGTGGGCAAAACCGTGTACCAGATCGGCATCTGGGCCGAAGAGAAACAACGCTCGGCTCTGCTTGCCGAACTGCAGATCAAGGGCCGCGTGCACCATCAGGAAATGCTCGGGCGCAACAAGCGCGGCGAACTGCTGACGGTGGAAGTCTCGATCGAACCGATCACCCTCAACGAAACCGCGTGCCTGCTGCTGACCGCCCGGGATGTGAGCCTGCTGAAAAACGCCGAAGCGCAGATCCGCCATCTGGCCTATCACGATCCGCTGACCAATCTGCCCAACCGCGCCTTGCTGATGGATCGCCTGAGCCAGCAGATCGCCCTGCTCAAGCGCCACAACCTGCGCGGTGCGCTGCTGTTCCTCGACCTTGACCACTTCAAGCACATCAACGACTCGCTGGGTCATCCGGTCGGCGATACGGTGCTGAAAATCATCACCGCGCGGCTTGAAGCCAGCGTGCGCATGGAGGACACCGTTGCGCGCCTGGGTGGCGATGAATTCGTGGTGCTGCTTAGTGGCCTGGAAGGCACGCGCAACGAGGTCAGTGCACAAGTGCGGGAACTGGCCGACACCATTCGCGAACTATTGTCGGAGCCGATGTTCCTCGACGGCCAGCGCCTGCAGGTGACACCGAGCATCGGCGTGGCACTGATTCCCGATCACGGCTCGACCCCGACCGACCTGCTCAAACGCGCCGACATCGCCCTGTACCGGGCCAAGGATTCCGGGCGCAACACCACGCAGATGTACCACAACACCATGCAGAAAGCGGCCAGCGAGCGGCTGCGCATGGAGACCGACCTGCGTCTGGCGCTGTCGCGCGGCGAGTTCAACGTGCACTACCAGCCGCAGGTCGATGCGCAGGACAACCGCATCATTGGTGCCGAAGCCCTGGTGCGCTGGAATCACCCGGAACTCGGCGCGCAATCGCCCACCGAATTCATCAAGGTGCTGGAAGACAGCGGCCTGATTCTGGAAGTCGGCACCTGGATCCTCGATGAGGCCTGCGAGGCGTTCAAACAATTGATCGCACTGAAACTGGTCGACCCGCTCAACTTCAGCCTGTGCGTAAACATCAGCCCACGGCAGTTCCGCCAGAACGACTTCGTCGAACGCATCGAACACAGCATGAGCAGCCACGGCCTGCCCTGCTCGCTGCTGAAACTGGAGATCACCGAAGGCATCGTCATCCAGAACCTGGAAGACACCATCAGCAAAATGCGTCGCCTGAAAAAACTTGGTGTGAGCTTCGCCATGGACGATTTCGGCACCGGCTATTCATCGCTGACCTACCTCAAGCGCCTGCCGGTGGACACCCTGAAAATCGACCAGTCGTTCATCCGCGACGCAACCACCGACCCCAACGACGCCGAGATCATCCGCGCCATCGTCGCCATGGCCCGCAGCCTGGAACTGGAGGTGATTGCCGAAGGCGTGGAGACGCCGGAGCAACTGGCGTTCCTGCAGGGGCTGGGCTGCCATTTGTATCAGGGCTATCTGCACAGTCGGCCGGTGGCGTTGGAGGCGTTGAAAAAAATGCTCGAATGACGAGCACAAAAAAAGGGCGCCAGTGGCGCCCTTTTTTCTTGCTCGGCCTTATTGCAGAACCGGCTTCTGCGCTCCGTTGATCGGGATGCGCTTGGCTTTCGCTTCTTCCGGGATCACCCGCAACAGGTCGATGCTCAGCAGACCGTTGCTCAGATCGGCGGCCTTGATCTCGATGTGATCGGCCAGGCGGAAGGACAGCTTGAAAGCACGCTGGGCAATGCCTTGATGCAGGAAGGTCACGCCTTCGTTGGCATCACGCTTGCCGCCACTGATGGTCAGCACACCCTTCTCGACTTGCAGCTCCAGGTCTTCTTCCTGGAAACCGGCGGCCGCTACGACGATACGGTATTGATCGTCACCGTGTTTTTCCACGTTGTAGGGTGGGTAGGTGCTGCCTGGCTCGTTGCGCAGCGCGGTTTCGAACAGGTCGTTGAAACGGTCGAAACCCACCGAGGAACGGAACAGTGGTGCCAGGGAAAATGCAGTACTCATGGTTCAAATCTCCTGAAAACAATCAGCAAGGTTTTTTGACTCCGCGACCCGAATTCGGCATCGCGTAACCCTTAGATAGGGACCGCCAAAATGATTTCAAGAGAGTATTTGCAGATTTTTTTCAGGCTGCTTCGGCGACCGGCAAACCCAGCAAACGCGAGACTTGATCCGGTTCTGTCTCGCGACGCAGCACGGTAAACAGCTCGGTCGCCTCGGGATAATTGCGCGTCAGCATCGCCAGCCATTGCTTCAAGCGACCCGGCGATTGACGTGCGGTCATCTGCGCCTTGGCTTGCAACCAGAAGTCCTGGATCAGCGGCAGCAGCTCGGCCCAGCTCATCTCGACCACTTCTTCACCGGCGCGCGCGGCAGCGATCTGCCGGGCCAGATCCGGGCGCGATACCAGACCGCGTCCGAGCATGATGTCTTCGACGCCACTGATCTCGCGGCAGCGGCGCCAGTCTTCGACGCTCCAGATATCACCGTTGGCGAACACCGGCACCTTGACCACGTCCTGCACCCGCGGAATCCACTCCCAATGCGCCGGCGGCTTGTAGCCATCAACCTTGGTTCGGGCGTGAACCACAATGTGTTCGGCGCCGCCCTCGGCCAGCGCGGTGGCGCAGACCAATGAGCCGTCCGGGCTGTCGAAACCGAGGCGCATTTTCGCGGTGACCGGAATATGTGCCGGCACGGCGCGACGCACATGCTCGACGATGGAGTTGAGCAGCTCCGGCTCCTTGAGCAGCACCGCCCCACCCCGGGACTTGTTGACGGTCTTGGCCGGACAGCCGAAGTTCAGGTCGATCACTTCCGAGCCGAGCTCGCAGGCCAGCGCCGCGTTTTCCGCCAGGCACACCGGATCGGAACCCAACAATTGCACACGCAGCGGCACGCCGGAACGGGTGCGGGCGCCGTTGAGCAGCTCCGGGCCGAACTTGTGGAAGTAGGCCGGGGTAAGCAACTGATCGTTGATCCGAATGAATTCGGTCACGCACCAGTCGATGCCGCCAACGCGGGTCAGCACGTCGCGCAGGATGTCGTCGACCAACCCCTCCATGGGCGCCAGGGCAATTTGCATGGGGAAAACACTACTCAGGAAGAAAAAACGTGCGGCAGTTTACTGGATATCGCGCAAATCCGCAGATCCCTGTAGGAGCTGCCGAAGGCTGCGATCTTTTGATTTTGCTTTTTTTAGATCAAGATCAAAAGATCGCAGCCTTGGGCAGCTCCTACAGGGATCGGGTCAGGCTGGGGACAGGATTGCCGGGCCGTAGCCCTCGATAAACTCCGCCGGCATGCGCTTGGGCTTGCCGCTGGACAGTTCGATGCAGACGAAAGTGGTCTGGGCACGCAGCAGGGTGGCGTTGTCGCTGGGGCGGATCAGCTGGAAGTGCCGGGTCATTTTCAGGCGCTGATCCCAATCGACGATCCAGGTCGCCAGTTGCAGCTCGTCGCCTTCGTAGGCAGCCGCGAGATAATCGATTTCGTGACGCACCACGGCCATCGCCCGATCCAGGCGCCGGTACTCGACCAGGTCCAGCCCCAGACGCTGCGAGTGGCGCCAGGCGCAGCGTTCGAGCCAGGTCACGTACACCGCGTTGTTCGCGTGGCCCAGCCCGTCGATGTCCTCGGCGCCTACTTGCAGATCAATGGTGAACGGCGTTGCCCGATCCCAGCCCATGCCCCACTCCCGGTCAGATGATTCAACCGGGGCAGTGTAACGGATGTCAGGCCGATTGCCGCGCTTGAAGGCTGCGCCCCGCCAACAGTGATAACACACCATCAACCACCCGAGGGTCGGCCAGCACCCGCTGGTGGCCGCCGCTTTCCAGGCGCAGCAGGCGACTGTCGAACCAGGATTCGTGGATCAATTGCGATTCCTTGACCGAGACGAAGGTATCGTCCTCGGCATGCACGATCAGGCCCGGCATATCCAGTTGATAGTGCGCGACATCAAGGGTCGCGGCGCGCATGCCGACGTCCTGCTCGACCTGGCGGATGAACGCCGATCGGGCCCGCGGTGGCATGCCGACGTAGCGGGCGAAACCGCGCAGCACGCCGAGGATCCGTGCGGGGGCAGCGATACTGACCAGGGTTTCGGTGCGCAGGCCCAGTTGCACCGCGAGCATGGCACTGGCGCCGCCCATGGAGTGGCCGATGACGGCTTGAAGAGGAGGCAATTCGGCGGCCGCTTCGAGCATGGCGCGGGCGAACAGTACGACGTTGGCTTCACGCCCCGGCGAACGACCATGAGCCGGGCCATCAAGGGCAACGACGGTGTAACCGGCCTCGACCAACGCTGTGATCAACGCCGCAAACTGGGTGGGCCGCCCTTCCCAACCGTGCATCAACAGCACCGCCGGTCCCTGCCCCCAGCGCAGCGCCGATAGGCCGAAGCGCAGCGTGATGCGTTCTGAACTCGCCAGCAGCGGCAGCTCCCAATCACGCAGCGGCAACGTGCGCGGCGTCATGAACGCCTGACGCATTTTGCTTGCTACTCGTTGCGGTGCAATCCAGCCCAAGGTGCCATTAACGCCACGAACCCACTTCAACGTGTTCATCGCTTTCTCCTCAGGCGTGTTGCCTTCAGGTCAACGCACCGCCGACTTGGCAGCGCGCAGCAATCGATCGGATAAATCGCCCGGGCCCAGCGCGCGTGCCAGCGCCAGACCACCCACCATCAACGCCACATCGGCCAACGCCTTGTCGGTGTCCTCGGGGCTGGACGCCAACTGCGCAATCATCAGTTCCAGGTGTTCGTTCAGCGCAATGCGGAAGGATTCCGGCAGACGCCCAAGTTCGCCAATAGAGGCCGGAATCGGACACGCAGCATCGCTGGAATCACGGTGCTTGCGCGACAGGTAGAACGCAGCGACCAGGGCGCGACGCTCTTCACCGGTCAGCTCGGAATCCATGTCGGCAATCAGGTCGCGTCGACGGCTGAGCAGTTGCTTGAACGCCTCGAGCATCATGGCGTCCTTGCTTTCGAAGTGTGCGTAGAAACCACCGACGGTCAGGCCGGCGGCGCCCATCACTTCGCCCACGCTGGGATCCGCCGGGCCACGCTGCATCAGTGCGGCGCTGGCAGCCTTGAGGATGCGTTCGCGGGTTTGAGCTTTTTTATCGTTCATCGTTGCCTCCGAATATTACGACTAGAATATTATTCGCATAATAATATTCCGCAAGTCGAGGATATGACCGCTGGTCTGAAGCACAGTGTAAGGAAAAAGGAGAGTTGGCCAAACGCCAGACAAACAAAAGGGCCATTCAATAATTGAATGACCCTTATAAATCCCGCAGAGCGGGTAATCGTGGCGTCCCCTAGGGGACTCGAACCCCTGTTACCGCCGTGAAAGGGCGGTGTCCTAGGCCACTAGACGAAGGGGACACAAACCCTTCTATACAGCTGATCAGTGCTGAGATCTGATCTGATTCAAGGCCGGTGTGGCCAGACCTTGAACTGTAAAATTGGTGGAGCTAAGCGGGATCGAACCGCTGACCTCCTGCATGCCATGCAGGCGCTCTCCCAGCTGAGCTATAGCCCCGGATTTTTCGCCTCGCGGCGGAGTGACATCTTGCAACATCACTTCTGTAAAACTGGCGTCCCCTAGGGGACTCGAACCCCTGTTACCGCCGTGAAAGGGCGGTGTCCTAGGCCACTAGACGAAGGGGACGCAAACCCTTCTATACAACTGATCAACGCTGAGTGTTGATCGCTTCGGAGCCGGTGTGGCCAAGCTTCGAAGTGTAAATTGGTGGAGCTAGACGGGATCGAACCGTCGACCTCTTGCATGCCATGCAAGCGCTCTCCCAGCTGAGCTATAGCCCCTCATCGTTGATGTCATCGCTGAGGACGGGGCGAATCTTAAGGGCGTATCGAAAGCCTGTCAAACTTATTTTTGAAAAATTTCAAAGTTTTTTGTCGGCATAACAATCACTTACCGCCCTCCCCCCGAAAATCCGGGAGGTTTACGCACACCGCCGACCTGTAGGGGCTGGCGCAGGCTGCAATCTTTTGACGTTGCTTCAGGAAACAAGATCAAAAGATCGCAGCCTTCGGCAGCTCCTACACAAAGCCGCAAGTGCTTAGGCTATGGCGCCCAGCAGCTTTTCCCACTCTTTGTTTTCTTTCTTCGACACGCCACCCAGCAGGTCAATCGCCTGGCGCAGACGGAAACGGGTCAGATCCGGGCCGAGGATTTCCATCGCATCGAGCACCGACACCGAACTCGCCTGCCCGGTGATCGCGGCAAACATCAGCGGCATCGCATCGCGCAGCTTCAGTTCGAGGGATTCGACCACCGCCTGAATCGTTGCGGTGATGCTGTCCTTCTCCCACTGACGCAGGCTTTCCAGCTTCCACAGGATCAATTGCATCAACTGACGCACCTGATCACCGGAAAGCTTTTTCGATTCGAACAGCTTGGCATCCGGGTTCACGCCACCGGCAAAGAAGAAGCCGCCCAGCGGTGCAACCTGGCTGAAGGTCTCCACGCGCCCCTGAACCAGCGGTGCGATCTTCATCATGTACTCGGAATTGAACGCCCACTTCTGCACGCGTGCGGCGAACTCTTCCACCGGCAGGTCACGCAGCCACTGGCCGTTGAGCCACGACAGTTTCTCGATGTCGAAGATCGGCCCGCCGAGGGACACACGCTTGAGGTCGAAGTTATCGACCATTTCCTGCAGCGAGAACTTCTCGCGTTCGTCGGGCATCGACCAGCCCATGCGACCGAGGTAGTTGAGCATCGCTTCGGGCATGAAGCCCATGCGCTCGTAGAAGGTCACCGAGGTCGGGTTCTTGCGCTTGGACAGCTTGCTCTTGTCCGGGTTACGCAGCAGCGGCATGTAGCACAGCTCCGGTTGTTCCCAGCCGAAATATTCGTAAAGCAAAATCAGTTTCGGCGCCGATGGCAGCCATTCTTCGCCGCGCAGCACGTGGGTGATGCCCATCAGGTGGTCGTCGACCACGTTGGCGAGGAAGTACGTCGGCAGGCCGTCGGTCTTCATCAGCACTTGCATGTCCATGCGATCCCACGGGATCTCGACATCGCCACGCAGCATGTCCGGCACCACGCAGACGCCTTCGGTCGGCACTTTCATGCGGATAACGTGCGGTTCGCCGGCGGCCAGACGGGCCGCGACTTCTTCCTTCGACAGCAGCAGCGCGCGGCCGTCGTAACGCGGGGTTTCGCCGCGCGCCATTTGCTCGGCGCGCATCTCATCCAGTTCTTCAGCGGTGCAGAAGCATGGGAACGCATGGCCCATGTCGACCAGTTGCTGGCAATACTTCTGATAGATATCGCCACGCTCGCTCTGCCGGTACGGGCCGTGCGGGCCGCCAACGTCCGGGCCTTCGCTCCAGTCGATCCCCAGCCAGCGCAGGGCGTCGAAGATCTGCTGTTCGGACTCGCGGGTCGAACGCAACTGGTCAGTGTCTTCGATGCGCAGGATGAACTCACCGCCATGCTGCTTGGCAAAGCAGTAGTTGAACAATGCGATGTAAGCGGTACCTACGTGGGGGTCCCCGGTAGGCGATGGCGCGATGCGAGTGCGGACGGTGGTCATGGCATGTCTCGAAAAGAATGAAAAGCAAAACAATCAAGCGGCGAATGGTAACAGGCGACACCCGCCCCGCTCCAGCGGGCAGGGCATTTAAGCCAAGTTTGCGTCTGTAACGCCCATAGACCGTGGTGACGGGCTGAATATCAGCCATCGGCATTTACCGTTTATCGGCGGTATGCCAGATTCAGCCGCAGATAACTTTCCTTACAATTCCTCGACTACAGTTTGCCTCATGCCTGCCCAACTCAAGCGTCGCCTGTTTATTTTCCTGCTCCTGGTGCTGTTGATTGCCGGGGGCTTCTTCGCCCATTGGTTTTTCAAGGGGCGCTTTTATGAAAGCACCGATAACGCCTATGTCCAGGGCGAGATCACCCGCGTCTCCAGCCAGTTGAGCGCGCGCATCGACGAAGTGCTGGTGCAGGACAACCAGCACGTGGAAAAAGGCCAGTTGCTGGTGCGCCTCGAACCCAATGATTTCCGCCTCGCCGTCGATCGCGCCAATGCCGCCCTCGCCACTCGCGAAGCCGAGCGCTTACAGGCACAAAGCAAATTGACTCAACAATCGAGCCTGATCGCCGCCAGTGACGCGCAAGTGGCGACCACTCAAGCCACGCTTGGCCGCTCGCAGATGGATTTATCGCGTGCTGAAACCCTGCGCAAACCCGGCTACGTTTCCGAAGAACGAGTGACCACCCTCTCCGCTGACGCCCATATCGCCCGCTCGCAAGTGGCCAAGGCCCAGGCCGATGCACAGAGCCAGCGCCAGCAGGTCAACGCACTGACGGCCGAGATCAAACGCCTCGACGCGCAGATTGCCAACGCCCGTGCAGACATCGCCCAGGCCGAACTCAACCTCACTCGCAGCGAAATCCACGCGCCGATCAGCGGCATGGTCGGCCAGCGCGCCGCACGCAATGGCCAAGTGGTGCAGGCCGGCGCGTATCTGCTGTCGATCGTCCCGGACGAAGACATCTGGGTGCAGGCCAACTTCAAGGAAACCCAGATCGGCCACATGCAGCCCGGACAGAAAGCCGAGCTGACCTTCGATGCCTACAGCGACACGCCGATCGAAGCGCGAGTCGACAGCCTGTTCGCCGCCTCCGGTGCGCAGTTCAGCCTGTTGCCGCCGGATAACGCCACCGGCAACTTCACCAAAGTCGTGCAGCGGATTCCGGTGAAGCTGACCTTCAAGGCCGATAACCCGCTGCACGGCAAGATCCGCCCGGGCATGTCGGTCACCGCCACCGTGAACATCAAAGACACCCCAGACAATGGCCGGTGATTCGCTGATCCGCCCGGTCGGCGAACCGACCCGGCGGGACTGGATTGCGGTAATGAGCGTGATGCTCGGCGCCTTCATGGCGGTGCTCGACATCCAGATCACCAACTCCTCGCTCAAAGACATTCAAGGCGCGCTGTCGGCGACGCTGGAAGAAGGCTCGTGGATTTCCACCTCGTATCTGGTCGCGGAAATCATCATGATTCCGCTGACCGCGTGGCTGGTGCAGTTGCTCTCGGCACGGCGCCTTGCGGTGTGGGTGTCGCTGGGGTTTCTGGTGTCCTCGTTGCTGTGTTCGATGGCCTGGAGCCTCGAAAGCATGATCGTCTTTCGCGCCATGCAGGGCTTCACCGGCGGCGCGCTGATCCCGCTGGCGTTCACCCTCACCCTGATCAAACTCCCCGAACACCACCGCGCCAAAGGCATGGCGATGTTCGCCATGACCGCGACCTTCGCCCCCTCCATCGGCCCGACCCTTGGCGGCTGGCTCACGGAAAACTGGGGCTGGGAATACATCTTCTACATCAACATCCCGCCGGGGCTGATCATGATCGCCGGACTGATGTACGGACTGGAGAAGAAAGAAGCGCACTGGGAGCTGCTGAAAAGCACCGACTACACCGGAATTCTCACACTGGGTGTCGGCCTCGGCTGCCTGCAAGTCTTTCTCGAAGAAGGCCACCGCAAGGACTGGCTCGAATCGAACCTGATCGTGACCCTGGGCAGCATTGCCCTGCTGAGCCTGATCACCTTCGTCATCGTGCAGATTTCCAAACCCAACCCGCTGATCAACCTCGGCATCCTGCGCAATCGCAACTTCGGCCTGTCGAGCATTTCCAGCCTGGGCATGGGCGTCGGCTTGTATGGCTCGATTTATCTGCTGCCGCTGTACCTGGCGCAGATCCAGAACTACAACGCCCTGCAGATCGGCGAAGTGATCATGTGGATGGGCGTGCCGCAGCTGTTCCTGATTCCGCTGGTGCCGAAGCTGATGAAGTTCGTTTCGCCGAAGTGGCTGTGCACCCTGGGCTTCGGGTTGTTCGGGCTGGCGAGTTTTTCGTCGGGGGTGCTCAACCCGGATTTCGCCGGGCCGCAGTTCAATCAGATCCAGATCATCCGGGCACTGGGCCAGCCGCTGATCATGGTGACCATTTCGCTGATCGCCACCGCGTACATCCTGCCGCAGGACGCGGGGTCGGCATCGAGCCTGTTCAACATCCTGCGCAACCTGGGGGGCGCGATCGGCATCGCCCTGCTCGCCACGCTATTGGATGCACGCACCAAGACTTACTTCGATTATTTGCGTGAAGCGGTGGTGCCGACCAATCCGCAAGTGGCCGAGCGACTGGCATCAATGACCGACCGCTTTGGCAGTGACACGGCGGCGCTCGGCAAGTTGAGTGAGATCGTGCATCAGCAGGCGTTGATCATGGCCTACAACGACGCGTTTCATTTCGTCGGGATTGCGCTGGGGGTCAGCATGCTGGCGATCTTGTTGACCAGGAAATTGCCGCAAGGGCTGAAGGCTGGGGAAGCGCATTAAACTGAACACCACCCTGTAGGAGCTGCCGAAGGCTGCGATCTTTTGCTTTTGATTGTAAAAAACAAGATCAAAAGATCGCAGCCTTCGGCAGCTCCTACAGGTTTAACATCAGGCATCAGACCGCCAACAGCCGCTCGCGAAGTTTGGCAATCTCATCGCGCATCTGCGCCGCCGCTTCGAACTCAAGATCCCGCGCCAACTGGTACATCTTCTCTTCCAGCGCGCGAATGCGTTTGGTGATTTCGCTCGGTGAGCGCAGTTCGGCTTCGTACTTGGCGTTTTCTTCGGCAGCCTTGGCCATGCCCTTGCGCTTCTTGCTGCGCGAGCCAGGTACGGTGGCGCCCTCCATGATGTCGGCGACGTCCTTGAATACGCCTTTCGGGGTGATGCCGTTTTCCAGGTTGAAGGCGATCTGCTTGTCGCGACGACGCTCGGTCTCGCCAATCGCCCGTTCCATCGAGCCGGTGATGCGGTCGGCGTAGAGAATCGCCCGGCCATTGAGGTTCCGCGCGGCCCGGCCGATGGTCTGGATCAGCGAGCGCTCGGAACGCAGGAAGCCTTCCTTGTCGGCATCGAGAATCGCCACCAGCGACACTTCCGGCATGTCCAGACCTTCACGCAGCAGGTTGATCCCCACCAGCACATCGAAGGTGCCCAGACGCAGGTCGCGGATGATCTCGACCCGTTCGACGGTGTCGATGTCCGAGTGCAAGTAACGCACGCGCACGCCGTGGTCGGCGAGATAATCAGTGAGGTCTTCGGCCATGCGTTTGGTCAGCGTGGTGACCAGCACCCGCTCCTCGACCGCCACGCGTTTGGTGATTTCCGAGAGCAGGTCATCGACCTGGGTCAGCGCCGGACGCACCTCGACTTGCGGGTCGACCAGACCGGTCGGACGCACCACTTGCTCGACCACACGTCCGGCATGCTCGGCCTCGTAGTTGCCCGGCGTCGCCGAGACGAAAATGGTCTGCGGGCTGACCCCTTCCCACTCGTCAAAGCGCATCGGCCGGTTGTCCAGCGCCGACGGCAGGCGGAAGCCGTATTCGACCAGGGTTTCTTTACGCGAACGATCGCCCTTATACATCGCGCCGACTTGCGGCACGCTGACGTGGGATTCGTCGATCACCAGCAAGGCGTCGGCTGGCAGATAGTCGTACAGCGTCGGCGGCGCGGCACCGGCCGGACGTCCGGACAGGTAGCGCGAGTAGTTTTCGATGCCGTTGCAATAACCCAGTTCGAGGATCATTTCCAGGTCGAAACGGGTGCGCTGTTCGAGGCGCTGGGCCTCGACCAGTTTGTTGTTGCTGCGCAGGTATTCGAGGCGTTCCTGCAATTCGACTTTGATGTGTTCGATGGCGTCGAGCAGGGTCTCGCGCGGCGTCACGTAGTGACTCTTCGGGTAGAAGGTGAAGCGCGGCATCTTGCGGATGACTTCGCCGGTCAGCGGGTCGAACGCGGAGATGCTCTCGACCTCGTCATCGAACAGCTCAATGCGGATCGCCTCCAGATCGGACTCCGCCGGATAGATGTCGATCACGTCGCCGCGCACGCGGAAAGTCGCCCGGGCAAAATCCATGTCGTTGCGGGTGTATTGCAGGTCGGCCAGACGCCGCAGCAAGGCGCGCTGATCGAGTTTGTCGCCGCGATCGACGTGCAGCACCATCTTCAAATAGGTTTCCGGACTACCAAGACCGTAGATGCACGACACCGTGGTGACGATGATCGCGTCCTTGCGCTCGAGCAACGCCTTAGTCGCGGACAAGCGCATCTGCTCGATGTGGTCGTTGATCGACGCGTCCTTCTCGATGAAGGTGTCGGACGACGGCACATAGGCTTCGGGCTGATAGTAGTCGTAGTAGGAAACGAAATACTCGACCGCGTTATTCGGGAAGAACGCCTTGAACTCGCCATACAGTTGCGCGGCGAGGGTCTTGTTCGGCGCCAGCACCAGCGTCGGGCGTTGTACCTGCGAGATGACGTTGGCGATGCTGAAGGTCTTGCCCGAGCCGGTCACACCGAGCAGCGTCTGGTGCGCCAGCCCGGCTTCGATGCCCTCGACCAATTGGCGGATCGCTTCTGGCTGATCGCCGGCGGGCTCGAAGCGGGTGACTAGCTGGAATTCGGACATACACACCTCTGGGATCGCGGCTCGCGCAGAAAACAGCCGAGCCGCGGGGATGACCGCAAACGACCGTTGTCGCTCAAGGAAAAACGAAGATTGTGCTCAATGTGGAGCCGATTGCCTCGCCTTTCAAGGCAAACGTCCTACATCCGGTAAAGTCTCTGACAGAGTCAATCGACTAACGGTCAAGAAATAATCGGAAAAACTTGCCTGAAAAGCTGAATCGCCTGTCGCCATTGCTCAGTGATGGCCTCTATACTAGCTCCCCGTTTGTGCACCGCTCTAGTGCATTCGGCTGGAGCGCGACACGTCCCTCCACTCTCCATTCAGAGCCGCCGTAATAATGAGCCTGTTCTCCGCTGTCGAAATGGCACCCCGCGATCCAATCCTGGGCCTCAACGAAGCATTCAACGCCGATACCCGGACCACCAAGGTCAACCTGGGTGTAGGTGTTTACTGCAACGAAGAGGGGCGAATTCCCCTGCTGCGCGCGGTGATCGAAGCCGAAACCATTCGCGCTGCCCAGCACGCCTCCCGTGGCTACCTGCCGATCGACGGCATCGCGGCCTACGACCAGGCGGTGCAAAAGCTGCTGTTCGGTAACGACTCGCCACTGATCGCTGCCGGTCGCATCGTCACCACTCAGGCCGTCGGCGGTACCGGCGCGCTGAAAATCGGTGCCGACTTCCTCAAGCAACTGCTGCCGAACGCCGTCGTGGCGATCAGCGACCCGAGCTGGGAAAACCACCGCGCGCTGTTCGAAACCGCTGGCTTCCCGGTGCAGAACTACCGTTACTACGACGCCGCCACCCATGACGTGAACCGTGCCGGCATGCTCGACGACCTCAACGCCCTGCCGAACGGCTCGATCGTTGTGTTGCACGCCTGCTGCCACAACCCGACCGGCGTCGACCTGACCCCGGCCGACTGGAAAAACGTGCTGGACGTGGTCAAGACCAAAGGTCACGTGCCGTTCCTCGACATGGCTTACCAGGGTTTCGGTGACGGCATCGACGAAGACGCCGCGGCTGTGCGTCTGTTCGCTGAATCGGGCCTGACCTTCTTCGTTTCGAGCTCGTTCTCCAAGTCGTTCTCGCTGTACGGCGAGCGCGTTGGTGCATTGTCGATCGTCAGCGAATCGAAAGAAGAAAGCGCGCGCGTGCTGTCGCAGGTCAAGCGTGTGATCCGCACCAACTACTCCAACCCGCCGACCCACGGTGCAAGCATCGTCGCCGCTGTGTTGAACAGCCCGGAACTGCGCGCCCAGTGGGAAGCGGAACTGGCAGAAATGCGCCTGCGCATTCGCGGCATGCGCGAGCAGATGGTTGCCCTGTTGGCCGAGAAAGCCCCGCAGCGTGACTTCAGCTTCGTTGGCCGTCAACGCGGCATGTTCTCCTACTCCGGCCTGACCACCGAACAGGTGCACCGCCTGCGTAACGAGTTCGGCATCTACGCCCTGGACACCGGCCGCATCTGCGTCGCGGCACTGAACCAGAGCAACATCAAAGCGGTAACGGATGCGATCGTTCAGGTCATCTGATTTCGCCTGGCAATGAAAAACGGGAAGCCTTGGGGCTTCCCGTTTTTTATTTGTCCCGGAATGATGTCCACACCCTCTAGACTGCACACAAATCAACCTGTAGGAGTGAGCCTGCTCGCGATAGCGGTGGATCAAGCAATGATGCTTAGGCTGACAAGACGCTATCGCGAGCAGGCTCACTCCTACAGAGTTTTGTGTTTATCCAAGAATTTTATGAGAACCCAAATGAAAAACGACAACCTGCGCGCCGACCGTGACGACCTGGATGACTTCATCCCCCGCGCCCCGGCCAAACGCGAAAAAAGCCTGGTGCTGCAAGTCGCCGCCGGGGTGTTTCTCGGCGGTTTCGCCCTGTGGCTGGTGCAACTGGCGGCCACCGCGGCGTACGCCAAATTGCTGCTCGGAACGATTACCTTCGGCAGTTAAGCCAGTTCGCTCGCGCGCTGACTCGCGGCATCGTCATACACGACGTACAGCGATTCGGCGATCTGGCTTTTGATCGCCTTGGTGCTTTCCAGGCCGAGCACGAAACCTTCGGCCTTGCCGCCAGCGCGATTGAGTTCCTCAGCTGTACCGGCCTGAGTGATTGCGTCGAAGAGTTTCTCGGCGTGGGGGCCAACGCCCTTGGGCAGACTGATTTGCGCGATGCTCATGCGAGCACCTCGTTGTTGCGGATTGCAGGCTTCATGGCGCATACCTTTTCGGCGAATGGCCGGCAGCGCGTGTGACCACTTCCGGGGCCCCATGGTAGACCGCCGATGGTTTTCTGGTAACCGCCAATCACTGACAAATCACCGTCCGTCCTGCCCACACCAGAAAATTTACATCCATTGCTTGACTTCTCTTTTTGAATCAGTAACATACGCACCAATTCCGCAATAGCTCAGTTGGTAGAGCAAATGACTGTTAATCATTGGGTCCCTGGTTCGAGTCCAGGTTGTGGAGCCAAATAGCAAAGCCCCTGAATTGAAAGATTCAGGGGCTTTTTTGTGGGCGCTCGAAAAGTCAAAAGATCGCAGCCTGCGGCAGCTCCTACATGTGGAATGCGTTCCCCTGCAGGAGCTGCCGAAGGCTGCGATCTTTTGATCTTCAAACGAAAAGGCCGAACTACAGTTCGGCCTTTTTTACTCAATCAGCGATCAAACGTGTTCGCTGCTCTTCATCTGGGTCTTCGGCGCACCATGCCCATGATCGTGATCATCAGGCTCGATCACCGGCACTTCCTTGCCATCGCAATCGTGCAGCTTGCCGTCACTGAAGTAATCGCCCTCACGCAGCGCCGCCAGGTCGCGATAACGCAGGGTGCGCTCTTCCGCGGCGGCAAACACCGACTGCTGGTCCGAATTGCCGGCAGTGAAGTGGTTGAAGGTCAGGTTCAGCACAATCGCCATGATCGCCGACGAGCTGATGCCCGAGTGGAAAATGGTCGCGAACCAGCTCGGGAAATGATCGTAGAAGTTCGGCGCGGCAATCGGGATCATGCCGAAGCCGATCGAGGTGGCGACGATGATCAGGTTGACGTTATTGCGGTAATCGACCTTCGACAGCGTGCGAATCCCGCTCGCCGCCACCGTACCGAACAGCACGATACCGGCGCCGCCCAGCACCGACGTCGGCACTGCTGCGATCACCCGGCCCATGAACGGCAGCAGACCGAGAATCACCAGGAAGATACCGCCTGTGGCCACCACGAAACGGCTCTTGATCCCGGTCACCGCCACCAGCCCGACGTTCTGCGCGAAGGCGCTCTGGGTGAACGAACCGAAGATAGGGGCAAACATGCTCGACAGCATGTCCGCGCGCAGACCGTTGCCCAGGCGTTTGGAGTCGACCTTGGTGCCGATGATCTCACCGACCGCCAGAATGTCCGCCGAGGTTTCCACCAGGGTCACCATGACCACGATGCACATCGACAGGATCGCGGCGAAGTGGAAGGTCGGCATGCCAAAGTGGAACGGCGTCGGGAAGCCGAACATCGGCCCTTGGGTGACACCGGAGAAATCCGCCATGCCGAGAAATACCGCCAGCACCGTGCCGATCACCATGGCCAACAGGATCGACAGACGCGAGATGGTCGAGCTGCCGACCTTGCTCAGCAGCAACACCAGCACCAGCGTCACGGCCGCCAGACCGATGTTCTGCATGCTGCCGAAGTCCGGCGCATGGCTGTTGCCGCCCATGGCCCAGCGCGCAGCCACCGGCATCAGCGTCAGGCCGATGGTAGTGATCACGATGCCGGTGACCAGTGGAGGGAAAAACTTGGTGATTCGCGAGAACACCGGGGTGATCAGCAAGCCGATCAACGATGCGGCAATCACCGCCCCCAGCACCGACTGAAAGCCGCCCTCCCCGCCACTGCTGACGATCGCGACCATGGTCGCCACACCGGAGAACGACACGCCCTGCACCAGCGGCAACTGACAGCCAAAAAACGGTAGACCCAGGGTTTGCAGCAGTGTCGCCAGCCCCCCCGCAAACAATGAAGCAGCAATCAACAAACCAATGTCCGCCGGCGACAGCCCGGCCGCCTGGCCGATGATCAGTGGCACCGCAACGATACCGCCGTACATGGTCAGAACATGTTGCAGGCCGTAAGCCATATTCGCGCCGACCCCGAGATTTTCGTCCTCGGGCCGTTGGTGTGAAACATGGGGCGTTTTCATGTGGGGGGTTCCCTGGTTTTTGTTATGCGCACACTGTATTCAATACTCGTGACAAATGTCCATAGAGTTGTATACAACTTATCAGTCACATAATGGATAGGTAGCCACCCAAGCTTCTATCTCGCCACCTCCATCTCCCACAAATCCGGCAACACATCCCCTCCTGCCCCCGGTTTTTATCGCACTAGGCTGAATTGTTCATGGCGACCAGCGGTGCACTGGCGCTCTTTTTTATACATATAAAGTATGCATAATGAAGTCATTCGAAATTCAGTACGACAAAAGCAAGAACGCAGCCAACAAACTCAAGCACAGGGGCGTCAGCCTTGCCGAGACCGAGCCGGTCTTTCATGACGAACGCGCGCTGACGATCGAGGACAACGACCATGACGAACAGCGCTGGATCACCCTCGGCCTCGACGGCAAAGGGCGTTTGCTGGTGGTTGCGTACAGTTATCGCGAGGCCAACGTCGTACGAATCATTTCCGCACGTGTCGCCACACCGAGCGAACGTCGCGCATATTTTCTGGAGGCTTGATCAATGAAAGACGAATACGATTTCTCGCGCGGCAAGCGCGGTGCCTTGGCGCCCGCCAAGGGCAAGACCCGCATCACCATCATGCTTGATGACGCGGTCATCGAAGCCGCCCGCAGCGTGGCGGAAAACGAAGGCTTCGGTTATCAGACGGTGATCAACAACACTCTGCGCCATGCCCTGCTGGAGGCTGGCAGCAAAACGCAAGACGTCGAGCCGCACCACTCCGGGCAATTCAAGACAGGCATCACCGCCGCCGACCTCAAGAGCCTGGAAAAAAAGCTGTCGGCGGCGGTCGGGGAAATCCGCCGGGTACTGGAACCGGAGGCCAAGCCCTGAGATCAGGCCGGTACAAGCATCCGCGCCAGCGACTGGCGCACATGCGGCTGGTCAGGCAGGCGCAGATTGAACTCCTGCTCCAGCAGCGCAATCAGCTCATCGACATCCGCCACCTCGCGGCGCTCGCTGTCGGCGCCCATATGATGAATCGCGAAGCTGCCGTTGTTCAGGGTCCGCCGCCAGCCATCGCCAGTGCGCGCAACCATCAGCCGTTTGGCGAACGGGGACTCGGGATGGGTCGAAACGTACCAGTTGCCGAGGGTGTAATCGATGTCTTCCTGGCGTTGCAGATCAAACAGATACATCGCGCGCCACTCGCCTGCGACATTGGCGCGCAGCATGTAGCCGTCGGCCTGTTTTTCGATGCGATAGGATTCATGCGGCGTCAGTTGTTCAGCCTCGGTATCGAGCAGCAACGGCGCGGTCGGCACCATGCCACCGAAGCCGACATCGGTGATGTAGCGCTCGCCATCGATGATCACCAGGCTCAGGCGATGGGTGCGGGCCGTCCAGGTGCCTTCGGGTTGCGCCAGCACCACGCGCCCGGAGATGCCACGGGCCTCGAAGCCCAATTCCTGCAACAACGCCAGAAACAGATTGTTCAGTTCGTAGCAGTAACCACCCCGGCCACCGTGGAGAACCTTTTGTTCGACCGATGCCAGATCGATCAGCACCGGCGCGCCAGTGATCGTCGACAGGTTCTCGAAGGGAAAGACGCCGGTGTGGCGCAACTGCAACTGCCGCAGGGTTGTCAGTGTGGGGGGCGGTGGGGTGTCGAACCCCAGGTGTTGCAGGTACAACGTCGGATTCGCCAGACGTGGCTCGCTCATTGCTCAGTCCTTTTGCATGTGGCCGCGGATCGTTGCGCCGCTGGCCGACATGTATACGGGATCGAGCCCCGACTCCGACAATTGATTTCGCCAATCAGCGCTACCGACGCTTGCGCGAACCGATGCGAATCCAGGTCGGCGCATGGTCGCTGGCGTGCGGTTCGTTGCGCACCCAGGCGTCGACCCCGGCCTCGTGCAGGTACGGACTGAGTGCCGGATTGAGCAGCAGATGATCGATGCGCAGACCAGAGTTGGTTTGCCAATGCTGGCGGAAGTAATCCCAGAAGGTGTAGAGGCGATCGTCGGGATACAGATGGCGCAGCGAATCGGTCCAGCCTTGATCCAGCAGCCGCTGATAACACTCGCGGCTTTCGGGTTGCAGCAGCGCATCCTTGAGCCAGGAGCGGGTGTTATAGATGTCCATGTCGGTGGGCACCACGTTGTAATCGCCAGCCAGCACCACCGGATGGTCGCTGCTTTGCAAATCCTTGGCGTAGCGGATCAAGCGCTCGAACCAGGCCAGTTTGTAGTCGAACTTCGGCCCCGGTTGCGGGTTGCCGTTGGGCAGGTACAGGCAGCCGACCAGCACACCATGCACCGCCGCCTCCAGATAACGGCTGTGCTTGTCCTCGGGATCGCCCGGCAGACCGCGACGGCTCTCCAGCGGTTGCGCATCGCGGGCGAGAATCGCCACGCCGTTCCACGACGCCTGCCCGTGCCAGATTGCGCCGTACCCCGCTGCCTCCAGTTCGGCGGCGGGGAAGGCGCTGTCGACCGACTTGAGTTCCTGCAGACAAGCGATGTCCGGTTGCTCGCGCTTGAGCCACTGCAGCAGGTTCGGCAAGCGCGCGCGCAGACCGTTGACATTGAACGTGGCGATCCGCAGGTTTTTCATCGTCCAGACTCCGGCGAACAAGGTGTGAAATTTGTGACCCTGCGCTGACGGCGGTGGTTGCATCGGATCAACCGGCTGCGGCGTAATAGGCGCTCGCCACTGCCCCGGACTGCCGAGACTCGATTCCATGCTCACCACCCTGCAAGGCCCGCGCATCCTCCTGCGCCCGCTTCAGTACAGCGACGCCGACGCCCTGCTCCGCGCTGCCGCCGACGGCGAACTGTGGAACCTCACCGTCACCGTGGTGCCGTCGGCGAGTACCGTCGACAGCTATCTGAAGAAGGCCCTCGACGGCCGCGACGCCGGCACGGTCATGCCGTTTGTGATTGTGTTGAAGGATAGCGGCGAAGTGATCGGCTCGACCCGGTTCTGGAAGATTGATCCGCTCAATCGCAAACTGGAAATCGGCAGCAGCTGGATTTCGGCGCGCTGGCAGAAATCCTTCGTCAACACCGAAGCCAAATACCTGATGTTGCGTCACGCCTTCGAGGTGCTTGACTGCGTGCGAGTGCAGTTCACCACCGACGAGAACAACCAGAAGTCGCGCAACGCGATTCTGCGCCTCGGTGCGCAACAGGAAGGCATCGTGCGCCACGAGCGGATCATGCCGGACGGGCGCAAGCGCAACTCGGTGCGCTTCAGCATCATCGATGACGAGTGGCCGCAGGTGCGTCAGGCGCTGGAGCAGAAACTGGCGGCCGACCGACACTGAGGCTCGACAACCGCTCGTCAGCCAATCGGCACCAACGGGTAAAAGAGTCAGACCAAAGTCAGGTAACCGACCCCTTCTGGAGACGTACCATGACTACACGCACACTCACCTCGTTGTTACTCGCCGGCCTGCTCGCCGCCGCCTCGGCTGCCAGCTTCGCGGCGAACGACAGCTCTGGCACATCGAGTACCAACCCCGACGTCAACAAAAGCACGCCCAAGCCGCCGGACAACACCCCGGGCGCACCTGCCGGCAGTAACGGCGCGGGTAGCCCTGGTTCTGGCAACGGCACCGGCACCAACGGCGGCGCCATGGGTTCGGGTTCGGGGGCTGGCGGCGGTACAGGCGCGGCCGGTGGCGGAACCGGCGGTGCGGGCGGTGGCTCGGGCAGCTGAACGAACCGGCGTTACGGTTGGTGATAAGCCTGTGTGAGGGAGCCTGCTCCCTCACCCTTGTTAAAGCGTCGAAACTTCAGCGATCCGAACGCATCAACTCGGCAACCCCCGCCTCCAGCGACAACACCGCCGCGCGATTGCGTCCGGCATGTTTCGCCTGATAGAGCGCCGCGTCTGCACGCTGAATAAACACTTCCAGACTGTCATTGCCGCTGGGGATGAACGAATAGCAGCCCAGACTCACCGTCAGATAACCGGTAGGCGAGCCACTGTGGGTGATGCGTTTATCCATCACGCTGCGGCGGATCTGCCCGGCGATCGCCAGTACGCCATTTATGTCGGTGTCCGGCAGCAACACCGCAAACTCCTCGCCACCGTAACGCACCGCCAGATCAGCCTTGCGCTGGCAGCAATTCTTCAACACCTGCGCTACCTGCGTCAGGCAATGATCGCCCGCCACATGGCCGTAGGCATCGTTGTAACGCTTGAAGAAATCGATATCGAGCATGATCAGGCCGACCGGACTCGACTGCCGGGCACCGCGGGCAAACTCAATCTCCAGCGAACGCTCGAACAGGCGCCGATTCGCCAGCCCGGTCAGGCTGTCGTGGGTCGCGATCTGCTCCAGTGCGCGCTGTGCCTTGCGCAAGTTTTTCTCGATACGCTCGCCATCACGCACCTGATGAATGAATACCCAACCGAACAGGCCGACGCCAAGAATCACCAGCGCCACAATCACGCTGGACTGAAAGGCCCGCTCGGACCAACCCTTTAGAATCGTGTCGCGCGACGACGCCGCCGCGACCACCAGCGGATACGAGCCCAACTGACGGTAGCCGTACAAGCGCACCACGCCGTCGACCACCGACTTGATCATCGCGGTACCGGCTGGAGCCTCGGGCAGCAACTTCTGATAAATCCTGCCTTGCGCCAGTGACGAACCGATCAGGCCTTCGTCGAATGGCCGCCGCGCCAGCAACGTGCCGTCCTTGAGCCCGAGAAACATGATGCCGTTGTCATCGAGGCTGAAGCTTTTGAAGAACCGGTCGAAGTACGCCATCTTGATCCCGGCCATCAGCACGCCCTGGAAATTGCCGGCGCGATCGTTGATGCGTTTCGAGATCGGGATGATCCACTCGCCATTTTCGCGACTGCGAATCGCCGGGCCGATGTGCGCCACGGTGGACACGTTCTGCTGATGAAACCTGAAGTATTCGCGGTCCGCCACACCATTACCACGGGGCAGATCGGTGAACGAGGTGATCACCCACTGGCCCTCGCGATCAAACAGGAACATGCCATGCAACTGCTCCAGTTGCTGCACCCGACGTGCAAAAGTTTTTTGCAGACGAGGTCGCTGCGCGGCGCCGTAACCATCGTCCTCAACCCAATCGGCGAGACTGGTAAGCACCAGGTCGGCGGCCAGAAACGTGTCTTCGGCCTGCTGCGCCATGGCTCGGGTCAGGTTGGTGGAAGCGATCTGCGCATTGGCCAGATCCTGACGCCGTGTCTGCTCCAGTTGCAGATAGAGCAAGCCGGACAGGCACAGGCACACCGCAACGATGAACAGCGCTGCCGCCTTGCGCAGTGGCAGGCGTTTAAGCGTGCCGGGAGTCTGATGGGGGTCGTGAATGGGGATTGGCAAAAACGTGTCCTGGGCAGGTACGACAGGGGCCGCAGCCCGAAACCCTTACTTTTCATGAGCGTAGCCCACCGGGGTGTGCTCGGCAAACCCGCCGCGCCAACACACGCCCGCCCAGTTGTATCGGCGCGCGAGGGATTTGGATGACCTCCGCACGACGATTTATTTTCAGTTGTGGTTTTGCGGGTGATCGCCCTCGCGTATCTGCGCAGGGCACCGATGATGGCTATCGGGGTTTGTTGATTTCGCGCAGCAGATCCGCGACCGGCAGGTTCATGGTGTTTGAGTAGTAGGGTTTGTAGCCGTACGCGGTGACGACGACTTTGCAGGGGATTTGTTGTTTACCAAGCAGAAGGGCATTCAATTCCTGTACGGAGAGATCCTCTTGCGAAGTACCGTTATTTTGGGTCTGCCGCAAAAAAGCACTCGTCATATAGTTGAATTTACCGCTTGCCTGACTAGTTTCATCCACCTCAATCAGTCCGTAGGCCGAGTAGCTGAATCGGTTAGTGATGGAAAAATTCTGATCATCACCAAGCGGACACTCAAACATCGTCGACGCTGCGCCCTTCCCCATACCTCTTCCGAACAAATCCAAAAGATTTACATCCGAGCCGTAACGAATTTTGTAAAGCAGACCAATACTTTCCCTTTCGACTGACAGAAAGTTGAGATTCGCAGGAGGCACTGTGTGATCTTTGGCACATGACGAGCACAATATGGCTAACAGAAGAACAGACAATCTTTTCATCAGCGATTGCTCTCTCGAATTGACTCGAACATCAAATCACTTGCCGATTTTCCTTCAACGACAGGTCGGGTAAACATCGCTGGAGCATTAGCGTGGTTCGTATCCATGGTGACATTAATGTCAGGCCCGCACAGCACTTGCCATTTTTCCCCGAAATCCGCCACCGAGTCGGACTGGTCTGGCTTGGAAGGCATAGCTTTAATGTTTACCCAGAAATCAGCCACCGGTGTTGGCTTATCTCCATAGATATCGGATCCCAGCCACACCAAAGCACCTTCACCTACGGGGTCGAGCGTAACGAGCATGTTGATCCTGTAACCCCACTCCGACATTACACTGGTCAAATGCGCGCCGTTCCATCCCCCAAGGCTGTGTCCGACAATGTAGATTGGGCAAGACTTGTAGGGAATTATGTTGAGAACATTTTTTTGGATGTCCTTCTTTCCCCGAACCTCGTTATACCCAAGCCATTGGGATTTATATTTGCCTAGTTTGGTCAGGTCCAGATTACGTTTGTCGAAACCGGTCATGGCCTGGTTCACGTTCCCGAACGGCCCCGAAAAATAATAACTTTCCTTATCCCCTGCGCCGCCAATAAAAAACACAATCGCCTTGGTACTCTCCACCGGCACAGGCTTGTCACTGACATCCTTCTTGTCCGTCAGCGCATGTTCCTTGTGCAGCTTGTAATTGTTGCCTTTCGCGCACGTTACTGTTTCAGCGGCCATGCCTCACTCCTCCAGAAACAGCTTGATGGTTTCAGGCAGGTGCGAGCTGACTTCGTGGGTGTATCCGTTAGCATCAGACACCCCGTGCTCCAGACGCCCGTCTGCGCGCTGGATCACGTAGGGATGATTGATCATGGGCTCACCGGTCACGTCATTGACCAGTTTCAATTTGTCCGTGAAATGCACCGGCATCGGCAGCAATCCACTGAAAGGTGCCGCTGTTACCGTGTCACCAATGATGACCGTGCCCGACCCGCCAATGACCACATTGCCGTGCCCACCGGTGCTGTCCAGGGTCGCGGCGTTTAAGCCATTGATAAACACCGTCGAGGAAACGCCGCCAGTAATCGGGCTACCGCACGCTGATTTATCGGTCATTCGCGCAGCCGCCAAGCCGTCGAAATTCACGTTCGGCGAGCCACTGGCAATCGGATTGGTGCCATGTCCCGGGAGTGGGCAGGCGGTTGGATCGGTGACGCGGGCGGCGGGTTTTCCGCTCATGAACAGCTCCTTGCAGTGTTACGGGTCATCCTTTGGGGGGGGGCGCAAGCATGCGTGAATTTTCCGGGTGCTTCAAACCTTCAGGCAAAAAAAAGCGCCCGATCGGGGCGCTCTTTTCTGTTCGTGGGAACTGCTTACATCAACGCGACGGCGGCACCCGAATATCCCCCGCCCGGCACTGGGTCTTCACGCCCTTGCCGCACGCGCCGAACTGCAGATCCTTACCCATGCACACCCGCACTTCCGAGAGTTCCGGGCCGCTGCAGATCACCGCGATGCCATTGGCCGGGATCCCCGGGTTGGCCTTGCGGAACAGGTCGGCGATTTCCTGGGCTTCGAAGTAATACGAGGAGCTGAACGGTTGCAGCTCCTGCGGGATTTTCACCGCGCCAACCGCTTTGTCCGCTTCTTCCAGATAACCCATCGCGCCCAGGCCGCTGCAGGTGCCGTGCTTGGACCATTCGTGGTCAAGCAGTTTCTTGGTCGGGAACAGCGTCAGGCCCTTGGTGGTTTCCGCCGCCGACAACGTGGTCAGCGGTGGGCAGGATTCCGGCCAGCCGCCGTTGGCGTATTGCGGCCACAAGCCGTGCAGCACGAAGCCGTAGCCCTTGCCGGAGCATTGCAAGTCATCTTTGTGGGTGAGGCAGAACGTTGGCGACCAGGACAGCGTCAGCAGGTAGTAATCGAACTGCCCCGCTACCGCTTCCGTTTGTACCTTGCTGGCGTTCGACTGACGCGCCGAACTCAGGCCGATGCTACCGGCCGTCAGCGCGATCAGCGCCAGAATTGTAAACAGCTTTTTCATGTACCCACTCCTTGGGACGCCTGCGTCCGTGGTTTTTTTGATGCTGACCAGACTTGGCCAGCGCTGATTTCGCCATGCTTGTGTTGCAAGCGCATGACGCAAGGCAAGGCCGTACGCCGTTGAACGGTCTACGATTAACAGGCAGACATCAAACCAAGGGATCCGAAATGAGTAAAGCAGACGAACTCGCCGCCAAACTCAAACAAACCCGGCACACCCATGCGGATGCCGCGCTGGAGATCGATTGCTGGCCGGCGCAGGTCTACGATCTGTACCACCGCATCGAGGCCTGGCTGCACCCCGTCACCGAAGTCGGTCTGAAAATCCGCCGCAATCCAACCCACGTTTGCGAAAGCTCACCCGATGGCGAAAGCCACGATTACGCGATCGACCAACTGGTGATTGAAGCCAACCAGCAAACCCTGACCTTTGATCCCATCGCCCGGTTTACCGAAGACGGCGCCGGCCGCGTGCAGATCACTCTGCCCGAGCGCAACACCTATCTGCTGCGCACCGTCGATGAACATCATGAAAGCCATTGGTGGCTGCAAACGGTGGAAACCGGTCAGGAACTGGATGCGATTGCGCTGACCGAGAACAATCTGTTGCAGGTGGTGCAGGAAGGTCTCGGCCTCTGACCGCGAGCTACCCATAGAGATCAGCGCCGGGAACGTGTTTAACTTCTCACTCCGATCCCTTTGAAGCCCGACAGACATGCCCATCAATAAAAAACTGCTCTTGCTCGGTTCATTGCTCGCGCTGAATTTCAGCGCTCAGGCCGCCGAGCAACCTTCGCACCTCGACAGCATCCAGCAACAAGGCCAACTGCGCGTCTGCACCACCGGCGACTATAAGCCCTACACTTTCAAGCGCACCGACGGCGACTTCGAGGGCATCGACATCGCCATGGCGCGCTCGCTGGCCGATAGCCTCGGGGTGAAAGTCGAGTGGGTACAGACCACCTGGAAAACCCTGATGCCGGACATGCAGGCCGGCAAGTGCGACATCGGCATGGGCGGAATTTCGGTGACGCTGGAGCGACAGAAAAAAGCCTACTTCAGCAACACCCTCGACAGCGACGGCAAGATCCCGCTGGTACGCTGCGCCGACCAGTCCAAATACCAGACCGTCGAGCAGATCAACCAGCCGAATGTGCGCCTGGTCGAACCGGCGGGCGGTACCAACGAAGCCTTCGTCCACGCCTTCCTGCCCAAGGCGCAACTGGCCTTGCACGACAACGTGACGATCTTCCAGCAACTGCTCGACAACAAGGCCGACGTGATGATCACCGACGCCTCCGAAGCGCTGTATCAGCAGAAGCTCAAACCGGGGTTGTGCGCGGTAAATCCGCACCAGTACATGCAGTACGGCGAGAAGGCGTACCTGCTGCCGCGTGATGACATCAGCTGGAAGCTGTACGTTGATCAGTGGCTGCATCTGAGCAAAGTGACTGGCACTTATCAGAAAGTCCTTGGCGAGTGGCTGGCGCTGCCGCAGTAATCCCCCAGGCACAAACATTTGTGGCGAGGGTGCTTGCTCCCGCTGGACTGCGCAGCAGGCCTTCTTTTGAGGGGCCGCTTCGCGCCCAGCGGGAGCAAGCTCCCTCGCCACATTGATTTTCAGCCAGGAAATCTATCAGTCGTCATGCAACATCCCGGAACTGTACTGATTCAAGCTGCTGCCGATACTGTTGCCACCAAACTTGAGGGTCGTCGCATGACTGCCTCCCTCCGGCGACTGACAATCCGAAGAAAAACAACTGGTGGTGGTCAAACCCGCGCCCGAACAGGCACTCAACACCGATACCGCTGCAGCGATCAACAGCACTTTGATGACATTCAGGCGCATGGCACGATCCCCCTTGGGTTGAACACCGCAATCTTGTGCAACATCCTAGACATGCGTCGCGCACGGCAACATGAAACTTTGCTGATCGACAGCGCCGGTTCAGAATCGCTTATCCGCCGACAAGGACTTCCCCATGCAATTCCTGCCCCTCACCAGCGCCAGCCCCGCCATTCAGGCCCGTATCCGCACCCTGCGCAATCAACCGGATGTGCGCAAGTTCATGTACACCTCGCATGAAATCAGCGAACAGGAACATGCCAACTGGCTGGCTTCCTTGCAGGGCAACCCACGGCAACAAGTGTTTGTGGTGGTCAAGGATGAGCAAGCGGTGGGCGTTGTTTCGTTGAATGCGATCAACGTTTTACACAAGAGCGCGGACTGGGCGTTTTACCTGGACGTCGGGTTACAGGGCAAGGGCTTGGGTAGTGTGGTCGAGTTCTGGATGCTCGATTACGCGTTTGATGTCGCCGGTCTGGAAAAGCTCAATTGCGAAGTGCTGGCGATGAACGCGGCGGTGGTGAAGATGCATCAGAAGTTCGGCTTCGAGATTGAAGGCGTTCGCCGGCAGAACATCTTGAGAGAGGGTGCGCGGATCGACGTTGTTCTGCTCGGTATCACCAAAAACGAATGGCAGAACAAGCGCCCTGCACTGGCGCCTGTGATCGAACGGCTCAACACCGTTTAAAGTCGCAAGGCCGTCACTTGGAGGTGACGGCCTTCGCTGCCAGTGAGCGTCAAGATTATGAGTAGGAGTCCAGCATCAAACCGCCCGCCACGCCTCCATCGGAATCTGCGCCATCGCCTCAAACGCCGGTTTGGCAAACCAGAACCCCTGCATCAGATAAATCCCGCAATCGGCAAGAAAGTCCCGTTCCTCCGGGTGCTCGATGCCCTCGGCAATCACCTCGATCCCCAGTTCGGTACACATGCCCACCACGCCCCGCACAATCGCCTGACGCACACGGTCGCGGTGGATATCGCGAATCAACGCCATGTCCAGTTTGATCAGATCCGGTTGAAAATCCGCCAGCAGATTCAACCCGGAATACCCCGCGCCAAAATCATCGATGGCAGTCTTGAAACCAAACTCGCGATACTCGCGCAGGATGTTCATCAAGTGCTTATTGCTTTCGACGTGCTCGCCTTCGACCGCTTCGAAGATCAACCGCTCAAGCGGAAACGCATGCGCGCGCGCCGCCTCCAGCGTGCTGCGGATGCACAGGTCCGGACGATAAACGGCGTTCGGCAGGAAGTTGATCGAAAGAAACCCGGTGAGCCCCAACTGCGCGGCCGTGGAGATTGCCCGCACGCGGCACAGTTGATCGAAGCGATAGCGATTCTGGTCATCGACCTGCTGCAGAACCGACAGTGCACCTTCGCCCTGAACGCCCCGGACCAGTGCCTCGTGGGCGAAGGTCGATTGATCACGCACATCGACAATCGGCTGGAACGCGAAGGAGAACGCCATATCGGCCTCGCCTTTTTGCCGGCATCCTTGGCACCCCCCGCTGGGCTGGGGGAAAATTGGTGTATTGGTCATGACGCCCCCTGAGAGCGGGTTGCAACCATCCATGGCCCAGAAAAAAATCACTGCACGGACCGGGTGGCGCCGCTTGGCGGCCCCCGCTTATACAGGCTGACCGGTCAATTCCGGCCAAGTTCATTGCGAAATGCCATCAGGTGCGGAAATGCGCCGTCATGCGTTGCAGGTCCTGCCCCAGCGATGCCAGCTCAAGGGTCGCGGCAGCGCTTTCTTCGCTGGCGACGGCCGACTGATCGGCCACATCGCGCACACTGACGATGCTGCGATTGATCTCATCGGCCACCGCACTTTGCTGCTCGGCGGCGGCGGAAATCTGCAGGCTCATTTGCTGGATCGTGCCGATCGAATGGTTGATCTCGGTAATCGCCTGCTCGGCCTTCTGCGCCAGCACCACGGTGTCCAGCGTGCGCTCGCGGCTGGATGTCATCAGCGTAGATGCCGCTTGCGTGCCCTGCTGCAAAGTGACAATCAGCGCTTCGATTTCCTTGGTCGAATCCTGGGTGCGCTGCGCCAGCGAGCGCACTTCATCGGCAACCACGGCAAAACCACGCCCCTGCTCCCCCGCCCGCGCCGCTTCAATCGCCGCGTTCAGCGCCAGCAAATTGGTCTGCTCGGCGACAGCCTTGATTACATCGATGACCTTACCGATCTGCTCACTGTCCTGGGACAGCACGTTCATCGCCGCGCCCAAGTCTTCGATCGCCACCGACAGTTCGCTGATTTGCACGGTCGCCTGCTTGACCACCGCACTGCCGTGTCGTGCCTGCTGATCGGCCAGGGTCGCGGCGGCGGATGCGTCCGTGGTGTTGCGCGCCACCTCCTGCACCGTCGAGGCCATTTCGTGCATCGCCGTGGCGACCTGATCCACCTCGACTTTCTGCTGACGCACACCGGCGCTGGTCTGCTCGCTCATCGCCGAGAGCTTCTCCGCCGACGTCGAAATATGCGTCACGCCGTTACCGATACCCTGCACCAGCGTGTTCAGGCTTTGCGCCATGTCCTGCATCGCGTTTTGCAGATCGCCCAACTCATCCTTGCGGCTGGATTTGGCTTGCACCGTCAGATCGCCCTTGGCAATCCGTCGCGCCAGTTCCACCGTCAGCGCCAGCGGCCCGGTGATCTGCCGCGAGATCAGCACTGCGGCCAACAAACCGACCACCAGCGCCAACACGGTCAGCACGGCAATCTGGATAAACGCACGCTGTTGATCGTCCCGCGCCAGACGCTGCTGAGTGTCCATCAGGCCGGTCATGATGCTGTCCATCGCCTGGCTCTGCTGATCCACCTGCTGACGCAGGCTCTGCTTCTGCTCGAACAGCGCGGCGACCTGCACCAGCACCTCGCGATAACGGCGCATCCCGGCCTGCGCCTCCTCAAGTTGACTCGACAGGGCCGCCGGCAACCCGCTGCGCGCCTTGCTCATGTCGGCCAGAAACGCATCGGTGGTGTCCAGCAGCACCTGCTTGTTGGCCTCGCTCGGCACAGCGATATAACGTCGCAGCATCAGACGAAACATCGTCATGCCATTGCGCAGATCCGCCACCGTGCGCAAGTCCGCCACCCGCGCGCTGTCGGCAGATGCCAGCGCGCTGGCCGTGGTGCTCTCGAACATCCTGTTGAAGGTCTCGGCGTACTTGTCCGACATCGCTCCCAATGGTTTCAGCGCATCGCTGGTCGCCTTGTCCGCCTCGACCAAACGCTTGACCTGCTGATCGTAAGCCAGCGTGGTGTCCTGCAAACGCTTCAAGGCCTGCTGGTTTTCCGCCCGCGTCAGGGTCTGCAACGCCTTGGCGATCAACCCCTGCAACACCGTCAGCTGCGACTGATAAGCCTCGGCATAAGCCACATCCGCCGCCGCTTCGTACTGCTTCTCCGACAGACGCATGTCCTGCGTCGCATCGTTGAGCGTGCCGATCAGACGCGTGGTGCCCAGGCGATCCACCAGCACATTGCTGCTGTTATAGCCAATGAAGGCCACCGCCCCCACCGCCAGCAAAAGAACGCCAAACCCGGCCCCCAACTTTCGGGAAACCTTGATGTTGCCCAGGAAATTCGATGCTTCTGCCATGTTCAGCCTCTAACGCCCTGACGCGATTCAGCGTCAGGCACAAAAAGTAGATCTCTGATAACCGGAGTTACCGCTCATATTCGGGGTCGTCGTCCTGGGCGAAATACGGGCAGCTTCCACTGACCCGGCTGCAACAACCTGACGCGAAAAGCCGTACCGACGGCCCACGCACCAGCGGACAAATCCAGGACTCACGCTGGATTTATCGTTTCAGCAAAAGTGATGGAACGGATGCTATAAATTTTGGGAAAAGTTGTACAACTTTATATTTTTGTATAATCGTTGAACTTTTTTGAGCGCGTGATGACGCATTGCCATCATTTTTTTGTGGCACATCGCTATTACTGCGAAAACAGGCTGAAACACGCCATTTTGGCCGGTTGTTTTGCGCATCGACAGAACGCCCTCCGCGACCACAAGCTCGCCGCTCGCCACGGAGGGCAGCGCGCTACGCCTTCAACTCGACCTTATCCAACGCCTGATTCACCGCCAACTCCCCCAACATCACCACCTGCGCAATGCCCAGCAGCGTCTTGCGGTGCGAGACATCCAGCAACGCGGCGAAATCGTTGAGCATGGTGGTGGCGGAACCCAGGGATTCACTGGCGTTGGCGAGCAGGGATTCGGTGTCGTAGGCCGGGTTGGCGAGGAACATCGGTTTGGATTGATCACCGCTGGCCACTATCTGGCTGGCCGGGGTGAGGTAGTGATCGAGGGCGCGCTCGGCGGCTTCGTGGAGCTTGCGGGAATCGAGGGATTCGTAGGGGGATGCGGGGTTGGTTTCGGGTGGGTTGGGCGTTGGTTTGAACATGGATGAAACTCCTAACACTTTTAGTGAAGGCTTCACCCTTTCGCTACCAAACGAAGGGTGGCGGCCATGAACAGGTTGGTAGACCGGGTGTTAGGAGCCGGCGCGCCCGAAGACGCCCTGTACATGACCACCATAAACCCCGATCGCAAATACGATCGGTGATGGTAACGCTGTACATCTAACACGCGGGCTACCAAACCCGGTCACTGGTTTTCAGTGACCCGAGAACGATAGAACCCACGGTCTAGACGTACAAGCCGGCGGATTCTGTCTTAGGTGTAGGGGGAGGCGCAAGGTGGTGTAGGGCTGAGGTAGTACGGACAACCTCATCTTAAACAGACTGAATCTCAACCGTTTAAATTGAAGACGCTGTACCAAGGCACGAGTCCAAACAAGTCTGATAGAGTCGGCACCGGTTCATTCGTTGACAGGGAGTCAAACATGGCAAAGCCG
The DNA here is from genome assembly GCF_016756945.1 of Pseudomonas sp. MWU318. NCBI lineage: Bacteria > Pseudomonadati > Pseudomonadota > Gammaproteobacteria > Pseudomonadales > Pseudomonadaceae > Pseudomonas > Pseudomonas sp. MWU318. The sequence continues at coordinate 235,223 of NZ_JAESJL010000008.1, forward strand.
GCCGCACGCATCACCGATCCCACCAGTTGCCCAATGCCTGGGCACGGCCCCAAAGCCATCGCTTCCGGTTCCCCCGACGTATTCTTCGACGGACTGGCGGCTGCTCGAAAAGGCGATACTTGCACTTGTGGTAGTGCGTTGGCTTCAGCGGTTTCCGGGACAGTTTTCATAAACGGCAAAAACGCCGCGCTTGTCGGCACCACGGGTACGCATGGAGACGTTGTGACTGGTGGATCGGGAACAGTGATCATCGGTGACTCCCATACACCAGCTCCTTTTACAGCCCCTACCCCGATCATCGTTCACCCTGGTTGGATCAGCTTCAATATTCCAGGGGAGGAGTCATATCAGGGCATGAGTTGCTCCGCACACTTTGACGACGGATCTACCCTATCAGGCGTTTTTGATAACACCAACACTGTGAAATTTCTCAATATCCCCGGGAAAATCTGTCACAAGCTTGAATTCGGTACACAAGAGGAATCGGCCGCTGGTTCGATCTTCGATACGTTATTCAACGCTTCTTTGAAATAAGGATTTTTTCATGACTGAACCATTGCTCGTCACGGGAAGCTACGTTGTCCAGAAAGCACACGCGCTCGAAAATTCGCCCTTGGATATGGCTATTGCGGGAATGGAAGGTGCTGCTACAAGATTTTCTGTAGACGCTATATCGGATGCAAAAGTACGCACCAACTACATGAACAACATCAAACGTATGTCAGTGGAAACAAAAGCCGAAGTTGCTGCAGGAAGGCTTAGTGCTAAAGAAGGAGCAGCGTTCTGCCAAGAGATGCGAAACAGAATTTTGCTGGAGCACCGAAAATACACTTCGGCACAAGGCGTGGCCTTTGCCGAGAGAAAAAAGAGACTTCCTCCAACGCTTCAGGAAACGCTAGATAAATACGCATTAAAAACCGCAAAAGTGGAATACAGCAAACTTACTCCGGAACAAAAAAGCAAAGTTTACTATGAGATTCTTGACTCAGCAGGTCGGGACAATGCACCGGTAAGTAGGGGAACCAAGAAATTAAGAATTATGGGAAAAGTCGGTTTATTGGTCACCGCCACCTTCGCCGTTTATGAAATTATGAATGCTGACAACAAAGTGAAGGAAACAGCCAGACAAGGAATCATCATCGGCGGTGGGGCTGCGGGTGGTGGGGTGGCGGGCTTGGGCGTTTCCGCATTTTGCGGGCCTGGTGCCATTGCATGTGCTGTAGCAATCGTCTTGGCAGGCAGTATCGCAGGAGGCATTGCTGGTAGCGTTGTTGCTGATACCTTTGATGAAGAGTTGGAGGAATTTTCCAAATGGGACGCGCTATGACAAAGCAACAAAGAGCGGATATTCGCTGGGCATTGTCAGACGCATTCGTTGATAACGAAGTCGACTATGCTGCGATTGCGCGGCAGACAGAAGAATTTGATAGAGACGAAATCAAGCGAATTTTGTTTGAAGAGGTAGCGCCTGTTTGTCACTCCAACCTTGAAAGTACACTTCCGACTATCTGGCTTTGTTTCAATAGAGAAGAGCTGGAAAGCGACATTGAAGAAATGCTTAATGCAAAGAAACATAACTGGATGAAGAATCAGCTAAACTCTCTATTGGTAAAATGGCTAAAACACAGATACAAATATATTTGGCACAATATAGAAACTCATTATTAACAACCCGAAAGGAATGCAGTACCAAAAAGCACACCAACTTATCACCTGCAACAAACAATCAAATTTCGCTAGAGGCCCTTAGCGAAGATCCGTTCAAAAACGGCAAGGACGATCAGAACGTCTAGACAGGAACGCTCACAAAAGCGGACTTCACTTGGAGAATATATAAATCATCGTCCCACCACCGTCACGAACGAAAGCTTGGCACTCAATTGCAACTCCTCTCTGCTCAACCGTAGCGATCTCTCCGCTATCATTAAGCGCCCGCGCCCTACACTGCTTCGAATATTTCATAATATCGGCGGCTGATCGTGTCGAAACCAAACTACCTGCCCTTCCTACTAGATCATAGAATTGCTGAACCGGGGTCGGACCTTCCCATGAGATCGCAACATTCGGTAGGCCGGTTGCGCAGCTAAGAGACAAAGTCATGTATCGCCCATCACGAAAGTGCGTTGTCTGTTTGCCTTCGGTTTGCCTATCCAGTGTTAAGTGACGCTCCGCATAAAGTTTCGAAAGGATTGACTCGCAATTATTAGCAAACGTGCTGTTAGAAAGCGTCAAAAGAGCAATGATGATACCAACGCTGATCCGAAATTTACCGTTCATGAGCGTCCTTTTGTGATCGTTTTCGATCAGTTCTTCAATTAAAAGGGGGTAGATTTATTACTGCCAAGCATTCCCACAATGCTTGGCTACTTTTTGAGCATAGACCTCCACCAGCTCCCAAACCCGTGCTCCCCCATTCCTGATAAACTCCACCACCTCCCAGCCCCACCCAATCCAGAACCGCCAATGTCCCCTATCTCCGCCACACCCGCCCCACTCTCCCGCCGCTTCTCCGTCGCCCCGATGATGGATTGGACGGATAGGCATTGCAGGTACTTCCTACGCCTCCTGTCGAAGAACGCCCTGCTCTACACCGAAATGGTCACCACCGGTGCTCTCCTCAACGGCGATAACGAACGTTTCCTCCGTCACAACGAAGCCGAGCACCCACTGGCGCTGCAACTCGGCGGCAGTATTCCGCTGGATCTGGCCGCTTGCGCCCGCATGGCGCAGGAGCATGGTTACGACGAGGTGAATCTGAATGTTGGCTGCCCGAGTGATCGGGTGCAGAACAATATGATCGGTGCGTGCCTGATGGGGCATCCGCAGTTGGTGGCGGATTGTGTGAAGGCGATGCGCGATGCGGTGTCGATTCCGGTGACGGTGAAGCATCGAATCGGGATCAATGGGCGGGACAGTTACGCCGAGTTGTGTGATTTCGTCGGTAAGGTGCGGGACGCCGGGTGTACCAGTTTTACCGTGCATGCGCGGATTGCGATTCTGGAGGGCTTGTCGCCGAAGGAGAATCGTGACATTCCGCCGTTGCGGTATGACGTGGCGGCGCAGTTGAAGGCGGATTTTCCGGAGCTGGAGATTGTGCTGAACGGCGGGATCAAGACGATGGAGGCCTGCCATGAGCATTTGCAGACCTTTGACGGTGTGATGCTCGGGCGTGAGGCTTATCACAATCCGTATTTGCTGGCGGAGGTCGATCAGCAGTTGTTCGGCAGCAGCGCGCCGGTGATCAGCCGTGCCGAGGCGCTGGCGCAGTTGCGGCCATATATTGCCGAGCATTTGCAGGCGGGCGGTGCGATGCACCACATCACCCGGCACGTGCTGGGGCTGGGCACCGGGTTCCCGGGGGCGCGCAAGTTCCGCCAGTTGTTGTCGGTGGATATTCATAAGGCCAAGGATCCGCTGGCGCTGCTGGATCAGGCTGGCGAGTTGCTGCAAGGGCGTTGATAGATGGTTTGAATGTGCGGGCAACGAATGAGCGTTGCCCGGAGTTTTGATGTGCTGACAGGATGTCTTTTGTTTATGCCCGCGTTTCGCTGTGTTTCGTTCAAGCGCTTTATCCCCCTCGCTCTACTCGCCACCGCCTCTGCCAGTACTCACGCCCACTGCGATTTCATTTGTGGCGCGGGTGAGGAAAGCCCTTTGCAGATCACGCAGTTCACCGGTTTGATGGTGGCGACGACGGTGTTGTCGCCGTTCTACGCAACCTCCAAAGTTTCCGGTCTCAATAAACGTGTTTACTCGCCAGAGGAAATCGAAGCGGCGCGCTATTACCTCGCCAGCGACGGCATGCTGCAAGCCGCGTATTTCACATCAGCCTTGCAGCACTACCGCCAAGAGTCGCCCAACTCGGAGTTGAACGACCTCGCGGATGCGACATTGATCAGCAGTCAGTGATCACGCCGCCGCTTCCGTCCAGTTCACCCAGCCAAACACCCACGTCGCCAGAATCAACAAGCCAAACGCGATCCGATACCAGGCGAACGCGGCGTAGCTGTGGTTGGCGATGAATTTGAGCAGGCCGCGCACGGCGATCATGGCGAAGATGAACGCGATGACAAAACCGAGGGCGAACACTGGCAGGTCGCTGGCCTGGAACAGGTCACGGTATTTGTAGCCGGAATACACCGCGGCGCCGACCATGGTCGGCATGGCGAGGAAAAACGAGAACTCTGTGGCGGCTTTCCGGGACAAGCCGAACAATAAACCGCCGATGATGGTCGAGCCCGAGCGCGACGTGCCGGGAATCATCGCCAGGCATTGCACGAAACCGATTTTCAACGCGTCTGACCAGCGCATGTCGTCGACATGATCGACGCTCACCACATGGTTGCGCTGTTCGGCCCACAACATGACGATGCCGCCCACCACCAAGGCCATGGCTACGGTGATCGGGTTAAACAGGTATTGATGGATTTTGTCAGCGAACAGTACGCCGAGGACCACCGCCGGCAGGAAAGCTATCAGCAGGTTGAGGGTGAAACGTTGCGCATTGCGTTGGGTCGGCAGGCCTTTGACGATGTCGAAGATCTTCGGGCGAAACTCCCAGACCACGGCCAGGATCGCGCCCAGCTGAATAATGATGTTAAACGCCATCGCGCGTTCACCGCCGAAGTCCAGCAGGTCGGCGACGATGATCTGGTGGCCGGTACTGGAGATCGGCAAGAACTCGGTCAGGCCTTCTACCGCGCCCAATATCAACACCTGGATAAAGGTCCAGAAATCCATTAATCCTCCGTCAGAGCGCTCTTGATGAGCGACCGGTCAACTGCATTCAGGAATTGAGTATCTGAAGTTAAACAATCGGTATAACGCGACACCCATTGCCTGATCAGGCGACGGAGAATATGTCTTATCAAAAGACACACTCAAGCCATGTTAATAAACGTCCGCCTACGAACTACTCAAAAAATATTTAGGGCTATAGTAGAAAAAAGTTCGATTGGCCAATAAAGTGTGACCCAGCTCACATTGTCTCAGGATCGTCGACAGTGGCAATTGGACATGAATAAAGCCATCGCCATAGATTCAAAATAGTGGCACAATTCCACATTGCCATCATGTAACGACTAGTTCACAACCCCGAGAAAATCAACTAAAAGCTTGAAATGCTTAATTATTGTTAGAAAACTCGGGAGCCACGTCTAAAAATCGCGTGAATGTTACCAATTGTCAGTCACAGATGAGAACCGGTGCTTTAACATCCCGATGTCAGCACCTAATTCGAGTCAAAGCATGATGCTCTCAGGGAACTTGGCGACTAGAAGTCCGCGCCCGACAAACGACGCACCCGGTGTTCTTACTCTGGGTCGTACCCGTGGCGTGGCCGAACATTTCAGGGCGCTGATCGCAAAGCACGTACGCACTGATATGGCACTTGAGGCCGGTTCGTACACTAGTTCCTATAACAATGAACTTTCTGGTTCGTATCGCGCCATCTTCATCGTTATCGACACTCCACAAGCGCTGGAAGACAATCTTGCGTTGATCGAGAACCTGCGTTCCGACAACTTGAAACCGATCATTTGCGCGGTCATAACCGGTCGCGGCGCTTTCAACAAGATCAAGTACTTCCTGGCCGGTGCCGACTTCTGTATCAAACTCAATACCCTTTCCGACGAGGGCGACGAGTTGCTCGGTGAATTCTTCAACAGTGAAGAATGGCAGCGTGATATCAATCTGACGCTCGACCCGACGCGCATCTGCCTGCTCGGCGGCGCCAGCCAGAAACTCGACATCTCGTTTGCCGAGATGAAGATCCTGGAAGCCTTTGCGCAGACCAGCAATCACATTCTCAGCCATGATGAAATCGCCAGCATCATGGGGCTCAATACCAATTTCTACGACCCGAGAGCGCTGGAAAAATCCATCAGCCGCTTGCGTGGAAAAATCAAGGACATGTATGGTACCAACGCGATTCAGAGCATCCGCGGCTACGGCTATCGCCTGATGCGGGGCCTGATATCGACTGCCTGACTCTCGGGCAGCCATTCTCTTTGCATAATCACGAAGGATCGTCATATGCAACCATACAGCTCAAGTTGTACTTCAAATCTACTAATAATCAAGCCATTGAATGAGCACGGCTACACCGAACCATAACAATAAACTTAACAACATAGCAGCAGAACGAGTGGAATTTATCGAGGCCATTTTGGGCCCAGACCCTGCCTGTCGGTTACTTCCAAGGAAGTTATTGCTCGCCTGCCGATTTACCTTTTCGCCCATTTTGGTGCACATTTTAGGAGAGAGACATGGAAACTAGTACAACCCTCCCAAGAAAATATTTTGTCGTCGTGACCAACAGTACAACGTCGCAGCGTGAACTTGAGAGCATTCTGTCCAGCGAGCGCTTCAATTCGTTTGGCACGTCTCAGGCACAAATGTTTATTGAAGGTGCTACTTCGCCCTCTTCCGCTCCCATGCTGATGGAGTTCACTTACCCAAGGGGCACCCGGAAAAACGTTGCCCGCACGATTGAACACGACACCCAGCGCATATTGGCCACCCTCGAATCGGAATGGCTGTCCGCACAATCGGCGAAGCCGTTTCAAAGTGCAGAGAGCGACAACCGCACTGCCGCCATCGAAGACGCCGCCACCTGTAACGAAACCTGGCATCTGGACAACGATCAAGGCGCCCTGGTCAAGGAAGGCGTCGAGATCAGCCTTACCGGACTGGAAACCGCGCTGGTGCGCAAAATGCTCCATCACGAAGAACGTGTAGTCAGTCGAGATGACCTGATCCTCAGCATCGGCCGCGAGCCGGAGCAATATCGCGGCCTGGAGATGTGCCTGAGTCGCCTGCAGGACAAGTTCAAAAACGCGAGTAATGGTGAGCGATTGTTCCGTGCCGTAAGAAACCGCGGTTATTGCCTCATTCAGGAAATCGTTGCGTAAGTACCGCCGATATCCGCGAACAAAACAAACAGAAAACAGTGCGATTACAAAAACAACAAGAGCACTCTGTTTGGCTTCACCTCCCCTGGTAATAATAGTTCCCTGCCTCCACCCCACCTACAGTAACAAACACAACATAATTTATTCACCCCCCGCTCTGCGACCTTTTCTAACACCGTTGTATTTGATTATTAAAAAGTTGGCACTGTGCCATCTTGTTAGAACTCGTCAGACACCCTCTCCGGCAATAACTTAGTCTATTGATTGACGACAGTTCGGCCTATCGACGTTGTTACCTCAGGACACTCGTCCAATAACAACAACAAGCCTATCTAGCAACTCGGACTTCAACTGTCGAAACCTGAATGGACGTATTTCTGGGGATATCTCATGGAACTTTCTCTACGGATCAATCGAAATAACGGCCTCAAGGGACTTACCTTCTGGGGCCAATGGGCACTGGCGCAGGCTTTCATTGTTGCGTTGTTATTCATACTGGCTGAACGGCACACAGGCACCGTCGAGTTCTATTACCGCATGTGCGCGACACTGGCGGTATTGGCCTCGGTACCGGCGTATACGTTTAGCGGCGTGTACCGCAAGCAGGACAACTACCTGACCGGGCTTGGACGCTTGTTCATGGGCTGGTCGATGACCATGGTGGCGCTGGCCGGCATCGCGTTCGTGTGCAAAGCCGACGAAGTGTTCTCCCGCGAGGTGACGCTGAGCTGGGCGGTCTACGGCTTCCTCGGTCAGGCGCTGATGTACGCGCCACTGCATGCCTTTTCCAAGTACTACCAGCGTTCCCGCACCAGCGCGCAGAAGACCCTGATCGTCGGCACTGGCGAGCTGGCCCTGGGTCTGGCGAAGAAGATCAGTCAGGTGGAAAACCTGCCGCTGGTAGGTTTGGTCAGCAATGGCGCGACACCGAATCTGGATTCGGATGCACCGCGTGTGGTCGGTGATCAGGAAGATTTGCTCGAGCTGATCAAGGATCATGACATCCGCCGTTTGTACATCACCTTGCCGCTGGCCGAGGCCGCGAAAATCGAAGCGATGTACGTCGATTTGCTCGGCGCCAACGTCGATGTGGTCTGGGTGCCGGACTTGAACAGTCTGACCCTGCTCAACCACTCGGTGAAGGTCGTGGATGGTCTGCCGGCGATCTGCCTCAACGAAAGTCCGCTGACCAGCCGCCCTACCGCTGCGCTGAGCAAGAGTCTGGTGGAAAAAGGCGTGGCGCTGCTGGCGATCATCCTGTTGAGTCCGGTGCTGCTGTTCATCGCGCTGGCAGTGAAGATCAACTCGCCGGGGCCGGTGTTCTTCAAACAGGATCGCCACGGCTGGAACGGCAAGGTGATTCAGGTGTGGAAATTCCGCTCGATGCGCGTGCACGATGATCGTGAAGTGGTTCAGGCCAGCCGTAATGACTCGCGTATTACTGCGGTCGGGCGCTTCATACGCCGCACCTCGCTGGATGAGCTGCCGCAATTGTTCAACGTGCTGCAGGGGCAGATGGCTTTGGTCGGCCCACGTCCGCACGCGGTGGCGCACAACCACTACTACTCGGGGAAAATCCTCGCGTACATGGCCCGTCATCGAATCAAACCTGGCATCACCGGGCTGGCGCAAATCAGCGGCTGCCGTGGCGAGACCGACACCATCGACAAGATGCAGCGGCGGGTGGAGATGGACCTGCATTACATCAACAACTGGTCGTTGTGGCTGGATCTGAAGATCCTGGTGAAGACGCCGTTTACGTTGTTGTCGAAAGATATTTATTGATGGACTGGTGACAAGCCAGGCGATACCGCAAGGGGACGAAAGTCCCCTTTTTTGTGGGCGGGATTTGATGGTGGGTCAGGCGGTTGCAATAGTGGCAGTGCCGACGTCTTCGCGGGCAAGCCCGCTCCCACAGGGTCCGGCGGTGTTCACTCAAATCGGGCACACCAAAAAATCATTGTGGGAGCTTGCCTGCAAGCGATAGCGGTGGGTCAGGCAACATGGATTTTGAATGGACTGGCGCCTTCGCGAGCAGGCTCGCTCCCACAGGGATTGGGGTGTGGATCAAGATATTTGCTTCACCCTCGAACCACTGTGGGAGCGTGGCTTGCCCGCGAAAGCGGTGGGTCAGGCAGCACAGATGTTGAATGTGCCGATGCCTTCGCGAGCAAGCCCGCTCCAACCGGGATGGGGCTTGGGTCGGGATGTGTGGCCTCACTGCAGGCTCACTCCTACAGGGAGAGGGATGTGGGGTGGCTCGGGGTTTACTCGGTAATCTTCGAGAAGTTGCGGTAGAACATGTCACCCTCGCGGCTATCGGTCATCGAGTGCAGCTGGAAGCTGCGATTAAGCCTGGCGCCGCCGTCACGGGTCAGGGGGGCCCAGACCAGGTTGGCGCGGCGCATGGTCGACATGCTCATCATTTCGTCGAACGGGATCGACAGGTAGATGCCCTTGTCGAAACTACCCTCCCCGTACTCGGCGCTGCCAGCCGTGGTGATCGTGGCCCAGGCGCCGAAGCGCACACCGTTGAAAAACTCGCGGGAGATGTCCAGCGTACCGCCCCAGTCGCCGGCCAGATAACGACCGACGCTGACTGCTGCCAGCGTGTCGTACGGCAAGTCGGTGTAACCGGTGATGTGCCCCGTCCAGACCGAGTAGTCGCGCAGGCCGAAACCCTGGTCGAACTCGCGCTGACGCACATAGTTCAGATCCGCCCCCACCGACCAGCGCTCACCGGTCGGCCGGAACAGCACCTCACCGCCGACGCCGGCAAACATCGACTCCAGATAGCCGCCGTAGATCATGCCATACAGGTCTTTGTCCAACTGCTCGGCATGGCTGACCTGGAACAATGGCATGGTCACTTCCGAGGTGGTCAGGTACTGACGCAAGTCGGTACGCACCCGTGGCAGGCCGCTCGGTGCATCGTAGGTGAACTTGCCGAAGTTGTTCACCAGGTTGGCACTGAGCAGGCCGTTCCACCAGGTGTTGCGGTTGAAGCGGTACTCGGCGTCCGCATCGGCGCTGAATTGATAGAGCAAACCATCCGGGCCACCGACGTTCTGCTTGAAGCCCAGGCCGACGCCATAATTGAAGTGCTGCGGTGCTTCGCTGTAGAGGGTTTTCTCGTTGTGCGGCATCGCCGGGTTGATCTCGGTGGTGCGGTGCAACGACTCCAGCGGCTCCTCGTTGTTGATCACTTCTCGGAAGGTCTGGCGCGGCACGCTGGTCTCTTCCAGCGGCAGGTCGTAACGCTTGTTGACCACGGTGAACCAGTTGATGTCGTCGTTCACACTGTTATCGAGAATCCGGCTCGCGCGACCAACAGCCTTCGACGAATGGAAGTAGCGCTGCTGCTCGCCGTAGACGATCAACTCGGAATCACGCTGACTGATGCGCTCGACCTTGTACCCGGCATTCTGCTGCAGGCGTTGCGACACGTCGGCCCAGTTGACCTGTTCCATCGGCGTGGTCGGCATCTTCGCCGGCAGCGGTTCCGGCGTCGGGTCGTAGGTCTTGGCCGGCGCCTTGCGGCTGACAAAATTGGTATGGAACGTGATGCCGAACATCGCCGTGTTGCCCCGCTCCCACGCCGCGCTGACGTCCACCGAATCGGCCACCTTGAACACCGCGCCGAAGTTGATCGGCGAGTCTTGCTTGATCACGTTGTCCTTCGGCTCGTGCTTGTAATCGTTGCCTTCGTATTCGAGTTTCAGGCTGAGTCGATCCCACGGCGTCTGATAGCTCACACCACCGAAGAACGAAGGCTTGCCACGGAAGTACGAACCGGCGTTGACGTCGCCGGTGCCTTCCAGGGCCGGACGGGTCTTGAAGCGATCATCGAGATAGCCCAGCGGGTTGTCGAGGTCGCCGCGATTACCGAGATAACCCCAGGCAATGCCGGCGCTGAAATCGAAATTATCAAAGCGCTTGTTGGCGACGAAATATTCGCTGGCGAACAAGCCGGTACCGCCAATGTCTCGGAAGCCCAAAGCGACATCGGGGGCCCAGTGGGTTTCCTGCCACAGCCGGACTTTGGCATCGACCGCCTTGTCCTTATAGCTCTGGCTGCCGCTCATCGACTCCGGCCCGTACGGGCGGTTGGTGATGGCGGTGTAGCGGAACGAGCCTTCGAGCCAGTCCAGCGGCTGCAGCGACACGCTGTAGCGGCTGTAAGGCTCGGTGCGGTTGGCGTTGACGCTCAGTTCGCCGGCCGGGGCCATGCGCGCGGTCGGGGTCTGCAACAGACCGGTGCCGCCGAAATCATTTTGGGTAATACGCGGCTCGGCATGCACCAGACCGCACGGCAATAACAACACAGCTGCAAAACGTAACTTCAACGAACCACCTCAGCCAGCTGCGTGGCAATCAATTCGGCCAACTGCTGATTCAGTTCAGGAACAGGCGGATCCAGATCATCATTCTTCACCGGCACCAGAATCTGGCTGCCGGCCACGGGGAACTGCCCGCTCTCGCGATTCCAGTGCGCGATACCCACGCGCCGCACCGCACCATTGGGCTGGATCAGCCACAGGTAATCGGCCTCGGCATCGTCCAGCGGCGTGCAGCTTTCCAGGTACTCACGCGCCTCCAGCAAGGGCTGATAAGGCAGGTGGCAGTTCTCGGCAACCGCGCCCAGCACTTGCACCTCGTCGACCCGTTTCGGGTAGATCAGCTGATCGCCATCGTCGAGACGAATGTTGCGCGCGAAACCGACCTCCACCGCGACCGGATCGAGGTCCGCCACCTGACGCCCGGTGACCGGCATTTGCCGCACCTGCTCGGCCAGGCGCAGCGCCAGCGCCGCGCGACTGGGTCGGTCAAACAACGAGGCCATGCGCTGCAACACATCGAGATCAAACAACACCCCGGCCTTGAGCCGCGCCTGCTGTTCCAGCAACGACTGGCGCAGCAACACGCCGGCCAGCCAGTAACCTTCGGCATTCGGCACCGCCACGCTGATCACGTCGAGCAAGCGCCCGCCCGGTGGCAATTCCACCGGCCCTGGGTTGGCGACATCGCCGCTGACGGTGACCGCTGCCTGACCGACGCCACTGAGCAACAGCAAACCTGCCGATAACATCCGTAGGCGCTTCACGGCAGATGCCTGCGATCAGGGGTCAGTTGCACGATGCGCACGCGCATTTGCGCGGTCAGTTGCTGCTCGCTCTGCAGGATGAATCCGTCCAGCGGATCGACCCAGTAATGGTTGGTCGCGCGCAGGCCGATGGCCGGGACGTCGATACGTTCGTCGACACGCAGCACGGTGTATTCCTTGTCGAGAATTTGCAGGGTTTGTGTGGATCGACGGGAGAACCGGCTGTTGACGATCAAGCCGACTTCCTGGCCCTTGTACAGGTCGATCCAGCGCTGACTGGTAAAACCATCGACGACTTGATGCAGGCCGCGTTTGAACGGTGCGTTGTCGGCCAGCCGCGTGCCGTCCAGGTCGCCCTCGACGCCGAGGCCGATGGTGCGCACGGCGAGGCCATCACGCAGCAGCAACACCTGTTTACCGGAGGCGACCCAGAACTGCAGGTCTTCACGCTCGCGCACCAGCGCCAGCACCCCGGAGCCGGACGGCGTGGTCAGTTTGACTTGCGGATACTTGACCTCGGCGACCTGGGCCGCACTCACGTCCAACTCGTCCGGGCCGATCACCGCCGACTTGAGGTTGCGCACCGAGGCGGTCATCAGCGGGTTACAGCCACACAACATCAAGGCCGCCATCAGGCAGACGCCAACTTTCAAGGTTTTCACGGTCGGCCTTATTTGCTGTTGTTACTGAATTCGCTCCAGTTCTTCGCAGCGGAAGCCCCGGTCCCGACAATCGATGCCGACGGCACCAGTTGGCTGATGAAGCGGTTCCAGCGCGTGACGTTGGCCGGGCCGACGTAAACCACATCCTGGGGGCGCACTTCAAAGTGCGAAGCGAGTGCCATGGCGGTCGGCGACTGGGCTTCCAGTTGATAGATCTTCGCCGGCTCGACATCGAGGTTTTCCACCCCGCGAATCACGTACACCGCGTTGCCGTTGGAGGTGGTCTGGCTCAAGCCGCCGACCGAACCGAGCACGTCGGAGAGGTTCATCGTCGCGGTCTTGAAGCTCAGCGCACGGGGCTGATTGACTTCGCCCATGACGTAGATGCGCTTGTTGTCGTTGTACGGCAGATACAGCTGATCGCCGCCCTTGAGGAAGACGTGCTGCAACTCGGAGTCCTGCTGGTTGAGCGAGTCGAGATTGAGCGGATACACCCGGCCATTGCGGGTCAGCAGCAGGCCCGACAGATCGGCGTTATTGGTGTCGATGCCGGCAGTGCCGAGGGCCTCGACCACGCTCAACGGGTTGGTGGAAATCGGCTGCGGGCCGGCCTTGGCCACGGCGCCGGAAACCACCACTTTCTGACTGGCGAAACGCAGCACCGCGACATCCACCTGCGGCTCGGCGATGAACGCCGACAGGCGGGTTTCGATGTCCGAGCGCAGTTGTTGAATAGTCTTGCCGGCCGCCTGCACTTCCTTGATGAACGGGTAGTACAGCGTGCCATCGGAGCGCACCAGTCGACCGTTGGCGTCGATCTGCTGTTGTGCCCCCGATGGCGCGGTCAGCTCCGGATGATCCCAGACCGTGATGTACAGCACATCGTTGCTGCCGATGCGGTATTCCGCAGGCGTTGCCAACAGTTCCGACGGTACCGTCTCACGCTTCTGCGTGGCACGGGTCATCGAGATCAACTTGGGCGTGATCGGGATCAACTCGACCCGACTGCTTTCGCTGGCGCCCTGGCGCGTGATGTCGCCGGTGCTCAGGTACTGGCCGGGGGAAAACATGCAACCTTGCAAAGCGATACTTGCCAACAGCAAAAGAGAAAAACTACGAGTCATAATGGCACTACGCTATTCAAGGGCGAATCTAAAAATAAAGTCACCCGACTTGCGTCGGGCGACCCTGTACTGCACTAACAAATGTTCCTGTTAGTTGTGCGTGCCAGTGGTGCCGGTAGTACCGGTGGTGCCAGTGGTACCGCCGTTGGCACTTCCGCCGCTGTTGGACGCCGCGAATGCACTGGCAACCATTGCAGTACTGGCAGCAGGCGCTGTAGAAGCCGCAACACTGCCAGATACATTGGTCACCGCAGTTAGCGGCGCTTCAGCAGCGGACGCCCAGTTGCTCAACATCGTCAACAGGGCAATCGCCATCACTTTTTTCATATCAACTCCTTTCTAACATTCGACCTGTTAAAAACCGGTCTTTGTTAGCGGTGGTAGCGTTCAAGTCCGCGAAAAGCGCGAACAAGATCCGTCGTTCTTTCACAGTCTTACCCAACTGATAAAAGTCGAACGGCAGGTTTATATCTACGGACTTGCAAAAGGCATTTCCAGCGTATTTTCCCGACGATATCTAACAGCTGACCGAAACTAACATTCAGTATTAGAACGACATCATTCGAGATAACCGCGCGGATGATTCGATTGCCAGCGCCAAGTGTCGGTGACCATGTCCTGCAGACTGCGCGTGGCTTTCCAGCCGAGTTCTTTTTGCGCTTTCGAGGCGTCGGCCCAGCTCTCGGCAATGTCCCCGCTGCGCCGTGGCATCACCCGGTACGGCACCGGACGTCCACTGGCTTGTTCGAAGGCATGCAGCACTTGCATCACGCTGTAGCCGTCGCCGGTGCCAAGGTTCCAGGTATGAATGCCCGGACGGTCGGCAATCGATTGCAAGGCTTTGAGATGGCCATCGGCGAGGTCGACGACGTGGATGTAATCGCGAACCCCGGTGCCATCGATCGTCGGGTAATCGTCGCCGAAAATCGACAGTTCCTGCAGGCTGCCGACCGCGACCTGGCTGATGTATGGCAGCAGGTTATTCGGAATGCCGCTGGGGTCTTCGCCCATATGCCCGCTGTGATGCGCGCCGATCGGGTTGAAGTAACGCAGCAAGGCGATGCTCCAGCGCGGCTCGGCCTGACTCAGGTCGCGCAGCACGTTCTCGACGATCAGCTTGGATTGACCATAAGGATTGGTCGGAATGCCGGTGGGGAAATCCTCGCGGATCGGCATCTGCTCAGGTTCGCCGTACACCGTGGCCGACGAGCTGAACACCAATCGGAACACCCCGGCTGCGGCCATCGCTTGACACAGCGTGATACTGCCGCCGACGTTGTTCTCGTAATAATCCAGCGGCTTGCGCACGCTCTCGCCGACGGCTTTGAGCCCGGCAAAATGCAGCACCGCGTCGATCGCATGCTCGCGGAAAATCCGGTCGAGCAACGCCCGGTCGCAGACATCGCCGCGAATCATCAACGCGCTTTTGCCGCAGATACCTTCTATCGCGTGCAATGCCGCATCGCTGCTGTTGCAAAGATTATCCAGTACAACAACTTCATAACCTGCTTCAAGCAGCGCAAGTGTGGTGTGCGAGCCGATATAGCCGGCGCCACCCGTTACCAGAATCTTCATAGCGCGGTCCGTCATTGGATAAGTGACAAGTAGCCTGTCAAGTCCCTTTCATTGAATCTGTGGCGCACCACACAAATAAGGACGACAACAGCCTTAAACAAAATTAGTTCAACCACTGGCAATAAATATTTTTGCAGGTCAAACTGTATTGCCCGGTACTTATTAGCACCCCAAGTACACTCATCACTATCAACAGATACCGACTAAAAATAACTAATAACGCCTTAACCGACATCTCATAACATTGTCATGTTTTACCCCCTGCGCTAATTGCCATTAACAACCTGACTCAGGTATTAAAGTACTCGTTCAATAATCATTGAAACTTGTGTGCTTTGATAAGTGCGCGCATCCGTTGCCTGTGTTCCATGACTGTCCAGGATATTTTTATGATTCGTAAATGTTTGTTCCCCGCTGCCGGTTACGGCACGCGTTTCTTGCCGGCGACCAAAGCCATGCCGAAAGAGATGCTGCCGATCGTCAACAAGCCGTTGATCGAATACGCCGTTGAAGAAGCACGGGACGCCGGCCTGCAACACATGGCCATTGTCACCGGTCGGGGCAAGCGTGCGCTGGAAGACCACTTCGATATCAGCTACGAACTCGAACACCAGATCCGCGGCACCGAGAAAGAGAAATTCCTCGCTGGCACCCGCGAGCTGATCGACACCTGCACCTTCTCCTACACCCGTCAGGTGGAAATGAAGGGCCTCGGTCACGCGATTCTCAGCGGCCGCCCGTTGATCGGCGATGAACCTTTCGCCGTGGTGCTGGCCGATGACCTGTGCCTGAACCTGGAAGGTGACGGCGTGCTGTCGCAGATGATCCAGCTGTACAAGAAATTCCGCTGCTCGATCGTCGCCATCCAGGAAGTCCCGGCCGACCAGACCCACAAATACGGGGTGATCGCCGGCGAGCTGATGTCCGACGGCATCTACCGGGTCAATAACATGGTGGAAAAACCGGCACCGCAGGACGCGCCGTCGAACCTGGCGATCATCGGCCGCTACATCCTCACCCCGGATATTTTCGACCTGATCGCCGACACCCAACCGGGCAAGGGCGGCGAGATCCAGATCACCGACGCGCTGATGAAACAGGCGCAGAACGGTTGCGTGCTGGCCTACAAGTTCAAGGGTCTGCGCTTCGACTGCGGCGACGCCGAGGGTTATTTGCAGGCGACCAACTTCTGCTACGACAACGTCTACCTCAAGGGCCGCTGAGACGGTTCCCGCCCACTTCTCTTTTCAGGAGGCAACCCATGAACATGGCACAGCATGCAGCAGAGATTGAACGGGAGGTGGGCAACCTCGGCACGGTGAGCTGGCTGTCACACCATCAGCCGTTGCCCAGCGCCAACGAGTCGTGGCTGGGCAGTATTCTGCTGGTGGAACGCATCGGCATGTTTCCCTCGTCCGGCGACATTCGCCGCACGCTGGCGGATCCCTATCCCCTGCTCGCCCATCTGAAACAACGGTATGCCGAGCAGGCGCTGGAAATGGACGATCGTGATGGCCTGAAGGTGATCTTCAGCGACTGGCGCTTCCGCGTACGCCTGTGCTGCAACGAGCCGGCGATCATCATCAATGTCGAGACGCGGTGTGCCACGCAACTGATGCCGCAGAAAACGGCTGAGCTCCTGAGCCAGATAGATAACTTCAAATAAAAACACTCCCCCTGTAGGAGCTGCGGCACGCTGCGATCTTTTGATCCTGATCTAGAAAAACAAGATCAAAAGATCGCAGCCTTCGGCAGCTCCTACAGGGGTTTGGTGGTGTCGCAACTGTCCGCATTGATGCCACTGACAATCCAGCGATAGAAGTAATCGGCAATCACCTTTCCGCCCGTGGCCGGCTGCGGATGAATCTTGTCCGGGCCGATCATCGCCGCCGCATAGCGTTTGACGTCCGGGCCGAACGCGCATTGCAGATTGGCAAAACCCAACTGCTGCTCATGCGCCCACGGCTGCAAGACCTGTGCATACGCCGACATCGGATAGGCACTTGAGCGCGTGGTGTCCTGACGCATGATCAGGTTGATGCTCGCCGCCGGTTGGATCTCGCGGATCATCGCCACCAGGCCCTGAACGTTGTGCAGGTACTGTTCGGGTTTGACCCCGAAGCCCTGATCGTTGCCGCCGAGCATGATCAGGTAAACGTCGGCGGGGATCTTCGACACGGCGGCTTTCCACTGCACCTGCCATTGCGAGTCCTGGTGATAGAAATCCGCCGATGCCGCGCCCGAGGCCGCCAGTTTCGACACCCGCACGCCGTTCTGTTCGTTGCTCATCCACAAGCCAAACAAGGTCGGTGCGCCCTTCACCACTTCCAGTTTGAATGACCAGTCTGCGGCTGCCGAAAGACCTGCAAGCGGTACTTCCTGAACGCCCGAACCCTTGAGCGTCAATGGCTGCCAGTCTTCCGAGGGTGTCCAGCGGTAGCGCAGCTCACTGGCTTCGCCGTTGCCCAGATAGAGCAATTTCGCCTGGGTGACTTGGGTGTCGATGGCGGGTGTCGGGCTGGCATCGATTTGCAGCCAGGCGCCGGGCTTGCCCGTGACCGTGCGGCTGTCGGGGCTGGCCTGACCGAGGCCAGACACTTGCCAGCCACCGCCGAAGTACTTTTCGCTGCTGCGGGTGTATTTGAAATGCGTGCCGCCCAGCGCGGCGCCGTGGTTGAAACCGACGTAACCGGGGCCGGCAAAACCGACTTCGTCGGCCACGCGCTGCACCAGTTTGTTCAGGTAGAAATCTTGCCCGGCGCTGTAGCTGTCGCCGATCACCGAGACCGACAAGACCTTCCCGGCCTTGCCTTCGCGCCACTGGGCAAAACGCTCGCGGGCATCGCCTACCTCAACCATCGACGCTGCGACGGGCTGAGCGTCATTTACTGCCAACATGCATTATTTCCTTCAGTCTGGAATGGCCCCTTCGCGAGCAGGCTCGCTCCCACATTGGATCGATGCCGTACAGCGATCCAATGTAGGAGCTGTCGAGTGCAACGAGGCTGCGATCTTTTGATCTTCAACCTCAAAAGATCGCAGCGTGCCGCAGCTCCTACAGGGAGATCGATGCCATACAGCGCCCCCTTGTAGGAGCTGTCGAGTGCAACGAGGCTGCGATCTTTTGATCTTCAACCTCAAAAGATCGCAGCGTGCCGCAGCTCCTACAGGGAGATCGATGCCATACAGTGCCCCCTTGTAGGAGCTGTCGAGTGCAACGAGGCTGCGATCTTTTGATCTTCAACCTCAAAAGATCGCAGCGTGCCGCAGCTCCTACAGGGAGATCGATGCCGTACAGCGATCCAATGTAGGAGCTGTCGAGTGCAACGAGGCTGCGATCTTTTGATCTTCAACATCAAAAGATCGCAGCGTGCCGCAGCTCCTACAGGGAGATCGATGCCATACAGCGCCCCCTTGTAGGAGCTGTCGAGTGCAACGAGGCTGCGATCTTTTGATCTTCAACCTCAAAAGATCGCAGCGTGCCGCAGCTCCTACAGGGAATGGTGCACGACGTTAAATCCGTTGGGTCTGCACCACCGGAGTAACGCTCGCCACCGGTTTTTTCTTCGCCGCACGCTCCCCGAGAAACAGCATCGAAGTGACATTGAAGCGGCTGAAAATCATCGACAGCACCACCGGCCCTAACAGACCGAACAGCAGTCCACTGAGCACCAGAATGCTTTCGTCTTTCACCCCCAGCCGTCCCATGACAAACCGCGAAGTCGCCGCGAACAGCACATGAAACAGGAAGATCGCGTAAGAGTAGCCGCCCAGCCAGGTCAGCCACTTCGAGCGCATGTCACTCGACAGCAAAGCAATGCAGGACACACACCCCACGGTCAGACCGATCAGGCTGCGGCGGTCGACAATCAACTCACGATCAATCGCCGCCACGTACAGCAGCGTCAACGAAATCAACACAAACACCAGCGGCCCGACCACCTTGAACCGCTGCTTCAACGCCTCGACATTTTCCTGGCCGATCATCCCCGCCACAAAGAACGGCAGCAGGTAAATCGCGCCATTGATGCCGAACGCATCGAGCTTGAACGGCGGCAACAGAAACACCGCCGCAGCGAAGGCGAACAGCAGATACGAGCGCGTCATCGAGCGCAGCATCCCGCGCCATTCCAGCAGCCCGACGAACATGAAAATGATGAACACCGCCTGCAGGAACCAGAAGTGATTGACCGGTACCCAGAACGACAACAAGGCATCGATCACGCCGACATCCTTGTTCACCCCCGGCCCCACCGCCTGCAACACCGAGAACGGCACACCGACGCAAAACAGCGGCACGATCAGCCGTCGTACCTTGCCGCTGAAGAACGCGGAAAAGTCATTGCCGCGAATTTTGTAGATCGAATAGATGTAGCCGGAAATGAAGGTGAACAGCGGCATGCGCACGTACACCATCGAGTCGGCGATCACCCGAAACGGCGAGCCGAGATCGATCTTCAGGCCTCCGCCCAACGGGCCAATGACGTGATAGAGCACCAGCAGCAGGCACGCCAGACCACGCAGTGTTTCGATCTCCAGCGATTTTTTCTTGCTCGACATACAGCACCTGCCTCAATTCAGAACTCGTGATTCAACCCGCACCGGTTTGTTGGCGCGCAACATCAGACCCAAGCCGACAAACAACACCGGCACCACCATGGAAAAGTGCCGGGCGAAGGAACCGAAATCCGGCTCGAACAAGCCTTGCACCAGCAGGAACGCCAGCGGAATCGCGATCAGCTCCTTGGGTTTGGTCTCGATCGGCGCGCCTTTGTAATCGGTGGAGGTGATGACTTTGAACAGCAGCAGCGCGGTCATGATCATCAGCGCCACAAAGATCACCTGGCCCGGCCCGGACAACAGAATCAGCTCTACCGGGAACGACAGCCGGAAGAAGATGATCATCGAGTCCAGCGCCTGCGAGACGAAGTCACTGCCGCTGAGCCACGAGACGATCAACGATTTCGAACCCTCCTCCCCGGCCGTGCGCAACTCGTTGTTGCTGGCGCGAATCGACGACACCGGAAACCCCAACGCCAGCTGAATCGCCATGGCCACCGCCAGATAAAACAGGAACAGCATCAGGAAAAAGGTGAAGCGCGACACGTACTTTTTCATCACGCAGACGCCGACCCACGACAACGAAAACAGAATCCAGTAAGGCCGGATCAGCACGCCGTAGATCACCGCCGACAGAAAAAATCCGCCGCGGTATTTGCGCGTCAGCGAGCTGAACAAGATGCTCAGCACCGCCACCGAAACGATGATTTCCTTGGTCAGGTTTTCCAGAAAGAACGAACGCACAATTCCCCACAGGCACAGGGTGCCGAAGATCGCCAGCGGCATGCGCCGGAACACCACTACCGGAATCGCCGTGAGGAAGAAATTGCAGAACATCCCGTAGGCCCAGGCGTTGGTGAGATTGATCCCGGTGGGCCGCAGCAGGAACGCCGAACATTCGTAGGAGGAGCGATCTGGCGAGAACGGGTTCCAGAAATTGCAGTTGTCGGCGCGGGCGTAGGACGACCACAACGTCATCGCATCCGGCCCCGGATCGCGCGGGATCAGCAGCGGCATCGCCACCGACAGAAACAGCCCGGTGAACAGAATCAGGAACGACAGCGAAGAATCGAGTTTGCGGCCGCGAAACTCGATGCACGGCAACTTCAACCCCATGCCAGTGCCCCTTTGGCACGGGTCGCCCGAGTCAACACGGCAATCACCCCGAGCTGCACGATGATCGCGAAGACATTGCCCCACGCCGCGCCATAAATCGAATAGTGCTTGATCAGCAGGTAACTGACCGGCACCGACACCAGCAGGCAGATCGCCGCGCTGGCGAATGACACTCGACTGTTTTTCGAAGCGATCAGACCGCCCCAGACGATGTCGCCGATGGCCCGCAAGGCAAAGGAAAAGATCAGCACGCCGAGGATCGCGTTGTCCGGACGCGGCACACTGGTGGCGACGTAGTCGAGCACCACGTTGAAGAACAGATAGATCAGCACCGCCACCGCCGCCGACACCAGCAGCGAGCGCATCACCCACTTGTTGACGAACAAATGCCTGACCGTGAACGCCTGCTGATCCGCCTGAAACCGCTTGGCCAGAACCGGAATCCCCACAACCGCCACCACCGCGTAGGACAGCGCCTGCAAAGTGTTCGCCGCAGACCACGCGTACACATATTTACCCAAGCTGGCGTAGGGCTCGAGATCGGCAATCAGAAAGCGCTCGACGGACTGACTCAAGGCGATCAACCCCGTGCCGAAATAAAACGGCAACCCGGCCTTCCATACGGTCGCGGTTGTCAGTGCTTCGCTGACCCGGCCCTTGTGCACGTTCACCACGATCAGGTAACCGGCGACGATCACCAGCACGTTGGCGGCCACCCACAACCACAGCACACTGGCGATGCCGGAGACCCAGTCGAGCATCATCCCGCCCACCGCCAGCAGCGCCCAGAGACCGGTCTTGATGAAGAACAGCAGCGCGCCTGCCGTGGCCTTCTGCGCAGAAAACACGAACGAGTTGATCTCGAACGACAGGTGTTCGGTGAGCAGCACCAGCGTCACGCAAAGAATCAACGCGGTGCTCGCCTCGACCTGCTGGAACAGCGAGTAAATCCCCACCGTCAGCAGCGACAGCAGCAGCCCCACTGCCAGATACAGCAGCAGGACTTTGTCGACCACCCGCCGCGAGCTGCCGCCAACGCTGATCAACCGATTGATCTCGGAACTGAAACCAACGCTGTAGAACTTCGAAGCGATCAGCGACGCGGCGACCACCACGCCATAAAACCCCAGCGCTTCGTAGCCCAGGTAATGGGTGATGGCCAACACCAGCAGAAACTTCGCGCCCAAGGCTCCGCCGCGCAGCAGCAAGCGAAATATCATCGAACGACGCCTTTGATGATCTCGTCCATCATCACCGTCTTGGCTTCGATTTCACGGCAAGTGTCGGTCAGGCGCTTGCCGAAGTTCGACAGCGCGTTCGGCGCATAAACGGTGTCGATGATCTGGTCGACATTGATGTCGCCGCCATTGATCACCCAATCTTCCACGCCCATGTCCTGATAGGCGCCAAAGCCTTTGCGCTCGTAGCTGATGTGGTACGCCGGGACGCCGGACAACAGCGATTCGATGGCGCCGTGCAGGCGCACCGAGATCACCAGGTCCGGCTGATATTTGGCAATCGTCGCCTTCAACGACAGCAGGTCCTCGGTGATGCCCAGTTCGCGATAGAACGCACCGTCATCGTTGCCGCGAACGGCGCTCTGCACGGCGCAGACCACTTTGCTTTTGTTCTTCAGGCGCTGCAGCAGCAACTTCAGGTTGGCGACGTAGGCAATCTTCTTTTCCTTGCTCCACTCCGGCGGCTTGCGCAGCACCACGCACACGGTGGCCGGCGACGCGGCACAGCGGGTGAACTTCGGTTGCTGAAGGATCTTGCTGGCCAGTGACTGCACTGCCAGATCCGGCGCACGATAGACGTTTTCGCAGGCATCGAACATTGCCGAGGAGCGGTTATCGCGCACGAACACCGCGTCAGCGCTGGCGTAGTGATCGACGATCTTGCGGCTCTCGCCATGGAACGGGCCGATGCTTTGCGGCAGGTACACCGACGGCACCTTGCTGAGGATCGCCGTTTCCAGTTGCTTGGCGTGGCCGAGTTTCAGCTTGATGTGCTCGAAGGCGCTTTTCGAGCGCATGTAGCCGCCACCGACGCCGACGATCAGATCGGTCTTGCGCAACAGATCCGCCAGCCCGGCATACGACTGATTGAGAAACACCGCCTGCTTGACCCGCCCAAGACCCTTGGCCGCCATCACCGGCGCTTCGAAACGCGGGTGCGGCAGGTAGGCGAAAGACTGCGGATCGGACGCCACGACATTGATCGCGGTGTCTTCGCCAAAGTTGCGCTGCACCAACGCGATTGCCAGATCGACGAGCAGGCCGTCACCGGAGTTGGAGGCACTGTAGCCATGCAAAATCGTTACGTTCATAAGCTTGAGTTCTACTTAATAAGTGGGAGCGCAATACACGTCGTAGGTCTGGCGGATCATCAGCGCGGCGCTGAAGCGTTCACGCACGATGTTCCGGCCTTCGCTGCCGAGGTCGAGCAACCGCGGCTTCTGGATTCGCGCCAGCACGTCGGCCAGCGCCTGATGATCACCGGTGGGGAAGATGTAGCCGGACACTTCATGGGTGACCAGTTCGGGCAGCGACGTGCAGTTACTGGCGATCACCGGCAAACCCATGGCCATGCCTTCCAGCGGCACCATGGCGAAGCCCTCCCAGCGGCTCGGAACGATCAGCGCGTCGGCCTGTTGATACAGCGCCTGCACTTCAGCCGGCGTGACCCACGGCAGGTACTCGACCGCGTCCATCTCGGGGCACTCGACCGTGTCCTCGTTGACCGCACTGCCGACCACTGTGAGTTTCAGATCGCTGCGCTGCACCTTGGCGAAGGCCTTGAGCAACACGTCGAAACCTTTCTGGTAGTCGAGACGACCGACGAACAGCAGATGAATCGGCGCGGGGCTCTCGGCCTTCGGTGCTTCGTCACGTTGGTGGATGCCGTTGTAGATCAGCTTCATGCGCGAGCGCTGAATGCCGAACCGCGCGGCCTTGTCCATCTCGTAGCGGCTAACGCAGATAATCACGTCGGTGACTCTCTGCAGGACCCGCTCGATCCATGCGTAGATCTTCTGCTTGGTCGGCGAGCTTTCCATCAGGAACGAAAAGGCGTGCGGGCAGTAGACGATTTTCGGCTTGCGCCACGGTCGCAGAAGCACACAGACCACGCGGCCGATTACCCCGGAAAAGGTGCTGTGCAAATGCACCACATCGGGTTTTTCCTTGAGCATCACGCGGGTCAGTTGCCAGGCAAATCGCAGCAGCGAACGCACATCACGCCCGCTGCGCTCGAACGTGCGAATCTGCTGTGCATCGATGCCGTGCAGCTCTTGTTTCTGGTCGAGCGGCACCAGATAGACCAGCTCGTAATTCGAATCCTGGCCTTCGGGCGACGCCGAGATGGTGCGGATAACGGTGGCGACCCCACCTTTTATCGTTTCAGCCACGTGCAGTATTTTCTTCACAACCCACCCACTTTCATGCCAGTTGGAACGTCCCTGATTTCAGGATTTGTCCGACGCGTATTCGTAGTTGTAATAGCCATAGCTGCCATTGCCGTAGTAGCTGGCAGCGCGCTTCTCGACGCCGTTGAACACCGCGCCCTTGAGCTCGATGCCGTTCTGCGCGAAGCGGCGAATGGTCGCTTCAATTTCCTTGGCCGGGTTTACCGCAAACCGCGTGACGATCAGGCTGATCCCGGCTTCACGCCCGACAATCGCCGCGTCCGTCACTGCGAGCAGTGGCGGCGTATCGATGATCACCACGTCGTAGCGCTGACTCAGTTCGGCGAGCAGATCGCGGAAGTTGGCATGCATCAGCAGCTCGGAGGGATTCGGCGGAACCTGACCACGGCTGATGAAGTGCAGGTTGTCGATTTCCACCGTGTTGATCGCCTGCTCGATGCTGCAGCGCTTGACCAGCAGATCCGAGAGGCCATTGGCGATCGGCACATTCAGCGTCTTGTGCAGGTGGCCCTTGCGCATGTCGGCGTCGATCAACAGCACGCGCTGACCGCTTTGCGCCATGACCGCCGCGAGGTTGGACGAGACGAAGGTCTTGCCGACCTGCGGGCTGGGGCCGGAGATCATGATGCGGTTGTTGGTCGAATCCAGCGCGGCGAAATGCAGGCAAGTACGCAGGCTGCGGATCGACTCGATGGACAAGTCGGTCGGGTTGCGCAGCGCCAGCAGATAGGCCGGCGTCTCGGCGGTGATTTTGGCTCGGCCTTTTTTCGTGTCCTCGTCACGCTGCAAGGCGCTGTAGGGAATCGACGCGTACACCGGCAGCCCGAGCTGTTCGATGGCTTCCGGCCCTTCCAGACCTTTGCTCAACGATTTGCGCAACAGCACCAGGGCCACGCCGAGAAAGGCGCCGAGGAACGTTGCGATCAGCACGATCAGGGCTTTTTTCGGTTTGACCGGGCTGCTCAGGTCAACATCTGCCGGGTCGATCAATCGTACGTTGCCCACCGCACCGGCGCGAACGATGTCCAGCTCCTGGGATTTGTTCAGCAACTGCGTGTAGATCTGCGAAGCCACTTCCACATCGCGGGTCAGGTTGAGCAATTCCTGCTGCGTGGCCGGCAGATCACCGACCTTGCCTTCCAGCGACTTCTGCTGCTGAGTCAACTCACCGATCTGCGACATCAGCGCGCGATACGCCGGATGCTGTTTGGTGAACTTGCGATCCATTTCCGCCTGCTGCATTTTCAGCTCGGAAATCCGCGTTTCCAGCGCCACGGACTGACCAAGCACCGATTGCGTTTCCAGGGAAATATTCACGGTCTTGCCGTGGGTCTGATACGCGTTGAGCGCATCGCTGGCCTTGGCCAGATCACGCTTGACCTGCGGCAACTGACTTTGCAGGAACGCCAGGCTCTGCGCCGCTTCCGCCGAGGTGCGGCGCACGTTCTGATCCACGTAGAGCGCGGCGATCTTGTTGAGGATCTTCACCGCCTCGGCGGCATCGGCACTCGCCAATGCCAGGCGAATAATCCCCGACTCCTTGCCTTGCTCGGAGATATCCAGCGCATCCTGGTAACCCTGAATGGTCACGATCCGTGGATTGCGCACCACTTCAAAGCGCGTGCCCGGGTTGGCTTGCAGGCGCTCGATCAAACCTTCGACGCCGTCCTGGGCGAAGGCTTCGCCGGCGACGCCCTCGACCAGCAGGTTGTCGTTGTCATCGAGCAACTGAAAGCGCTGTTGTTCACCAGCCACCAGGGTGAGCTTCTTGCCCAACAACTCTTTGGGCAGATTGAGCCGGGTAAATTCCAGACGCTCGCCACCCCAGGCGTAGCTGTTGAAGCCAAAACGCGGCGGCGCCACGCTGAACTCGGTTTCGCCGCGATAACGCCGGGCGAGAAAACCGCCGACCACCGGGAAGGTGTTGGGCGTGACGTCGATGTCCAGGCGCAGGTCGTCGACGGTTTTGCCGATCACCGCGCGGGACTTGATGATGCCGATTTCGGTCACCGACGGCGATTGCCCGCCGAGCATGCTGCTGAGGTCGGAAAAACCGAGCATGTCGTTCTTTTTCGGTTCGACCTGCACCAGCGCGTTCGCCAGGTACACCGGCGTCGCCAATACCGCATAGGCAACGCCGGCGGCCATGAATGCACCGGTGAATGCACCGATCAACCATTTCTGATCGATCAAACTGCCGAATATGCCGAGAAGATCAATACTGTCTTGATCGTTATCACGGTTGGCGATTACTGACGGTAACTGCATAAGTCTTTCTTACCATTCACTGATCTGAAGAATATTCATCAATGTCCGAGGCGCTGCGCCCACGAGCTAACAGCATCTTCAATCAATGCATGGGCATGAATAAAAGCGGCCTTACCTTGACGATACGGATCCTGTATTTCTCGTTCGCTCTGCCACTTGCCGAGAAGAAATACTTTGCCTCGGGCGTGCGAGGCAATCTTCAGCACCTGATTCACATGTTGTTTTTCCATCACCAGAATCAGGTCTGATTCATTGACGATATCGGCGGTCAATTGCCGGGCCCGGAAACCCTCGGCGCTGTGCCCATGGTCTTCCAGCACCTGGCGCGCCGAGGTTTCCATGCCTTCGCCGACCCGCGCAGAGAGACCTGCGGAAGTCACCGAAATGGTTGAGGGGGTCAGCGCGTTACGCAGCAGAAGTTCTGCTGTCGGACTTCGGCAAATATTGCCAACGCACACGACGAGGATCTTTTTGAACAAGGTTTACATTCCTGTGTAATATCATTCTGCCAACATCTAGAGCGGATCTTAATGAACCCACTAGATCATTCTGCACTCAGAAATAGATTCGCCCTGTTAGTACCAGCGTATTAAGTACCACAGGGTCAAAAGCCGCCAAAACACAATTAACGGACTAAAAATAACTGTGATTTTCAGGTCTGGTTTTCCTGACAAAAAATAACATTGGTGCACTTAGTGCCATTGTCAGTTTCGAAACAGTTATCTCGAGATACCTTTTCGCCGTTGTCACTTCTCACCCGGAGAACCGACATGAAATCAGCCCATCTCAAACCCCTGAGCGCCCTGACCCTGTTACTGCTGGCGGCAACCGGCCAGAGCCAGGCCAATGAACTGTTCCCGGCATTGCCCGCCAATAAAACCATCGGGGTTCAGGTCAAAGTCCAGACCTTCTCCGCTGCCGACGCCGAGCGCGTCAAAGCCACCGGCTTCAGTTTCGTGCGTTTTGGCGTATGGACTGACAGCCTGCCCAGCGCGGCCTACCAGAAGCAGATCAGCGAAGCCTTTGCCGTGGCCCGCGCAGCCGGTCTGCCGGTGCTGATGACCCTGCGCGCGACCAAGCCGTTACCGGCCAATGATCTGGCGAACGCGGGGGGCGCGTATGCCAATGCGCTGAACAGCCTGGCAGCGACCTATGGCTCGCAACTGGTCGCCATCGAGCTGTGGAATGAGCCGGACCTCGGCACCTACTGGCCGACCGGCAATTTCGACACGACGTTCGTGCCGTTCATGAGCGCAGCGTGCAAGACCCTGCAAGACAAACCCCAGACTGTCCCGGTGATCGGTTTTGGTTTTGCCCGGCCACCGACCGCCGGCTCGGCGTCCACCGTGGCACTCAACCGAATCGTCAGTGAATACCCCAAATGCCTCAACGCGGTTTCCTACCATCCCTACGGCATGAGCGGCACGCAGATCAGCAACGCCCAGGCGTTTATCCAGCAGAACTTCCATCTGCCGGGGGTGATCAGCGAATGGGGCATCTCGGCGCTCGCCTCCAACGGCGGGATTGAGGGTCAGGCCAGCAAAATCAGCGCATTCGTCGCCGATATCAAAACCCGCAACATTGCCCTGACCTCGATCTACGAGTGGAAAAACAGCGACACCGGCAGCAATGACCGCGAGAAGAATTTCGGTCTGTTGACGTCCGATGGCCAGCCGAAACCGGCAGAAACTGCGGTCAAAACCCAGCTGAGCCAGCAATAACCTCCATCAATGTGCTCAAGGGGCGCTGGCCGTCAGTTGCTTTGAACCTGCGGCCGATTTTGGCATCGTATTCATCGATACCGCGCCCCACCGTTCAAACAGCCGTTCTCAGGTTGTTGCCCCCGGGGAACCCGTTGCGCCTTGATGCCCTTGAGTGGCTGTCAACGCTCGGGTAATGTCGTCAAACCCACAGGACAGAGCACACCCATGACTTCCAAGCTGGAACAACTCAAACAGATGACCACCGTAGTTGCCGACACCGGCGACTTCGAAGCGATCGCCCGGGTCAAGCCGGTCGACGCCACCACCAACCCTTCCCTGCTGCTCAAGGCAGCCGCCATCCCCGCCTACGCCGAGCTGCTGAACGCCTGCGTCAGCGACTGCAAGGGCGACGTGGGCCTGGCCAGCGACCGCTTCGGCGTCGCCGTGGGCCAGGAAATCCTCAAAGTGATTCCGGGCCGCATTTCTACCGAAGTGGATGCGCGCCTGTCGTTCGACCAGGACGCCGTGCTCAAGCGTGCGCATCGCCTGATCGAGCTGTACGACAAGGCCGGCATCGGCCGTGACCGCGTGCTGATCAAGATCGCTTCGACCTGGGAAGGCATTCGCGCTGCGGAGATCCTCGAGAAGGAAGGCATCCAGACCAACCTGACCCTGCTGTTCTCCTTCGCTCAGGCTGCCGCTTGCGCTGACGCCGGGGTGTTCCTGATCTCGCCGTTCGTGGGCCGCATCTACGACTGGTACAAAAAGGCCAACGGCAACGACTACACCGGTGCCGATGATCCGGGCGTGCAGTCGGTGACCCGCATCTACAACTACTACAAGGCCAATGACTACAAGACTGTGGTCATGGGCGCCAGCTTCCGCAACCTGAGCCAGATCGAGCAACTGGCCGGCTGCGATCGTCTGACCATCAGCCCGGACCTGATCGACAAGCTCGCGGCAGACACTGGCAAACTGGAGCGCAAACTCGCCCCGGGCCACGCCGGCGAAGCGCGCCTGAGCCTCAACGAAGCGCAATTCCGCTGGCTGTCCAACGAAGACGCGATGGCCACCGAGAAACTGGCTGAGGGCATCCGTCAATTCGCCCGTGACCAGGAGAAGCTCGAGGCGCTGCTGCAGGCCAAGCTGTGATCTGAGTCGCTGAAACGCAAAAAGGGCGAACCCAAACGGATTCGCCCTTTTTTTTATGCGGTGCTGAAAGATGCATCGTCTGGACTGGCGCCTTCGCGAGCAAGCCCGCTCCCACAGGGTCAGGTGTGGAATGAAGATCTCGGGTTCACTCAATCACTGTGGGAGCGGGCTTGCCCGCGAAGAGGCCGGAACAGACAACCTCAACCCCAAAGAATCAGTGTCTTTCGAGGGCATTCACCAGATCATGGAAGGCTTCACGATTGGAGTCGTTCAGGCCCATGAGGATCTTGTGCGCTTCGAGCACCTTGATCCGCACCACTTCTTCGGACTGGTCCTGATCCGGCAGGTCGTCCAGGCACTCGGGGCACGGCACCGGGTGGTTGACGATGTTGAACACCTGCTCAAAGCCCATCGATTGCAGCAGACGGGTGATGTCTTCGTGGGTGGTGACGACGGTCGGCAGCAAGCCGACCTTTTGCCGCGACAGGATCGACAGTTTGGCCAGCAGGCCGAGGGTGGTGCTGTCGATGCTGCGGGTTTCGGTCAAATCGATCACGATCGCGTTGAAATTCAACGCGGTGAAGATTTTCTCAATAGTCGCATCCAACGCCGAACACAGGGTCAGGCGAACTTCACCGACGAACTTCAGGACGAAGGTGCCGTCCTGTTCGGCGAACTGGATTCTACCGGTACTCATTGAAGGTTCCTGCTCAACACCAACAGGGCGATATCATCCGGCATCTCCCCTAGCGTGGCCAATTCAAACACTTGCCGCAGACCATCCAGGCTGCCGCCCGCCGCCTTCACCCGTTGAGGCAAGGCAGCTTCTTTTTCCTTGAGCGTCGGTTCTGGCAACAGATCCAGAATGCCGTCGGACATCAGCGTCAGGCTGAAGGTCGGAGGCAGCTCAAGCACGTGATCTTCGTAGGTGGCCTCATTGAACAGGCCCACCGGCAAACCGCGGCCTTCGAGATAACGAACACTGTCAGGCGTGTACAACACAGGCAACGGCAGATGGCCGCCGATGCTATAGGTCAACAAACCGGTCTCCTCGTCGATGACTCCACCGACCATTGTGACGTGTTTGCCCAGCTTACAACTGATCAGTCCCCGGTTGATATGACCCAGGACTTCCGAAGGCTTGAATTCCGGCAACGTGCCGTTGCGCTTGGACTCGAACAGCAGGCGCGTGGTCATGAACTTCAGCAGCACCGTGACGAACGCTGACGAGGCGCCATGGCCCGATACGTCGGCCAGGTAGAACGCCACCCGACGCTCGTCGACACGGAAGTAGTCGACAAAATCACCCGACAGGTACAGCGACGGGATGATCTGGTGGGCAAACTGGAACTCGTCGATGCGCCACGGGCTTTCCGGCAGCATGTTCATCTGCACCTGACGACCGGCGTTCTGGTCTTCCTGGAGCAGGTTCAGGCTGGCTTCGAGCTCGCGGTTGGCCTTCTCCAGCTTCTCGCGGTAGCGCTGGTTCTCCAGCAGCAGGCGCGCACGATCCAGCGCGCGACGCACCGAATGCTCGAGCACGGCCAGGTCTTCGAGAGGCTTGATCAGGTAGTCCGCCGCACCCAGGCGCAGCGCCTCGACCGCGTCGTTCATCACGCCGGCACCCGAAACGACGATCATCGGCGTTTGCGGTGAGCGCTCGGTGACCTGGCGGATAAGTTCGAGACCGCCCATCTGCGGCATGCGCAGATCGCAGATGACCAAGTCGGGCTTGTCTTGCTCGAATACCTGAAGACCCTGTTGGCCGTTGCTGGCCTGCAGGACGCTGAAACCACTGTCTTCCAAATAGGCCGCGAGGCTCGCGCGCACTACTTCGTCATCATCGATTATCAGCAGCGTGGCACTGGTTTTTGGCATGTGGGCAAACGGCGCCAGAATTAGGTTGGCGTAGCAGGCGGGGCATCGGCCCGGCTCAGACTACTGGATTCGCTTTCTAGCCTCTCTGCTGCACCGCTTTCGAGCACTGAGCCGGAACGCGATTGCACCAGAGGTGCCCTTCTAAGGCGCAGACGGTACTCCCATCCGCGGGGCGTTTCAAGCATGCGCCGATGGTCGCTTGACGACTTTACTTGTCAAATCACCGAGAGTTATAAAAACAGCTCAAACCGTAACCCAATGGAAGGTCGAAGCCATGAGTCAAACCGGTCGGGACTACAGCGAAAAGCGCGATTTCATCCGCATGCGGGTCGACGCCGATGTGGTGTTGATCCATGAAGGCGGTCAGATCGCCGGCGTGTGCATCGACCTCTCGAGCAGTGGCATGCAGGTCGAAGCGCCGCGCCAGTTCGCGGTTGGTGACCGTTTGAGCGTGCGCATCGATTCCGAGCATGCGGCGCTGAGCGGGCTGGAAGCGGAGACCGAAGTGGTCTGGGTCAAGGCTCAGGACGGCGATGGCCAGAAGCTCGGCCTGAGCATTTTGAAGATGAAATAAGCGCACACAAAAAAGGCGGCCTCGCGGGCCGCCTTCCTGTCATCGGTCGAGATTAAAAATCGTCTTCGACGTGACCATCCTTGACCTTGAACTCGCGGTTCTGCAGGTAGGCGTTGCGGATGAAGGTGTATTTGTCGCCGCTGATCAGCTTCTCGCTCGACAGCAGGCTGGCGCGGGTGTCGACGATGTTCAGGCCGAACACCGAGTTACGGACAGGCACGTCGTTGATGTAGCGATACGGACCGGTGTAGCTGTCGACGTACTTGGACGGTGCATCACGCAGGGTGCTCGGGCCGAGCAACGGCAGCATCACGTAAGGGCCGCTGCTGACGCCCCAGTAACCGAGGGTCTGACCGAAGTCTTCATCACTGCGATTCAGGCCCATTTTGGTGCCGACATCGAAGAAGCCCAGCAGGCCGAAGGTGGTGTTGAAGATGATACGCGCGGTATCGACACCGGCTGCTGCCGGCTTGGCCTGCAGAATGTTGTTCGCCAGGTTGGTGACGTCACCGACGTTGCGGAACATGTTGTGGATGCCGTCTTCGAGGAACTGCGGCGTCACGAACTCATAACCCTGCGCCAGCGGCTTGAGCGCGTAGGTGTCAACGAAGTCGTTGAACTGGAAGATCGGGCGGTTGACGCTTTCCCAAGGGTCTTCTTCCGTTGCAGCGTTGGCGGCGAACGGAACCAGCAGGACGCTGGCACATACACATAGCTGAGCGAGAGGATTGCTCCAGCGCATAGAAAAACTCCTTGGATTTTTACTGGCGCGGGCACCCGGGCCCAGGCGTTAAGAGCGCTAGTATAAGCGCAAAAGCCGTTTTGGGCAGTCCACCCGTGAAGAGTAATGCAGGACGTTTCCAGGGAGCGCCTTCACACACCTGTCATCCAACTGTCACCGGCGTCGCCTAGCCTCATGCCTATTTCAGGGACGTTGCCATGACCCACGCTGAAGTCTTGCCTGTCGCCGCGCCCGGCCTGACCGCCGTGCTGTTCGGACTCAGTGGCTGTCTGGTGGATTTCGGCGCCCGTGCCCATCAACACGCCAGCGTACTGCCCGAGCACGCCGACGCCACACCCGGCGCTCTCGACAGCCTGCTCAGCCTGCAGCGCCAGCAGATTCCCTGTGCGTGGATCGACGAGCTGCCCCCTGCCCTCGCGCAACCCTTGGCGGCCTCTCTGCCGGCGTGGATCAAACCGACGCAATATTCAGCAACAATCAATCCATGGCCCGCACCGAACGCCTGCTGGCAGGCGCTGATGGGTTTGAACGTCAGCTGCCTGGATGGCTGCGTGCTGGTGAGCGGCGAGCCCCGGTTGCTGCAAGCGGGCCTCAACGCCGGGCTGTGGACCATCGGCCTGGCGTCCTGCGGCTCACTGTGCGGCCTGTCGCCGAGCGAGTGGCAAGCGCTGAGCCAGAACGAACGCGACCAACGACGCGGTAAGGCAACCCTGCAGTTGTTCGGGCTGGGCGTGCATTCGGTGATCGATCATCTGGGCGAGCTCGACACCTGCCTGGCCGACATCAACCTGCGCCGCCTCAAGGGCGAAAAGCCCTGACCGGGATCATGCAGGTTGCCGCAGAGTGGATTAATCTAAAGGTCAGCCATAGACCTTTGGCGCGCGGCTGCGGTCAATGCCAGTGCCTCTTGATAAAAGGAACCCCACCATGCCCGCCCAAGAACTGCAAAAACAACTCGACACCCTGCGCGAGCAACTGGAGCAGAATCCTCCGCTGTCCGAAGCCGAACGTGAAGATCTGCATGCGCTGATGGCGCAGATCGAATCGGAAATCAAACTGGAGAACGCCACTCAGGATGCCAGCATCGCCGATGGCGTGAACCTGGCGGTGGACCGCTTTGAACTCGAACACCCGGCCATTGCTGGCACCCTGCGCAATATCGTCAATGCGTTGGGTAGCATGGGGATCTGATTTCCCTCCCCTGAAATGCAAAAAGCCCTGCCAGCGCTGGCAGGGCTTTTTCATTTCCACAATTTGAAACCCGATCCCTTGTAGGAGTGAGCCTGCTCGCGATAACGGTGTATCAGTCGACATCAATGTTGAATGTCAGTCCGCTATCGCGAGCAGGCTCACTCCTACAGGGGTTATTTATTGGCGCACAAGGCGGTGGTTCGGCAGTTGCACATTCTCAGTGCTGCGATACGGATTGATATCCAGCCCGCCCCGGCGCACATACCGTGCAAACACCGTGAGCTTCTCCGGCTTCAGCAAACGCTGCAGGTCGAGGAAGATCCGCTCCACGCACTGCTCGTGGAAGTCCGAGTGCTGGCGGAAGCTGACGATGTATTCCAGCAGGCTCGCGTGATCCAGCGCCGCGCCACGATATTCCACCACCACGCTGCCCCAGTCCGGCTGACTGGTCACCGGGCAGTTCGATTTGAGCAGATGGCTATGCACGCTCTCTTCGACAATCTTCGAATCATCGCAACGCAGCAGTTCCGGACGCGGATGCTCATAGTTGCTGACGCTGATGTCCAGATCGTCGATGCACACGCCGGGCAACGCCACGACGCCTTCGGCTTCGACGTCCTTAAGGCTGCGTACCCGTACGCCGACCGGTTTGCCGGCAGCGGCCGACAGGTCCTTGACCAGCGTCGCTTCGAGGCTGGCGATGTCGGTAAACGGCGTCTGATTCAGCGAGTTCAGGTACAGCTTGAACGACTTCGATTCGATGATGTTCGGCGAATCCGCCGGAATGCTGAATTCACCGATTGCCACCACCGGCTTGCCCGACGGCAACAGCCACGACAGTTCGAAGCAATTCCAGAAATCCACGCCTTTATACGGCAGGGTTTCGGCGGTCAGGCCCAGCTCGGCCCATTTCGCGGTGCGCGGAATAGGGAACAGCAGGGACGGCGTGTACGTGGCGATGTATTCGCTGGATTTGCCCAGCGGCGAATGTTCGGCTGCGGGATGCATGGCGGAAACCTGACTGAAGAATCAGCGGATTCTATCAGCCTTTGCGCCCGCCTTTGAGTGCTTACTGACTGACAGTCAGTTTGCCGACCATGCCCGCCTGGTAGTGACCGGGAATATTGCAGGCAAATTCCAGGCTGGTGGCCTTGCTGAAGGTCCAGGTCAGCTCGGCGGTCCTGCCGGGTTCGACCAGCACGCTGTTCGGATCATCGTGCTTCATGCCGTGGTCCATGCTGCCGTGATCCATGCCCGCCATGTCGTGGGACATTTCTTTCATACCGGTAGGCGTGAGCATGCCGCTTTGCTGCATCTGCATCATTTCCTGCTGGTGTTGGGCATGCATCGCGGCGTCACCGAGATTGAATTCGTGCAGCAACTGACCTTTATTCACCAGCACAAAGCGAATCGTCTCACCGGCCTTGACCTGAATCGCCTTGGGATCGAACGACATGTCGTTCAGTACAATTTCAATGCTGCGAGTAGCCTTGGCTGCTGGTGCCGGTTGGCCGAAATCATAAGTGTGCGCGGGAGCGGCCCAGACAGGTGAACTCAGCGCCAGCAAGCAGGCGGCGACGGCCAGAGGATTGCGCAAAAACATAGTCATACTCCAACAAGATAAGGTTCAGCCTGTGGGAAACTCTAGTCCGCCTGCGCTGGCAGCTACCTGACAGGCAGATTACAACTTTGTCAGGTTGGCGCGCGCCGTCTGTTCCCACGGTATAACGCTTTCGTTTCTATATATCCGAGTCGCCCCATGAAACTGCTGATCGTCGAAGACCAACCGAAAACCGGCCACTACCTGCGTCAGGGCCTGACCGAGGCCGGCTTCAACACGGAACTGGTGGCCGACGGCAACAGCGGCCAGCAACTGGCTTTGAGCGGTGATTATGCGCTGCTGATCCTCGACGTGATGCTGCCCGGGCGCAGTGGCTGGCAGATTCTGCAAGCAGTACGCAGTGCAGGACTCGACACGCCGGTACTGTTTCTCACCGCCAAGGATGCCGTGGAAGACCGGGTGCACGGTCTCGAACTCGGCGCCGACGACTATCTGGTCAAACCTTTCGCTTTCTCCGAGTTGCTGGCGCGGGTGCGCAGCCTTTTACGCCGGGGCAGTGCGACACCCCAGGAAACCAGCCTGCAACTGGCCGACCTGCGTCTGGACCTGATTCGCCGTCGGGTCGAACGCAGCGGTCAGCGCATCGACCTCACCGCCAAGGAATTCGCCCTGCTGGAAATGCTCCTGCGCCGTCAGGGTGAAGTGTTGCCCAAATCGCTGATTGCCTCGCAGGTCTGGGACATGAACTTCGACAGCGACACCAACGTGATCGAAGTGGCGATCCGTCGCCTGCGCCTGAAGATCGACGATGACTTCCCCAACAAACTGATCCACACCGTGCGCGGCATGGGTTACGTGCTTGAAGAGCGTGCAGCCTGATGCGTCGCCTGTCGCTGAGTTCTCGTCTGGCTCTGCTGTTTGCCGCGTGCACCGCCGTAGTCTCGCTGTTCGCCGGGGTGCTGTTCAGCCGCGCCAGCGAGGCGCACTTCATTGAGCTCGATCAGCAATTGCTGGATGGCAAACTGATCGGCCTGCGCCGGGCCTTGCAGGATGTGCAACCCGCTCAGCGTGAGGCGCGGCTGGCGGATGAGTTGAGCCGTCAGGCCGATCTGGCGCTGCGTATTACCGGGAGTGACGGCCAGCGCTGGTACGACAGTTCGATCAATTTGCCGCAGAACTTGCCGCAACAGCCGGGCCTGTCGACCATCAGCCATGACGGCGCCGACTACCGCGTGCTCAACGCCCCGCTCTACC
Source organism: Pseudomonas sp. MWU318 (assembly GCF_016756945.1). Lineage (NCBI taxonomy): Bacteria > Pseudomonadati > Pseudomonadota > Gammaproteobacteria > Pseudomonadales > Pseudomonadaceae > Pseudomonas > Pseudomonas sp. MWU318. The sequence goes on from NZ_JAESJL010000008.1 coordinate 272,025, forward strand.
CTGACAAAACCGACTCGCCACAGCTCACTCTGCTGCTGGACATCACCCATCACCAGCACTTCCTGCAACGCATGCAGCATCTGATCTGGCTGACCGTCGGCTTGTCGGCCCTGGCCACCGCGCTGCTCGGCGCGTGGGCCGCGCGCAGCGGTTTGCGTCCGTTGCGCCGTATGAGCGCAGTCGCCCGCGGGATTTCTGCACATTCGCTCAACGCCCGACTGCCGGAAGCGCAAATGCCGCCGGAGCTTGCGGAAATGGCCCACAGCTTCAACGCCATGCTCGGACGCCTCGATGACTCGTTTCAACGGCTGTCGGCGTTCTCTGCCGACATCGCCCATGAACTGCGCACACCGCTGTCGAACCTGCTGACCCACACCCAAGTCACCCTCACCCGCCCACGCCCGATCGAGGATTACCGCGAAGCCCTGCACAGCAACCTCGAAGAACTGCAATGGATGGCGCAACTGGTCAACGACATGCTTTATCTGGCCAAGGCTGACCACGGTTTGCTGATGCCCAAGCGTGAGGCACTGGAACTGGCGGATGAGAGCGATGTGTTGCTGGAGTTTTTCGCGCCATTGGCCGAGGACGCCGGAGTGACGCTGAGCCGCGAAGGTCATGCGCGTATAGAAGGCGATCGCAGCATGCTGCGCCGGGCCTTGTCGAATCTGCTGGATAACGCGCTGCGTTTTACTCCGGCGGCGGGCAGCGTGCGCCTGTCCATCGTCGATCAACCGCACATAGCGCAGGTGTCGGTGGAGAACAGTGGCGAAGGCATTTCGGCAGAGTTGTTGCCACGGCTGTTTGACCGGTTTTATCGAGCAGATCCGGCGCGGCAGGAAGGCAGCAGTGAACATGCGGGGCTGGGGCTGGCGATTACCCAATCGATCGTCCGCGCCCATGGTGGGCAGATTCATTGCGAATCGGCTGCGGGGTGGACGCGGTTTGTGATCGAGTTGCCCAAGGGAGTTTGAGGCCAGCAGGTCCGGCCCCATCGCGGGCAAGCCCGCTCCCACAGTGTTTTGCGTCGTTCACATAATGGTGACTCAACTCAGTACCTGTGGGAGCGGGCTTGCCCGCGATGGCGATTTCAGAGCTTACGAATATCTCAACGCGTGAGCCGGCTCAATCTTCGCCGCCCGCAACGCCGGGTACACCGTCGCCAGGAAGCTCAGAACAAATCCCGCCGAGCAGATCAACAGCACATCCCCGCCCTGCAATTCCGAAGGCAGGTTGCTGACGAAGTACACGTCGGAACTGAAGATGTGCTGCCCGGTAACGCGCTCGACCCAGCCAACCATTTCGCTGACGTTCAGCGCCGCGATCACGCCGAGCACGCCACCAATCAATGTGCCGACAATGCCGATCACCGTGCCCTGCACCATGAAGATCGCCATGATCTGCCGTGGCGTGGCGCCGATGGTGCGCAGGATCGCGATGTCCGCGCCCTTGTCGTTCACCACCATGATCAACGTGGCGATGATGTTGAACGCCGCCACCGCAACGATCATCAGCAACAGCAGGCCGATCATGGTTTTTTCCATTTTCATCGCGCTGAACAGACTGCCCTGGGTGTGAGTCCAGTCGTCAGCCTTGAACTCGGCACCGAGGCCTGCAGCGATGTCCGAGGAGACTTTCGGCGCGGCATACAGATCCTTCACCGCCAGGCGCACACTCTGCACCTGATTCGGCTGCCAGTGCTGCATGGTCGCGGCATCGGCCACGTGGATCAGGCCCATCGAACCGTCCAGTTCGGCGCCGACCTTGAACACACCGACCACGTTCAGGCGCTGCATGCGCGGGGTAATGCCCCCCGGTGCGGTGCTGACCTCCGGGACGATCAAGGTGATCTTGTCGCCGACATTGAGGCGGAAGCGGCGCGCGGTGATTTCACCGATCACCACGCCGAACTCGCCCGGCTTCAGGTCATCCAGACGCCCCTGCACAATGTGCTGGGCGACGATCGACACCTTGCCTTCCTGGGCCGGATCGACGCCGCTGATCTGAATCGGCTGCATCAAACCCTTGTAGGACAGCATGCCTTCCATCTCGGTGAACGGCACGGCGGCGGTCACTTCCGGATTTTTCAGCGCGGCGGCGGCGACCGGCTGCCAGTCGTCGATCGGCTTGACGCCAACGAGGGTCGCGTGCGGCACCATGCCAAGGATGCGCGAGCTCATTTCGCGCTGGAAGCCGTTCATCACCGACAGCACCACGATCATCGCCAGCACGCCAAGGGCGAGCCCGATCATCGAAGTCATCGAGATGAACGAAACAAAGCGATTGCGGCGCTTGGCGCGGGTATAGCGCGTGCCGATAAAGATCGATAACGGTCTGAACATTCGCTGGGGCACCGTATAAAAATAAAAGACCCGATGCCTTACACAGGCAACGGGTTTCGGTCGGTCAGATGGTGGTCAAGCAGCCTTCCTGCAATTGCAGGACGCGGTCCATCTGGCGGGCCAAGTTCATGTCGTGAGTCACCACCAGGAACGCGGTGCGCATTGAAGTGCTGAGTTCCAGCATCAAGTCCTGGATGCCCTCGGCGGTGTGCGAATCAAGGTTACCGGTTGGCTCGTCGAGCATCACCAGGCCTGGATTGTTCACCAGCGCCCGGGCGATAGCCACACGCTGGCGCTCGCCACCGGACAGCTCGGCCGGTTTGTGCTCCAGACGATGACCCAGCCCCACCCGCTCCAGCAACGCGGTAGCGCGCTGACGTGCTTGCGGGATCGCGGTCTTGCCGATCAGCAGCGGCATGCAGACGTTTTCCAGCGCGGTGAATTCCGGCAGCAAGTGGTGGAACTGGTACACGAACCCCAAGGCACGGTTACGCAGCAGGCCACGCTTCTTCTCGCTCAGCGCCGACAGTTCTTCGCCGTCGAGCCAGACGCTGCCTTCAGTCGGCGTGTCGAGACCGCCCAGCAGGTTGAGCAAGGTACTTTTGCCGGAACCGGACTTGCCGACGATCGCCACACGCTCGCCCGGGTGCAACTCCAGTTGCAGACCGGCCAACACTTGCACCGACTCCGGGCCTTCCTCGTAGGATTTGCCCAGGTTGCGGCAGCTCAAAATTGCTTTATCACTCATGCCCGACTCACTCATAACGTAGCGCCTCCGCCGGCTGGGTGCGCGCGGCACGCCAGGCGGGATACAGGGTGGCGAGGAAACTCAGGACCAACGCAGCGGCGCAGACCATGACCACGTCCTGGCTCTGCACCTGCGACGGCAGGTAATCGATGAAATACACGTCGGCGTTGAGGAACTTGTGGCCGATCAGCCCTTCCAGGGCGGAAATCGCCGCACTGACGTTGAGCGCAGCGAGAATACCGAGCACCGCACCAATCGCCGTACCGACCACGCCGATCACAGTACCCTGCACCATGAACGTGCGCATGATCGTCCCCGGCGTGGCGCCGAGGGTACGCAGAATCGCGATGTCGCTCTTCTTGTCGTTCACCACCATCACCAGCGTGGAAATGATGTTGAACGCAGCCACCGCGACGATCAGCAGCAACAGCAAACCGATCATGGCTTTTTCCATGCGGATCGCCTGATACAGGTTGCCGTGGGTACGGGTCCAGTCGCGGGCGTAGTAATGGTCTTCGCCCAACTGCTGGGCGATGGTCCAGGCCACGCGCGGCGCCTGGAACAGATCATCGAACTTCAACCGAATGCCCTGCACCTGATCAGGCTTCCAGCGGTGCATCTTCGCCAGATCCTGCAGGTTGGTGACGCCCAGATAGCCGTCCAGCTCACCGGCGCCGACATGGAAAATGCCGACCACGGTAAAGCGCTTCATGCGCGGGAACATCCCGGCCGGGGTCACGCTGACCTCCGGCGCGACGAAGGTGACTTTGTCACCGAGGCCCACGCCGAGCTTGGTCGCGGCCTTGTCGCCGATGACGATGCCGAAGCTGCCCGGCGTCAAATCGTCGAGTTTGCCCTGCTTCATGAAGTTGTCGATGATCGACACATTGCGCTCGAGCGCGGGGTCGATGGCGTTGAGCAACACCTTGGACACCTGACCGTTATTGGTCAGCAAACCCTGCATCTGAGTAAACGGCGCAACCGCCGTCACCTCAGGGTTGCGCTTGACCTTGGCGGCCAGGCTTTGCCAATCGTTGATCGGTTCGCCGGTTTCAAGAGTCGCGTGGGGCACCATGCCCAGCACGCGGGTGCGCATTTCATGATCGAAACCGTTCATCACCGAAAGCACGACGATCATCACGATCACGCCGAGGGCGAGCCCGATCATCGAAGTCAGGGAAATGAATGACACAAAATGATTGCGACGCTTTGCACGGGTATAACGCGTGCCGATAAATACGAAGAGAGGTCTGAACATGTCGGGGCTTGTTCGGAGGGAAAAGGAACGTCCTTGTGGCGGGGGTCGATAACCAGCTTTACACTCAGACCACCGCCGCTACCATGGGTTCGCCATGTCGACATTAGATGAAGAAGATCGCCGCGAATACTACCGTATCGAGGACATGATCGCACTGGAAATTCGGCCCCTGTCCGCTCCCGAAGCCGCAGGCCAGGAAGTGTTGCAGGATGCTTCCCCGCTGTTCAACCTGCTCAGCGAACTGCACCTGAGCGAATTCGAATCGCAGCACCTGTTGCGCCAGATCAGCGAACGCGACCGGGCTATCGCCGCGTTCCTCAAATCCCAGAACAAACGCATCGACCTGCTCAGCCAGGTGGTCGCCCTGACCGTGCTCGGCCATATCGGCGAGCCACAACCGGTGATCATCTCCGAAGGCGGGATCGACTTTCAGCACCCGACCCCGATTGCCACTGGCGCGCACCTGTCGGTGAAACTGGTGCTGATGCCGCAGGCATTGGGCCTGCTGCTGCGCGCCCGCGTCACCCATTGCGATCGCAAGGGCGACGGCTATGACGTCGGCACCGAGTTCGAACACTTGACCGACGCCCAGCGCCAGTTGCTCGCCCGCTATATCTTGCAGAAACAGGCCCAGGAACGACGCCTGGCCCGTGAACAGAACGAATCAGGCATTTAAATTAAGGAAGCACCGTGACCCTCATCTACGGCCACCGCGGCGCCAAGGGCGAAGCACCGGAAAATACCCTGACCAGTTTTCAGGAATGTCTCAAGCACGGCGTGCGCCGTTGCGAACTGGATCTGCACCTGTCCAAGGACGGCGAGCTGATGGTGATCCACGACCCGACCCTCAAGCGCACCACCGACCGGCGCGGCAAGGTGGTCGAGCACACCGCCGCCGAACTGGCGACCTACGACGCGCGCAAGGGCGGCCCGGGCTGGATCAAGCCGTGCCCGATTCCGACACTGGAAGAGCTGTTCGAAAAATGTGATTTCGAGCACTGGCAGCTGGAAGTCAAAAGTGCATCGCGCACCCGCGCCGCGACTACCGTACTGGCGATTCGCGAAATGGCCCAGCGTCATGGCCTGCTGGACAAGGTCACCATCACTTCGAGCTCGCGGGAAGTGCTGAAAGCGGCGCTGGACCTGGTACCGGACGTGTCGCGTGGACTGGTGGCCGAATACGCCTGGCTCGACCCGCTAAAGGTCGCGGCCAGCTATGGCTGTGAGATTCTGGCTCTGAACTGGACGCTTTGTACGCCGGAACGCCTGCAGAAGGCGCAGCGTCAGGGACTGCATGTGTCGGTGTGGACCGTCAACGAGCCCGCGCTGATGCGCAGACTCGCCGACTTCGGCGTTGACAGCCTGATTACAGACTTTCCCGGTTTGGCCACTGCCACCCTCGAGAATTGCTGAAATCGGTCTCCCCGGCCGGCTCAGGCCACCGGCCGGAGCCCGTCAAAAAAGCCGGTTGAGGCCGTCGTACGCCGCTACCCGATAGGCTTCGGCCATGGTCGGGTAGTTGAACGTGGTGTTGACGAAGTACTTCAGGGTGTTCAACTCGCCCGGCTGGCTCATGATCGCCTGACCGATGTGCACGATCTCCGACGCCTGATAACCGAAGCAGTGAACGCCCAGCACTTCCAGGGTTTCACGGTGGAACAGGATCTTCAGCATGCCTTGCGGCTCGCCGGCGATCTGCGCACGCGCCATGCTCTTGAAGAACGCCTTGCCGACTTCGTACGGCACCTTGGCCTGGGTCAGCTCCTGCTCGTTCTTGCCGATCGAACTGATCTCCGGAATGGTGTAGATACCGGTCGGCACGTCATTCACAAAGCGCCAGCTGCCGTTATCGACGATGCTGCCGGCAGCCGAACGACCCTGGTCGTGGGCAGCACTGGCCAGGCTCGGCCAGCCGATCACGTCGCCGGCGCCATAGATGTTCGGCACGCAAGTGCGGTAGGCCTCGTCGACTTCGATCTGGCCACGGCTGTTGACCTTGACGCCAATGTTTTCCAGACCGAGCTGGTCGGTGTTGCCAGTACGGCCGTTGCACCAGAGCAAGGCGTCGGCCTTGATCTTCTTGCCGGACTTCAGGTGCAGGATCACACCGTTGTCCACACCTTCAACGCGATCGTAGTCCTCGTTGTGGCGCACAGTGATGTTGTTGTTGCTGAAGTGGTAGCTCAACGCTTGGGAGATTTCCGAGTCGAGGAAGCTCAGCAACTGACCACGGTTGTCCACCAGTTCAACCAGTACCCCCAGACCGCTGAAAATCGAGGCGTATTCGCAACCGATCACGCCGGCGCCGTAAACGATCAGTTTGCGCGGGGTGTGGCCGAGGCTGAGGATGGTGTCGCTATCGTAGATACGCGGGTGATTGAAATCGATGTCCGCCGGGCGATAAGGGCGCGAACCGGTGGCGATGATGATGTGCTTGGCCACCAGCTTCTCGACCACGCCGTTGGCGCAGACCACTTCGATGGTTTGCTCGTCGGCGAAGCTGCCGGTGCCGAAGAACACGTCGACGCGGTTACGGGCGTAGTAGCCAGTGCGCGAAGCGACTTGTTTGGAAATGACTTTCTCGGCGCTTTTCAACACGTCCGGGAAGGAGAACCAGCGCGGCTCGCCGATCGCCCGGAACATCGGGTTGGTGTTGAACTGCATGATCTGCCGCACCGAGTGACGCAGGGCCTTGGACGGGATGGTACCGAGGTGGGTGCAGTTACCGCCGACCTGGCGACGGCTGTCGACCATCGCCACCTTGCGCCCCGCTTTGGCGGCGTTCATTGCCGCGCCTTCTCCCGCCGGGCCGGAACCCAACACCACCACGTCGTAGTTGTAGACAGCCATGCGTACTCCTCAGAACAGGCCGCGGTGCCAGCAGCACCGGCGGCTAAATCACGCCGAATCGCGGCGCGAAGGAACAATTGGGGGTCAGTAAAGAACCCGGACACAGTCTATAGAAGCGTCAACGCCGCGCACATTAACCCTTGGTCGCGTCGTAGGCTACTTTTGCCTGCACTACAACGCCAGCTTTCGTACTGTTTTCAGTCAACTTTTGCGTGACTGAGGCGCTCAAAAGCCGAACTGGTGCGGATAACAAAACCTGTATCGGCACGAATCACGAAGAATGCACCAATGTCGTGTTTTTCGGCATAGTCCCAAGCCCTTTCAGGCCCGAGAATCAGCAACAGCGTCGATAGTCCATCGGCCATCAACGCTGAAGGATGAATCACCGTGACTGACGCCAGGTTGTGTAGGACCGGCGCCCCGCTCCGCGCATCGAAGGTGTGGGAATAGCGCCGACCGTCCTGCAGGAAATAGTTGCGGTAATCACCGGAGGTGGACACGCCGTAGCCATCGACCTGGATGATCCGTTCGGCCACCTGTTGGTCATCACGCGGCGCCTCCAGCGCGATGCGCCATGCCGAGCCGTCGAGCTTCTTGCCCTTGGCCTTCAGCTCGCCGGTGGCTTCGGCAAGATAATCATGGATGCCCATCGATTCGAGCCTGGCAGCGATAGTGTCGACCGCGTAACCGGCAGCGATGCTGTTGAAGTCGACCTCGACAGCGGCGTCCTTGCACAAGCGGTCGCCGTCGATATGCAGATGGCGGTAGCCGACTCGCTGCAGGGTTTCGGCCAGCGCGGTGGGGTCGGGGACTTTCTCTTCACGCCCTTGCGGGCCGAACCCCCACAGGTTCATCAGCGGCTCGACGGTCAAGTCGTAGGAACCTTCGCTTTGCTCTGACAGTTGCTTACCAACTCGGACTAATTCGAGCACGGCGGCGGGCATGGTCTGACAGCTGTTCGCCGGCAAAGTATTGAAGCGCTCGATGTCGGAGTCACTGCGATAGGTCGACATCTGCCGGTCGACGTCGTTGAGGATTTTTTCCACTTCAAGCTGAACCTGCGCGGGCTCGGGAAGGCCGGCGTGGCGCACGTACTTGATCGAATAGGTGCTGCCCATGGTCGGGCCGCCGAAGCTTTCCATGGAATCGCCGTTGCCGCAGCCGGACAAGGCGCCCACCAGCAGCAAAAGGCCAATCAGCCTCCCTATAGACAAATCCCCTACTCCCCACACAAAGCTGAAGATTATGCGCCAGAACCTTTAGGAGCTGCCGAGTGAAACGAGGCTGCGATCTTTTGCTTTTGATCTTTTCAAGCAACATCAAAAGATCGCAGCGTTCCGCAGCTCCTACAGGTTTTTCATTCGTTTGATAGCGTCATGCTGGCCTTGGTAATGGCTATATCGTTTAAGCAGCGCCCTAACCAGTTGTTGCCTAACGATCTTTATACACATATGGTTACAAAACTGTTCACGGGTACTGCCTGAGTTTGCCGCGTGACGGCGAGGACGTGTCTAGATCAGGGATTTCCAATAAGACAGCCAACAGAGAGTACGAACCAATGTCCTCCACCACGGGCAAAGGCAAAGCGATTTTTCGCGTTGTCAGCGGCAATTTTCTCGAGATGTTCGACTTTATGGTCTATGGCTTCTACGCCACGGCCATTGCCAAAACCTTTTTCCCGGCCGACAGCGCCTTCGCTTCCCTGATGCTGTCCCTGGCCACCTTCGGTGCCGGCTTCCTGATGCGTCCGCTGGGCGCGATCTTCCTTGGTGCCTACATTGACCGTCACGGTCGTCGCCAGGGCCTGATCATTACTCTTGCGCTGATGGCCGCCGGCACGATCCTGATCGCCTGCGTGCCGGGCTATGCCACTCTGGGTGTCGCAGCGCCGTTGATCGTGCTGTTCGGTCGCTTGCTGCAAGGCTTCTCGGCCGGCGTCGAGCTGGGCGGTGTTTCGGTGTATCTGGCGGAAATCGCCACGCCGGGCCGCAAAGGCTTTTTCGTCAGTTGGCAGTCCGCCAGCCAGCAGGCGGCGGTGGTGTTTGCCGGCCTGCTCGGGGTTGGCCTCAACCACTGGCTGAGCCCGGAACAGATGGGTGACTGGGGCTGGCGCGTACCGTTCCTGATCGGCTGCATGATCGTTCCGGTGATCTTCGTCATTCGTCGTTCGCTGGAGGAAACCCCGGAATTCCAGGCGCGTAAACATCGCCCTACCCTGCGCGAAATCGTCCGTTCGATCGGTCAGAACTTCGGCATCGTCATCGCTGGCATGGCGCTGGTGGTGATGACCACGGTTTCGTTCTACCTGATTACCGCCTACACGCCGACATTCGGCAAGGCTGAACTGCATCTGTCGGACTTCGACGCGCTGCTGGTGACCGTGTGCATCGGTCTGTCGAACTTCTTCTGGCTGCCGGTGATGGGCGCGGTGTCCGACAAGATCGGGCGCAAACCCCTACTGCTGGCGGCGACCATTCTGGCGATCCTGACCGCCTATCCGGCGCTGTCGTGGCTGGTGGCGAACCCGAGCTTCAGTCATCTGCTGATCGTCGAACTGTGGCTGTCGTTCCTGTACGGTTCGTACAACGGCGCGATGGTGGTGGCGCTGACCGAAATCATGCCGGTGGAAGTGCGCACCACCGGGTTCTCGCTGGCCTATAGCCTGGCGACGGCGACCTTTGGCGGCTTTACACCGGCAGCCTGTACTTACCTGATTCATGTGCTGGACAACAAGGCTGCGCCGGGGATCTGGCTCAGCGGTGCCGCGGTGCTGGGGTTGATTGCGACGCTGGTGCTGTTCCGCGGCAACAAACATGAGCTGCGGACTGCGCAAGCGGCCGTGGCAGGTGGCGCCCGATAGGACGCCATCGCTGGCAAGCCAGCTCCCACAAGGTCTTGAGGCGTACATGCCATTACGCAGCCTGCCAGGAAACCTGTGGGAGCTGGCTTGCCAGCGATAAGGCCGGTACAGGCAATTGAGATCTGCCAGGCATAAAAAAACGCCCCGACCTAAGTCGGGGCGTTTTCATTTGCAGTCAAAGCTTAGCGCGGGAACGCTGGCGGGTTTACACCGGCCATGTCTTCCATCACGCGAACCACCTGGCAGCTGTAGCCGAACTCGTTGTCGTACCAGACGTACAGCACAACGCGGTTGTCCTGAACGATGGTCGCTTCAGCGTCGACCACACCGGCGTGACGCGAGCCCACGAAGTCGGTGGACACCACTTCCTGCGAGTTGACGAAGTCGATTTGCTTGTGCAGATCGGAGTGCAGCGCCATGTAGCGCAGGTACTCGTTCATCTCTTCACGGCTGGCGGCTTTCTCGAGGTTCAGGTTGAGAATGGCCATCGACACGTTTGGCGTCGGAACGCGGATCGCGTTACCGGTCAGCTTGCCGGCGAGCTCAGGCAGGGCCTTGGCAGCGGCGGTGGCAGCACCGGTCTCGGTGATGACCATGTTCAGCGCGGCGGAACGGCCACGGCGATCGCCCTTGTGGAAGTTGTCGATCAGGTTCTGGTCGTTGGTATACGAGTGAACGGTTTCGACGTGACCGTTGATGATGCCGAACTTGTCATTCACAGCCTTCAGCACCGGCACGATGGCGTTGGTGGTGCAGGAAGCGGCGGACACGATCTTGTCGTCAGCGGTGATTTCGTTGTGGTTGATACCGTGAACGATGTTCTTCAGCTTGCCTTTGCCAGGCGCGGTCAGAACAACGCGAGCGACACCCGGGCATTGCAGGTGCTGACCCAGACCATCGGCGTCACGCCACACACCAGTGTTGTCCACCAGCAGCGCATCTTTGATGCCGTACTGGGTGTAATCCACCTCGGTCGGGTTCTTCGCGTAGATCACCTGGATCAGGTTACCGTTGGCGGTGATGGTGTTGTTTTCTTCGTCGATGACGATGGTGCCGTTGAACGGACCGTGTACCGAATCGCGACGCAGCAGGCTGGCGCGTTTGGTCAGGTCGTTTTCGGCGCCTTTGCGCACGACGATGGCACGCAGACGCAGACCGTCGCCACCACCGGTTTTCTCGATCAGGATGCGCGCCAGCAGACGGCCGATACGACCGAAGCCGTACAGCACAACGTCAGTGCCTTTGCGGGCCGAAGCGTTTTGCTGACCAACCACGTCAGCCAGTTCTTCACGCACGAACTGCTCGGCGCTGCGGCCATTGCCTTCGCTGCGGAATTTGAACGCCAACTTGCCCAGATCTACCGAAGCCGCGCCGAGCTTGAGCTCGCTCATGGCTTTCAGCAGAGGGAATGTTTCGTGGACGGAGAGTTCGCTATCGTCGGAGGAACGGTGGCGAGCAAAGCGGTGAGCTTTGAGAATCGCGATGACAGACTGGTTGATCAGGCTGCGGCCATAGATCGAGCTCACCACGTTGTTATTGCGGTAGAGCTGACCGATAAGCGGAATCATCGCTTCTGCGAGTGCTTCACGGTCGATCCATTCACCAAGACACTGGTCGGGCTTCTGAGTCACGGGAACCTTCCACATGTAGGGGCAGAAAAAAGGGGCTACATTATGCCGCCGAGAACCTCTTGTAGCAATGCGCGCTTGTCGCGCAATCGGTAACAAAATTCCGTTCAAAAAAATTACGCCCCGCGCCAGCCCAGTAAAACCGGGGCTTCCAGCGCAGTCAATTTTTCGACGACTGTTAGACGATGTCTGTAACCCTCCGTAACACCAGTCGATTTCGGCACTACATAACCACTAAAAAAGTGCTCGTTTTTATGGTTACCACTACATTTTGCGCAAAGCGCGAAGATAGACGCAGTCTGCAACTGACAGCCGGCACCGGACGCCGCTACAATTACCGACTTTGTCGCAAAGCCTGGAGCTCAACCTTCCGTGCCCGTTCTGCGTCTACCGCTTCTCCCTGCCGCGGCAGGTAAACAGCATTGGGGCAACCTGCCCGGTGCTGCCCTCAGCCTCGCGATTGCCGAGGCTGCCAGCGCTGCCAAGCGCTTCACCCTGCTACTGACCGCCGACAGCCAGAGTGCCGAACGGCTGGAACAGGAGCTGAGTTTCTTCGCCCCGGATTTGCCCGTGCTGCATTTCCCCGACTGGGAAACCCTGCCGTACGATCTGTTCTCGCCGCACCAGGACATCATTTCCCAGCGCATCGCCAGTCTATATAGGCTGCCGGAGCTGGCGCACGGCGTGCTGGTGGTGCCGATCACTACCGCCCTGCATCGCCTGGCGCCGACCAAGTTTCTGCTCGGCAGCAGCCTGGTGCTGGATGTCGGGCAGAAGCTCGATGTCGAACAGATGCGCTCGCGCCTCGAGGCCAGCGGCTATCGCTACGTCGATACGGTCTACGAGCACGGCGAGTTCACCGTGCGCGGCGCGCTGATCGACCTGTTCCCGATGGGCAGCAAACTGCCCTATCGCATCGACCTGTTCGATGACGAAATCGAAACCCTGCGCACTTTCGACCCGGAAAACCAACGTTCCATCGACAAGGTCGAATCGGTCAAACTGCTGCCGGCGCGAGAATTTCCGCTGCAGAAAGATGCGGTCACCCGCTTCAAGGCGCGTTTCCGCGAGCGTTTCGACGTCGACTTCCGGCGCTGCCCGATTTTCCAGGACTTGAGCAGCGGCATCACACCCGCCGGTATCGAGTACTACCTGCCGCTGTTCTTCGATGAAACTTCGACGCTGTTCGATTACCTGCCGCAGGACACTCAGGTGTTCTCGTTGCCAGGCATCGAACAAGCGGCAGAAAATTTCTGGAACGACGTGCGCAATCGCTACGAAGAGCGCCGCGTCGATCCATCGCGTCCTTTATTGCCGCCAGCGGAATTGTTCCTGCCGGTGGAAGACTGCTTCGCCCGCCTCAAGAGCTGGCCACGCGTAGTCGCCAGCCAGCAGGACGTCGAATCCGGGGCCGGCCGCGAACGCTTCCCGGCGCAAGCGCTACCAAACCTGGCGATCGAAGCCAAGGCCACACAACCGCTGGCGGCGCTCTCGGCATTCCTCGACGAATTCCCCGGACGCGTGCTGTTCACCGCCGAATCCGCGGGCCGGCGTGAAGTCCTGCTGGAGCTGCTGGAACGTCTGAAGCTGCGGCCGAAAACCGTCGACAGTTGGCCGGACTTCGTTTCGAGCAAGGATCGCCTGGCGATCACCATTGCGCCGCTCGACGAAGGCTTGATGCTCGATGACCCGGCGCTGGCGCTGGTGGCCGAGAGCCCGCTGTTCGGTCAGCGAGTCATGCAGCGCCGCCGTCGCGAAAAGCGCGCCGACGCCAACAATGATGCGGTGATAAAGAACCTTACCGAACTGCGCGAAGGCGCGCCGGTGGTACACATCGATCACGGTGTCGGGCGTTATCTGGGCCTGACGATTCTGGAGATCGACAACCAGGCGGCCGAATTCCTCACCCTCGAATACGCGGAAAACGCCAAGCTCTACGTGCCGGTGGCCAACCTGCACCTGATCGCGCGTTACACCGGCAGCGATGACTCACTGGCGCCGCTGCACCGCCTCGGCTCCGAGACCTGGCAGAAAGCCAAGCGCAAGGCTGCCGAACAGGTGCGCGATGTCGCTGCTGAATTGCTCGACATCTATGCCCGTCGTGCCGCCCGCGAAGGCTATGCATTTGCCGACCCGAAAGCCGATTACGCAACCTTCAGCGCCGGCTTCCCGTTCGAAGAAACCCCGGATCAGCAAGCCACCATCGAAGCCGTGCGCGAAGACATGCTCGCGCCGAAGCCGATGGATCGCCTGGTCTGCGGCGACGTCGGTTTCGGCAAGACCGAAGTGGCGATGCGCGCCGCGTTCATCGCCGTGCACGGCGGGCGTCAGGTGGCGATTCTGGTGCCGACCACCCTGCTCGCCCAGCAACACTACAACAGCTTCCGCGACCGCTTCGCCGACTGGCCGGTGACCGTGGAAGTGATGAGTCGCTTCAAATCGGCCAAGGAAGTGAATGCAGCGATCGCCGACCTGGCGGAAGGCAAGATCGATATCGTCATCGGCACGCACAAGCTGCTGTCCGACGACGTGAAAATCAAAAACCTTGGGCTGGTGATCATCGACGAAGAGCACCGCTTCGGTGTCCGTCAGAAAGAACAGCTCAAGGCTCTGCGCAGCGAAGTCGACATTCTCACCCTGACCGCCACGCCGATCCCGCGCACGCTGAACATGGCAGTGTCGGGCATGCGTGATCTGTCGATCATCGCCACGCCGCCGGCGCGACGCCTGTCGGTGCGCACCTTCGTCATGGAGCAGAACAAGAGCACGGTCAAAGAGGCCCTGCTGCGTGAACTGCTGCGCGGTGGGCAGGTTTACTACCTGCACAACGACGTGAAGACCATCGAAAAGTGCGCGGCGGATCTCGCCGAACTGGTGCCGGAAGCTCGGATCGGCATCGGTCACGGGCAGATGCGCGAACGCGAACTCGAACAGGTGATGAGCGACTTCTATCACAAGCGCTTCAACGTGCTGATCGCCTCGACCATCATCGAGACCGGCATCGACGTGCCGAGCGCCAACACCATCATCATCGAGCGCGCCGACAAGTTCGGTCTGGCGCAATTGCACCAGCTGCGCGGACGTGTCGGCCGCAGTCACCACCAGGCTTACGCGTACCTGCTGACCCCACCGCGCCAGCAAATCACTTCGGATGCTGAAAAGCGGCTGGAAGCGATTGCCAACACCCAGGATCTGGGCGCCGGATTCGTGCTGGCAACCAACGACCTGGAAATCCGTGGCGCCGGCGAACTGCTGGGCGACGGCCAGAGTGGGCAGATTCAGGCCGTGGGCTTCACGCTGTACATGGAAATGCTCGAGCGCGCGGTGAAGTCGATCCGCAAGGGCGAACAGCCGAACCTCGATCAACCGCTCGGCGGTGGCCCGGAGGTCAACCTGCGCGTGCCGGCGCTGATTCCGGAAGACTATCTGCCGGACGTTCACGCCCGCCTGATTCTGTACAAGCGCATCGCTTCGGCCACCGACGAGGAAGGCCTGAAGGATCTGCAAGTGGAGATGATCGATCGTTTCGGCCTGCTGCCGGAGCCGACCAAGAATCTGGTGCGCATCACTGCACTAAAGTTGCAGGCCGAACAACTGGGCATCAAGAAAGTCGACGGTGGCCCGCAGGGTGGACGCATCGAGTTCGCCGCGCAGACGCCAGTCGATCCGATGACCTTGATCAAACTGATCCAGACTCAGCCAAAACGCTACAAATTCGAAGGCGCGACGATGTTCAAGTTCCAGGTGCCGATGGAACGCCCGGAAGAGCGCTTTAATACTGTAGAGGCGCTGTTCGAGCGCCTCCTCCCGAAAACCGTTTGAAGGACGCCGCATGCGCCTGTTTCGCTCACTGACATTGCTACTGACTTTCGTAGCACCGATGGCGTTTGCCGATGACCTGTATCAGGTCGAAATGATTCTGGTGCGCCAGAACGCTGTGCCGGCTATCGTCGCCCGCGCCGCCCCGGAAGACTGGGCCGCCGGCGCTCAACGCCTGGGCGATGACAGCCTGCGCACGCCGGCGCTCGGCGACGTTGCCAGCAAACTCAGCGCCAGCGGTGATTACAGTGTGCTGATGCACAAGGCCTGGCAGCAGACCCTCGGCGAAGCGCCGACCAAGGTGGCCGTCAGCGACGGCAAGGAACAGTTCGGCCAGTTCCCGATCGAGGGCACGCTGGAAATGAAACTCGGGCGCTTCACCGACGTGAACGCCGACTTCTGGGTCAACCAGATCGACGCCAACGGCCTGGTCACCGCCAGCGAACGCCTGAAGCAGGAAAGCCACACCAAAAACGGCCAGCTCAACTATCTCGACAACGGCCACCTGGCCCTGCTGATCAAGATCACGTCCCTGACGGCGCCCGCCCCACGGCAAGCCCCTGAAGCGATTCCGGACTGATCGAAGTCCTTATGTCCCCGCCCCTGAGTAAACCGTTGGCACCCTCCTGGGTCAGCCGATTCAAGGAACAGAGCCTGGAGCGTGGCCGCCGCTACGCCCTGGAAAACCGGGTACGCATCGCGCAGGTGGGCGATGCGACCATCACCGCCAGTTGCGAAGGCTCTGGCGGTAACGTCTACCGTCAGACCATTCACCTGCGCGAGTCAGCCAAAGACACCCTATTGCTGGTTGACGCCACCTGCACCTGCCCGGTGCGCAACAACTGCAAACACTGCGCTGCGGTACTCCTGCAAGTGCAGGAAACCCTCGAATACCCTGCCGCCGCCAAAGACGCCGAACTGCTGGAAAAACTCCAGGCAGTTTTGGAAAACCGCAGCCCCAAGGCGCCGCCGCAAGTGCTGGTGGACAACGTGCAACCGCTGCCGCGCCTGTGGCTGGCCAGCGTCGAGTTCAGCGCGTTCGAGCCGCGCAACGGCAAGATGCAGCGCTATATTCAGCATCGGGCGGCGCTGTCGTTCAGCTATCTGGATGAATACGTCAGCGGGCAGAAAAACAGCGACATTCTGATTCGTCAGGAAACCCAGACCCTGCGGATAAAACGCCATCCGGAAGTGGAACAGTCCTACCGCGAACAGTTAAGAATCCTCGGCTTTCGTATCGCCACGCGCCAGAGCAAAGCGCTGCCGGAAAGCGCCGGTGAGCTGTACGAGATGGTCAACGACAGCGCGTGGCTGACGTTCACCCTCAACGAACTGCCGAAGCTGCGCACCCAAGGCTGGGAATTGCAGATCGACGAGGAGTTCGGTTTTGACCTGACCGCCGTCGACGACTGGTACGCCACCGTCGAACAGGCGCCGGAACGCGACTGGTTCGATCTGGAATTGGGGATCATCGTCAATGGCGAACGCCTGAGCCTGCTGCCGATCCTGCTCAACCTGATGCGCTCGCACGCGGAAATCCTCAATCCGGAACGCTTGGCGCGGCGACGCGATGACGAGCTGATTCTAGTCAATATTCCGCAACGCAACAGCGAGCACGGGCCACTGCAAGTGGCGCTGCCCCTTGGCCGACTGAAACCGGTATTGGCGACGCTGGGCGAGTTCTACCTGCAGGAGCCGGGCGAAACCACCCTGCGCTTGAGCAAGGCCGATGCCACACGCCTCAACTCGCTGGAAGGCATTCCCCTGCTGTGGGAGGGCGGCGAGCAGATTCGAAGTTTCGCCCAACGCCTGCGCGACATCCGCGACTACAGTGCACAAGCGCCGAAGGGCTTGAACGCGACGCTGCGTCCCTATCAACTCGAAGGCTTGAGCTGGATGCAGTCGCTGCGTCAGCTCGAGGTCGGCGGGATTCTGGCGGACGACATGGGGCTGGGTAAAACCCTACAGACTCTTGCGCATATTCTCAGTGAGAAAAACGCCGGACGCCTGGATCGGCCATGCATGGTGGTGATGCCCACCAGCCTGATCCCGAACTGGCTCGATGAGGCTGCGCACTTCACGCCGCAACTGAAAGTGGTGGCGCTGTACGGTGCCGGCCGTAAAAAGCATTTCGAGCATCTGGCCGACTTCGACCTGATTCTGACCACGTACGCGCTGCTGCCCAAGGACGTTGAGCGTCTGGCACAACAGCCGTTGCACGTTCTGGTACTCGACGAAGCGCAGTACATCAAGAACCCCAACAGCAAGGCCGCGCAGGCCGCTCGCGAACTCAATGCGCGGCAACGCCTGTGCCTCAGTGGCACACCATTGGAAAACCACCTTGGCGAGTTGTGGTCGCTGTTCCACTTTCTGCTGCCGGGTTGGCTCGGCGATATCAAAAGCTTCAATGCCGACTACCGCGTGCCGATCGAAAAACGCGCCAGCGAAGTCAGGCTGCAGCACCTCAATGGACGGATAAAGCCGTTTCTGCTGCGCCGCACCAAAGAACAGGTGGCCACCGAACTGCCGCCCAAGACCGAGATCATCCACTGGGTTGATCTCAATGAGGCGCAGCGCGACGTTTACGAAACCATGCGCCTGGCGATGGACAAGAAAGTCCGCGACGAGATCACTCGCAAAGGCGTGGCGCGTAGCCAGATCATCATTCTTGAAGCCCTGCTCAAACTGCGTCAGGTCTGCTGCGATCTGCGCCTGGTCAACGACGCCACCCTGCCCGCCCGTGGCAGCACCTCGGGCAAACTCGACAGCCTGATGGAAATGCTCGAAGAGCTGTTCGAAGAAGGTCGGCGGATTCTGTTGTTCTCGCAGTTCACCTCGATGCTGTCACTGATCGAAGACGAACTGAAAAAACGCAACGTGGCCTACGCCTTATTGACGGGCCAGACCCGCGATCGGCGCACGCCGGTGAAGGAATTCCAGAGCGGCAAGCGTCAGATCTTTCTGATCAGCCTGAAGGCCGGCGGCGTCGGCTTGAACCTGACCGAAGCGGATACGGTGATCCATTACGATCCGTGGTGGAACCCCGCCACCGAGAATCAGGCGACTGACCGCGCGTATCGAATCGGTCAGGAGAAACCGGTGTTCGTCTACAAGATGATCGCACGGGGCACAGTGGAGGAGAAGATTCAGCACCTGCAGAAGGAAAAGTCTGACCTGGCAGCGGGCGTACTGGATGGGCGCAAGGCCGGGGACTGGAAACTGCAGAGCGATGATATCGAGGCGCTGTTTGCGCCGTTGCCGGATAAGCTCGACAAGCGCTGAGACCCTCCCTGCCAGTTAGAGAGCTATCGCTGGCAAGCCAGCTCCCACAAGGTTATGAGTCGAACACAAAACTGTGATTCAACTCGATACCTGTGGGAGCTGGCTTGCCAGCGAAGGGGCCAAATCGGTCTCGGTCAGACTCAGCCCTTGAGCACTCGCGCCAACGTCGATTTCACCTTGCCCATCCCGTCATGCAGCGCCTGCTCGATCTCGGCCATGGTGATCACCGCCGTGGTCTTGCCTGCTGCCGGGTTCACCACCAGCGACAGGCAGGCGTAATCCAGATCCAGCTCACGGGCCAATGCCGCTTCCGGCATGCCGGTCATGCCGACGATGTCGCAGCCATCGCGCTCCAGACGCACGATCTCGGCCACGGTTTCCAGACGCGGGCCCTGGGTGCAGGCGTACACGCCCTGATCGCTGTATTCGCAGCCTTCGGCAGCCAGCGCGGCGATCAATTGCTGACGCAGCGGCTCACTGTAAGGGAAGCTGAAATCGATATGGGTGACATGCTCCAGGTCATCAGCGAAAAACGTGTGTTCGCGGCCACTGGTGTAATCAACGATCTGATGCGGCACGCAGAAATGGCCGGTGCCCATCGCCGGATGAATCCCGCCCACCGCATTGACCGCGATGATCGCCTCGGCGCCGGCCTGCTTCAGCGCCCACAGGTTGGCGCGGTAGTTGACCTTGTGCGGCGGGAAACGGTGCGGATGGCCGTGACGGGCGAGGAACAGAACTTCCTTGCCGGCGTACTCGCCGATCTGCACGTCGGCCGATGGCGCACCGTAGGGCGTGTCCACCGCCAGCGACTGGCGAATGGTCAACCCTTCGAGCTGGGTCAGACCGGTGCCACCGATGATTGCGTAAACCGTCATAGCAAAAATCCTTAATCGATCAGTTGAGCGTCTTTGAGCGCGCCGATGGCGGTGAGCCAGCGCGGATCCTGGCGGTAATCGGTACTGGCGAACGCCTGCCCGCGCATCCGCGCAATGCGCGCGGACGGCGTGACCTTCATCCGTTGCGCAGCACTCAGAGCCAGTTCGGCCGCAGCGCGATCGTTGCACACCAGGCCCATGTCGCAGCCGGCAGTCAGCGCGGCTTCGATCCGGCTGGCGGCGTCGCCGACCACGTGGGCGCCGGCCATCGACAGGTCGTCGCTGAAGATCAAGCCGTCGAACTGCAACTCGCCACGCAAAATGTCCTGCAACCAGCGGCGGGAGAATCCGGCCGGCTGCGAATCGACTTGCGGATAGATGACGTGGGCGGGCATGACCGCCGCGAGCTGCTTGCTGAGTCTGGCGAACGGTACGAGGTCGTTGGCGCGGATCTCGTCGAGGCTGCGCTCGTCATTCGGGATCGCGACGTGGGAGTCGGCTTCGGCCCAACCGTGACCGGGGAAATGCTTGCCGGTGGCGGCCATGCCCGCGCTGTTCATACCACGAATGAAGGCCCCGGCGAGCAACGCAGCGCGCTCGGGATCACCCTCGAACGAACGGGTGCCGACCACGGCGCTGCGCTGGTAATCCAGATCCAGCACCGGGGCGAAACTCAGGTCGAGGCCGACCGCCAGCACTTCGGTGGCCATGATCCAGCCGCATTGTTCGGCGAGGTATTCGGCGTTCAGGTTGTCGGCGATGGCACGCATCGCGGGCAGGCGCACGAAGCCCTGACGCAGACGCTGCACGCGGCCGCCCTCCTGATCGACCGCCAGCAGCAGATCCGGGCGAACGGCGCGGATCGCGGCGCTCAGCTCGCGCACCTGGCGCGGATGCTCGATGTTGCGGGCAAAAATGATCAGGCCGCCCACTTCGGGCTGACGCAACAGTTGGCGATCTTCGGCCGTCAGCCAGGTACCGGCGACGTCCACCATCAACGAGCCTTGCAGGCCAGCAGTCATAGAGATTCCTTGAAAACGAAAAACCCGATCCGCACAACATCGCCACCGAGGGCAATGCCCGGCAGGCTGGCGATGTTGATCGGGAACGGGTTCAGAACGAGAGTCGGCATGGGCGGCTAGCTTAGCGGATGTAAACTGCCGCGCCCACCCGTGTGCGGTTAAACCTTGGCGGCCACCGGAGTCGACTTGCTGCGCGGGCGAAGCTGCGCAGTCGCCATCGCCGGGTCGGTGACACCGGTTTCGGCACGCATGCCGGCGGCGAGGAACGGCACCATCAGACGCATCACCTGTTCGATTGAGGTGTTGACGCCAAAATCGGTCTCGGCAATTGCGCGCAAGGCCTTGATTCCGGACATGCTAAAGGCCGCAGCGCCGAGCATGAAGTGTACGCGCCAGAACAGCTCGATTGGCGGAATCCGCGGAGCCGCTTCGTTGACCAACAGCATATAGCGGCGGAACACCTTGCCGTACATGTCTTCCAGATAACGACGCAGGTGACCCTGGCTTTGGCTGAACGCCAGGCCGAGCAGGCGCATGAAGATCGACAGGTCGTTACCGCTGCGTGGCTGCACCACCAGTGCCTGCTCGACGAGAATCTCCAGCAGCTCTTCAAGAGTCGGCTTGTTCTCAGGCTTGGCCTGACGCCGCTCCAGCTCCTTGTCGAGGCTGATGCAAAACGGCCCGAGGAAGCGCGAGAAAACCGCCTGGATCAGGGCTTTCTTGGAGCCGAAATGATAATTCACCGCCGCCAGGTTTACCCCGGCCTTGCTGGTGATCAAACGCAATGAGGTTTCGGCGAAACCTTTCTCCGCGAACAACTGCTCGGCAGCATCAAGAATGCGTTCAACGGTTTCCGACTGGGCCATGGCTACTCCGCCTGACAAACACTTGTTTGAAACATACGTTTCAGCCTAAGCCTTGTCAAGCCTGCCAGTTCGTTTTGGGAATGGTCGGTCAGCTATTTAACCACACTCGCCCGGCGCATTAATAAGCACGGCAACCGACCGTCCGGCGGTCTGCAAAAAAACGGGCATTGCCAAGACCGCTTCACTGTATATAATCCCAGTCACTGTATAAAAAGACAGAGCGATCAATATGCTAAAGCTGACGCCACGCCAAGCCGAGATTCTGGCCTTTATCAAACGTTGCCTCGAAGACAACGGCTACCCGCCAACCCGCGCGGAAATCGCTCAGGAACTGGGTTTCAAGTCGCCCAATGCGGCGGAAGAACATCTCAAGGCCCTGGCCCGCAAAGGCGCTATCGAGATGACCCCGGGCGCCTCCCGCGGCATTCGCATCCCCGGCTTCGAAGCCAAGGCTGACGACTCTACCCTGCCGATCATTGGTCGGGTCGCTGCCGGCGCACCGATCCTCGCCCAGCAACACATTGAAGAGTCCTGCAACATCAACCCGGCTTTCTTCCACCCTCGCGCTGATTACCTGCTGCGCGTGCACGGCATGAGCATGAAGGACATCGGCATTTTCGACGGTGATCTGCTGGCGGTTCACACCACCCGCGAAGCACGCAATGGCCAGGTTGTCGTGGCACGGATCGGTGATGAAGTGACGGTAAAGCGCTTCAAGCGCGAAGGCAGCAAAGTCTGGCTGATTGCCGAAAACCCTGAGTTCGCCCCTATCGAAGTCGACCTGAAAGATCAGGAACTGGTGATCGAAGGCTTGAGTGTCGGCGTAATCCGCCGCTAAAGGAGGCTTTATGCAGTTCCCACACACACCTCAGCAAACACAACTGCCTTTATTCGAAGCGTTTCTGGCACAACCAATGACGCCGATCCTGAAAGATGTGGTCGAGCGCCCATGGATGGCCGAACCGGAAGTATTCAGTGAGCTGTCACTGCGCGGTGCGGCCGGGAACTGCCTGAACCTGCTGGCCCCGATCCTTCGCGAACTGAGCGAGGATCAGGATGCACGCTGGCTGACGCTGATCGCCCCTCCAGCCAGCCTGACCCAGATCTGGCTGCGAGAGGCCGGCCTGAACCGTGAACGCATTCTGCTGCTGCAACCTCGTGGTGCGCAAAGCGCTCAGCAACTCGCCTGCGAAGCACTGCGCCTGGGTCGTAGCCATACGGTGGTAACCTGGCTCAACCCGCTGAACACAAGTTCTCGGCAACAACTGATCAGCGCAGCCCGCACGGGCGACGCTCAGAGCCTGAACATTCGATTGGGTTGATTCACTTGTAACGCGCGCTGTGTGAAGCGCATGGCTTCTCCAGGGACAGAGAAGCCGACTTGATGCGGTAGCGGCAAGCGCTGACAGGCGGGGCTCAGTGAAGAACCCGCGGCCCTTCTTCCTTATCAAATTCGCCTTCGACCATACGGCCGGCCATCTGTACGCCGACGCTCAACATCGCCTTGGCGATTTCCACGTGCTGGCCTTGCAGGAACGCCTTGGCATCCTCGGAGAAATCCAGCGTCACCAGAGAACCCTCGTCCTCAGCCCTGCGCAGTTCGATTCGGCCGTCTGGTAACTCGACAATTTCTAGAAAGGACGTTGGCATATAGGTCTGTTCTCCACGAAAGGCAGGGATTATATAGACATCATTCAGGCTTCGCTCGGGATCTTGACCAGCAGCATGTTTCAGATTGCCACCGTGTCAATTGCCGTCAGCATTCGTTCAACCCTTCGCGAAAGCGGATGGCCAGACCTTTAAGATGCTGGCGCCAGCTCTCCAGCTCTTCCCGACTCAATTCCTGTGGCTCCTCTTCTTCATCCAGGTTAACCGCCTGAATCAATGGCTGCGTCACATCCCCCTTGGGCTTGTGGGGCACCCGTGGCGGCTGAAACAACGCCGAGTGCGCTGCCAGCAGTTTCGCCAGCCAGGTTTGAGGGTTACCAGCCAGCTCAACCATCTCGGCCAGCTCAGGGATCGCAATCGATTCCAGGACTTCGCGAGACAGCAACGCTTCTGCTCGCGATGCATTGGCCTGAGGCAGACGATAGAAACCGGCGATCTCGTGACACAGTCCCAGAAGCGCGCCATAGAGGTGAAACAATGCTGATTCGCGGCCAGCCTGAATCAGCGCCAACGAATTCATCGCCCGCCCCTCTTCGGCGCGAGCCAGAGCCTCCAGCGACAGGCCGGCGAAATAGATCTTCTGATTGGTGCGGGTATAGAGTTCGTGCGCCATGCCGGCAGTCTCCACAGCGAAATAATTGCGTCACACAGACCCGACAGTGTCGTGGATCAACGGATCCGACCGCAAGCACAAAACAAAAAGGCCGCATGAAAACCCGAGGGTCACCATGCGGCCTTTTTGTATCAGGCTAGCGCTTACTCAGCCTTGGCTTTTGTGCGCTTGTCTTCAACAGTCCACTTGCCACCGTCGTAGTAAGCCTTCCAGCCGGTAGGCTTGCCGTCGACCTCGGTCTGCACATATTGCTCCTTGGTCTTGCGGCTGTAACGGATTACTGCCGGCAGTCCATCGGGATCCTTCTGTGGTGCTTCGCAGAGGAAGTGGTACTTCGGATCGATCTCATCCTTGTGCGGCAGAATCTCGATCACCAGCGGAGCACGAGTCTCGCGGTTTTTCGGGAACTGGCTGGCCGCCAGGAACAGACCGGAAGCACCGTCGCGCAGAATGTAGGTGTCGTTGACCTTCTCGCATTTCAGCTCAGGCATCTTCACCGGATCCATCTTCGGCGGCGCCGCGTCACCGCTCTTGAGCAGTTTGCGGGTGTTCTTGCAGGTCGGGTTGGTGCAACCGAAGAACTTGCCGAAACGGCCAGTCTTGAGCTGCATCTCGCTGCCGCACTTGTCGCACTCCAGGCTCGGACCCTCATAGCCCTTGATGCGATAGTTGCCTTCCTCGATTTCGTAGCCGGCGCAATCCGGGTTGTTACCGCAGATGTGCAGTTTGCGCTTCTCGTCGAGCAGGTAGGCGTCCATCGCGGTGCTGCAGATAGGGCAGCGATGCTTGCCGCGCAGCACCAGCGACTCCGACTCGCCCTCGTCGTCCGCAGCGATCTCGTCGCCCGGCACCAGGTTGACGGTGGCCTTGCAGCGCTCTTTTGGCGGCAGGCTGTAGCCCGAGCAACCGAGGAACACGCCGGTCGATGCCGTACGGATCTGCATCGGACGACCGCACGTGGTGCACGGAATATCAGTCATGACCGGCTGGTTGGCACGCATGCCGCTTTCCGGGTTCTCGGCCACTTCGAGCTTCTTCTTGAAGTCGCCGTAGAACTCGTCCAGCACGTTTTTCCAGTCGCGTTCACCCTGAGCTACATCATCGAGGTTCTCTTCCATGCCGGCGGTGAAGCCGTAGTCCATGAGGTTCGAGAAGCTCTCCGACAGACGCTCGGTGACGATATCGCCCATCTTTTCCGAATAGAAACGACGGTTGTGCAGGGTCACGTAGCCGCGATCCTGAATGGTCGAAATGATCGCTGCGTAGGTCGAAGGACGACCGATGCCGCGTTTTTCCATTTCCTTGACCAGGCTGGCTTCGGAGTAACGGGCCGGCGGCTTGGTGAAGTGCTGCGACGGATCGAGCTTGATCAGCTTCATCGCATCGCCCTGCGCCATGTCCGGCAGAACATCGTCATCGCCAGGCTTGGTGATTTGCGGCAGAACGCGGGTGTAACCGTCGAACTTGAGGATGCGGCCCTTGGCACGCAGCTCGAAGTCGCCAGCGGCAACGCTGACGGTGGTCGAAAGGTATTGCGCCGGGAGCATCTGGCAAGCGAGGAACTGGCGCCAGATCAACTCGTAGAGGCGCTCAGCATCACGCTCCATGCCTGCAAGCTTGCTTGGCGTGGTGTTGGCATCGGAAGGACGAATCGCTTCGTGAGCCTCTTGTGCACCTTCTTTGCTGCTGTAGACGTTCGGCGTTTCCGGCAGGTACTTCTTGCCGAACTCGTCCTCGATATAGGTACGCGCCATCGCCACGGCATCGGCCGAGAGGTTGGTCGAGTCGGTACGCATATAAGTGATGTAGCCGGCTTCGTACAGACGCTGGGCCATCATCATGGTTTTCTTCACGCCGAAGCCCAGGCGGTTGCTCGCGGCCTGCTGCAGGGTGGATGTGATGAACGGCGCCGACGGCTTGCTGCTGGTCGGCTTGTCTTCGCGCTTGACGATGCTGTAGCTGGAGGACTTGAGCTTCTCCAGCGCGGCTGCGGCCTGAGCTTCGTTCAGCGGTTTGAAGGCTTCACCCTTCTCGCGCGCCACTTCGAAACGTACGGTCGAACCCTTGGCGGTGCCGAGGTCGGCGTGCACTTCCCAGTACTCTTCCGGGTTGAATGCACGAATCTCGCGCTCACGCTCGACCACCAGCTTCACGGCAACCGATTGCACGCGACCGGCCGACAGGCCACGGGCGATCTTGGCCCACAGCAACGGCGAGACCATGTAACCCACGACGCGGTCGAGGAAACGACGCGCCTGCTGGGCGTTCACACGATCGATGTCCAGCTCGCCCGGCTCGGAGAAGGCTTCCTGAATCGCCTTCTTGGTGATTTCGTTGAACACCACGCGCTTGTAGCGGCTGTCGTCACCACCGATGGCTTCGCGCAGGTGCCAGGCAATGGCTTCCCCCTCGCGATCCAAGTCGGTTGCGAGATAGATGGTGTCAGCATCCTTGGCGAGCCGGCGCAGCTCTTCGATGACCTTCTCTTTACCCGGGAGGATCTCGTACTGGGCTTTCCAGCCATGATCGGGATCGACACCCATGCGCGAGACCAGTTGCTTGCGCGCTTTCTCTTTCGGTGTGAGCACCGGCCCTTCGCCCGCGGCAGCCTTGCCGCGTTTGGCGGCTGGCTCTTTGCTGGCGCTAGCCGAACCGCTGGTGGGCAGGTCTCGGATATGGCCGATACTCGACTTCACCACGTATTGGTTGCCCAGATACTTGTTGATGGTCTTGGCCTTAGCCGGGGATTCCACAATGACCAGCGATTTGCCCATGGATCAGAAAATTCCTGAATTCTAGAAGTGAAAGGCGGTTGGCGCCTGACGCGGCACCGCTATATATAGTGGCTACAAGGTGAGGTCAAGCACAGGGTTCCGTGCGCACTCGCCTTATGCCTTGGAAAAAAGGCTCGGTTCGGCTTGCACCAAAGCAAAGCGTGGCACCTGCTCGCCGTCAACCTCGACCGACTCGACGAACATGCTCAATGGGCGTACCCAAAAGCCGTAATCGCCATACAGGGCTTGGTAAAAGACCACTTTTTCTTCGGTCTCGGAGTGCCGCGCAACACTGAATACGCGGTACTGCGGACCTTTGTAATGTTGGTAGAGCCCAGGTTGTATCGGCATGCTTCGGCCCTCACTCAAATTTTTTCAAAATAAATACAAAAATAAATCCGCAAAAACAAAAACCGGGGCACTTGGCCCCGGCTTCCATCGACGAGACGCTTAAACGCGTTCGAAGACGGTGGAGATGCCTTGGCCGAGACCAATGCACATGGTGGCCACCCCGAAGGTGCCGCCATTCTGCTTCATCACGTTCAGCAAGGTGCCGGAAATACGGGCACCGGAGCAACCGAACGGGTGACCCAGGGCGATCGCGCCGCCGTGCAGGTTAACCTTCTCGTTCATCTTGTCGAGCACTTTCAGATCTTTCAGCACTGGCAGGGCCTGTGCAGCGAAAGCTTCGTTGAGCTCGAAGAAGTCGATATCGTTGATGCCAAGGCCCGCACGCTTCAGGGCTTTTTGTGTCGCCGGCACTGGACCATAGCCCATGATTGCCGGATCCACACCCGCCACTGCCATCGAACGGATCACGGCCATCGGCTGGATCCCCAGATCCTGTGCACGCTGCGCCGACATCACGATCATGCACGAAGCACCATCGGTGATCTGCGACGAAGTACCGGCAGTCACGGTACCGCCCTTTGGATTGAAGGCAGGCTTGAGGGCCGCCAGACTTTCCAGGGTGGTTTCCGGACGAATGGTTTCGTCGTAGTCGAAAAGCTTCAGGAAGCCGTTTTCGTCGTAGCCCTGCATCGGGATGATTTCGTCTTTGAACTTGCCTTCCACCGTCGCTTTATGGGCGAGCTGGTGGGAGCGCACGCCAAAGGCGTCCTGCTGCTCACGAGTGATGCCGTGCATCTTGCCGAGCATTTCTGCGGTCAGACCCATCATGCCCGAGGCTTTCGCCGCGTACAGCGACATGTGCGGGTTCGGATCGACACCGTGCATCATGCTCACGTGGCCCATATGCTCGACGCCCCCAACCACGAACACGTCACCGTTACCGGTCATGATCGCTTGCGCTGCAGTGTGCAGGGCGCTCATCGACGAGCCGCACAGACGGCTGACGGTCTGGCCGGCCGAGGTGTGCGGAATCTGGGTCATCAGCGACGCCATGCGCGCGATGTTCCAGCCCTGCTCCAGGGTCTGGTTCACACAGCCCCAGATCACGTCCTCGACTTCAGCAGGATCGACCTTGGCGTTGCGTTCCAGCAGTTTGCTGATCAGGTGCGCCGACATGTCTTCGGCGCGGGTGTTGCGGTGCATGCCGCCCTTGGAGCGGCCCATCGGAGTACGACCGAAGTCGACAATCACGACGTCTCTAGGATTCAAGCTCATAAGTTCACTCTCACTCTAGTTGGGGGCGCTTAACCGAAGAAGCTCTGGCCGTTTTTGGCCATTTCACGCAGCTTCGCGGTCGGGTGGTACAGCGCGCCCAAATCAGCGTACTGGTCAGCCAGGGCAACGAACTCGGCAACACCGATCGAATCGATGTAGCGCAGCGCACCGCCACGGAATGGAGGGAAACCGATACCGTAGACCAGACCCATGTCGGCTTCGGCGGCAGTTTCAACGATGCCGTCTTCCAGGCAACGCACGGTTTCCAGGCACAGCGGGATCATCATCCAATTGATGATGTCTTCGTCAGTGACTTCGCGCTGCTCGTAAACGATCGGCTTGAGCACTTCCAGCACCGACGGATCGGCAACCTTCTTCTGCTTGCCTTTCTTGTCGGCTTCGTAAGCGTAGAAGCCCTTGCCGTTCTTCTGACCCAGACGCTTGGCTTCGTAAAGCACGTCGATGGCCGAACGACGGTCATCCTTCATGCGATCCGGGAAACCTTCAGCCATCACGTCACGACCGTGGTGACCGGTGTCGATGCCGACCACGTCCATCAGGTACGCCGGGCCCATCGGCCAGCCGAATTTTTCCATGACTTTGTCGATGCGGACGAAATCCACACCAGCGCTGACCAGCTTGGCGAAACCGCCGAAGTACGGGAACAGAACGCGGTTGACCAGGAAACCCGGGCAGTCGTTTACGACGATCGGGTTCTTGCCCATTTTCTTGGCGTAGGCAACGGTGGTGGCAATTGCCAGCTCGCTGGACTTCTCGCCACGGATCACTTCCACCAGCGGCATCATGTGCACCGGGTTGAAGAAGTGCATGCCGACGAAGTTTTCCGGACGCTTGAGGGCCTTGGCCAGCAGGCTGATGGAAATGGTCGAGGTGTTGGACGCGAGGATGGTGTCCTCTTTGACCTTGTCTTCGACTTCAGCCAGTACCGCTTGCTTGACCTTCGGGTTTTCGACCACAGCCTCAACAACCAGGTCGACGTGACCGAAGTCGCCATAGGACAGGGTCGGACGAATGCCGTTGAGTACTTCAGCCATTTTCGCAGCGGTCATGCGACCTTTGTCAACGCGACCAACCAGCAGTTTGGCGGCTTCGGCCAGACCCTGCTCGATACCGTGCTCGTTGATGTCCTTCATCAGGATCGGCGTGCCTTTGGAGGCCGACTGATAGGCGATACCACCACCCATGATGCCGGCGCCGAGTACGGCTGCCTGCTTCACGTCCTTGGCGATTTCGTCGTAGGCCTTGGCCTTTTTCTTCAGTTCCTGATCGTTCAGAAACAGGCCGATCAAGCTCTGCGCGGCAGAGGTCTTGGCCAGTTTGACGAAACCTGCAGCTTCGACTTCCAGCGCCTTGTCACGACCGAAGTTCGCGGCTTTCTGGATGGTCTTGATCGCTTCGACCGGCGCCGGGTAATTCGGACCAGCCTGCCCTGCCACGAAACCTTTGGCGGTTTCGAAAGCCATCATCTGTTCAATGGCGTTCAACTTGAGTTTTTCAAGTTTTGGCTGACGCTTGGCCTTGTAATCGAACTCGCCGGAGATGGCGCGCTTGATCAGTTCAAGGGCAGCTTCCTGCAACTTCTCTGGAGCAACCACGGCGTCGACGGCGCTGACTTTCAGCGCGTCTTCAGGACGGTTTTCCTTGCCGGCGGCAATCCATTCGATGGCGTTATCGACGCCAATCAGGCGCGGCAGACGCACGGTGCCGCCGAAGCCTGGATAGATGCCCAGTTTGACTTCCGGCAGACCGATCTTGGCCTTGGTCGACATGACGCGGTAGTCCGCCGCCAGGCACATTTCCAGACCGCCACCCAGGGCGATGCCGTTAATCGCGGCCACGGTCGGAACGTTGAGGTCTTCGAAATCGCTGAAGATCTTGTTGGCTTCGAGATTGCCAGCAACCAGCTCGGCATCCGGCAGCTTGAAGTTATCGACAAATTCGGTGATGTCGGCGCCGACGATGAACACGTCCTTGCCACTGCTGACGATCACGCCCTTGATCGAAGCATCTGCCTTGATGGTGTCCACGGCCTGACGCAGTTCGTTCAGGGTAAGACGGTTGAACTTGTTGACGGACTCACCCTTGAGGTCGAATTTCAATTCGACGATGCCACTTTCAAGAGCTTTAACCGTGATGGCTTTACCTTCGTAAATCATCAACTGATCTCCACGATATGGAAGCTGAACAGTACACGTCGGACGCAGGTAAACGGCTCGGCAGGACGCTTTTTCGTCGATGCTGACGCCAATCCACCCGGCACACCCGCCAACGCGATAGTCGGGATTCTGTAGGAGCAGTCTGTAAGACAAACGCTCAATTCATACGCCCGTTTGATTTGGGTACGTCACCTTCACGGAATTTCCAACAATTGTCAATCGCCCAAAATACGGGTTGAAATGCGACTTTGTGGTCATTTCCGTTGCACACAGATCCGCAACACGCAGCCGCATGCAAAGCCATTCATAGAATCAATAGTTAGAAAAGTCGCCCTAATTACCGGCGAGCCTTGCTTAACAGGCTACGCTGGCTGGACTACAGGGAGAATCGCTGACCGCGAAAAGCCGAGTCAGCGATAAAAACAGTTACCGGCCTGCCTGGCCACCCCGCCCGATGAATCATGTCGGGCTTTTTATTGCTCGTCTGCCGGACGCTCCCCACCCTTGCAGTGGGAAAAGTCCGCGAATCAGGCCAGCGCTTTCAGAGTCGCGTCGATATCCTGCAAAACCGTGGCTTCGCCCTTCTCACCCCAGTACAAGGCGATCATCTGCTTGTCGGCCTCGATTTTGAACACGTTGCCCGGCAACTTTTCGAAATGATCGAGCAGCAAGCGGTCCTCGCAGACTTCCTGCCACTGATTGACCCATACCCCCGGCGATTTCTGCCAATAGGCCCAGCACGCCGGCTGGGTGCCACGCCGTGGCCGATGGTATTGCGCGCACGGGCTGGGCGGCTCCTGAGACAGCCAGTGTGGCCACTCCTGAGGCGCCAGCTGCATGGCCAGCCCGATGCGCCGCGCCTCCATGCGCAGGGCCATGCGGCCGCTCTGCGCGCGCGATGGGCGCAACCATGCCAGTGGACTCAAAACCACCAGCAGGATTGACACCACCAACCAGACCGTCATATCTCTACTCCCGACTTAAGGTGAGCGCATTGTGTCACTTTGGAACCAATGCGCTTGAAACCAGCCATACTTAACAATATTGAACCGTCACGAGGAGCACCTCATGCCCTACAACCATATCCTGGTCGCCGTAGACCTGACCGAAGAGTGCGACCCTGTGATTCACCGCGCCCGAGAGCTGTCGGCGAGCAATGGCGCCAAGCTGTCGCTGGTGCATATCGTCGAACCGATGGCGATGGCGTTTGGCGGCGACGTGCCGATGGATCTGTCACAACTGCAACAGCAGCAGTTCGATCAGGCCAAGGAGCGACTTGAACGCCTGAAAGCCAAATACGCCGAACTTGAGGGCGCCAATTGCCACCTGACCTATGGCCAGCCACGCCAGGAAATCCATCATTTCGCCAAGGAAAACCATTGCGACCTGATCGTAGTCGGCAGCCACGGCCGTCATGGTTTGGCGCTATTGCTGGGCTCCACAGCCAACGACGTGCTGCACGGCGCGCCTTGCGATGTGCTCGCGGTGCACCTGATCAAACGCTGAAACACAAAACCCTGTGGGAGCGAGCTTGCTCGCGAAGGCGTCGGCACATTCAGCATTAATGCCGCTTGGCACACCGCATTCGCGAGCAGGCTCGCTCCCACATCAGGTCTCCACCCGTATATGAAAAGCCCGGCGCTCATCACTGAACGCCGGGCTTTTTTGTTACCGGATCAATCAGGCATCCAGCTCGGCCCAACGCTCGACCAGCGTATCGAGCTCAGCCTGCAACTGCTCCAGCGAAGCAATCACCTTGGCCGTTTCTGCCGGCGGACGCTGATAGAAACCAGCTTCAGCCATCTCAGCCTCGACCGCAGCGATCTGCTGCTCCTTGGCATCGATGTCGCCCGGCAACGCTTCCAGTTCGCGCTGCAGCTTGTAGCTCAACTTTTTCTTTGCAGCCGGCGCGGCAGCGACAGGTGCGGCCACCACGGCGGGCTCAGCGGTGACCACCGCCGAATTCAGGTCAGCCTTGCCCGACTTGCTCTCGGTCGCGCCCAGCAGGCGCGGCGAACCGCCCTGACGGATCCAGTCCTGATAGCCGCCGACGTATTCACGCACCTTGCCTTCACCTTCGAAGACCAGGGTGCTGGTGACCACGTTGTCGAGGAATGCCCGGTCGTGACTGACCATCAGCACAGTGCCGTTAAAGGTCAGCAGCACTTCTTCGAGCAGTTCGAGAGTTTCCACGTCGAGGTCGTTGGTCGGTTCGTCGAGTACCAGCAGGTTCGCCGGTTTGCTGAACAGCTTGGCCAGCAGCAAACGCGCACGCTCACCACCGGACAGAGCCTTGACCGGCGTGCGCGCACGCTGCGGGCTGAACAGGAAGTCACCGAGGTAGCTCAGGACGTGACGGCTCTGGCCGTCGATATCGATGAAGTCGCGACCTTCGGCGACGTTGTCGATCACGGTCTTTTCCAGATCCAGCTGATGGCGCAACTGGTCGAAGTAGGCCACGTCGATCCGAGTACCCTCTTCCACCTTGCCGCTGGTCGGTTGCAGACCGTTGAGCATCAGTTTGAGCAAGGTGGTCTTGCCGGTACCGTTGGCGCCGAGCAGACCGATACGGTCGCCGCGCTGCAGGACCATCGAGAAGTCCTTGATCAGGAACGGGCCATCCGGGTGATGGAAGCTGACATTTTCCAGCACCATCACTTGCTTGCCGGACTTGTCGGCAGTTTCCAGCTGGATATTCGCCTTGCCGGTACGCTCGCGACGCTCGCTGCGCTCAACACGCAGGGCTTTCAGGGCTCGGACGCGACCTTCGTTACGGGTCCGACGGGCCTTGATGCCCTGGCGGATCCACACTTCTTCTTGGGCGAGACGCTTGTCGAACAGCGCGTTGGCGGTTTCTTCTGCGGCCAGCGCGGCCTCTTTGTGCACCAGGAAGCTGGCGTAGTCGCCGTTCCAGTCGATCAGGCCGCCGCGATCCAGTTCGAGGATGCGCGTAGCCAGGTTCTGCAGGAAAGAACGGTCGTGCGTGATGAACAGCACGGCGCCCTGGAAATCCTTCAGGGCTTCTTCGAGCCAGGCAATCGCACCGATGTCCAGGTGGTTGGTCGGTTCGTCGAGCAGCAGCAGATCCGGTTCGGACACCAGCGCCTGCGCCAGCAGCACCCGACGACGCCAGCCACCGGACAACTCGGCGAGGGTCTTGTCGGCCGGCAGTTGCAGGCGGCTCAGAGTGCTGTCGACCAGGGTCTGCAAGCGCCAGCCGTCACGGGCTTCGAGGTCATGCTGAACGTGCATCAGCTTGTCCAGATCGGCGTCGGTAACGATGTTCTGGCTCAGGTGATGGTATTCGGCGAGCAAGGCGCCAACGCCGTCGAGGCCTTCGGCAACCACGTCGAATACGGTCCGCCCGTCGGCCACCGGCAATTCTTGCGGCAATTCACCGATTTTCAGACCGGGGGCACGCCACACCGAGCCGTCATCGGGCTTCTGGTCGCCCTTGACCAGTTTCATCATGCTGGATTTGCCAGTGCCGTTGCGGCCGATGATGCACACCCGCTCACCACGGGCGATCTGCCAGGACACCTTGTCCAACAACGGCATCGCGCCGAATGCAAGGGACACATCGCTGAATTTGAGCAGGGTCATGAGCTTCTCCAAAAACCGGGCGCGCATTCTACCTGAGTTAGGCTCTCAGCAGGCCGGCAATTTGTCTGCCGAAGCACTCTGCACAACATTTGTTGCGAACTTGTGCTGCAAGACCGGCAAAGCTTTCGCCCGTTGCTGGCAAAAGGCTAAGCTACAGACAATTCAGTGCTGGCCGCGGCCGGTGCTTGTCATGATTTCTCTGCCCGGATGTCTCATGCGCAGTCGCCTTTTCAGTGTCTTGTCCTGTTTGCTACTCACCGCCGCTGCCGCTCAATCCGCTCAGGCGGTGGATCTGTCCACCCAACGCCAGTATTACGATGAAGCCAAGCGCGCGCTGGCCAAGGGCGATACCGGCCCGTACTTCCGTTACAGCCAGGCCCTGGCCGATTACCCGCTGGAACCGTACCTGGCCTACGACGAACTGACCGCGCGTCTGAAGACCGCGAGCAACGAGGAAATCGAGAAATTCCTCGCCGAGCACGGCGACCTGCCCCAGGCCAACTGGATGAAGCTGCGCTGGTTGCGCTGGCTCGCCGACCGTGGCGATTGGGCGACCTTCACCAAGTATTACGACCCGAAACTCAACTTCACTGAACTGGACTGCCTCAATGCGCAGTTCCAGATCAGCAGCGGCCACAAGGCCGAGGGTTATGCCAACGCCGACAAACTGTGGCTGACCGGCAAATCGCAACCAGCCGCCTGTGACGGGCTGTTCGGCATCTGGGCCGCCGACGGTCAGTTGACCGAACAGAAACGCTGGGAACGCACAAAACTCGCCGCCCAGGCGCGCAACTATCCACTGGCCAACAGTCTGGTCAACGGCCTGACCACCCTCGCCCCGCGCGGTCGGCTGCTGGTAGATGTGGCGCAGAAACCCGAGCTGCTCAATCAGCCGTCGCGCTTCACCCCGGCCGACGAGCCGATGTCCGACGTGGTCAGCCTCGGCCTGCGCCGCCTCGCCCGCCAGGATCCGGACAAGGCCATGGCCCTGCTCGACGGATACGCCAGCAGCATGCATTTCTCCCGTGACGAGAAAGTCGCGATTGCCCGGGAAATCGGCCTGACCCTGGCCCGGCGTTTCGACAGCCGTGCGCTGGACGTGATGACCAAATACGATCCGGAACTGCGTGACAACACCGTGTCCGAATGGCGCCTGCGTTTGCTGCTGCGACTGGCACGCTGGGACGATGCGTATCAGTTGACTCGTCGTCTGCCACAGGATCTGGCGACCACCAACCGCTGGCGTTACTGGCAGGCCCGCAGTCTGGAACTGGCGCAACCACAGAACCCGGAAGCGCAGACTCTGTACAAGAATCTGGCGAAGGAACGCGACTTCTACGGTTTCCTCGCCGCCGACCGCTCGCAACTGCCTTACTCGCTGATGAACAAGCCGCTGGTACTCAGCCAGGCCACCATCAACAAGGTGCGTAACACTCCCGGCGTGCGGCGTGCTCTGGAATTCCATGCGCGTGGGCAGATCGTTGACGGTCGCCGCGAGTGGTATCACGTCAGTCGCCATTTCAATCGTGACGAAATGGTCGCTCAGGCCAAACTGGCCTACGACCTGAAATGGTACTTCCCGGCCATCCGCACCATCAGTCAGGCGCAATACTGGGACGACCTGGATATCCGCTTCCCGATGGCCCACCGCGACACACTGGTGCGTGAAGCCAAGACGCGCGGCCTGCACTCAAGCTGGGTGTTCGCCATCACCCGCCAGGAAAGTGCCTTCATGGACGACGCCCGCTCCGGCGTCGGGGCCAGCGGCCTGATGCAATTGATGCCCGGCACCGCCAAGGAAACCGCGCGCAAGTTCAGCATCCCGCTGGCCTCGCCGCAGCAAGTGCTCGATCCGGACAAGAACATCCAGCTCGGCGCCGCTTACCTGAGCCAGGTGCACAGCCAGTTCAACGGCAACCGCGTGCTCGCCTCCGCCGCCTACAACGCCGGCCCCGGCCGCGTGCGCCAGTGGCTGCGCGGCGCCGATCACCTGAGCTTCGACGTGTGGGTGGAAAGCATTCCGTTCGATGAAACCCGCCAGTATGTGCAGAACGTGCTGTCGTACTCGGTGATCTACGGCCAAAAGCTCAATTCGCCGCAGCCACTGGTGGATTGGCATGAGCGGTATTTTGATGATCAATGACAGGTGCTGAATACCTGAAATGAAAAATGCCCGCATCAATCGATGCGGGCATTTTTTTGCCGGCAGCAAAGATCTGCGGCAGTTTCTACACCGCCACCGCATGCCCATCATTGAACTGCAGCGCCGCCAGCCGCGCATACAGCGGATTGCTCACGATCAGCTCCTGATGGGTACCGATGGCCACCAGGCTACCCTGATCCATCACCGCGATCCGGTCGGCGTTTTTCACAGTGGCCAGGCGATGCGCGATTACCAGTGTGGTGCGGTTTTGCATCAGGCTGGGCAAGGCTTCCTGGATCAAGTGCTCGCTCTGGGCATCGAGGGCGCTGGTAGCTTCGTCCAGCAGCAGAATTGGTGCATCCACCAGCAGCGCGCGGGCGATCGCCAGGCGTTGACGCTGGCCGCCGGAAAGGCCAAGGCCGGCGTCCCCCAAGTGCGTCTGATAGCCGTTGGGCATCTTCTCGATGAAGTCATGGGCGTGGGCAATTCTTGCCGCTTCCTTGACCTGCTCCAGTGTCGCGCCAGCATTGCCGTAACGAATATTCTCTTCGACGCTGCCGAAAAACAGCGCAGGCGATTGCGAGACCAGAGCGAAATTGCGCCGCAGGTCCAGCGGGTCGAGGCTGGTCAGGGGCACGCCGTCGATCAGAATCCGCCCTTCAATCGGGTCGTAGAAGCGCAACAGCAGGTCATACACCGTGGACTTGCCGGCCCCGGATGGCCCGACAAGGGCCAATGTCTCGCCGGCCCTGATGGTCAGGCTCAAGCCGTTGACGGCGTAGCTGTCCGGACGCGACGGGTAGGAAAAGTGCACATTCTGCAATTGCAGTTCGCCCTTGATCCGGTCTGGCAACGTCACCAGCCCGAGGGGCGGCGGCTGGATGATGTTCTGCGAACTGAGCAGTTCGGCGATGCGCTCAGCGGCACCCGCCGCACGCTGCAACTCGCCGATGACTTCGCTCAACGTGCCGATCGCACTGCCAACAATCAGGCTATAGAAGACGAAAGCCGCCAGTTCGCCACCGGTGATGCGCCCGGCAATCACGTCCATGCCACCGACCCACAACATCACCGCCACCGCGCCGAGCACCAGCACGATCACTACGGTGATCATCCACGAGCGTTGAAAGATGCGCTTGCGCGCCGTGTCGAATGCATCCTCGACCGTCGTGGCGAAACGCCTCTCGTCCTGCACCTGATGGTTGTAGGCCTGCACGGTCTTGATCTGGCCAAGGGTCTCGGAAACATAGCTGCCGATGTCGGCGACCCGATCCTGGCTCAACCGCGACAGATTGCGCACACGCCGACCGAAAATCAGAATCGGCGCGACCACGAACGGCAAGGCAATCACCACGATGCTGGTGAGTTTCGGGTTGGTAATAAACAGCAGGACCACCCCGCCGATCACCATCAACAGGTTGCGCAAAAACATCGACAGTGACGAGCCGATCACCGATTGCAACAACGTGGTGTCGGCGGTCAGCCGCGACTGGATTTCCGAGCTGCGATTGTTCTCGTAGAAGCCGGGGTGCAGATAAACCAGATGATTGAACACCTCGCGCCGGATGTCCGCTACACAACGCTCGCCGATCCACGACACCCAGTAAAAACGCGCGAACGTGCCGACTGCCAGGCCCAGCACCATCAGCATGAAGATGCCGATGCTCTGATTCAGTTGGTGCGGCGACTGCGTCATGAAGCCCCGATCGACCAGCAATTTGATCCCCTGCCCCATCGACAAAGTGACGGCTGCGGTGACGATCAGCGCCAACAGCGCAGCGCCGACTTGCCAACGGTAAGGCGCCAGAAATCGGCTGGTCAGGCTCAGAGCTCGACGGTGCCGGGAAGAAAGCTTCGAGATCATTCAGGTACACATCCCTATTGGTGAAAGGGCTAGCCTAAACCTTCTATGGGGCGGAACTCTGTAAATCACAATGAGTCAGGTTAAATATGCCCCCAAAGACTAGGCCATAGTTGCTATTGGTCTAATGTCCCGGTTGAGACGAGCGGTCATTTCTGGTGGAGTGGAGATGCCGCTTTTGACAGACCCAAGGGTGTTGTCACAGCCTGGTCACGTGGCGGTTTTAATCTACGTGCACAACCTGATGAGGAGACAGGCCATGTCCTTGCAACACAGCAGCGATGACAAGATTCAAGTGATCCGCACCAAGCCCGGCCAACCTCTGGGATGCTCGATTATCGACAAGGATGGGCGAGAAGTACCGATCACTGAAGACATGATCCAGGACGCTTGCCGCGAACTGGAGAAGCGATTGGTCAAGCCTGCCGAACAAAAGTGATATAGCCACCGTCTTCCTGACCCGGCCCCTGTTTGGCCGGGTTTTTTCTGCCTGCCGTTCTCTCCTGTGTAGGAGCTGCCGAAGGCTGCGATCCTTTGATTTTGTTTCTCAGAGGCAAGATCAAAAAATCGCAGCCTTCGGCAGCTCCTACAGGATTTTCAGACAGCCACTGCCCCCAGCGCCGCCACAATCTTTTGCAACTGCGGCGAATCCCCGTCGATCCGCACCTTCAGCCCCTCGATCTCGCGTCGTACCGGATATTGCTTGCGCAACACATCGAATGCCGCACGCTGTTCAGCGACATTGCCTACAAGACTGCGGCGAAAATCCGCGTCATCACGGCGCGGGTCGTACACCCCGCGGCACAACATCGCCAGCGCCCAGGCCGGATCGCTGTCGGCGTGCAGGGTCACTTCTGACAGCCAGGGTGCCGGCAGCAGGTCACTGAGCTGGATGCTCGGCGGCTGACCGATCAATTCACAATAGGCCCGATAAATCTGCGCCGTCCCGCGCTGTTTGCCATCGAGGCTGTAGCCGGCAATGTGCGGCGTGGCCAACACGCAGAGTTCGGCAAGGGCGACATCGACCTCAGGCTCGGCTTCCCAAACATCGAGCACCGCTTGCAGGTCTTCGCGCTCCAGCAGCACTTTGCGCAATGCGGCGTTATCCACCACCGGCCCACGGGCGGCGTTGATCAGCCAGGTGCCGGGTTTGAGCTGGAGCAAACGCTGCTCATCGAACAGGTGCCAGGTCGCGCCTTCGCCGGTGCGCGTCAGCGGCGTGTGCAGGCTGATCACGTCGCACTGCTCGATGATCTGCTCGAGGCTGACGTAATCGCCGCCCTCGGCTGCCTGACGCGGCGGATCGCAAACTTTGACATTCCAGCCCAGGCCCTTGAGGACCTTGATCAGCCGCCCGCCAACTTCACCGGCGCCGATCACACCGTACGTACGGTGCGGCAAATCAACGCCTTCGATTTCCGCCAGAGTCATCAGGCTACCGAGCACGTAATCGACCACGCCCCGCGCATTGCACCCGGGTGCACTGGACCAGCTGATGCCGGCCTCGTTGAAATAATCGAGATCGAGATGATCGGTACCGATGGTGCACGTGCCGACGAAACGCACTTTGCTGCCTTCAAGCAACGCGCGGTTTACGTTCGTCACCGAACGCACCAGAAGCACATCGGCCTGCTCGACCGTCGCACGGTCGATGGAACGGCCCGGCACCCGGCGGATCTCGCCGAAACCGGCAAAAAAGGCATCGAGCAGCGGGATATTTTCGTCGGCAACAATCAGCATGGCGGGCTCCTTGAGGGGATCGGCAGTTTAACTGTAGGAGCTGCCGCAGGCTGCGATCTTTTGATTTTGTTTTTCAAGCTCGAGATCGAGTTCAAAAGATCGCAGCCTGCGGCAGCTCCTACAGATTACAAATCCGCAACAGAGGATTTTTCCTGACTGTCACGTCAGCGGCGTAGAATGCGGCGCCTTGCGCATCAACACCTGTGGACGCTTTGCCTGTGAATTCTGTTACTGATCAACCTCTCGCTGCCTCACTCACCCGCCCCGCGCGAATTCGCCTGGAGTTCAGGAACCTGCTCGCCCTGGCCTTGCCGATCATCATCGCGCAACTGGCGACTACCGCGATGGGCTTCGTCGATGCGGTGATGGCCGGCCGCGTCGGGCCGAAAGATCTGGCGGCGGTAGCGCTGGGCAACTCGATCTGGGTCCCGGTGTTTCTGCTGATGACCGGCACCCTGCTGGCCACCACGCCGAAAGTCGCCCAGCGTTTTGGCGCTGGCACCCACAATGAAATCGGCCCGATCGTGCGTCAGGCGCTGTGGCTGGCGCTGGTGGTGGGCCTGATCGCGACAGCGATGCTGGTCGCCGCCGAACCGGTGCTGCATCTGATGAAGGTCGATCCCGAGCTGATCGGCCCGTGCATGCAATACCTGCACGGCATTGCCAGCGGTCTGCCAGCGGTGGCGTTCTATCACGTGCTGCGCTGCACCAGTGACGGCATCGGCCGCACTCGCCCGGCGATGGTGCTGGGGCTGTGCGGTCTGGCGCTGAACATTCCGCTGAACTACATCTTCATCTATGGCCACTTCGGCGTGCCGGCCATGGGCGGCGTGGGTTGCGGTTGGGCCACGGCCATCGTGATGTGGGTCATGGCGCTGGGGCTGGCCGGTTATGAGCGCTGGGCGCCGGCCTATCGTTCAAGTGAAATCTTCAGCCGCTTCGACTGGCCACAATGGGCGGTGATCAAGCGTCTGCTGGCGATCGGTCTGCCGATTGGCATCGCGGTGTTTGCCGAGTCGAGCATCTTTGCGGTGATCGCCCTGCTGATCGGCAGTCTCGGCGCCACCGTGGTGGCCGGGCATCAGATCGCGCTTAACGTCAGCTCGCTGGTGTTCATGATTCCGTATTCGCTGGGCATGGCGGTGACCGTACGCGTCGGCCAGGCACTGGGCCGTGAAGAGCCGCGTGAAGCACGCTTTGCAGCCGGCGTCGGCATGGGCACTGCACTGGCTTACGCCTGTATTTCGGCGAGCATGATGCTGTTGCTGCGCGAGCCGATTGCGTCGATCTACACGGCGGATCCGACGGTGATCCACATCGCGGCGATGCTGATTGTGTACTCGGCGCTGTTTCAGTTTTCCGATGCGATCCAGGTGACGGCTGCCGGCGCTCTGCGCGGTTATCAGGACACCCGGGTAACGATGATCCTGACCCTGTTCGCCTATTGGGGCATCGGTCTGCCGGTGGGTTACGCCCTCGGCCTGACCGACTGGCTCGGCGAACCGCGTGGCCCGAGCGGCTTATGGCAGGGTTTGATCGTCGGTTTGAGCTGCGCGGCATTCATGCTCTCGATCCGCCTGACCCGCAGTGCGCGCAAGCGTATTCGGATCAGTCGTTCGGTGGGCTGATCAGCCATAAAAAAAGACCTGCACATGCAGGTCTTTTTTTTGCCCGAATTCAAGTGGACTTCTTGCGGATCCAGTACAGATAAGTACCGGCCTCTTCGTGTTGCCCCACCAGTTCGTGGTCGAGAAACACGCAGAACTTGGGAATGTCGCGACGGGTCGAGGGATCGGTGGCGATCACCTTGAGCAGGCCGCCAGGCACCAGGTCACGAATGTGCTGGTGCAGCATCATCACCGGCTCCGGGCAATTGAGACCGGTGGCGTCGAGGGTGCCGTCGACCGGGGTATCGATCATTTCACTCATGATTCACTCCTGAAACTGGCCGGCATTGTCGCGCATTGCCGGGTGCTCAGTCATCTGTGGTGTTACGCCACACCCCTGTAGGAGCTGCCGCAGGCTGCGATCTTTTGACGTTGATTTAAGATCAAAAGATCGCAGCCTGCGGCAGCTCCTACAGGGATCTACGGTGTTAGCGGGATTTGGCTTTCTTGATGTCATGCCGACGCAGATGGCAGGTCACTTCCTCGCGGTCGTGATACAGCTGCTTGCAGCCAATATCGACCTTGATCCCACGCGCCTTGAAGCCATCGGCGATGCGTTCGAGCAAGCGCTTCACTTCGGCATAGCGCTGTTTCATCGGCAGTTTGAGGTTGACCACCGCTTCGCGGCAGTGGCCGTCGCCAATCCACTCTTCCAGCATCGCCGCATTGCGTGCCGGCTTCTCGACGATATCGCAGACCATCCAGTCCACCGGCTGCTTGGGTTTGAAGGTGAAGCCGTCGGCCATCAAGTGTTGCACCAGACCGGTGTCCATCAGGCTTTCAGCCATCGGGCCGTTGTCGATGGCGGTCACCAGCATGCCGCGGTTGACCAGTTGCCAGGTCCAGCCGCCCGGTGCCGCGCCGAGGTCGACGCCGGTCATGTCGCTGTGCAGGCGCTCGTCCCACTGATCACGCGGGATGAAGTGGTGCCAG
Organism: Pseudomonas sp. MWU318; assembly: GCF_016756945.1. NCBI lineage: Bacteria > Pseudomonadati > Pseudomonadota > Gammaproteobacteria > Pseudomonadales > Pseudomonadaceae > Pseudomonas > Pseudomonas sp. MWU318. Next base: position 314,383 of record NZ_JAESJL010000008.1, read on the forward strand.
GCCTCCTCCAGTTTCAACGTCGAACGGCTGGGTGCCTCGCGCGGAAACTTCAGACGCGGAATGCCCATCGGCCACATCGCCGAGTTGCCGGCGTCGGCCATGCCGAGAAACACTTCGCGACCACTCTTGAAGGTCAGCAGCAGACGCGGTTTGCTCGCGTCGTCGACCAGTTTACCGGCACCGGTCAGCGCCTTGCGCAGCGGGCCTTCGAATTTCTTGCAGAAGTTCGACAGCTCTTTACCGTCGTTGGTGTCGACCACTTCCAGCCACAGGCTGCCGCAGACCGGGAAGTCCGCCATGTGCTCGAGGATCACGCTGATACGGTCGGTTTCCGGCAGATTGATGAAAACGCCCCGCGCCCATTGCCGCGGGAAAATCAGTTCGGCGAAACGCTGACCGCGCATCAGGCGCTCGGCACCGTCGGCTTCGGTGCAGACAAACTCGGCGTACGCGGTGGCCGGCTTGGCCTTGGCGTAACCGGCGACGTTGAGTTGGGCGGCGAGGTCGGAAATCTCCGAACAGACTTCGCCTTCGAAGCCTGGCCGGCAATGCATGAATAGGGTGTTCATTCTTACTCCTGGGCAGAGGGCGGACATTCGGCCCCTGCTGCTCAAGCCTTGCGGTGAAGCAAAGCCTGTCACGAAAACCGGCGCATGATAGCCGAGTTCGGAACCTTGGACTTGTCGATAGAGTCCAGTTATTAGCCAGCTACTGAAAACAGGGCTACGTTGATAGCTCTGCCCGTCCCCTCAATCCGTAGCCGTGCGGATTCAAAGGAGTGATCGTAATGCCGTCCCTCGATAGTCTGAAGTCCCTTAAAACACTGCAGATCGACCAAAAAACCTACCACTATTTCAGCCTGCCGGATGCCGCGAAGAGCCTGGGCAATATCGACCAGTTGCCGATGTCGCTGAAAGTCCTGCTGGAAAACCTGCTGCGCTGGGAAGATGAAAAAACTGTCACCGGCGCCGACCTCAAGGCCATCGCTGCCTGGCTCAAGGAGCGTCGCTCCGACCGGGAAATCCAGTACCGCCCGGCCCGGGTATTGATGCAAGACTTTACCGGTGTACCCGCCGTGGTCGACCTCGCCGCGATGCGCGCGGCGATGGCCAAGGCCGGCGGTGATCCACAGCGAATCAACCCGCTGTCGCCGGTGGATCTGGTGATCGACCACTCGGTGATGGTCGACAAATTCGCTACCCCGAGCGCCTTCGAACAGAACGTCGACATCGAGATGCAGCGCAACGGCGAGCGCTACGCGTTCCTGCGCTGGGGTCAGAGCGCCTTCGACAACTTCAGCGTAGTGCCGCCGGGCACCGGGATCTGCCACCAGGTCAACCTCGAATACCTCGGGCGCACGGTATGGACCAAGGATGAGGACGGCCGCACCTACGCCTTCCCCGACACCCTGGTCGGCACCGACTCCCATACCACCATGATCAACGGCCTTGGCGTACTCGGCTGGGGCGTTGGCGGGATCGAGGCGGAAGCGGCGATGCTCGGCCAACCGGTGTCGATGCTGATTCCGGAAGTGATCGGTTTCAAACTCACCGGAAAGCTCAAGGAAGGCATCACCGCCACCGACCTGGTGCTGACCGTCACGCAGATGCTGCGCAAAAAAGGGGTGGTCGGCAAATTCGTCGAATTCTACGGCGACGGTCTCGCCGACCTGCCACTGGCCGACCGCGCGACCATCGCCAACATGGCCCCGGAATATGGCGCGACCTGCGGCTTCTTCCCGGTCGATGACGTAACCCTCGAATACCTGCGCCTGTCTGGTCGCCCTGCCGAAGTGGTGAAACTGGTCGAGGCCTACACCAAGGCTCAGGGCCTGTGGCGCCTGCCCGGCCAGGAACCGGTGTTTACCGACAGCCTGGCGCTGGACATGGGCAGCGTCGAAGCCAGCCTGGCCGGGCCAAAGCGCCCGCAGGATCGGGTTTCGCTGCCGAATGTGGCGCAGGCCTTCAGTGATTTCATGGACCTGCAATTCAAGCCCACCAGCAAGGAAGAAGGCCGTCTGGAAAGCGAGGGCGGCGGTGGCGTGGCCGTGGGTAACGCCGATCTGGTCGGCGAAACCGAGTACGAATACGAAGGCCACACCTATCGCCTGAAAAACGGCGCGGTGGTGATCGCCGCGATCACCTCCTGCACCAACACCTCGAACCCGAGCGTGATGATGGCGGCCGGTCTGCTGGCGAAAAAAGCCGTGGAGAAAGGCCTGACCCGCAAGCCATGGGTCAAGAGTTCGCTGGCACCCGGCTCGAAAGTGGTCACCGACTACTACAAGGCTGCCGGCCTGACGCAATATCTCGATCAACTTGGATTTTCGCTGGTCGGCTATGGCTGCACTACCTGCATCGGCAACTCCGGGCCATTACCGGAGCCGATCGAGAAGGCCATTCAGAAAGCTGACCTCACTGTGGCGTCGGTGCTCTCCGGCAACCGCAACTTCGAAGGCCGCGTGCACCCACTGGTGAAAACCAACTGGCTGGCCTCGCCGCCGCTGGTGGTCGCCTACGCCCTGGCCGGCAGCGTGCGTACAGACATCAGCACTGAACCGCTGGGCAACGACCAGCAAGGCAATCCGGTGTACCTGCGCGACATCTGGCCGAGCAGCAAGGAAATCGCCGAGGCGGTGAATCAGGTGAACACCGCGATGTTCCACAAGGAATACGCCGAAGTGTTTGCCGGCGACGAGCAATGGCAAGCGATCCAGGTGCCGCAAGCCGCCACCTATGTGTGGCAGGAAGATTCGACCTACATCCAGCATCCACCGTTCTTCGACGACATTTCCGGCCCGTTGCCAGTGATCACCGACGTCAAGGGTGCGCGGGTTCTGGCGCTGTTGGGCGATTCAGTAACCACTGACCACATCTCCCCTGCCGGCAACATCAAGGCTGACAGTCCGGCCGGGCGCTATCTGCGCGAAAAAGGCGTGGAGCCGCGGGACTTCAACTCCTATGGCTCACGGCGTGGCAACCACGAAGTGATGATGCGCGGCACATTCGCCAACATCCGCATTCGTAACGAGATGCTCGGCGGCGAAGAAGGTGGCAACACGATCTACATCCCGAGCGGCGAGAAAATGCCGATTTACGATGCCGCCATGCGTTATCAGGCATCGGGCACGCCACTGGTGGTGATCGCCGGTCAGGAATACGGCACCGGCTCCAGCCGTGACTGGGCGGCCAAAGGCACCAACCTGCTGGGGGTCAAAGCGGTGATCGCTGAAAGCTTCGAGCGTATCCACCGTTCCAACCTGGTGGGCATGGGCGTGTTGCCGCTGCAGTTCAAGCTCGATCAGAACCGCAAGAGCCTGAACCTCACCGGCAAGGAAACCCTGGATATTCAGGGCCTGACCGGTGTCGAGCTGACGCCGCGCATGAACCTGACGCTGGTGATCACCCGTGAAGACGGGCGCCAGGAGAAAATCGAGGTGCTGTGCCGCATTGATACGTTGAATGAGGTGGAGTACTTCAAGTCCGGCGGGATTCTGCACTACGTTCTGCGCCAGCTGATCGCCTCTTGATTGCTTGATTCCTGTGGTGAGGGGATTCATCCCCGATGGACTGCGCAGCAGGCCCTTTTTGGGGTCGCTTCGCTACCCATCGGGGATAAATCCCCTCGCTACAGGTGCTCGACACAAGCCTTCAGCGCTTTTGTACAGGCGAAAAAAAACCCGCCGAAGCGGGTTTTTCCCAAGACCATTATCGACTCCCTGTCGGCAGCAATCCTTGCTATGGTCGATCATCCGTGATCCTGAAACACTCCCTGTGTCTCAGTTGATGGGTGTAGATTACGCCGTGGATCCAATCGGCAATAGTCGCAAAAGCTACCAACGCGTGTAAGACATTCGCCATAGAAGCCCTTCCGAAAACCCTTAGACGTATCAGCCACCTTCACTTTCCCGAGCCTTGGCGCTTTCGGCGAGAAACTGTTCAAGTCGACTCAACTGTTCCTCCCAGCCTCGGCTATCCATGTAATAGGCCTCCTTCTGCCGCACGTCGGGAATATGCGCAAATCCGGATTCGGACACTTTGAGCAGAGTGCCGGCCTCATAATCCTGCAGTTCGAACTTGACCAGCGTCGTCGGCTCCTGGGAATAGTCGATCTTCGGGTTGACCGCGTACGGGTGCCAGCGAAACGAAAACAACTGCTGCGGCTCGACCCGCTCGACCAAAACGTTCCACAAAACGTGTTCATAACCGGGATAGGTGACCTGCCCCTGCGTCCATTCTCCGGCGACAAATCGCCTGCCCTCCAGCGCCACACCAAACCATTGGCCAAATGCCTCGGCATCAACCAATGCGCGCCAGACATGAGATCGCGGCGCCTTCAGCGTGATTTTTCGTTCGAAACTATTGGGTACCGGTTTCATAAGTCACCTCCTGTTCTGAACAGTAGGCTTGTATGACCACATGTCCAACCTGAAGTTGTATCAAAGGCATGCACCTGTGCAGCACGAGAGAAACATTCGGCGGCATTTTCGATCGTTGAATTGAGCGCCCCCATCCGATGAACCTGTTACCTTTTCCTGCGAAATGGACACAGACAAGGACGAAGCATGCAGCCTTCTCTATCCGAACGTTATCGCGGCGCCCTGCTTGGCCTTGCTTGCGGCGACGCCGTTGGCACCACGGTGGAGTTCAAGCCACGAGGCTCATTCCAGCCGCTGACGGACATGGTCGGTGGCGGTCCCTTCCACTTGAAGCCAGGGCAATGGACGGATGACACCTCGATGGCGCTGTGCCTGGCAGAAAGTCTTCTGAGCAAAAACACATTCGATGCAGCAGACCAGATGGGACGCTATCTCAACTGGTGGAAATGGGGCTATCTCAGCTCCACAGGTGAGTGTTTCGATATCGGCCTGACAGTCAGCCAGGCGCTGTCGCAGTATCTGCAAACCGGTCAGCCCTTTGCGGGATCAACCGACCCGTTTACCGCCGGTAACGGCTCGCTGATGCGTCTGGCACCCGTGGTGCTGTTTTACTTCCCTGATGCCCGGCAGATCCGCCAATTCGCCAGCGACAGTTCTCGGACAACCCACGCGGCTCCCGAGGTCATCGAATGCTGTCAGTTGTTTGCCGAGGTGATCAACAAAGCCTTGCTTGGCGCGTCCAAGTCAGAATTGCGCAAACTGTCAGGCTCAACCTTCGTTCAAGCAAAAGTCGCAGCCATGGCCCGAGGTGATTACCTCATAAAGTCGGCGGACGAAATCCGTGGCAGCGGCTACAGCGTCGAGTCCCTGGAAGCGGCGCTGTGGTGTTTTCATCACACCGACAGTTTCGCCGCAGCGATTCTGCAAGCGGCCAACCTGGGCGATGACGCCGACACCACGGCCGCTATCGTGGGACAAATGGCCGGCGCCTATTACGGCGTTCGGGCGATTCCTGCCCACTGGCTGGAAATGCTCCATGACGGCGAGGAGATTGCGGCCACCGCAGATCGCCTGCTCGAAGCATCCCGGCTACGCGTGCCTGAATAGAAGCCCCAGAGTCGCTAAACTGCACTTTCATCCGACACAGTGAGATTCCCCCATGTCCCCACACCTGCTTCTGGCCCTGACCCCCTTTCTGTTCACCCCCCTCGCCCACGCGAGCGTCGACTGCGCCAATGCCAGCGATCAGGCCACCATGAACCAGTGTGCCGGGCAGGAATTCAAGGCGGCGGACAAGGAACTGAATACGGTGTATCAGCAGATTACCGGTCGTTTGAAGGACAACCCTGACAGCAAGAAGCTGCTGGTGGGTGCGCAGCGAGCATGGATCGGGTTTCGCGATGCCGAGTGCAAGTTTTCCGCATCCGGGGTCGAAGGCGGGAGTGTTTATCCATTGATCTACAGCAATTGCCTGACCGGGGTGACCAAGGTGCGGGTCGAGGCGCTGAAGCAATATTTGAAGTGTCAGGAGGGAGACATGAGTTGCCCGGTACCCGGGGCCTGATTTTGTAGGAGTTTCGGTCTTGCCGATAGATTTGTTGATTTCACTCTTGGAGCGCCTTCGGCGCAATCGCCAGCGAGTCGACTCCCCGGACCATTACAAATAATTGGTCGAAGCCGCGGCAGAAGAAGATGCCGCGGCAAACGAATCAAAATTAATTATTGTAATTAGATAATTTTTAATCGAAAATTCGCTACCAAATTGTAACAACCAGGAATTTTCATGAGTACTCACATCAACGGATTGGCGCCGCAGCGCATGCATTGGATCGGGCTGCTGGCAGCGTTTCTCGTCTGGGTTCTGGGTGTGACGGAGGTAGGCGGCAACGCGACGATCTGGTTCTTCAAAAAGGATGAAATGCTGGCGGGCCTGCTCAATGCCTTTGCAGAAGGCTCGCCGCAATTGCTTGACCCGTTTGTCGAAGGCGCGCTGCTTGATCCCGACACCTGGCTATCGTCAACGGTCACTGCGCTGATCGTTTTTCTGGATTTCCTGCCCGTTGTCCTGTCGGCTTACGCGTTATGGCTGACCGGATTGTTTTTCTTGCGCTTGTCACGCGGCGAAACCTGGACCGATCGCAATATCGGAGTCCTGTGGCGAGTGGGGGTGCTGTGCATCGTTTCTCCGGCGGCTTACCCGCTGGTAGAGACTTTGCAAGGTCTGGCTTTGTCGATCGATCTGCCGCCGGGGGATCGCATTTTTCAGTTCTCGATCGGCCTGTCTTCCTCTTCTGCCTACGAGATAATCAAAGGCGTATTGCTCTGTTCGTTTTCAATTATCATGCGCGATGCAAAAGTACTCAGCGATGAGCAAAGTCAATACATATAGAACAACATAATGACCATTATCGTCCGCCTTGACGTTGTCATGGCCACGCAAAAAATTCGCTCGAAAGAGTTAGCCGCCCTGCTCGGGATCACCGAGGCCAATCTGTCATTGCTGAAAAACGGCAAAGTCAAAGGCGTGAAGATGGCAACTCTGGACAAGCTCTGCGCTGCGCTCGATTGCCAACCGGGCGATCTGCTGGAATACCAGAAAGACTGAGACTTTCCTCTGACGGCGAGTTGTTTATCGCAAGTCCTAATCGTTTAACTCTTATTCATTCCTTAGTTTCAAGGCGGCTTTGTCATGTCCCGTTATTTGTTATGCGCGCTGTTATTGCTGACAGCGTCACTCAGCGGCTGCGCTACAAAACTAGACGTAGCACTCAATGCAATACCTGATCCGGACTATCAGTTTGACCGAAAGGCAACCGTACTGGTGACCTCGACCAACAGCGCCGATGAGAACGCACTGAATGCCCGCTACTATCTTCGCGACATGGTCAACGCACTGAAAGACAGGGGCTTCCAGGAGGTCTATACCGACGCCAGCCTGCCCAGGAGTCATGCACCGATCAAAATGACCATCAGTCTCGATATCGGCAGCCGGCAAGTGTCTTACCGCTACACCGCCACCGACTATGGACAAGTGCCAACCAGCACGACGACCGTGTGCAAGAACACCAAGAAGAAAGATGACCGACTGACCTGCACCAGTAAACCCAGCACAACCTATGGTCCGGTGGGCACTTCAGAGCGAATCGGCTACACCACCCTGAGTACTTTCATTGCCACCGCCCGGGATGAGACGAGTAAACGCACGGTGTATCTGCTGCGGGCATCGTCCTATAACGAGGACTGTCTGGCTGCCAAGGTCGAAGCATTTCTGGTCGAGCAAGGCCTGCAGAACCTGAATTTTCAGGACCGCCTGCAACGCAACTACAGCGTCACGATGCCCGAGGGTTACAGCTGCAAATAGTCAGTTGCCCAAACGTCTGTCTCGACAGCTTCACAGCGCAGCCGATGTGAGCCGGCGCTGTGAAGCTGATCCAGGTTACACGTGCGGATCACCCGGCGGCTTGGCGGGCGCCGCGTATTGCGGCTTGAGGTGGCCGTCCTGATCCAGTAACCAGGCGTCCATGATCTGCCGCACGACAGGGCCGGCCACTCGACCACCGGCCTCACCGTTTTCGATCATCACCGAGATGGCGATTTTCGGGTGCTCTGCTGGAGCGAAGCCGACAAACAAGGCATTGTCGCGATGCCGTTCAAGGGTTTTCTCACGGTTGTAACGCTCACCCTGCTTGATCGCCACCACTTGCGCAGTACCGCTCTTACCGGCAATGCGGTATTGCGCACCGGCCGCTGCAGCGCGCGCGATACCCCGGGCATCGTGCATCACCATCTGCATGCCGTGGTTGACCTGATCCCAGTCGCGCGGGTTCTTCAGCAGGATATTCGGCATCGGATGCTCGTCGATCGGCGCCACGCCATCGACTGTCTTCGCCAGGTGCGGACGATTCCATACGCCCTTGTTGGCGATCAGTGCGGTGGCCTGAGCCAGTTGTAGCGGCGTAACCTGCATGTAGCCCTGCCCAATCCCGAGGATCACCGTTTCCCCCGGGAACCAGGCCTGACGGCGCGTGGCGCGTTTCCAGGCCTGAGACGGCATCAAACCGGGCGACTCTTCGAACATGTCCAGCGAGACTTTTTCGCCGAGGCCGAACATCGCCATGTAGTCGTGCAGGCGATCGATGCCGAGCTTGTGTGCCAGGTCGTAGAAGTAGGTGTCGTTGGAGCGCATGATTGCCGCGTCCATGTCCACCCAGCCATCGCCACTGTGGTTCCAGTTGCGGTACTTGTGATCGAAATCCGGGAGTTGGTAGTAGCCTGGGTCAAAGACGCGGGTCTGCGGCGTCACGACTCCGGTATCGAGGCCGGCAATCGCCACTTCTGGTTTGATGGTCGAGCCTGGCGCGTACAGGCCGCGCAGCACACGGTTGAACAGCGGCCGGTCGATGGAATCGCGTAGTGCCGAGTATTCCTTGGAACTGATGCCCGTTACGAACAGGTTCGGGTCGAAGCTCGGATTGCTGACCATGGCCAGCACTTCACCAGTGGACGGGTCGAGAGCCACCACCGAGCCACGACGATCGCCCAGTGCGGCTTCGGCAGCCTCCTGCAGTTTGACGTCGAGGCTTAGAACGATGTTTTTGCCAGGCACCGGATCGGTGTGCTTGAGCACCCGCAATACTCGGCCCTGGGCGTTGGTCTCAACTTCTTCATAGCCAACGTGACCGTGCAGTTGCGCTTCGTAGAAGCGTTCGATACCGGTTTTTCCGATGGACTGCGTGCCGCGGTACTCTACCGAATCGAGGGTCTTGGACTCTTTTTCATTGATCCGGCCAACGTAGCCGATCGAATGCGCGAAGTGCGGACCCAGCGGGTAATGACGGACAAACTGCGGCTCCACATCCAGGCCCGGCAAACGGAATTCGTTGACCGCTAATACGGCGATCTGCTCTTCGGTCAGCTCATAGAACAACGTCACGGGGGTAAATGGGTGACGGGACTGCTTCATGGCCTTATCGAAAACCGTGCGATCCTCTGCGGGCAGGTGCAGGAGATTGATCACCTCGTCCAACTCCTGATTTACGTCAGTAGCGCGTTCGCGGGTGATGACCAAGTTGTAACTGGGGCGGTTATCCGCGAGCAGCACACCGTTGCGGTCGTAGATCAGGCCTCTTGTCGGCGGGATCGGCAAGACGTGGACGCGGTTATTTTCAGAGATGGTCGAGTGGTAGTCATATTCAACCACTTGGAGGATGTACAGACGTACCACCAACGCGCAGCTGATAGCAAAGACGAACAGAGCGCAGGCGATCAACCGCTTGTTGACCAGACGCGTCTCTTTTTCGTGATCCTTGATCGGGATGGGCTCAGGCATTTCTACAGCAGCTCTTTGACATAAATTGAGTGCCGATCCGTGGGCATGACATCAGTCCGTTAAAAAACGAGCTGCACCATACCAAAAACCGAGTGGTCACTTCAGAAGGATTTTCCCCAATGGCAGTCCCGGCGACGGTTGGAACGCTGGTTCCGTCAAATCCGACGAGCGCAGCACTTTCCTGCGA
>NZ_JAESJL010000009.1:0-315793 GCF_016756945.1 Pseudomonas sp. MWU318
GTTAATTTCAGTTTTATTGCAAAACCTGCTTTTTAGTCAGCAAACGCGGGATTCGACGCGCTATGGCAGGCACACGCAGCAGCAAAAGCATTGCACCTATAAAGGCATAGATCGCCCACTCCTTGAGATCAGCACGCACGATCCACAACATATGAAGCAATCCCAGCCCCAGAATCACGTAGACCAACCGATGCAGTTTCTTCCAACGCACACCCAGGCGGCGCTGACTGTAGCGATTGGACGTAACCGCCAACGCCAACAGACCAAGAAAACCCAGCGTCCCCACAATAATGTACGGCCGCTTACGCAACTCCACGCCCAGCTGCGACCAGTCGAAACCGAGAATAAACGCCATATAGCTGAACAAATGCAGAACCACATAGGCAAAACACCAAAGTCCCAACTGACGGCGCACAGCAATCCAGCCCGCCCACCCCGTCAATTTCTGCAACGGCGTCATGCTCAATGTAATCAACAGCAATACCAACGTCCCCAGCCCCAATCGATCAACCAGCACCTTGCCGGGATCCGGGCCGAGCAAATCGGCAAACGCCTGATAAAACCAGAGCAATGGCCAGATCGCTGCGGCAATGAAAACGCCTATACGCCAGAACGGATATCGCATCAGTAGTTCTTCCGCAGATCGAGCCCTGTATATAAAGAAGCGACTTCATCCGCGTAGCCGTTGAACATCTGTGTATCACGCACATTCGGCTTGAACAGACTGTTCGGCAGACGCCGCTCCCGTGCCTGAGTCCAGCGAGGGTGATCAACCGTCGGATTCACGTTGGCATAAAACCCGTATTCATCTGCCGCGATGCTCTGCCAAGTGGTCTTGGGCTGCTCGCTGACCAGACTGATCCGCACAATGGACTTCACACTCTTGAAGCCGTACTTCCACGGCACCACCAGACGCAACGGCGCACCGTTCTGATTCGGTAATTCACGGCCATACATGCCAACCGCCAGAATCGCCAAGGGATTCATTGCCTCATCCAGGCGCAAGCCTTCTACATAAGGCCAATCGATCAGGGCGAACCCCGAACGCTGGCCTGGCATGCTCTTGGGATCCTGCAGGGTTTCGAAGCGAATGTATTTGGCCTTAGAGGTCGGCTCGACCTGCTTGAGCAACGCAGAAATCGGAAAGCCAATCCACGGGATGACCATCGACCACGCCTCAACACAGCGAAGGCGATAGATACGCTCCTCCAACTGGTACGGCTTCATGAAGTCTTCCAGCGCGTAACGCCCTGGCTTACCCACCTCCCCGTCCACGACCACGCTCCACGGCTCGGTTTTCAGCGAACCGGCATTGGCCGCCGGATCGCCCTTGTCGGTGCCGAACTCATAGAAGTTGTTGTAATGGGTCGCGTCTTTATAAGGCGTGATCGCCTCATCCTTGACGTTGACGGCGCCCCACTTGGTAGAAGGGAGCTTATCGGCAAACCAGGCAGGCGCCTTGCCCGGCTCGACATCGGCATAACGCGCCGCGTCTTCAGCGCTGGCCCAACGCGGCAGGCTGCTCACGGCGATACCGGCAGCGGTAGCTCCGAGCAATTGGCGACGGGACAGATAAATGGATTCAGGCGTGACATCCGACTCATGGCAGTCGGACGCTTTGGGGATTTTGATCAGCATGGCAACTCCGCAGCTTTGGAGGACAGATGCACCCATAGACTGCGGAGTATGCGGGAAATTACATCATTCGGCTTTTTTGTGACGACGAAGACGCAACAGGTATTGCACAGGGCCGGAAGCGGCGTAACCGAGGAACACCAGCAGCAAAATGCGCGGTGGATCGCTGAACACTACGGCGAATACCAGCACCACGGCGAGAATCGCCACGAACGGCACGCGCCCCTTCAAGTCCAGCTCCTTGAAGCTGTTGTACTTGATGTTGCTGACCATCAGCATGCCGGCAGCCGCCACCATCAAGGCGACCAGGAACGACATCTTCGAACCCTGAATGCCGTAATCGCTGAAGGCCCAGACGATGCCTGCGACCACGCCGGCAGCTGCCGGGCTGGCCAGGCCGATGAAGTATCGCTTGTCAGCCGTACCGACCTGAGTATTGAAACGCGCCAGACGCAATGCCGCTCCGGCTACATAGATGAAGGCAACCATCCAGCCGACCTTGCCCATGTCACCCAATGCCCAGCCAAAGGCCAGTAGCGCCGGTGCGACACCAAAAGCGACCATGTCGGACAGCGAGTCATATTCGGCGCCGAAGGCACTTTGCGTATTGGTCATGCGCGCTACGCGACCATCGAGACCGTCGAGCACCATGGCTACAAAGATTGCGATCGCGGCAAAGGCGAAATACTTGCTCGCATTCGCAGAGTCACCGGCACTCAAGGCAGCCTGGGCACTCATCGAGTTGATGATGGAATAAAACCCTGCGAACAGGTTCGCAGTGGTGAACAGATTCGGCAGCAGATAGATACCACGATGCCGGACTTTACGACCTTCTGCGTCGTGCCCTTCCTCGACATGTTCATCGATGGGCAGCAGGCTTTCGGCGTCAGAAGCCTGGTTCGGCTCTTCGGGACGTTCGCTCATGGACATTACCTTGCAACGGTTTGGAAAGTTTCGACAGGTGCCTGTGACGACGGTTCGGCCACAAACGATGCAGCTTTATACCAGAACCATCGGTTTCAAACGAAAAAACGCGGCCGAGGCCGCGTTTTTCGTACAAGGATGACGACTTAGTTTTTGGCTTTGTCGACGATCTTGTTGGCACCGATCCACGGCATCATGGAGCGCAGTTGCTCGCCGATGATTTCGATACCGTGAGCGGCGTTGTTACGACGCTTGGCGGTCATCGAAGGGTAGCCGGTAGCGCCTTCGCTGATGAACATTTTGGCGTATTCGCCGTCCTGAATACGTTTCAGGGCATTGCGCATGGCCTGACGGGATTCGGCGTTGATCACTTCCGGGCCGGTCACGTACTCGCCGTATTCAGCGTTGTTGGAGATCGAGTAGTTCATGTTGGCGATACCGCCTTCGTACATGAGGTCAACGATCAGCTTCAGTTCATGCAGGCACTCGAAGTAGGCCATTTCCGGCGCGTAGCCAGCTTCAACCAGAGTTTCGAAACCGGCTTTCACCAGCTCAACGGTACCGCCGCACAGTACGGCTTGTTCGCCGAACAGATCGGTTTCGGTCTCGTCCTTGAAGGTGGTTTCGATGATGCCGGTACGACCGCCACCCACGCCAGCTGCGTAGGACAGTGCAACGTTTTTAGCGTTGCCCGAAGCGTCCTGGTATATCGCGATCAGGTCAGGGATACCGCCGCCCTTCACGAACTCGGAACGCACGGTGTGACCCGGCGCTTTCGGCGCGATCATGATCACGTCGAGGTCGGCACGCGGAACAACCTGGTTGTAGTGGATCGCGAAACCGTGGGAGAAGGCCAGGGTGGCGCCTTTCTTGATGTTCGGCTCGATTTCGTTCTTGTACAGCTGGGACTGGAATTCGTCCGGGGTCAGGATCATGACCAGGTCGGCGCCGGCAACAGCGGCGGCCACGTCGGTCACTTTCAGGCCGTGAGCTTCGGCTTTGGCAACGGTAGCCGAACCTTTACGCAGACCGACGGTTACGTCGACACCGGAATCTTTCAGGTTGCACGCTTGGGCGTGGCCCTGGGAACCGTAACCGATGATGGCAACTTTCTTGCCCTGGATGATCGACAGGTCGCAGTCTTTATCGTAGAAAACTTTCATGAATTTCCCCTATATATCCAGGCCGTTCAGGCCATTCGCTAATTTGGTTTAGATGCTGAGTACTTTGTCGCCGCGGGCAATGCCGGTCACGCCGCTACGGACGGTTTCCAGAATCGATGCGGTGCCGATGGACTGAATGAAGCTGTCGAGCTTGTCGCTGGTACCGGTCAGTTGAACCGTATACACGCTGGCGCTGACGTCGACGATCTGTCCACGGTAAATATCGGTGGTGCGTTTGATCTCGGCGCGCTGGGCGCCAGTGGCCTTGACCTTGACCAGCATCAGCTCGCGCTCGATGTGAGCGCTTTCCGACAGGTCCACCAGCTTGACCACTTCGATCAGCTTGTTCAGGTTTTTGGTGATCTGCTCGATGATTTCATCGTGGCCAACAGTGGTCAGCGTCAGACGCGACAGAGTCGGGTCTTCGGTTGGCGCCACCGTCAGGCTTTCAATGTTGTAGTTGCGCTGCGAGAACAGGCCGACTACGCGAGACAAAGCGCCGGGTTCGTTTTCCAGAAGCAGGGAAATAATGTGCCGCATGATTAAGTACGCTCCGTCTTGCTCAGCCACATATCGCGCATGGAGCCGTCTTTGATCTGCATCGGATAGACGTGCTCGCTGGTATCGACCGAAATATCGATCACCACCAGACGATCTTTCATGGCGAACGCCTCTTCCATCTTCGACTTCAAGTCTTTGGAATCGGTGATGCGCACGCCGACATGACCGTAGGCTTCAGCCAGTTTGACGAAGTCAGGCAGCGACTCCATATAGGAGTGCGAGTGACGGCTGCCGTAGCTCATGTCCTGCCACTGACGAACCATCCCCAGAACGCCGTTGTTCAGGATGACGATTTTCACCGGCAAGCCGTATTGCAGGCAGGTCGACAGCTCCTGGATGTTCATCTGGATGCTGCCTTCGCCAGTGACGCAGGCAACGTCGTCATCCGGGAAGCTCAACTTGATGCCCATGGCCGCCGGGAAACCGAAGCCCATGGTGCCCAGGCCACCGGAGTTGATCCAGCGGTTCGGCTTGTTGAACTTGTAGTACTGCGCCGCGAACATCTGGTGCTGGCCCACGTCGGAAGTGATGAAGGCATCGCCTTTGGTCACTTCGCACAGGGTCTCGATCACGGTCTGCGGCTTGATCAGGCTGCCGTCGCCCTTTTCATAAGGGAACAGGCCGCGATCACCGCGCCACTCATCGACTTGCTTCCACCAGCTGGCGACGGACTCCTTGTTCGGGGTCTCGCCGATTTCCTTGAGGATCGCGACCATTTCGGTCAGGACGCTCTCCACCGGACCAACGATTGGCACGTCGGCCTTGATGGTCTTGGAGATCGAAGCCGGGTCGATGTCGATGTGGATGATCTTGGCGTTCGGGCAGAACTTCGCCGCGCCGTTGATCACACGGTCATCGAAACGCGCGCCGACAGCCAGGATCACGTCGGCATGGTGCATCGCCAGGTTGGCGGTGTAGCTGCCGTGCATGCCGAGCATGCCGATGAACTGCCGGTCGGTACCCGGGAAGCCACCCAGGCCCATCAAGGTGTTGGTCACTGGCAGGTTGAGCATTTTCGCCAGTTCGGTCAGCGGTGCGGAACCGTTGCCGAGGATCACGCCGCCACCGGAATAGAGCACTGGGCGCTTGGCCGCCAGGAGCATTTCTGCCGCCTTGCGGATTTGCCCGGAGTGACCGCGGACGGCCGGGCTGTAGGAACGCAGCTTGGCTTTTTTCGGGAAGATGTATTCGAACTTCTCGGCCGGGTTGGTCATGTCTTTCGGGATATCGACCACGACCGGGCCCGGACGACCGGATTGCGCCAGGTAGAAAGCTTTCTTCATGACTTCCGGGATTTCCGAGGCGTGCTTGATCATGAAGCTGTGTTTCACGATCGGCCGGGAAATACCGATCATGTCGGTTTCCTGGAACGCGTCGGTGCCGACCATGGTGCTTGGCACCTGACCGGAAATGATCACCATTGGAATCGAATCCATATAGGCGGTGGCGATACCGGTGATGGCGTTTGTGGCGCCAGGACCTGATGTCACCAATACCACGCCGGCTTTACCGGTGGCACGGGCGTAGCCGTCAGCCATATGGGTAGCCGCTTGTTCGTGACGAACCAGGATGTGGGTCACTTCCGGTTCTTTGAACAGGGCATCGTAAACATGAAGGAGAGCACCACCCGGGTACCCGTAGATATATTTGACGCCTTCGTCACGCAAGAAGCGGACGAGCATCTCACCGCCAGATAAAAGCTCCACGTTGTTCACCTCTAAAACGCCAGAATACCGTCCACACAAAAGGGGCGGGTCTTAATAGGTTTACTTCTCGGCAGAGCATGAGCGACGGTGGTCGCCGACTACGTCAGCACTGACTGAGCAAGTATTGGGATCGTCCCAAGTGTTGCGGGCCTTTCCCACCCAGCGCGAGGTAACGCGTTGCGGGTGTAACAGGTCGACGCGGATATGCGCCTCATGATCTACCGAGCGGGTCTGCTTCTGGCAGTCCCTCTACAGCGGACTTTGGATTCTTCTGTTTCGCCCTCTCCAAGTCAAGCCGTCAATGTGCTTAATTGTGGGTAAGCACATGAGAACGCAAGAAAAAACCTGAAAACAGCTACTCTGTTAGCGTCAATTGCGCAATTTTGCCAAGGAATCAGCATGCGAACGCTTCTGTTAACTCTGCTGATCGGCCTCAGCCCCTGGTGCTCGGCCGCTCAGATCTACCAATGGGTCGATGCCCAAGGCGTCACGCACTTCGATGCGCAGCCACCGCAAGGGCTGCCGGCGACGACTATGCAGACGCCCTCCTCGCCCCCACCGAAACCTGCCGCCATGCCTGGAAGCGGTGCGCTGGGCGATCAGAAAGTCATCGACGACAAGGTGAAGAAACAGGTGGCGGAGCAGCAGGCGCAGCTCAAGGCATTTTGCGAACAGGTACGGACGAACCTGGCGCAATTGCAGAACAATCCGCGTTTGCGGGAAGAAGTGGATGGGCAGTTGCGGCGACTGGACGATGCGCAGCGTCAGGAGCGCATCATCGAAGCACAGAAGCAGATTGCGCAGAACTGCGATTAAAAATCTGTAGGAGCTGCCGCAGGCTGCGATCTTTTGATGCTGTTTTCAAAAGCAAGATCAAAAGATCGCAGCCTTCGGCAGCTCCTACAGGGGATCGGCTCTAGCGGGAGGCGGTGATCAGCCGGTCAAACTCTTTGAGCAGTACCTGCAGCTGGCGATCCTTGCCCTGCAGATTGCGCTGGGCGAAGACCATTTCAGCCATTTCCTGAATGCCCGAGGCGTTGGGCAAAGGCAGATCCTGCTCAAGGATCATTTTCATCCGTGGCAGGAAGATCCATTGCAGCCATTGCTCGAAATCCAGCGTGTCGACCGAAAACGGTTCGACACTGCTAAGGGCTTCGGCTGATGGCTGGACCTCGTCCCACCAACCCTGCGTGCGCAGTTCACGCTCGATCAGCAGCAACTGATCGGCGATTTTCAGGAAACGGGAATCCATCACAGCGAAACCTTGGCCTTCTGACGAGCCAGAGCGGCGCCGGCGGAATCGCCTTGTTTCTCACGGGATTGCGCGATGATTTCCCATAGGTTGGCCTGCAAGTCCGGACGACCGTTGGCCATGGTCAGTGCGCGACGGGCGAACTGCTCCGCCTGTGGCGCGTCACCTTGAGCCATGCGTACTTGCGCCAGACGATAAAGCACTTGCGGCTCACGTGGGGCTACACGCTGAGCACGCTCGAGGCTGGAAGACGCACCGTTGAGGTCGCCACCGGCCTGCTGCTGTTGCGCCGTGGTCAGCAAGGCGAGCACCGGGCCATCGAGCTGTTCGTCCGCCGACAGACCACCGCCACTGCTGGCCGAAGGAATCCCGCTTGGCGTCGAAGGCATGCTGTAGCTGCCGGAGTTGATCGGTGCCGATTCGACCGGCGACGGGTTGTACGGCCCCGCGGTGATACCGCCGGAAGCCGGGCCCGGAACGATCGGCGAGGAACTGATCGGTGCCGATGTCGTGGCGCCACCACCCGGCACCATCACCACCACACCGGTATCGCCTTGCGGGATGGCCTGGGATTGCACCTGGCCCTGGACTGGGCGTTTGACCGTCGTCTTGCGGAAACCGCCGTTGGCCGACAGCCGTTCGCTGTTGGATACGGCTGTGCCGGAGTCCACCACCGGGATCGAACCACGCTGTACGGTAGAGCAGCCGCTGAGCAAAGCCACGGCAGTCACCGCTGGAATCAACCACTTGTTCACTTGAAACCCTCTTTGCTTAATTCATCCAGCCCTTGACCCAATCCATCACCGACTCCGGCGAGGCAGGCGTTTCGCTTGCACACGCGGCGCCGGGTGGCGGTTCGCTGCCGCGAATATACGGCATCTGCACCGCCCCCGGACAGTTGGCATCGGAGCCTTGCCCGGTACGCGAATCGACCCACGCCTGCACGATGTTGTCCGGCTGTGGCATGTCCAGCGGCAGCGGATCGGCTTTGCGCATGAAACTGGTCCAGACCTGCAATGCACCGGTCGCCCCGGTGAACGGGGTCTTGCCGTTGTCGTCGCGACCCAGCCAGACCACCGCCAGCAGATCCTGACTGAAACCGGCGAACCAGCTGTCACGCGAATCGTTACTGGTACCGGTCTTGCCGGCCAGCGTCAGGGTCTTGGGCAGCACGTTGTAAACCGAGCTGCCGGTACCTTCACGCATCACACGCTGCATGGCGTTCTGGATCAGGTAGATGGACGCCGGATCAAATCGCTGCTCGATCTGGAACGGATAACGCTTGAGCGGCTCGCCCTCGGCGGTCAGCACACTGCGAATCCCGCGCATCGGCGTATTGAAACCACCGTTGGCGAGGGTCTGATACATGGTCGCCACTTCGATCGGGGTCATGCCGCCAGCACCCAGCAACATCGACGGGAACGCCGGGAATTCCCGGGTTACCCCCAGACGCGCAAGAGTCTTGAGCACATTCGGCACACCGACTTCCAGACCCAGACGCGAGGTCGACAGGTTGTAGGAATGCGCCAGCCCTTGGTAAAGGAAGACTGTGCCGTGGGAGCGACGGTCGTAGTTCTGCGGCTTCCACACCTGGCCGTCCGCGCCCTTGATCGACAGCGGATCATCCGACAGCCAACTGGTCAGCGTGTAATGGCTCGGTTTTTCCAGTGCGGTCAGATACACCGCTGGCTTGACCAGGGAACCGATCGGCCGCACGGCGTCCAGTGCCCGGTTGAAACCGGCGTAACTGGCCTGACGGCTACCGATCATCGCCTGCACTTCGCCGGTTTCCGGGTTGGTCACGACCATTGCCGCTTCCACGTCATCGGAGCCCTTGCGTCCGGCCAGGCGTTTAAAGGTGTCATTCACCGACGCTTCGGCTTTCATCTGTAGAATCGGGTCGAAACTGGTGAAGATCCGCAGGCCTTCTTCGGTCAAGTCTTCGTCACGGTAGTCTTCACGCAACTGGCGTTTGACCAGATCGATAAAGCCCGGGAACGAGCTATCGGCGAGCTTGCCGCGCGTGGTCACACCCAGTGGCATTTTCTTCGCCGCTTCGACCTGTTCGGCAGTCGCCACGCCTTGCTGCTCAAGCACGTCGAGCACCAGGTTACGCCGCTCCAGCGCACGCTCGGGGTTGCGGCGCGGGTTGTAGTAGGACGGGCCCTTGACCATGCCGACCAGCAACGCGACCTGATGCAGCTTCAGCTCGGACAATGGCTGGCCGAAGAAAAACTGGCTGGCCAGACCGAAACCGTGCACGGCACGCTGACCGTCCTGCCCGACGAAGACTTCGTTGAGGTAGGCCTCAAGAATTTCCTTCTTGTCGTAGTGCAGCTCCAGCAGCATCGCCATCATCGCTTCGGTGAGCTTGCGGCTCAGGCTGCGTTCGTTGGTGAGGTAGAAGTTCTTGACCAGTTGCTGAGTCAGCGTACTGCCGCCCTGGGTCATCTTGCCGCCAGAGGTGTTGACCCAGATCGCCCGGGCAATCGATTTCGGCGACACGCCCCAGTGGCTGTAATAGTCGCGGTCTTCCACCGCTACCAGGGTTTCCAGCAGGTACGGTGGCACCTGATCGAGCTTGATCAGGATGCGGTCTTCGAGGTTTTTCGGGTAGATGCCGCCGATCATCAGCGGCTCGAGCCGCACCACGGACAATTTACCGCCGTTGAGCCCGGAGAGCTCGGCCACATAGTCGCCAGAGAAACGCACGCGTACTGGCTGGGCTTTTTCCAGGCCTTCATAGAACTGGAAGCCGCG
Organism: Pseudomonas sp. MWU318; assembly: GCF_016756945.1. Lineage (NCBI taxonomy): Bacteria > Pseudomonadati > Pseudomonadota > Gammaproteobacteria > Pseudomonadales > Pseudomonadaceae > Pseudomonas > Pseudomonas sp. MWU318. The sequence continues at coordinate 10,002 of NZ_JAESJL010000009.1, forward strand.
GGTATTCAGATCAACGGTATTGCCGTTGACGGCTGCAGCGCCGGGGCCATTGCTCACGGCTTCGCGGCGATAGCCCAGGGCATCGAGTTCGGTGAGGAAATCTTCCTTGCTCAGCTTTTGTCCGACGAACAGCTCAAGCGGACGCGCGTAGACCTTGGCCGGGATGGTCCAGCGCTTGCCGGAGAACTTCTCCTGCACCACGGCATCGAGGTAAACGGCGAAGCCGGCCAGCACCACAAGGCCGACCAGGCTCAGTTTAATGGCCCAGCTCAACCACGGGCTGAGGCCCTTGGAGACTGGTTTTTTCTTGGTACGGGGGGATCGAGTTCGAGTCATGGCGGCGGATTATACGCACTTTATTCATCCTCAACAGGAGCGCTCCGAGGTTTGCGTCAGGCTGGCGAGCGGCCATAATGGCGGCCTCGAATTTCCCAGTCTCTGAAGGATCGCCCGTGAGCCAGTCCCTGATCGCTGCCCTGCAAAACCCGGCCCTCTACCCGCACCCCGTCGAAGGGTTCCAGGTCATCGAAACCCATATCTCGTGGGTGATCCTCACCGGCCCGTTTGCTTATAAAGTGAAGAAGCCGGTGAATTTCGGCTTCCTTGACTTCACCGGCCTCGAATCCCGCGCACATTTCTGTGCTGAAGAGCTGCGCCTGAACCAGCGTCTGACCGACGATTTGTATCTGGACGTGTTGCCAGTGACCGGCAGCGTTGATGCGCCACAACTGGGTGGCGACGGCCCAGTGATCGAATATGTGCTGAAAATGCTTCAATTCCCGCAGACCGGCCTGCTCAGCACCCTGCAGGCCAACGGTGAGCTGACCACCCAGCACATTGATGAAATGGCCGAGCAGATCGCCAAATTCCACCTCAGTGCGCCAAAAGTCCCGGCCGAACACGAGGCCGGTACCCCGGACAGCGTGATGGCCCCGGTGCGCCAGAACTTCGAACAGATCCTGCCGTTCCTCAGCGACAAAAACGATCTGCTGCAACTCGAGGCCCTGCAAGCCTGGGCCGAGAGCAGCTTCGATCGTCTCAAGGCACTGTTCAGCCAGCGCAAGGCCGAGGGTTTCACTCGCGAATGCCACGGTGACATTCACCTGGGCAACGCGACTGTCATCAATGGCAAAGTGGTGATCTTCGACTGCATCGAGTTCAACGAACCGTTCCGCTTCACTGACGTCTGGGCCGACACCGGTTTCCTGGCGATGGACCTGGAAGACCGTGGCCTGAAATCCCTCGCCCGCCGCTTCGTCAGCCAGTACTTGGAGCTGACCGGCGACTATCAAGGCCTGGAAGTGCTGAACTTCTATAAAGCCTACCGCGCACTGGTTCGCGCCAAAGTTGCACTGTTCAGCATGCCGGCGGACGCCACCCCGGTGCAGCGCGCCACCACCCTGCGCCAGTACCGCAACTACGCCAACCTGGCGGAAAGCTACAGCACCATTCCATCGCGCTTCATGGCCATCACCCACGGCGTATCGGCTGTCGGCAAGAGCCACGTGGCGATGCGTCTGGTCGAAGCGCTGGGCGCGATTCGCCTGCGTTCCGACGTCGAGCGCAAGCGCCTGTTCGGCGAGCAGACCGTAGCCAACGACGTGCAGGCCGGGATTTACAGCGCCGACGCCAGCGTTGCCACCTATGCCCGCCTGCATGAGATTGCCGGAGTGATCCTACACGCCGGTTTCCCGGTGGTGATCGATGCGACCTACCTCAAGCGCGAGCAACGCGACAACGCCGCTCAAGTGGCCGAGGCCACCGGCACGCCGTTCCTGATCCTCGACTGCAACGCACCGCAAGCCGTGATCGAGAGCTGGCTGGCGATTCGTCAGGCAGACAAAAAGGACCCTTCCGACGCCACGCTGGCGGTGATCGAGGCCCAGCAGGCCAGCCGCGAAGCGCTGACGCCAGAAGAGATTCTGCGCAGCAAACGCGTACAGACCAATGAAAGCGGGACCCTCGACACCGTAGTTGCACAGATCCGCCAGCGCCTGCCAGGCCTGTAAGAAACTATTTCGGCCGTGAAGCCCTCGCTTGCTTCACGGCCGTCAAATAGTGGCACTATACTGGCGTCATAAAACCAACAGGTGATGTGACATGAGCCAGCCGAAACTTCTCGACACCCCGCTTTATGCCTTGCTGCACAAAGACGACATCACAGGCTTCAACAAGGAACGCCCGAACGACGGCCCGATCGACATGGTCGGTGGCGACTTCCGGGGTCTCGATCTACGTGAACTGAACGCCGATGGCGTGGATTTTCGGGACGCCTACTTCCGTTCTGCCGATTTGCGTGGCATCGACTTCCGTAATGCATCACTCGAAGGCGCGAGCCTGGCGCATGCGCAGATTTCCGGCGCGTACTTCCCGCCGGAACTGAGTGCGGACGAGATCCTGATGTCGATGAATTTCGGCACCCGCCTGCGCTATCGCACACGCTGAGCACCATCGGCAGCCCCTGACACAACACCCTCCCCTTGTAGGAGTGAGCCTGCTCGCGATAGCCGACTGACATTCAAAATGGATGTCGGCTTTTACGCCGCTGTCGCGAGCAGGCTCACTCCTACAGTTGTATGCGTCACACTCCTTACTATTGCATTCGCCAGATGTCATCGCCTTTCTTAGAAGCGTTTGCGTCGAATCCGACCAAACAACCACGCTTTTCCTACTGATGGCTACACTCCTGAGAAGATCGCCCACGCACCATTCGGCCGTCGCAAGGAGGCTTGATGAATGATGAACTGCAACACCTGAAGAATCTTGGCAAGACGTCGGCGCAGTGGCTGCATGCCGTGGGCATTCACAGCGCCTCGGACTTGCGTCGCCTGGGGGCGGTGGACGCCTATCGGGCCGTGCGTACCCGCGGGTTTCGCGCATCAAAGGTGTTGTTGTACGCGATCGAAGGGGCGCTGATGGATGTGCACTGGAACGACATCCCGGCCGAACGTAAAGACGCCTTGAACAAGCAGCTCGAAGCCATCTCCTCACGTCACAAGAACTGAACAGGCGCTGACGGCCATGTATCTGCTCGGGGAACAATCGGCACCGGTCGATGCACTGATCAATCGCTTGCAGAGCTTGCCCGCGCGCTGGCTGGAAGGCCTTGCGCCGTGCGGGCCAGCCTTTGAGCCAGAAATCTCTGACAACTTGATGGAGCAGCTCCCACACGATCAGCTGTTTCTGCTGACAGAAGGCGTGATCCACGGCTACATCGGCGGCCGTGCGTTGTTTTACTGGCAGGAAGGTGATCTGCTCGGTCTACAGCAAGGTGACGCCTGGGCCGATTGCCGACTGCGCAGCGAAGGGCCATCGCGCTTGTTGCCCTATCGGCGAACCGAACTGTTCCAGCATTTGTATGCCGAACCGGGCCGGGCCGAGCAATGGCTTGAGTATCTGCTGGGGCAGATGGCGCTGCTGGCTCACGCGGTGGCCGAACTGAAGCCACGGGAGTTTCGCAGCACCAATGGCTTCAAACGGGTCGAAAGCGGTGAGGTGTTGATCCGGCAGGGCGATGCCGCTGATCACGTCTTCGTGATCATCGAGGGGCATGCTGAAGCGTTTGTTGATGGGCACAAGGTCGGCGAAGTGCCCAAGGACGAGATTTTCGGCGCCATGGCGGTGTTCACCGGTGAACCGCGCAATGCCACTGTCATCGCTCGCGAGCCAAGCACGGTGATGCTGATTCCAGGCGAACAGTTTCTGAGTATGACCCGCAACAATCCGAAGATCGCGCACAGCCTGATTGAGAGCATGGCCCGCCGCATCGGCCAGCTCAACCAGCAGATCACGCAACTGAGCGCGGTGAAAGCTGCGCGTTAAGTCCCTTGTTTCCGGGACATTCCGGCCATATGCACGACTAAATCAAGCAAATGGAAAAACAGTGGTTGACTCGCTAATGAGAATCGCTATGATTATCACAACTGATCGCGAGATCAGTCGATATTCTGAAAAGCCCTTGGTTCGGACTCTCAGATTATCTCCTCATCAGGCTAATCACGGTTATTTGACCCGGTTTTTACCGGGTCTTTTTTTGCCTGTGGAAAAGTCATTGGCCAAATTGTTTGCGCATCTGTGCGCAGTAATCCTGCGCGGGCGTGGCCGGGGTGTACCAGACGTAATCGGCCATCGCCGCAGTCACCTCGGCGCCCTGCTCGGCCAGCATCAGCACCGTTGGCGCTTGGGCTGCGCCCAGATCCAGAACATGCAGCGGCACGCCAGCATCCTTGCGCGCATGCCAGGCACCCGCCAGTAGCAAGGCTGGCGTCGGCGCGGCCAGCAAACGTTCGGCCATGCGTCGATCACGCTGTTGCTGAACCGCGAGCATCGCCGGCATCTGTGATTTGGGCAGCAAGCCGCAATGTGAATCGCTGATCTGCTCAAGCAGCCTGGCTTTCACCGAGGCCGCATTGCTGCGAACACCGCTCAGGACTGGCGGCTGACGATAGAACGCGCGGATTTCGCTGTTATCCAGATTAGCCGCCAACAGCGGATAGCCTTGCGTGAGGGCGAACCGAATGATCGGTCCATAAAGATTCCAGTCCCAGCCATCCTGCCAGGCCAACGCGGCGGCAAGATCGCTAGGCGGCGTTGCCGCATGACGAACCTGATCAACCTTCGGCTGTTGGTCCGGCGTGAGCATCTCCAAAAGCAGGCTGCCTTGGGGCCGCTGCTCACCCAGCGCCTGCAACAGCCATAACTGCACAGCGTGATGATCGGCGTTGTCATGTTGCTCGCCAACGATCAGCTGTTGCGGCTTGGCCAGACGCGCCAGCAGTTCCTGTGCCGTCAGTATCTGGCCGCTGTGCAGATCACGAATTTCGCCACTGATTGGCGGGGGCGGGGCAACATGCTGACACCCTGCAAGCAGCAACACCGCTAACAACCACATCCCGCGCATACCATCACCTCGATGAGAAATCAGCGGGCGATGATCAGCGGATGCCCACGCTCCGGGTGCGGCTGCACCAATACTTCGAGACCGAACACGGCTTTGAGAGAATCCGGTCGCAAAACCTGCTGCGGCGTATCCAGCGCCACCGGGCGCCCGCCCTCAAGCAGCAACACCCGATCACAATAGCGCGCCGCCAGATTCAGATCATGCAGGATGACCAGCACTGCTGCGCCACGGTCGGCAAATTCACGCACCGCTTGCAGCGTCGTATGTTGGTGCAACGGATCGAGCATTGAGGTCGGCTCATCCAGCAACAAGGTTTGCCCGGCCTGCCCCGGCCATAACTGCGCCAGCACCCGCGCCAGATGCACACGCTGGCGCTCGCCGCCTGACAATGCCAGATAACTGCGCCCGCTCAGATGCCCGGCATCCGCAGCGTCCAGCGCTGCCGCAATGATTTCGTCGTCGCGTACCCGACCGCTTTGATACGGCAAGCGGCCCATGCCGACCACTTCTTCCACACGAAAGGCAAAATCCAGCGTCGACACCTGCGGCAACACCGCCAGGCGCTGAGCGCGCTGCGTACCTGTCCAGTGACTCAGCGCCTTGTCGTCGAGCAACACTTCACCTTCACTGGCCGCAAGCTCACCGCACAGCGCACCGAGCAAGGTGCTTTTGCCGGCACCGTTCGGTCCGAGCACACCCAGCACCTCACCGGGTTCAAGCTGCAGGGTGACGTCGCTGAGGACGGTCTTGCGCCCGCGGCGGATGTGCAGATTGTGCGCACGCAGCATCAGGCACGCCCTCGCAACAGCAGATAAAGAAAGAACGGTGCACCGATAAATGCGGTAACAATGCCGATCGGCAATTCCGCCGGCGCCAGCGCCAGCCGCGCCACCAGATCCGCCAGCAACAACAGGCTCGCACCCGCCAGTATGGACGCTGGCAGCAACACCCGGTGATCGGGCCCGGCCAATAAACGCACCAGATGCGGCACCACCAGCCCGACGAAACCGATCATCCCGGCTGCCGCTACCGCCGCGCCAACACCCAACGCCGTGCAGAACACCAATTCACGTTTGAGCCGTTCGACATCAATCCCCAGGTGCCCGGCTTCGGACTCCCCCAGCAACAACGCATTCAGCGCCTTGGCACGCCGCGGCAACCACAGCGCGACGCCAGTGCTGATAATCAGCAACGGCCACAAACGCGCGTAACTGGCGCCATTGAGGCTGCCCAGATTCCAGAAAGTCAGCGTACGCAAAGTCGCGTCATCCGCCAGATAGGTGAACAATCCAACTGCCGAACTGGCCAGCGCCGTGAGGGCGATCCCTGCCAGCAGCATGGTTGCGACGTTGGTCTGGCCGTTGCGCCGTCCAAGTCGGTAGACCAGCGCTGCCACCCCCAGTCCACCGAGAAACGCGCACGCCGACAACAGGTACGGCCCGAACCACTCCGGCAAACCGCCAAAAAACGAACCGCCGACAATCGCAATCGCCGCCCCGAGCGCCGCGCCGCTGGACACCCCGACCAACCCGGGATCGGCCAGCGGATTGCGAAACAAGCCCTGCATCGCCACACCCGACAGTGCCAGCACACCGCCGACGGCCAGACCGAGCAAGGTGCGCGGCAGACGGATCTGCCCGAGGATCAGCTCGGCCTGCTCCAGCCCATCCGGCGCCAGCGGCACACCGAGCATGCGCAATGCAGCGCGTAACGTATCGAACAGCGGCAGGCTCACCGGCCCCAACGCCAAGGACAGCCAGATGGCCAGCAAACACAGGAGCGTCAGGCCGATAAACAGGCTTCGTGGTTTGACCAGTACGGTCATTGGCCGCTCGCAGTCGGGTAGAAGCCGTCAGACAAATTCTTCAGTGCCGCCGGTAAACGCGGCCCGAGCCCGCCGACCAGCAGCGTCGGATCCAGCTCCAGCACCCGTCCGGCCTTGGCCGCGCGGCTTGAATTGAGAATGGGGTTTTCCTTGAACAATGCCGCTTTTGCCGCCTCACCACTCAACGCGCGATCAGCGAACACCAGCACCTCAGGATCGAGCCCGGCCAGCGACTCCACGGAGAACGGCTTGTAACCGGTATGCGTCGCCAGGTTGTGTCCGCCGGCCCGTTGCAGCAGCCAGTCGGCGGCAGTGTCCTTGCCGGCAATCAATGGTTTGCCGCCGGCATGCCCGATCAGTACCAGCACACCGGGCGCCTTATGCCTGGTCTGCAACTCGGCGACTCGCGCTTTCTGCTCGGTAAGCTGCTGTTGATAACTTTCCAGCAACTGCGCCGCCTGCGCTTGCGCGCCCAGCAACTGTCCGAGATGCGTAACGTTTTTTTCCAGGGTCGACAGATCCGGCTGTGCCGAGAACAGTTCGACCCGCACCTTCGCGCTCTTCACCTGGGCGATGACAGGCGGCGGGCCCATTTCCTCGCTGCCGATGAGGATATCGGGGCGCAGACTGAGAATGCCTTCCGCCGAAAGACTGCGTTGATAGCCGATGCTGGGCAGCTTCTTCAGCGATTGCGGATGTTGGCTGGTGGTGTCGACCCCGACCAGTTTGGATTCGCCACCCAATGCACTCACCCACTCTGAAAGCGCCCCACCGGCGCTGACCCAACGCTGCGGCAAATCGGCAGCTGTCGCCTGAAGGCTGGCGAGCAGTCCGACACACAGCACAACAACGCGGGTAATCAGGCGCATACGCAGCTTTCCTTGAACAGTTTTCCCGGGCAGCGAACCGGCAGGCCAAGTATCCTTGGCGGCGGCTGCGTGCAGTGGGCGAAGGCGGCCATTTGATAATTGTTTGCATTTAAACGTCAAGCTCGGACATTTCCTGAAACGAGCTGACATTTGAGGATAGCCATGAAGTTTTTGTGCGCCGGCGCCGATCTCGCTGAGGCGGGCAGCCGCGGTTTCGACATCGACGGCAATAAACTGTTTGCCGTGCGCCGCAATGGTCAGGCCTATGTTTATCTCAACCGTTGCCCGCATCGCGGCGTCGGTCTGGAATGGCACCCCGACCAGTTTCTCGACCCGAGCAACAGCCTGATCCAGTGCGCCACCCACGGCGCACTGTTTCTGATCGAGGACGGCGAATGCGTCGCCGGGCCCTGCGCCGGGCAATCCCTGACCGCCATCCCCTGCCGCGAAGATGCCAAAGGGTTGTGGATAGATATTTAACCGTTGAGCAAAACGTCCAGCCGCCGGTCGATCACCATCTCTTCGTGGTTCAAGCGCACGCCGTAGGCCAACACCTCGACCCCGCACGCCACCGCTTCACGCAGGGCATCCGCGTACGCCGAATCGATTTCTTCGGCCGGTCGCACCGCGTCAATCCCGCTGAGATTGACGCAATACAACTGCACCGCACGAATACCGTCACGGGCCAGATGCGCCAGTTCACGCAGATGCTTAGCGCCGCGCTGGGTAACTGCGTCGGGAAAGGCCGCGACATTCGTCCCGTCGAACCCCAAAGTGACACTCTTCACTTCCACATAAGCCGGCCCGCTCGGGTATTCAAGGCGGAAATCGATACGGCTTTTTTCCTGACCGTATGCCACTTCGCGTTTAAGCGCCGTGAAGCCGTTCAACTCGCTGATGACACCGGCCTGCAGCGCCTCTTCAACGAGGGCGTTGGCGCGGCCGGTGTTCACGCAGAACAGCCGACCCTGCGGGGTTTCGCCGATTTCCCAAGTGCCGGGCAGCTTGCGCTTCGGGTCGTTTGAGCGACTGAACCACACTTGCCCGCCTTCGACTTGGCAGTTGAGCATCGAGCCGGTGTTCGGGCAGTGCAGGGTCAACAACTCGCCATTGACCGTTTCAACGTCCGCCAGAAAACGTTTGTAGCGACGAATCAGCCGCGCCTCTTCCAGAGCCGGATAAAAGCGCATCAGCCTTGCCAGCTCTTCAAGCCGCGAGCGATACGTTCCACCGCTTCCTGTAAGCGAGGGAGGTTTTGCGTGTAAGCAAAACGCACATGGTGGCTGGCCTGATAACGCCCGAAGTCCAGCCCTGGAGTAAAGGCAACATGCTCGGTTTCGAGGAAATGTCGACAGAAAGCGAAGGCATCACCGCCGAACTGGCTGATATCGGCATACAAGTAGAACGCACCTTCAGGCTCGACGGCGATGTTGAAACCCAATTCGCGCAACGCCGGCAGCAGGAAGTCGCGGCGGCGGCCAAATTCGGCGCGGCGCTCTTCGAGAATGCTGATGGTGTCCGGTTCGAAACAGGCCAGTGCGGCGTACTGCGCCATGCTCGGTGCGCTGATGTAGAGGTTCTGTGCGAGCTTTTCCAGCTCACTAACCGCAGCCTCCGGCGCCACCAGCCAGCCGAGCCGCCAACCGGTCATGCCGAAATATTTGGAGAAGCTATTGAGGACAAAGGCGCTGTCCTCGACTTCCAGCACGCTGGCGGCATCGGTGCCGTAAGTCAGGCCGTGGTAGATCTCGTCCACCACCAGATGGCCGTGGCGCGCCTTGATCGCGGTGGATAACCCGGCCAGTTCATCGCGGGTCAGGATGGTCCCGGTGGGGTTGGCTGGCGATGCCACCAACGCACCAACGCTGTCGTGATCCCAGTGACGTGCCACCAGATCCGGGGTCAGTTGGTAACGCACCTCCGGCCCGACCGGCACCAGTTGCGCCGCGCCTTCGACCAATCGCAGAAAGTGCCGGTTGCACGGGTAGCCCGGATCCGCCAGCAGCCAGTGTTTGCCCGGATCGACCAGCAAGGCACTGGCCAGCAACAGCGCACCGGAGCCCCCCGGCGTGATCAGGATCCGCCGCGGATCGATGTTCAAACCGTAACGCGATTGATAGAACCCGGAAATCGCCTCGCGCAGTTCAGGAATGCCGCGCGCGGCGGTGTAGCGGGTCTTGCCCGCCGTCAGCGCAGCCTGCCCGGCACGGATGATCGGCTCGGCCGTGGTGAAGTCCGGCTCGCCGATTTCCAGGTGGATCACGTCGTGACCTTCGGCCTGCAGTTCGTTGGCCCGCGCCAGCAGCGCCATTACATGGAACGGTTCGATCGCACGACTGCGCGCACTGTAAGGCTGAGCCATTGGTTTTCCTTCGACGGGGAAAAAGAGACGATTCTACCCATCTGCCGGAACGAGCGAGAACCCGTCGCGGTCACAGCCTCAAGAACGCTGGACTGTAACGATATGAGCGTACGCTCCAGGATTGACTAAAATCAGTGATTGAACAGGCTTTCATCAGCGCCAGACACAGCTTGCCAAACATCTGCAAGCGCCACCCGCCGGGACCTCGACATCCGGGAGTAGCGCGGGCCGAATTGATCTGGTAAGTTCGCCCGCTTGCAGCCGCAGGGCCGGCAGGTGTCGGTGATGGAGCAATCCTGCGCAATGGATTACAAGAGTAGAGGCGGTCCATTTCATGCCCACCCAAGCAAAGCAACAGCAGCAAGCGACGATCAGCGGCTTCGAACCTTACGTTCCGAAGGCCGGCGAAGAGTACATGGGCGCTCCCATGCGCGCGCACTTCACCAAGATCCTGAACAAGTGGAAACAGGACTTGATGCAGGAAGTCGACCGTACTGTTGATCACATGAAAGACGAAGCGGCCAACTTTCCTGACCCGGCCGACCGTGCCAGCCAGGAAGAAGAATTCGCCCTCGAGCTGCGCGCCCGCGACCGCGAGCGCAAGTTGATCAAGAAGATCGACAAGACCCTCGAACTGATCCAGGACGAAGAGTACGGCTGGTGCGAGTCCTGCGGCATCGAGATCGGCGTCAAGCGCCTCGAAGCCCGTCCTACTGCGGATTTGTGCATCGACTGCAAGACCCTGGCGGAAATCAAGGAAAAGCAGGTCGGCAAGTAATCTCGACCTGAACGAAAAACGGAGCGTGCGAACGCTCCGTTTTTGTTTCTGCCTTTTGCCTTTGCCCTTGTGGGAGCGAGCCTGCTCGCGAAAGCGGTGTGTCACTCAACATTTAATCATCTGACACTAAGCTTTCGCGAACAGGCTCGCTCCCACAAGTTGACCTGCGTATAGCCTGAAAAGTAGCTTCGTTTCCATGACTGCCAAAACCGCCCCCGCCTACATCGGCCGCTTCGCCCCGACCCCCAGTGGCCACCTGCACTTCGGTTCGCTGGTCGCCGCCCTCGCCTCTTACCTCGACGCGCGTGCGGTCGGCGGGCGCTGGCTGGTGCGCATGGAAGATCTCGATCCGCCCCGGGAAGAGCCCGGCGCGCAGGCGGCGATTCTCAAGGCGCTGGAAAGCTACGGGTTCGAATGGGACGGCGAAATGGTGCGCCAGAGTAACCGGCACGCTGCCTACGCCGAAGTCCTCAACAGTCTGTTCAATCACGGCCTGGCCTACGCCTGCACCTGTTCGCGCAAGCAGTTGGAGCCGTATCACGGCATTTACCCGGGCTTGTGCCGCAATGCCGGGCATGAGCAGCAAGACGCGGCGATCCGCCTGCGCGTGCCGGAACTGGAATATCACTTCATCGACCGCGTGCAGGGCGAGTTCCGCCAGCATCTGGGGCGCGACGTCGGCGATTTCGTGATTCGCCGCCGCGACGGCCTCTACGCCTATCAACTGGCCGTGGTGCTGGATGACGCCTGGCAAGGCATCACCGACATCGTGCGCGGTGCCGACCTGCTCGACTCCACGCCACGCCAGCTCTACCTGCAAGAACTGTTGGGCCTGCGTCAGCCGCGCTATCTGCACTTGCCATTGATCACGCAGCCGGACGGCAACAAACTCGGCAAATCCTACCGTTCGCCGCCGCTTGAGGCGGATCAGGCCACTCCTTTGCTGCTGCGGGCCCTGCGAGCGCTGGGACAAAACCCCGGTGCCGAACTGGCCCATGCCACACCCGAGGAATTGCTGAAATGGGGCGCAGCCCACTGGGATGCATCGAAGATCCCGCGCACACTGAGCCTGCCCGAGGCGCAACTGCAATGACGACACTTGCAGTCGCGCCGCCATCCGTTACCATCGCCGCACGTTTTCGGGCACGCGCATAAAAAAGAGAGGCCGGGATGTACATCTATCGCTTGGTCCTGCTTCTGGTCGTGGGAATCTATCTGTTTTCGCCAGCCATCATGGATTGGTGGATCGACGCCACGGGCGCCTGGTATCGGCCGTATCTGCTCTGGTTGATCCTGATTGTCGTGACCTTCATCCTGCAGAGCCAAAAAGATGCCGATGAGCTTTAGCCTGACCCAGATGATCCTGGTCAGCGCCGCGTACCTGACGGTGCTGTTCGGCGTCGCCTGGATCAGCGAACGGGGCATGATCCCGCGAGCGATCATTCGCCACCCGCTGACCTACACCCTGTCGCTAGGGGTCTACGCCAGTGCGTGGGCGTTTTACGGCACCGTGGGCCTGGCCTATCAGTACGGCTACGGCTTTCTCTCCAGTTACCTCGGGGTGTCCGGCGCGTTTCTGCTGGCGCCGGTGCTGCTGTATCCGATCCTGAAAATCACCCGCACCTATCAACTGTCGTCGCTGGCGGATCTGTTCGCCTTCCGCTTCCGCAGCACCTGGGCCGGCGCGCTGACCACGATCTTCATGCTGATCGGCGTACTGCCGCTGCTGGCGTTGCAGATTCAGGCGGTGGCCGATTCCATCGGCATCCTCACCGGCGAGCCGATCCAGAGCCGCGTCGCGCTGGCGTTCTGCGCACTGATCATCCTGTTCACGATTTTCTTCGGTTCCCGACATATCGCCACCCGCGAGAAACACGAAGGGCTGGTGTTCGCGATTGCCTTCGAATCGGTGATCAAACTGATCGCCCTCGGCGGCGTCGGCCTCTATGCGCTGTACGGCGTGTTCGACGGCCCGCAACAGCTTGAACTGTGGCTGCTGCAAAACCAGACCGCTCTCGCCGCGCTGCACACGCCGCTGCAGGAAGGGCCGTGGCGCACGCTGTTGCTGGTGTTCTTCGCCTCGGCGATCGTGATGCCGCACATGTACCACATGACCTTCACCGAAAACCTCAATCCGCGCTCGCTGGTCAGTGCCAGCTGGGGCCTGCCGCTGTTCCTGTTGCTGATGAGTCTGGCGGTTCCGCTGATTCTCTGGGCTGGCCTGAAACTCGGCGCCACCACTGACCCGGAATACTTCACCCTCGGCATCGGCATTGCCGCCAACAGCAAACCGCTGGCCTTGCTGGCGTACGTCGGCGGACTGTCGGCCGCCAGTGGCCTGATCATCGTCACCACCCTGGCGCTGTCGGGCATGGCGCTGAACCACTTGGTGCTGCCGCTGTACCAGCCACCGGCCGAAGGCAATATCTACCGCTGGCTGAAGTGGACCCGCCGGGCGCTGATCGTCGCGATCATCATGGCCGGTTTCTGCTTTTACCTGATGCTCGGCGCCGGACAGGACCTGGCCAACCTCGGCATCGTCGCCTTCGTTGCAACCTTGCAGTTCCTGCCCGGCGTGCTCTCGGTGCTGTACTGGCCGACCGCCAACCGTCGCGGCTTTATCGCCGGCTTGCTGGCGGGGATTCTGGTGTGGGTGGTGACCATGCTGTTGCCACTGGTCGGCAACCTGCAGGGTTTCTACATTCCACTGCTGAACATGATCTACGTGCTGGACGACACCAGTTGGCACATGGCGGCCATTGCCTCGCTGGCGGCCAACGTGCTGATGTTCACCCTGATCTCGCTGTTCACCAACGCCAGCCCTGAAGAAGCCAGCGCCGCCGAAGCCTGCGCAGTGGATAACGTGCGTCGCCCGCAACGCCGCGAACTGCATGCCGCTTCGCCCCAGGAGTTCGCCACGCAACTGGCCAAACCGCTAGGCGCCAAGGCGGCGCAAAAAGAAGTCGAACAGGCCCTGCGCGACCTCTATCTGCCGTTCGACGAACGCCGTCCTTATGCCTTGCGCCGCTTGCGCGACCGCATCGAAGCCAACCTCTCCGGCCTGATGGGCCCGAGCGTGGCGCAGGACATGGTCGAAACCTTCCTGCCGTACAAGGCTGGCGGCGAAAACTACGTAACCGAAGACATCCACTTCATCGAAAGCCGTCTCGAGGACTACCACTCGCGCCTCACCGGGCTAGCCGCCGAACTCGATGCCCTGCGCCGCTACCACCGCCAGACCTTGCAGGAATTGCCCATGGGCGTCTGCTCGCTGGCCAAGGATCAAGAGATTCTGATGTGGAACAAGGCCATGGAAGAACTCACCGGCATTGCCGCGCAACGGGTGGTCGGCTCGCGCCTGAGCACCATCGCCAATCCGTGGAAGCAATTGCTGCAAGGCTTCATCAACCTGCCCGATGAACATTTGCACAAGCAGCACCTGGCCCTCGACGGCCAGACCCGCTGGCTCAATCTGCACAAAGCGGCGATCGATGAACCGTTGGCACCGGGCAACAGCGGCCTGGTGCTGCTGGTGGAAGACCTGACCGAAACGCAGATGCTCGAAGACAAACTGGTGCACTCGGAACGTCTGGCGAGCATTGGTCGACTGGCGGCAGGTGTGGCTCATGAAATCGGCAACCCGATCACCGGCATCGCCTGTCTGGCGCAGAACCTGCGCGAAGAGCGTGAAGAAGATGGCGAACTGACGGAGATCAGCGGGCAGATTCTCGAACAGACCAAGCGCGTGTCGCGCATTGTGCAGTCGCTGATGAGCTTCGCCCACGCCGGCAGCCACCAGCACAGCGACGAGCCCGTCTGTCTGGCCGAAGTCGCGCAGGACGCAATTGGCCTGCTGGCGCTGAACCGGCGCAACTTCGAAGTGCAGTTCTACAACCTGTGCGACCCCGATCACTGGGTCGAAGGCGATCCGCAGCGCCTCGCCCAGGTGCTGATCAATCTGCTCTCCAACGCCCGTGATGCCTCGCCTGCGGGCAGTGCGGTGCGGGTCAAGAGTGAAGCCGGCGAACACACGGTCGATCTGATCGTCGAGGACGAAGGCAGTGGTATTCCGCAGAACATCATGGACCGATTGTTCGAACCTTTCTTCACCACCAAGGATCCGGGTGAAGGTACCGGTCTGGGCCTTGCACTGGTCTATTCCATCGTTGAAGAGCATTATGGACAAATCACCATCGACAGCCCGGCTGATGTACAAAGCCAGCGCGGCACCCGTATCCGGGTGACCTTACCGCGTCATGTCGAAGCGACGTCCGCTGTGAACTGAGACCGTCGAGAGTATCGAATCAATGCCGCACATTTTGATCGTCGAAGACGAAACCATTATCCGCTCCGCCTTGCGCCGCCTGCTGGAACGTAACCAGTATCAGGTCAGCGAAGCCGGTTCTGTGCAGGAAGCACAAGAACGCTTCAGTATTCCCACATTCGATCTGATCGTCAGCGACCTGCGCCTGCCTGGCGCCCCCGGCACCGAGCTGATCAAGCTTGGCCAGGGCAAACCGGTGCTGATCATGACCAGCTACGCCAGCCTGCGCTCTGCGGTCGACTCGATGAAGATGGGCGCGGTGGACTACATCGCCAAGCCTTTCGATCATGATGAAATGCTTCAGGCGGTCGCGCGGATCCTGCGTGATCACCAGTCGACACCTGCCGCCGGCGAAGTGCCTGCCGGCAAAGCAGCCAATGGCAGCGGCAAGTCGTCTGTCGACAACAGCAACGGCGAGATCGGCATCATTGGCTCGTGCCCGCCGATGCAGGATCTGTACAGCAAGATACGCAAAGTCGCGCCGACTGATTCCAATGTCCTGATCCAGGGCGAGTCCGGCACCGGTAAAGAACTGGTGGCCCGCGCCCTGCACAACCTGTCCAAGCGTGCCAAGGCACCGATGATTTCGGTGAACTGCGCAGCCATTCCGGAAAGCCTGATCGAGTCCGAACTGTTCGGCCACGAAAAAGGCGCGTTCACTGGCGCCAGCGCCGGTCGCGCCGGTCTGGTGGAAGCGGCGGACGGCGGCACGCTGTTCCTCGACGAGATCGGCGAACTGCCGTTGGAAGCCCAGGCCCGTCTGCTGCGCGTGCTGCAGGAAGGCGAGATTCGCCGCGTGGGTTCGGTGCAGTCGCAAAAGGTCGATGTGCGTTTGATCGCCGCGACCCACCGCGACCTCAAGAGCCTGGCGAAAATCGGCCAGTTCCGTGAAGACCTGTATTACCGTCTGCACGTGATTGCCCTGAAACTGCCGGCATTGCGCGAACGTGGCGCCGACGTCAACGAAATCGCCACCGCGTTCCTCGCTCGCCAGAGTGCGCGCATCAACCGTACCGACCTGAAATTTGCCGCCGATGCCGAACAGGCCATCCGGCACTATTCCTGGCCGGGTAACGTGCGCGAGCTGGAAAACGCAGTCGAGCGCGCAGTGATCCTGAGCGAAAGCCCGGAAATCTCTGCCGACCTGCTGGGCATCGACATCGAGTTGAGCGATCTGGAAGACGACGAGTTCATCGGCTTGCCTGCGCAAACCGCAGGTAACACCAGCAACAGCAGCCATGAGCCGACCGAAGACCTGTCGCTGGAAGATTACTTCCAGCACTTCGTTCTTGAGCATCAGGACCACATGACCGAGACCGAACTGGCGCGCAAACTGGGCGTCAGCCGCAAGTGCCTGTGGGAACGCCGTCAGCGCCTGGGCATTCCACGGCGCAAGACCGGGGTCGCCAGCGAGAGCTGAACGTTACCTGTCGAGTGTGCGCGTAACGCTTGAAGATGTGAAAAAACTGTTACCTCAGTCCTTTCACGTAACAGAAGCCGGGGTTATCGGTAACGAAACCCCGGCTTTTTTTCGCCCCGAGAAAACCGCCATATCGACCTAACCCCTTGTTTTATTGGGCTTCGCAAAAGTTGGCACGGCACCTGCTATATGTTTAGTACAAGAACAATAACAAGCAATGCACAAGACAATAAAAATAAGACGAATCGACTCACGCACAATAAAAACAAGACGGCGAGAGGCGCAGCTAACTGATTCTTTTGGAGAGGCGTTGTATTTGGGGCTTGCCCCACGACCAGGCCGAGAACAACAAAAACTGTCCTAAGACAGAGCCTGTACTGGTTGGATCGCAAGATCACTGCAACACAGCGACCAAAGCAATCCGTTTGCTCTTGGCTCCCGATTGGGAGGGTCATGAAGGAAAAGCTTCATGGCGAGGGCACTCAACAAAAACAAGAAGCCCGAATCAATAATAAAAAGAGCACGCAACTACTTCTGGGGGAGCTTCGGCTCCCCTTGTAGTTTCTTCCGTTCGGAAAATCCTGCTGTTTTATCCCTCCTCGACCCTTGCAGCTTGCGGCTTACAGCGCAAATCTGCTGCGTCCTACACCATCCCCCGACTAAATGCTAGAATCTGCGCCCATCATGCGGTCATTCTTTGGTATGGCCGAACATTCCTTCAAACAGTGCATCCCATGCTGAAGAAGCTGTTCCAGTCATTCCGAACTCCCGTGCGTCGTACGCAACACATCCGCAGCACCCCTGAAGTGCTCAACAGCGGCCAACATTCGCTGCAGAAGGGGCAATTCAGCCGCTATGCGGTCAATATCGTCGAACGCTTGCAGGGCGCCGGCTACCAGGCCTATCTGGTCGGTGGTTGCGTGCGTGACATGCTGTTGGGCATCACGCCCAAGGATTTCGACGTCGCCACCAGCGCCACTCCCGAGCAAGTCCGGGCCGAATTCCGCAATGCGCGGATTATCGGTCGCCGCTTCAAACTGGTGCATATCCATTTCGGTCGCGAAATCATCGAAGTCGCGACCTTCCGCGCCAATCACCCGGTCAATGAAGACGACGAAGACAGCAACCAGTCTTCGCGTAACGAGAGCGGGCGGATTCTGCGCGACAACGTTTACGGCACCCTGGAAGAAGACGCGCAACGCCGCGACTTCACCATCAACGCCCTGTATTACGATCCGGTCAGCGAGCGCATTCTCGATTACGCCAACGGCGTACACGACATCCGCAATCACCTGATCCGCCTGATCGGCGATCCGAAGCAGCGTTACCAGGAAGACCCGGTGCGCATGCTGCGCGCCGTGCGTTTCGCCGCCAAGCTGAATTTCGGCATCGAAAAACACACCGTGCAGCCGATCCGCGAACTGGCGCCGATGCTGCGCGAGATCCCGTCGGCCCGCCTGTTCGAGGAAGTGCTCAAGCTGTTCCTCTCCGGCCATGGCGCAATCACGTTCGAGATGCTGGTCGATCTGCAGCTGTTTGCCCCGTTGTTCCCGGCCAGTGCCGACGCACTGGAGCACAACCCGGAATACACCCACACGCTGATCAGCGAAGCGCTGACCAACACCGACCTGCGCATCAAGCAGAACAAACCGGTAACCCCGGCATTCCTGTTTGCCGCCCTGCTGTGGCCTGCCCTGCCGGCCCGCGTGTTGCGTCTGCAAGAGCGTGGCATGCCGCCGATTCCGGCGATGCAGGAAGGTGCGCACGAGCTGATCGCCGAACAGTGCCAGCGCATCGCCATTCCAAAGCGCTTCACCATGCCGATCCGCGAAATCTGGGACATGCAGGAACGCTTGCCACGCCGCAGCGGCAAACGCGCCGACCTGCTGCTGGACAATCCACGCTTCCGCGCCGGTTACGACTTCCTGCTGCTGCGTGAAAGCGCTGGCGAGCAGACCGACGGTCTGGGCGAATGGTGGACGGACTATCAGGACGCCAACGACAGCGAACGTCGCGACATGATCCGTGACCTCAGCGGCAAGGGCGATGACGCCAGCGGCGCGCCGCGCAAACGTCGCCGCAGCAGCGGCTCCAAGCGCAAGCGCGCCGGGGCACCGAGCGCATCGGGCGAATAAGGCATGGAACGCATCTATATCGGCCTGGGCAGCAACCTCGCTGACCCGGCCGAACAATTGCGCAGCGCGCTCAGCGCGCTGGGGCAATTGCCGCAGACTTCCCTTGTTGGTGTTTCGGCGTTCTATCAGAGCGATTCACTGCTGCCGGGACAACCGCGTTACACCAACGCGGTCGCCGCCCTCGACAGTGATCTCGCGCCGCTGGACCTGCTCGATGCGCTGCAAGCCATCGAGAACGATCAGGGCCGCGAACGCCTCGAACGCTGGGGCCCCCGCACGCTCGATCTGGACATCCTGTTGTTCGGCGATCGCCTGATCGACGAGCCGCGGCTGAAAGTCCCGCATTATCAAATTCAGGAACGGGCGTTCGTGCTCTATCCCCTGGCCGAACTCGCTCCCGAGGATCTGCGCCTGGCCGATGGCCGCGCGCTGTCCGATCTGCTCGCCGCCTGCCCGTTCATCGGCCTCGAACGCCTCGTTCACGCCTGACAAAAATCCCCTGTAGGAGCTGCCGGAGGCTGCGATCTTTTGATCTTGATCTTGTTTCTGAAAAACCAGGATCAAAAGATCGCAGCCTTCGGCAGCTCCTAAACCAGAGAGCGTACAGCATTGCTATTTTTGTCGGACAAAAACGCCCCGATCAAGCCCCGCCGCAGCGCTGAATCGCATCAGTAACGCCGGTAACACTCCCCTCGTAACAATGCGGTAACACACGCAATTGACTTCCGCTTGGCTCCTCACGACTATAGGCGTCCCGCTGCCGCCAACCCGGCACATACGGGCGCAATCCAGGCCTTATAAGCACGACAAAAGAGCGTGCGCCTGAGTAGACGAAGAATCACGCGCGTTACTCGCAGTAGTTTCCAGAGCGCCTGAACGAGGATTTTTTACATGCCAGCCATCACCCTGACCACGCTCCAGAGCCTCAAGCAGAAAGGTGAAAAGATCACCATGCTGACCTGCTATGACGCGACCTTCGCCCACGCCTGCAACGAGGCCGGTGTCGAAGTGCTGCTGGTGGGCGACTCCCTCGGCATGGTTCTGCAAGGGCACGACAGCACCTTGCCGGTGACCATCGCAGAAATGGCCTACCACACCGCGTGCGTCAAACGCGGCAACACCGACGCCCTGATCCTGGCTGACCTGCCGTTCATGGCCAACGCCACTATCGAACAAACCCTGACCAACAGCGCCACGCTGATGCAGGCCGGCGCGCACATGATCAAGGTCGAAGGCGCGCTGTGGCTGGCGGAGTCGATCCGCCTGCTGGCCGAACGCGGTGTGCCGGTCTGCGCGCACATGGGCCTGACCCCACAGGCCGTGAACATTCTTGGCGGCTATAAAGTGCAGGGCCGCAACGAGAACCAGGCGCGGCAGATGCGTGCCGACGCGATCTCGCTGGAACAGGCTGGCGTAGCCATGCTGCTGCTCGAATGCGTGCCGAGCGAACTGGCTGCGGAAATCAGCCAGGCCGTGAAGATTCCGGTCATCGGCATCGGCGCCGGTAGCGATACCGACGGCCAGGTACTGGTGCTGCACGACATGCTCGGCCTGTCGATCACCGGTCGCGTGCCGAAATTCGTGAAGAACTTCATGAACGGCCAAGACAGCATCCAGTCAGCATTGAAGGCTTATGTTAATGAAGTCAAAGGCGTCACGTTCCCTGGCATCGAACACGGATTCTCTGCATGAACACCGTTAAAACCGTACGCGAATTGCGCGCCGCCGTGGCGCGCGCCCGCAGTGAAGGCAAGCGCATCGGCTTCGTGCCGACCATGGGCAACCTGCACAGCGGCCATGTCGCGCTGATCACCAAAGCCACCCAGCGCGTGGACTTCGTGGTCGCGAGCATTTTCGTCAACCCGCTGCAGTTCGGCGCCGGCGAAGACCTCGACAAGTACCCGCGCACTCTGGCGGCGGATCAGGAGAAACTGCTGCAAGCCGGCTGCCATTTGCTGTTCGCCCCGACCGTCGAAGAGATGTACCCCGACGGCATGGCCGGGCAGACCCGGGTCAGCGTTCCGCAACTGTCCGAAGGCCTGTGCGGCGCTAGCCGTCCGGGGCACTTTGAGGGCGTGGCGACGGTGGTCAGCAAGCTGTTCAACATGGTCCAGCCGGATCTGGCGATCTTCGGTCAGAAAGACTTCCAGCAACTGGCGGTAATCCGCGCGCTGGTGCATGACCTGAACATGCCAATCCAGATCATCGGCGAACCCACCGTGCGTGCGGCCGACGGCCTGGCGCTGTCGTCGCGTAATGGCTTCCTCAGCGAAGATCAACGCGCGGTGGCCCCGGTGGTCTACCGCACCCTGAGCGCGATTGCCGAGTCGATCAAACAAGGCGAGCGTGATTTTCCGGCGCTGATCGCAGCCCAGGTGCAACAGCTGGAAGCCGCCGGCCTGCGTCCGGATTACCTGGAAATCCGTCATGCCCTGACCTTGCGTCCGGCGACGGCAGAAGACCGCGATCTGGTGATTCTGGTGGCGGCGTTCCTCGGCACCACGCGGTTGATCGACAACCTGCACCTGAACCTCGATACCCCAGTCTAAAAAACACCGCAATACCCCTGTGGGAGCGGGCTTGCTCGCGAATGCGGTGCATCATTCAGCAGATAGGTTGACTGACACACCGCATTCGCGAGCAAGCCCGCTCCCACATTGGTTTCTGGTGTCCACACAGACCATATTGCCGCCCCCAAAGCCTTCGGGCACACTGCCCGCCGTTTGCTTCCAACCCGGGAAATCCCTCATGCACGCCATCATGCTCAAGGCCAAGCTGCACCGCGCCGAAGTCACTCATGCGGTACTCGATTACGAAGGTTCCTGCGCCATTGATGGCGAGTGGCTGGACTTGTCCGGCATCCGTGAGTACGAGCAGATCCAGATCTATAACGTCGACAATGGCGAGCGCTTCACCACCTACGCGATTCGTGGCGAAGAAGGTTCGCGGATGATTTCGGTCAATGGCGCAGCCGCGCATAAAGCCAAGGTCGGCGACCGCGTGATCATTTGCGCCTACGCCCATTACAGCGAAGCGGAACTGGTCAATTTCAAACCGCGCATGCTGTACATGGCCCCAGGCAACGAGCTCAGCCACACCAGCAACGCCATTCCGGTTCAGGTGGCCTGAGCCGCTTCGACGCGCCACTCCCCTTCCGTTGGTCGGCCAGTTCCCGGTATTGATGTTAAAAAAGTACAGGGAACAGGTCAGAAGAAGTCAAGACAGATCGCAGCGCGAGGTTTACTGTATTCGCCCTGCGTTGAAAAATCGTGTCGACGCATTTGACCCTCGCCCAAACATGGCGTATCGGTCTGTTCTGTGTTCAAAAGGCCGTTCAAGTAAAAAGGAAAACCGCAGCGATGGCGTACTACCGCACTCCTCATGACGTTACCGCTCTGCCTGCCTGGCAAGCGTTGAAAGATCACCGCCAAGCCATGCAGGATTTCAGCATGCGCGAAGCCTTCAACGCCGATCCGCAGCGCTTCAATCAATTCACGCTCAGCAGCTGCGGACTGTTTCTCGATTATTCGAAGAACCTGATCAACGCCGAGACCCGCAACCTGCTGGTGGGTCTGGCCAATGAAGTCGATCTGAAAGGCGCGATCAAAGCGCTGTTCGACGGCGAAATCGTCAACGCCTCCGAAGGCCGCCCGGCACTGCACACCGCCCTGCGCCGCCCGGTGGGCGACAAGCTGTCGGTCAACGGTGTCAACGTGATGCCGGAAGTGCACAAGGTGCTGAACCAGATCACGGATCTGGTCGGCCGCATCCACGACGGCCTGTGGCGTGGTTACACCGAGAAGCCGATCACTGACGTGGTCAACATCGGCATCGGTGGCTCGTTCCTCGGCCCGGAGCTGGTCTCCGAAGCGCTGTTGTCCTACGCGCAGAAAGGCGTGCGTTGCCACTACCTGGCGAACATCGACGGCAGTGAGTTCCACGAACTGACGCAAAAGTTGCGCGCCGAAACCACACTGTTCATCGTTTCGTCGAAATCCTTCAACACCCTCGAAACCCTGAAGAACGCTCAGGCCGCCCGCGCCTGGTATCTGGCTCAGGGTGGTTCGGAAGCCGAGCTGTATCGCCACTTCATCGCGGTATCGAGCAACAACGCTGCGGCCGTTGCATTCGGCATCCGTGAAGAAAACATCTTCCCGATGTGGGACTGGGTAGGCGGTCGTTACTCGCTGTGGTCGGCCATCGGTCTGCCGATTGCCCTGGCCATCGGCATGTCCAACTTCAAGGAACTGCTGTCCGGTGCCTACACCATGGACCAGCATTTCCAGAGCGCACCGTTCGAACAGAACATGCCGGTGCTACTGGCCCTGCTCGGCGTCTGGTACGGCAACTTCTGGGGTGCGCAAAGCCACGCGATCCTGCCGTACGACCACTACCTGCGTAACATCACCAAGCACTTGCAACAGCTGGACATGGAGTCCAACGGCAAGAGCGTGCGTCAGGACGGCACCTCGGTGTCGACCGATACCGGCCCGGTGATCTGGGGTGGCGTCGGCTGCAACGGTCAGCATGCCTATCACCAGTTGCTGCATCAGGGCACCCAACTGATCCCGGCCGATTTCATCGTGCCGATCGTCAGCTTCAACCCGGTCTCCGATCACCATCAGTGGCTGTACGCCAACTGCCTGTCGCAGAGCCAGGCGCTGATGCTCGGCAAGACCCTGCCGGAAGCGGAAGCCGAACTGCGCGAAAAAGGCATGAGCGAAGAGCAGGTGCACAAACTCGCACCGCACAAGGTAATCCCGGGCAACCGTCCGAGCAACACCATCGTGGTCGAGCGCATCAGCCCGCGTCGTCTCGGCGCGCTGGTCGCCATGTATGAGCACAAAGTGTTCGTGCAGAGCGTGGTCTGGGGCATCAACGCCTTCGACCAGTGGGGCGTGGAACTGGGCAAGGAATTGGGCAAAGGCGTTTACAACCGTCTGGTCGGCAGCGATGAAACCGTTGCTGACGATGCCTCCACCCAGGGCCTGATCAACTACTTCCGCGGTCGTCACCGCGGGTGATTTGAAAGCGCCGCCTTATCCCTGTGGGAGGGGGCTTGCTCCCGAATGCGGTGTGTCATTCAGCAGAAATGTTGACTGAAACACCGCATTCGGGAGCAAGCCCCCTCCCACAGTTGTTTAAGGTCCATTCAAAATCAGATTCCGAATCTGGCTTGAACCTGTCGGCTGCTCGGCGCATCTTTATTCTTCGCACAACAAGAATAAGGAACCGTCATGTTCGATATCAGCACGTTCCCCAAAGCCGATGCCGTCCGCCGGGCTGCGCAGTTGAGTCAGGACGACTATAAGCGTCTGTACCGCGAATCCATTGAACACCCCAGCGCCTTCTGGGCCGAACAGGCCACCCGCTTCCTCGACTGGAGCACACCGTGGCAGACCGTCCAGCGCTACGACCTGAAAACCGGTGAAGCGTCCTGGTTTGCCGGCGGCCAACTGAACGTCAGTTACAACTGCATCGACCGTCACCTCGCCCAGCGCGGCGAGCAGACCGCGATCCTCTGGGAAGGCGACGACCCGGCCGAATCAGCGCAGATCACCTACAAAAAACTTCACCATCACGTCTGCCGCCTGGCCAATGTGCTGAAAAGCCGTGGGGTGAAAAAAGGTGATCGGGTGTGCATCTACATGCCGATGATCCCCGAGGCGGCCTACGCCATGCTCGCCTGCGCGCGGATCGGCGCGATTCACTCGGTGGTGTTCGGTGGTTTTTCCCCGGACTCCTTGCGTGACCGCATCCTCGACGCCGACTGCCGCACGGTGATCACCGCCGATGAGGGCGTACGCGGCGGCAACTTCGTGCCGCTCAAGCAGAACGTCGACAAGGCGCTGCAAAGTTGCCCGAATGTCAGCACCGTCATCGTCGTCGAACGCACTCAGGGCAAGGTCGATTGGGTCGAGGGCCGCGACCTCTGGTATCACCAGGCCGTGCGTGACGTCAGCGATGACTGCCCGCCGGAGCCAATGGATGCCGAGGATCCGCTGTTCATCCTTTACACCTCCGGCAGCACCGGCAAACCCAAGGGCGTGCTGCACACCACTGGCGGCTACCTGCTGCAAGCGGCGATGACCTTCAAATACGTGCTCGATTACCGCGAGGGCGAGGTGTTCTGGTGCACCGCCGACGTCGGCTGGGTCACCGGCCACAGTTACATCGTCTATGGCCCGCTGGCCAACGGCGCGACCACGCTGATCTTCGAAGGCGTGCCGAGTTATCCGAGCACTTCGCGCTTCTGGCAGGTGATCGACAAACACCACGTCAACATCTTCTACACCGCGCCGACGGCTCTGCGCGCGTTGATGCGTGAAGGTGCCGGGCCGCTGCAGGAAACGTCGCGCCAAAGCCTCAGATTACTCGGCAGTGTCGGTGAGCCAATCAACCCGGAAGCGTGGGAATGGTATTTCAATGTGGTCGGCGAACAGCGCTGCCCCATCGTCGATACCTGGTGGCAGACCGAAACCGGCGGCATCATGCTCAGCCCGCTGGTCAGTGCGCAACGAATCAAGCCGGGTTGCGCCACGCAGCCGATGTTCGGTGTGCAACCGGTACTGCTCGACGAGCACGGCAAGGAAATCAAAGGCGCCGGCAGCGGCGTGTTGGCGATCAAGTCGAGTTGGCCGGCGCAAATCCGCAGCGTCTACGGCGATCCGCAAAGAATGGTCGACACCTATTTCAAACCCTACCCCGGCTATTACTTCACCGGTGACGGCGCACGCCGCGACGAGGACGGCGATTACTGGATTACCGGGCGCATCGATGACGTGATCAACGTCTCCGGCCACCGCATCGGCACCGCCGAAGTGGAAAGCGCGCTGGTGCTGCACGACAGCATCGCCGAGGCGGCCGTGGTCGGTTACCCGCACGACGTCAAAGGCCAGGGCATCTACGCCTTCGTCACGCCCATGAACGGCGTCGAACCGAGCGATGAGCTGAAGAAAGAATTGCTCGCCCACGTCAGCAAGGAAATCGGCAGTTTCGCCAAACCGGACCTGATCCAGTGGGCGCCGGCCTTGCCGAAAACCCGTTCAGGCAAGATCATGCGCCGCATCTTGCGCAAGATTGCCTGCAACGAACTCGATAGCCTCGGCGACACTTCGACCCTGGCCGATCCGAGCGTAGTACAAGGCTTGATCGACAAACGCCTGAATCAGTAACGTCTGCGGCGCGGTCAACCGGCCGCGCCCGTCCACCCGCAATGAGTTGTCATGGAATTCATCCGCAGCCGTATCGAACAGCAACTCATGAGCCTGACCGGGCTGTCGCTCGGTCAGCTTGACCTGGAAAATCCCAAGGGCGATCCCGGGCTGTTCGGGCCGGACTCGGTCAGTTGGCAAGTCCACGGAGATTTCAGCAGCATGCTGATCGGCGGCATCAGCGCGTTGTTGCTGCAAGCCCTGCATCCGCTGGCGCTGGCCGGGGTCTGGGATCATTCGAACTTTCGTCAGGACATGCTCGGACGTCTGCGCCGCACCAGTCAGTTTGTCTCCGGCACCACGTTCGGCTCACGCCGCGACGCCGAATGGCTGATCGACAAGGTGCGCACCATTCACCTGCAAGTGGTCGGCACTGCGCCGGATGGCCGGCCGTATGCGGCCAGCGATCCGGACCTGCTGACGTGGGTGCATGTGGCCGAGGTCAGTCACTTTCTTGCGGCGCATTTGCGTTACCGCAACCCGCAATTGTCGGCGGCGGATCAGGATCGTTACTACGCGGAAATCGCCGTGGTCGCCGAGCGCCTGGGTGCGCGGCATGTGCCGAAATCGCGGCAGGCCGTGGCTGACTATCTGCAATGCATGCGCCCGCAACTGCTCTGTGATGACCGCAGCCGCGAAGTCCTGCGCCTGCTGCTCGACGCCCCGGCTCCGAGCGTGCTGGCCCGCCCGTTTGGCGATCTGATGATGAAGGCCGGCATCGACCTGCTGCCGGACTGGGCAAGCGCCATGTTCGGCATACGGCAGAATCCGCTGCAACGCCAGCTGATCCGCGCCAGCGTCAAGCGCAGTGCGCCGATGCTGCGCTGGGCGATGCGCAACGGTTCGGTGCAACGGGCCAAACGCCGAATGGGACTGCTCACCTGATTTATACACAGAACCTGTGGCGAGGGAGCTTGCTCCCGCTGGGTTGCGCAGCGACCCTCGGAATGTTGCGAGCGCTTCGCACTCGAGCGGGAGCAAGCTCCCTCGCCACAGATCTGCGCAATGTCTCAGGGCTTCGGTAACTGCTAAACTCCCGCGCCTCAATTCTCACCAGCAAGGCGCACGCATGTCTTCCTTGAATCAGGCGCTGCGCGCCGCCCTCGATAAACGCCAGAATCTGCTCGCTGAGCTGCACAGCCAGGGCACTGATTGCTATCGGCTGTTTCATGGCAGTCAGGAAGGCGCCGGTGGCCTGACCGTCGACCGCTACGGTCCGCAATTGCTGGTGCAAAGTTTTCACCAGACCCTGGAGCGTGACGACCTGCTGCAACTGCACGCCATGATCAATCAAACCCTGGGCTTTGACACCCTGCTGGTCTACAACGACCGCTCCCGGGGCAACTCGCGCATCGACCGCGAAGACAGCGTCTACAAAGCTGACGCCGCCGCGCTGGCGGATCTGGTCGGTCACGAATGGGGCCTGAACTATCGCGTGCGCGGGCGGCATGCCGGGCAGGATCCGCTGCTGTTTCTCGACCTGCGCAACACCCGCGGCTGGGTCAAGGATCACGCCAAGGGCAAAAGCGTGCTCAACCTGTTTGCCTACACCTGTGGCGTCGGCCTGAGTGCCGCTGCCGGTGGTGCGCGCGAGGTGTGCAATCTGGATTTCGCCGAGGGCAATCTGGCGGTCGGCCGGGAAAACGGTCTGCTCAACCCGCAATTGCCCGAGATGCAATTTATCCAGTCCGATTATTTCCCGGCGATCCGTCAGCTCGCCGGCCTGCCGATCAGCCAGCGGCGCGGGCAGAAACTGCCGAGCTATCAGCGCCTCGACCAGCGTCAATACGATCTGGTGCTGCTCGACCCGCCCGCTTGGGCCAAGAGCGCCTTCGGCACCGTCGACCTGCTGCGCGACTATCAGAGCCTGCTCAAGCCGGCGCTGCTGACCACCGCTGACAACGGCGTGCTGATCTGCTGCAACAACCTGGCAAAAGTCAGCATGGACGACTGGCGCGAACAGGTCCTGCGTTGTGCAGAGAAGGCCGGGCGACCGGTGCGCGAATGGAGCGTGATGACCCCGGGCGCGGACTTCCCGTCGCTGGATCAGCAGCCACCGCTGAAAACCCTGATCCTGCAGTTGTAACCCCCCCCTGCGGGACTGGCAACCATCCAATGTGGGAGCGAGCTTGCTCGCGAAGGCGGCGCGTCAGTCAGCATATTTCTCGACTGATCCGCCGCTTTCGCGAGCAAGCTCGCTCCCACAGTGTCTTGGTCCTACAGAACAATCTGAACAATCCTGCAACCCAAGATGCACTTCGGAACCAGAATCGCGTGCCATACTCCAAGGCACTCCGATTCAGAGATGACGCCGCACATGCCCAAAGGATTGATTCGCGCGATTGGCGCCTTGTTGACTGCTCTGGCCCTCTACAGCCTGCTGGGGTTTCTGATTTTGCCGGGCATCGCCCTGCGTATCGCCAACCAGCAACTGGCGAACTACGCCACGGTGCCGGCGCATATCCAGCGCATCGAACTCAATCCGTTCAGCCTGGAAGTCACCCTGTGGGGCTTGGTCGTCGGTGAGCCGGGCAAGGAGCAGGTCGGCTTCGAGCGGCTGTATGCCAACCTGCAACTCGACAGCCTGTGGACCAAGGCGCTGCACTTGGCCGATATCGAGCTGGACAAGCCCAAGACCGAAATCCTCTTCGCCAAGGACGGCCAGCTCAATCTGCTGGGCCTGTTCAAGATTCCCGCCAGCGAACCGACCCCGGCCGATCCGAATGCCAAGCCGTTCCCGCTGCGCATCGATCGCATCCAGCTGGCCGGTGGCAACGTACATTTCCAGGACGCCCGGCCGAGTGAACCGATCGAGTTCATCTACGACAAACTCGACTTCGAGCTGAAAAACCTCAGCACCCTCCCCGACGATAACGCCGACATGACCCTGGTCGCCGCCGGCCCGGCCGGTGGGCAGATCGACTGGAAAGGCAACTTCAGCCTGATCCCGTTCACCTCCGAAGGCACCTTGAAAGTCACCGACGGCAAGATGAAATCCTTCTGGCCTTACGTGCGTGACGCGCTGCCGCTGGTACTCGAAGACGGCGTGCTGAATCTCAGCACCGAGTACAAACTGAATCTGTCGAAAGAAACCGAACTGCTGTTGAACAACGTCGCGGTGAGCATTGCGCCATTCGCGATCAAGGCGCCGGACGGACGCCCATTGGCGAAACTTGAACGCCTCGACGTCAGCGAAACCTCGGTCGACCTGACCAAACAGCAAGTAGTGGTCGGCAAGATCCGCAGCAACAAACTGGAAACCTGGGCTGCGCTCGAAGCCGACGGCCAGCTCGACTGGCAGAAACTGTTCGCCAGCCAGCCATCGAAACCTGCCGCCAAGGCCGCCGCCGAACCCAAGACCACTCCGGCCGCCGCCGACTCGCCGAAAGCGCCGGCCGCGCCGAGCAAGCCCTGGCAAGTGCTGCTCAAAGACGTCCAGCTACGCAACTACACCGTGCATCTCGCCGACCGTTCGGCCAACCCGCCGGTGGCGCTGGATGTGACGCCGCTGAACATTGATCTGCAGGATTTCGACAGCCTCAACGGTTCGCCCTTCAAGGTCAGGCTCGACAGCGGCTTGGGCAAACAAGGCAAGATCAACGCCGATGGCGTGGTCAACCTCGCGCCGGTCACCGCCCAGCTCAATGTGAAAACCCAGGACATCGACCTGCGCGTTGCACAGTCCTACATCAATCCGTTCATTCGCCTGGAACTGCGCAGCGGCATGCTTGGTAGCGACCTCAAGGTCAACCTCAAGAGCACCGAACCGCTCGCACTCGGCGTGACCGGGCGCGCGCAGATCGATCAACTGCACACCCTCGACACCCTGAAAACCCGCGACTTCCTCAAGTGGCAGCAAGTGGTGGTTGAAGGCATCAACTATCAACACGGTGACAGCCTGTCGATCGACAAGGTCAACCTGTTCCAGCCGTACGCGCGGTTCATGATCAACGACGACCGCACCACCAACATCGACGACCTGCTGATCCCGCAGCCCGCTGACAATGGTGCGAAAACCGCAGCGGCGAAACCGGCCAGTAAAGACAAACCACTGGGCATTCACATCGGCGCGATTGCGATCAACGACGGCTCGGCCAACTTCGCCGACTTCAGCCTGACGCCGAATTTCGCTACGGCGGTCCAACAGCTCAACGGCCAGATCGGCACCATCGACAGTCGTCAGGCGAAACCGGCCAGCGTCGACATCAAGGGCAAGGTCGACCGCTATGCCCCGGTGACCATCAAAGGCGCGGTCAATCCGTTCGACCCGATGGCCAGCCTCGACATCGCCACCAGTTTCAAACGCGTCGAGCTGACTACCCTGACCCCGTATTCCGGCAAGTTCGCCGGTTACCGCATCCGCAAGGGCCGGCTCAACCTCGACCTGCACTACCTGATCACCAAGGGCCAGTTGAAGGCTGAAAACAAAGTGGTGGTCGAGCAACTGCAACTCGGTGAAAAAGTCGACAGCCCGGATGCCGTGAGCCTGCCGCTGAAACTGGCGATTGCCCTGCTCAAGGACGTAGACGGCAAGATCTCCATCGAACTACCAGTGACCGGCGACCTCAACAACCCGCAGTTCAGCGTGATGCCGATTGTCTGGCAGACCCTGCGCAACCTGATCGTCAAGGCCGCCGCCGCACCGTTCAAGATGATTGGCGGGCTGATCAACGGTGGCGGCTCCGAAGACCTCGGTACCGTGTCCTTTGCCCCGGGTTCGAGCGACCTGAGCAAGGATGCCGCGTCGGCGCTGGATAAACTGTCCAAGGCCCTCAAGGAACGTCCGGCCCTGCGTCTGGAAATCGAAGGCACTGCCGCACAGAGCAGCGACGGCCCGTTGATTGCCGAGCAGCGTCTGGAGCGCGAATACCAGTACACCTACTACAAGATGCTCCAGCGCCGTGGCGACAAGGTGCCGGCGCAAGCGTCCCTGCTGCAAGTGCCGGAGAGCGAGAAAGGCCCGCTGCTCGAAGGCATCTACCGCACCCGTCTGAAAACTCAGCCACCGGCCGAATGGAAGGATCTGGGCAAAGAAGAACGCACGGCGAAAATGCGTGATGGTGTGATCAAGTTCTGGAGTTCCAGCGATGTGCTGCTGCGGCAGTTGGGTCAGGAACGCGCCAGCAGCATCAAGGACTATCTGGTCGACAAAGGTCAACTGGCCGATGATCGGGTGTACTTCATCGATGCCAATCTGGGCGAAGCCGAGAGCGATGGCCGAGTGGTGACGCAAATGCACCTGGACGCCGAATGATGAACCACAAGTGGCTGCTTGCGCTGATGCTGGTGCTCGCCGCCAGCCCGGCTCTGGCCTCTGACACGCTGCGTTGTGGCAGCCAGTTGGTCAGTCTCGGCGACCGCGCCAGCGAAGTGCTGCAGAAGTGTGGCGAACCGGTCAGCCGCGATGTCCTCGGCTACAAGCGCAGCGCCAACCGCCGCGAAGAATTTCAGGTCGAGGAATGGACCTACGGCCCGAGCAACGGCATGTACCAGTACCTGCGCTTTGAAGGCAATCGCCTGCGGCAGATCAACAGCAAGCGCGGTAATTAATTCACCCCCCCTGTAGGAGTGAGCCTGCTCGCGATAGCGGTGTGTCAGTCAGCAGATTTCTCAATCTGACACACCGCTATCGCGAGCAGGCTCACTCCTACAATTGTTTTGTGGTGCCCCTGAAATAGAACAGGCCCCGACACAAGTGCCGGGGCCCGTAATGGTCACGTCCGTGTGACCGTTCGCATGAACTCTAAAGTTGCGGCAGACGTATTGCTCGGCCCGTCTGTCGCGCCTTCTCCCGGTCCAGGCGAGAAGTCATGCCTTACTCGGCTTTCAGGCCGTCAGCGGAGACCGCTTTGACGCCTTTGATTTTCTTGGCGATAGCCACGGCGGTGGTTTTCTGAGCCTCGGTCACTGCAACAGTGGAGGACAGGGATACAACGCCTTTGTTGGTTTCAACTTTGATATCGGTACCTGGGATGCCTTTTTCGGTTACCAGGTCGCTTTTGACTTTGGTAGTGATCCAGGTATCGGAAGTAGCTTCTTTAGCCTTGGTCATTTCACCAGCAGCCAGAGTCATTGGAGCCTGAGTAGCCTGGGTGGATTGTGCGAAAGCACCGGAAGCCATGGTCAGGGTCAGCGCGGTAGCAGCAGCGGCAGTGATAGCGAACTTCTTCATACGAGTAACTCCTGTTTTTCTGGAAAGTCTGCTGGTTGTCTTGTCAGCAGGGTTACTGGGTATATTGCGAAGGCTGTGCCAACTTTTCGAAAGACAATAAATCCTTTTAAATCAATGATTTACGAATTAAGCAAATTTTCGGAATCATGCAATTTGCATGACAAGTGCATTATCGACATGCAAGTTGCGGCTTTTCGGAAAGTTCCTAACACGCTGAAATTCTTGAAGCTTTTTTCCAGCGTCAAAAGACAAAAAAATGCCCCGCAAAGCGGGGCATCCGGTGACGCTTGTCGAGTCAATCAGGCACCGCTGCCAGGGCAACCCTTAGGCGCGTAGTCGGCGTTCACCGTCGAAGCGCAGCTCCAGACACCCGCCGCCGAGCCGGTCCCCGAAGAACGAGTCAGCGTGATGGTTTTGCCCAGCACTGGAGCCGGGGCGTTGGCCAAGGTGCAGACGATGGTCCCCGCGCCAGTCGACGCCGTGCCGGACGCGGTCACGGTGCCGCAATTGGTGGTAGTAAACGACGCGCTACCTGCCACCAGCGTCAGCGTCGGGTCCGTACCTTGATTAATGGTGTCCTCGAAAGGCACTTTTAGCGCGCTGATTTCCGCCAGTCCGGCAGTGACTTTCGAGCGTGCCTGATACTTGGTGTATTGCGGCAGGGCAATCGTCGCCAGAATCCCGATGATCGCCACCACGATCAGCAGCTCGATCAGAGTGAAACCTTTTTGGTTGTTCATAGACAGGCTCTCCATGCATGAGTCGGAATCTCATGATCTGCAAAGGGCTCAGCATAGGCCGTGCCAACCGCTTGCAGACCCCGCACGCTCAGCATAAAGGTGCCGTGTCGCGCTTTCCTACAACCCGTAACCGCACTATCTGACACTTTTTGTCACCTGTACCGGGCGTGTTTGGCGCTGTCACTTGACTAGGCTATAAGTCATGAACTGTCAGCATCCGGAATCCCCATGAATGACATCGCTCTGAGCGGTCTGGCCAAGCAATTGGTGCAGGCCGAACTGCTTACGGAAAAAAGCGCCCAGCAGGCCTGGCAACAGGCGCAGCGCAATCGGCTGTCGCTGGTCAGCTACCTGGTGCAGAACAAACTGGTGAAGAGCTCACAGGTGGCCGAGATCGCTTCCGAGCATTTCGGTATGGCCTTCATGGACCTCAATTGCCTGGACAAGGAAACCCAGCCCAAAGGCCTGGTCAGTGAAAAACTGGTGCGCCAGCATCACGCCCTGCCCTTGTGGCGCCGTGGCAACAAGCTGTTCGTGGGCATTTCCGACCCGAGCAATCATCAGGCGATCAATGACATTCAGTTCAGCACCGGGCTGAGCACCGAAGCCATTCTGGTGGAGGACGACAAGCTCACCGAGGCCATCGAGAAATTCTTCGACACCCACGCCAGCGGCCTCGAAGAAATGGCCGACGTCGATCTCGACGGCGTGGATGTCGAGTCCGTCGACGACAGCCGCCAGGACGCCATCGGCGGACTCGACGCCGATGACGCGCCGGTCGTGCGTTTCGTGCACAAGATGCTGCTCGACGCGATCAAGAGTGGCTCCTCTGACCTGCACTTCGAACCTTACGAAAAGACCTTCCGGGTGCGGGTGCGCACCGATGGCATCCTGCGCGAGGTGGCCAAACCGCCGATCCAGTTGGCCGGGCGAATCGCCGCACGCCTGAAAGTCATGGCTAGCCTCGACATCTCGGAACGGCGCAAACCCCAGGACGGGCGGATCAAGATGCGCCTGTCGAAGACCAAGTCCATCGACTTCCGGGTCAACACTTTGCCGACCCTATGGGGCGAAAAAGTGGTGATCCGGATCCTCGATCCGTCCAGCGCGCAGATCGGCATCGATGCATTGGGTTACGAACCGGCGCAGAAAGAACTGTACATGGCCGCGCTCAAGCAGCCCCAAGGGATGATTCTGGTAACCGGGCCAACGGGTTCGGGGAAAACCGTATCGCTGTACACCGGCCTGAATATTCTCAACACCGTCGACATCAACATTTCCACCGCCGAAGACCCGGTGGAAATCAACATGGAAGGCATCAACCAGGTCAACGTCAATCCGAAACAGGGGCTGGATTTTGCTCAGGCCCTGCGTTCGTTTCTGCGGCAGGATCCGGACGTGATCATGGTCGGGGAAATCCGCGACCTGGAAACCGCCGAAATCGCGATCAAGGCCGCGCAGACCGGCCACCTGGTGCTGTCCACGCTGCACACCAACAGCGCCGCCGAAACCCTGACCCGTCTGCACAACATGGGCATTCCCGGGTTCAACATCGCCACCTCGGTCAGCCTGATCATCGCCCAGCGCCTGGCGCGCAAGCTGTGCAGCCACTGCAAGAAACCGATCGAGATCCCCCGCGAAACACTGATCAAGGAAGGTTTCCCGCCGGAACAGATCGGCAGTTTCACGATCTATGAGCCGGTCGGTTGCGACCTCTGCAACGGCGGCTACAAGGGACGCGTGGGGATTTACGAAGTGGTGAAAAACACCCCTGACCTGCAACGGCTGATCATGGCCGAAGGCAATTCGCTGGAAATCGACAGCCAGATGCGTCGCGACGGCTTCGACGATCTGCGCACCTCCGGCCTGCACAAGGCCATGCAAGGCATCACCAGCCTGGAAGAAATCAACCGGGTCACCAAGGACTGAACATGGCGGTCAAGGCAGCGAAAATCAGCATCTACGCCTGGGAAGGCACGGATCGCAAAGGCAGCAAAGTCACGGGCGAGTTGAGCGGGCAGAACCCCGCGCTGATCAAGGCCCAACTGCGCAAGCAAGGAATCAATCCGGGCAAGGTACGCAAGAAATCCACCTCCCTGCTCAGCCTCGGCAAACGCATCAAGGCCCAGGACATCGCCCTGTTCACCCGGCAGATGGCAACCATGATGAAAGCCGGCGTACCGCTGCTGCAGTCGTTCGACATCAT
Organism: Pseudomonas sp. MWU318; assembly: GCF_016756945.1. Lineage (NCBI taxonomy): Bacteria > Pseudomonadati > Pseudomonadota > Gammaproteobacteria > Pseudomonadales > Pseudomonadaceae > Pseudomonas > Pseudomonas sp. MWU318. The sequence continues at coordinate 44,947 of NZ_JAESJL010000009.1, forward strand.
TGGCGAAGGCTTCGACAACCCGGCGATGCGCAAACTGGTAGACGAGGTGAAGCAGGAAGTGGCCGCCGGCAACAGCTTCGCCGCCGCACTGCGCAAGAAACCGCAGTATTTCGATGAGCTGTATTGCAACCTGGTGGATGCCGGCGAGCAATCCGGCGCCCTCGATACGTTGCTTGAGCGGGTCGCGACCTATAAGGAAAAAAGCGAAGCGCTCAAGGCCAAGATCAAGAAAGCCCTGACCTACCCCAGCGCCGTGGTGCTGGTGGCAATGGTCGTTACCGGGATTCTGCTGGTAAAAGTGGTGCCGCAGTTTCAGTCGGTATTTTCCGGCTTCGGCGCCGAATTGCCGGCCTTCACCCTGATGGTAATCAGTATCTCGGAGTTCCTGCAGCAATGGTGGTGGGCGGTGCTTGGTGCGCTGATCGCGGCGGTGTTCGGCATCCGCCATGCGCTGAAGAAGTCCCAGGCCTTGCGCGACCGCAAAGACACCTGGCTGCTGAAGCTGCCGCTGGTGGGCACGCTGATGTACAAATCGGCGGTGGCGCGATTCGCCCGCACCCTGTCGACTACCTTTGCCGCTGGCGTACCGCTGGTGGAGGCACTGGATTCGGTGGCGGGTGCCACCGGTAACGTGGTGTTCAAACGCGCGGTGCTGCGCATCCGTCAGGACGTCGCCACCGGCATGCAGCTGAATTTTTCCATGCGCAGCACCGGAGTCTTCCCGAACATGGCGGTGCAGATGACCGCCATCGGTGAGGAATCGGGCGCGCTGGATGACATGCTCGACAAGGTCGCCGGTTTTTATGAAGAGGAAGTGGATAACATGGTCGACAACCTCACCAGCCTGATGGAGCCGTTCGTCATGGTGGTGCTCGGGGTCATCGTCGGCGGGCTGGTCGTGGCCATGTACCTGCCGATCTTCCAGCTTGGCTCAGCGATCTGACATGCCTATCGACGAACTCTTCAGTCTGTATCCGCTGGCCTTTGTGTGCACCGCCCTGCTGTTGGGTCTGGTGGTCGGCAGTTTCCTCAACGTACTGGTCTGGCGCCTGCCGAAAATGCTCGAGCGCGATTGGCGCCAGCAGGCGCAGGATGTCCTCGGCCTGCCGAGCGAAACACCACTGCCGACCTACAACCTGATGCTGCCGCACTCTCAGTGCCCACACTGCGGCCACCGGATTCGGGCTTGGGAAAACATTCCGCTGCTCAGTTACCTGGTGCTGCGCGGACGCTGTTCGGCGTGTGCCGCGCCCATCAGCAAACGTTATCCCCTGACCGAACTGGCCTGCGGCCTGCTTTCGGCATTCGTTGCCTGGCATTTGGGTTTCGGCTGGCCGGCGGGCCTGTTGATCGTCCTTACCTGGGGGCTGCTGGCGATGAGCCTGATCGACACCGAACATCAACTGCTGCCCGATGTGCTGGTGTTGCCGTTGTTGTGGCTGGGGCTGATCGTCAACAGTTTCGGGCTGTTCGTCTCGCTGCACGCGGCGTTGTGGGGTGCGGTGGCCGGTTACATGGCGCTGTGGTCGGTGTTCTGGCTGTTCAAGCTGCTGACCGGCAAGGACGGCATCGGCCACGGCGATTTCAAGCTGCTGGCGCTGCTCGGGGCCTGGGGCGGCTGGCAGATTCTGCCGCTGACGATCCTGCTGTCATCGCTGGTGGGGGCGATTGTCGGGGTGGTTCTACTGCGTCTGCGTGAGCAGAAAACCTCGACGCCGATGCCCTTCGGCCCGTATCTGGCAATTGCCGGCTGGATTGCCTTGCTCTGGGGTGGTCAAATAACCGACTTCTATTGGCAGTTTGTCGGTTTGAAATGAATACCCCTGTGGAAAAACCCTGGATTCTCGGCCTGACCGGCGGCATCGGCAGCGGCAAAAGCGCCGCGGCCCAGCACTTCATCGATCTCGGGATCCATGTGGTCGACGCCGATCACGCAGCGCGCTGGGTGGTCGAGCCGGGGCGTCCGGCACTGGCGAAGATTGCTGAACACTTCGGTTCCGGTGTCCTGCAAGCCGATGGCACGCTGGACCGTGCGGCCCTGCGCAAGTTGATCTTTGAAGTGCCTGAAGAACGCCGCTGGCTCGAAGCCCTGCTGCATCCGTTGATCGCCGAGGAAATCGCTCACCATCTGGCGCTGGCAACATCGCCTTACGCGATTCTGGTTTCACCGTTGCTGATCGAATCCGGGCAGTACGCGATGACTCAAAGAATTCTGGTGATCGATGCCCCGCAACAACTGCAGATCGAACGCACCTTGCAGCGTGACCAGACCAGCGAACAGCAGGTCCAGGCGATCCTCAAGGCCCAGTCCAGCCGTGAAGACCGCGTGAGCCGTGCCGATGATGTGGTGGTCAACGACCGCGACCTCGCCTGGTTGCACAGCGAAGTCGAGCGCCTGCATCACTTTTACCTGACTTTATCCGGAGGCCAGTCATGAGCCCTACAACCGTCGAATGCCCAACCTGCGGCGCCCCCGTGGAATTTACCCCCGAGAACAAATTCCGCCCGTTCTGCTCCGATCGCTGCAAGCTGATCGACCTCGGCGCCTGGGCGTCCGAAGAGCACAAGATTCCGGTCGCCCCGGATGCCGAAGACGAAATGTTCTCCGGCGATTTCGACCCGCGTCACTGATCGCGATCAGGGCCGCATGAAGCCGTAGTCCTGATCGTCGTCGAGGTTTTCCGCGAGAAAGCGCAACTCGTCGGCCAGGTCTTCGGCGTTGCGCACCGTCTTGCTCTGTTGCACCACCGCGCTGAGCAAGGCGCGCAGACTCAGGCCCGGATCGAAGCCCACCTCCAGCGCCATGTCCAGACTCTGCCGCGTCTCCTGCCTCGCCCACTCGTAAACACTCATGCCGCTGCTCCTGAAGGAATTTGGCCGAGCATGAAATGCCGCGTGGATGACGGATTTGATGTGGATCAAGACTTGGGGTCGTCGTCCTTCCACGGCGCCGAAAGGTAGCGGGTGCGGTTGAAGGTTTCCAGCCACTCGGGGCTGAACACCACCAGCGCGCTGATCACCATGCCGTTGATGAACGCTTCGGGAAAGATCAGCAGCCACAGGTAGCCGATGAAGTCTTCCAGCCATTCCGGCATGGCGAACAGACCGTCGTACCAGAGCAGGCCCAGACTCAGCGTCAGACACAGCAATGCGGACAACGCCGCCGCAAAGAACCCGGAACAGAAGATGTACACAAACGGATTTCGCGGCTGGGCACGCTCGACGAGGATCGCCACGCACTCGGTGATCAACACCGGCAACAGGATCAGCAACGTACCGTTGACCCCGACCGCCGCCAGATCCTGACGCCCGAGCAACACCAGCCCGAGCTGCGCCACCAGCCCGCCGATGATCGCCAGCGGCCAGTCGAGCAGCAACGTCACGGCGGTCATACCGATGAAGTGATAAGAAACCCCGGTGTCGAAATCCCTGCGCACCATCCACAGCAGAAACAAGGCGAACACAGTGCCGAACAGCAGATGCTGACGACGACTGTCGCTGAACAACTCGACCCACGGCGCACGACAGATCGCCCACAACAGCACCGGCAGGTAAATCAGCCAGCCGAGTGTCAGGCTCGTCGACGACAGCAGTTCTGCACCGATCATGAATCCCTTACCTTCTCCATGGGTTTGATTCCTTCATCGGAGTCTACACCGCCCTCTTCCGGGCATCAGCCGATGCAAAGCTTTCTGCTTGTCGCATTTGAACGCTAAGCTTGGCCTATGGATGACTCAGATTACTTACGCCTGCTGACCATTGCGGCCGAGCAAGCCAACGCGTTCCTGTCCAATGCCCGCAAATGGGAGCGTGAGCGTTGGGTCTGCCAGCGCCTGCTGCAAGGCTTGAACATTCCCTACCGTGCCGATGAGTTCGCCCCCGCCGGCGAGCCGCCGGACGTGCTGTTTCGCGATGCCAATTTCGAAGTGTTCTTCGTTCTCGATGAAGGGCGCCGGCTCAACGACGAATGGCGCGATGAACTGCAACGCCGCCGCAGTGCGTTTTCCCTCAGCCAGTTGGTGCGTCGTGAAGCCAAGCCACGGCGGATCCCGGCCAATGAATTCTTACTGCGACTGGCGCCGACCTTGCGCAAAAAAGCGCACAACTACAAGGAACGCGGCATGGATCTGGGCGAACTGGACATCATCGCCTTCGCCAGCCTCAAGCGCGAGGTGCTGGACCTCAACAGCCATTTTCCACCGCCGACCGAGTATCTGCGTCAGGGTTGGCGCTCGCTGTCGCTGGTCGGCCCGACCTTCGCCCGGGTGCTGTTCGCCCATCCCGATGCGCCGGACTTTCTGCGCAGCAACCTCGGTCGCAGTATCGTCTTCGATGTCGGGATCAGCCTGTGACGCCGCTGCAGCAGTTGATTGCCGACGTCCCGCAGACTGGCCGCGTACGCTGGATCGGCGTGCGCCCCGAGTCTCGCGGCCCGATGATCGAGCTAGACGCGGTCGAGGCACGGCTCGAAGCCGGATTGACCGGTGACCACGCCCGCCCCGGCGTGCGCAATGCGCGGCAAGTGACGTTGATTCAGTTCGAACACTTGGCCGTGATCAGCGCGCTCATGGGCCGACCTGAAGATCAACCCGTGCGGGCTGAAGACCTGCGGCGCAATCTGGTGATCAGCGGTATCAATCTGTTTAGTCTCAAGGGTCGGCGCTTTCGCATCGGTCAGGCAATATTCGAGACCACCGGTTGGTGCCAGCCCTGCGCGCGCCTGCAAAACAACCTCGGTCCCGGCACCTTTCAAGCGGTGCGCGGGCATGGCGGAATTACCGCGCGGGTGTTACAAAGCGGGATCATTCGCCTCGACGACGGTGTGTCTGTCGAACCGGTTCCGGACAGCGGCTATGCTGCGTTCAACCCCGGTTGAAAACCGCTGTAGCTTCTGCACATTCAGCAACGTCTACCTGACGAGGCCTTTATGACCAGCCGCCTGAACCCCGAAGACCAAAAGCATGTCGAAGAGTACCTGCAACTGTCCCAACACCGTGTCGAGCGCCGGCCTTTTCGGCCGTGGATGCTCCTGGTGCTGGTGCTGGCAGTGACCATTGGTCTGGGCCTGCTGAGCCGACTTATCAGTTACCTGACGCTATGAGCAGCATTGCGCTCGCGAAGGTGATTGCACCGATTTCCTTTAAAAACCTTGCGAGTGATCCCTATGTCCCATCGTATTGTTATTGTCGGCGGCGGCGCCGGCGGTCTGGAGTTGGCTACCCGTCTGGGTAAGACTCTGGGCAAGCGCGGCACGGCCAGTGTGATGCTGGTCGACGCGAACCTGACGCACATCTGGAAGCCCCTGCTGCACGAAGTGGCCGCCGGATCCCTGAACTCTTCCGAGGATGAACTCAATTATGTTGCCCAGGCGAAATGGAACCACTTCGAGTTCCAGCTGGGGCGCATGAGCGGGCTCGATCGCGCGCAGAAGAAAATCCAGCTGGCCGCCACCTACGACGAAAACGGCGTGGAACTGGTTCCTGCGCGTGAAGTGGCCTACGACTCGCTGGTGATCAGCGTCGGCAGCACCACCAACGATTTCGGCACCCAGGGCGCAGCGCAGCACTGCCTGTTCCTCGACACCCGCAAACAGGCCGAGCGCTTTCACCAGCAATTGCTCAACCATTACCTGCGCGCGCATGCCGGGCAGACCGATGTGGTCGAGCAGATCAGTGTGGCGATCGTCGGGGCCGGCGCCACGGGTGTCGAACTGGCGGCAGAACTGCACAATGCCGCACACGAACTGGCGGCCTACGGTCTGGACCGAATCAAACCGGAAAACATGCACATCACCCTGATCGAAGCCGGCCCACGGGTGTTGCCAGCCCTGCCGGAGCGCATCAGCGGCCCGGTGCACAAGACTCTGGAGAAACTCGGGGTCAATGTGATGACCAACGCTTCGGTCAGCGAAGTGACCGCCGACAGCCTGATCACCGCCGATGGCAACGTGATCAAGGCCAGCCTGAAAGTCTGGGCTGCCGGGATTCGCGCGCCGGGTTTCCTCAAGGACATCGACGGCCTGGAGACCAACCGCATCAACCAGTTGCAAGTGCTGCCGACGTTGCAGACCACCCGCGACGAAAACATTTTCGCCTTCGGTGACTGCGCCGCCTGCCCTCAACCGGGTTCGGATCGCAACGTGCCACCGCGTGCGCAAGCCGCGCACCAACAGGCGTCGTTGCTGGCCAAGTCACTGAAGCTGCGCATCGAGGGCAAAACCCTGCCGGAGTACAAGTACACCGACTACGGCTCGCTGATTTCGCTGTCGCGTTTTTCGGCTGTGGGTAACTTGATGGGTAACCTGACCGGCAGTGTGATGCTGGAGGGCTGGCTGGCGCGGATGTTCTACGTGTCGCTGTACCGCATGCACCAGATGGCGCTGTACGGACCGTTCCGCACGGCGATGCTGATGCTGGGCAGCAAGATCGGTCGCGGCACCGAGCCACGCCTGAAGCTACATTGATCCACCCTGTAGGAGTGAGCCTGCTCGCGATAGCAGTGGGTCAGTCAATTCATTCATGACTGACACACCGCTATCGCGAGCAGGCTCACTCCTACAATGATTTTGCTTAGGGCCTGAGTTTTTCATGGGCAAAAAAAATCCCCGTATCTTTCGATACGAGGATTTTCAATATGGTCGGGGTAAGGGGATTCGAACTCCTGACATCCTGCTCCCAAAGCAGGCGCGCTACCGGACTGCGCTATACCCCGGTAAAAAAAAGGCGACCTTTCAAAGATCGCCTTCTTCGATCAGCGCTTTTGGCCTCTGATCTTAAGATTCGATCCCAGTGTTACCTGGTTTCAAAAATGGTGGGTCGTGTGGGATTCGAACCTACGACCAATTGGTTAAAAGCCAACTGCTCTACCAACTGAGCTAACGACCCAAAAATGGTCGGGGTAAGGGGATTCGAACTCCTGACATCCTGCTCCCAAAGCAGGCGCGCTACCGGACTGCGCTATACCCCGGTTTGAAATTGGCTCCGTGACCAGGACTCGAACCTGGGACCCAATGATTAACAGTCATTTGCTCTACCGACTGAGCTATCACGGAACTACATATTTCAATTTACAACGGTGAAACTTACAGCTCTTAGACTTCCGTTCGCATCACTGCGTTCGTGTGTCTGAGGCGCGCTATTCTACAACCTAGAACACCTCTGTCAACCCCCTAAATCGCTTTCAAGTTAATGATTTGCAACTTATTTCAGATTTCAGCTCAGTGAGCTGAGATGCTGCGGGTGACTGACTGCGGGGCGCACTTTACAAGCCTTTTCCTTAGACTTCAACAGCCTAACGAAAAAAAGGCCTCGCAAAGCGAGGCCTTCCTTATTTCATTGGCGTTGCCGCTCAGTCGAAAACGATTTCGTCGTTCACGACCTTGCCGGTTGCCGTGTCGCCTGGCAGGAAATGCCCCGACAGGATCAACTGCGCCAACGGGTTTTCGATCCAGCGCTGGATCGCACGTTTGAGAGGACGTGCGCCATAAACCGGGTCGTAACCGACGGCAATCAGCTTGTCCATCGCTTCCGGACTCAGTTCCAGCTTCAGCTCGCGCTCGGCCAGACGACTGCGCAGACGGCCCAACTGGATCTCGGTAATGCCCGCGATCTGATCCCGCGCCAATGGCTCGAAGATCACCACTTCGTCGACCCGGTTGATGAACTCCGGACGGAAGTGCGACGTCAGCGCGTCCATCACCGCTGCACGCTGGGCCTCACGGTCACCGACCAGTTCCTGGATCTGCGACGAACCGAGGTTCGAGGTCATGACGATCACGGTATTGCGGAAATCCACCGTGCGCCCGTGACTGTCGGTCAGACGCCCATCCTCCAGCACCTGCAGCAGGATGTTGAACACATCCGGATGTGCCTTCTCGACCTCGTCCAGCAGGATCACCGAGTAAGGCTTGCGGCGTACCGCTTCGGTCAGGTAACCACCCTCCTCGTAGCCGACATAGCCTGGTGGCGCACCAATCAGCCGTGCCACGGAATGTTTCTCCATGAACTCGGACATGTCGATCCGCACCATCGCCTCTTCAGTATCAAAGAGGAATTCGGCCAGCGCCTTGCACAGCTCGGTTTTACCGACACCGGTCGGGCCGAGGAACATAAACGAGCCGCTTGGACGATTCGGATCCGCCAGCCCGGCACGCGAGCGGCGTACCGCGTTGGCGACCGCAACCACTGCCTCGTCCTGACCAATCACACGCTGATGCAACAGGCTTTCCATCTTCATCAGCTTGTCGCGCTCGCCTTCGAGCATTTTCGACACCGGAATACCGGTCCACTTCGAAACGACTTCGGCGATTTCCTCTTCGGTCACCTTGCTGCGCAGCAGCTGGTTTTCGCTCTTGCCGTGCTGATCGACCATTTGCAGGCTGCGTTCCAGATCCGGGATCACCCCGTACTGCAATTCGGCCATGCGGTTGAGGTCGCCTTTACGGCGCGCCGCTTCCAGTTCCTGACGCGACTGCTCGATCTTTTGCTGAATCTGCGCCGAACCCTGTACCTCGGCTTTTTCCGAGTTCCAGATTTCTTCCAGATCCGAATATTCACGCTCGAGGCGAACGATTTCTTCCTGGAGTTTTTCCAGGCGTTTCATCGCCGCTTCATCGCTTTCTTTCTTCAGTGCCTGGGATTCAACCTTGAGCTGAATCAAACGACGTTCCAGACGATCCAGCACTTCCGGCTTGGAGTCGATCTCCATGCGGATACGGCTGGCAGCCTCATCGATCAGGTCGATGGCCTTGTCCGGCAACTGCCGGTCAGTGATATAGCGATGGCTGAGCTTGGCCGCGGCGATGATCGCGCCGTCAGTGATCGCCACTTTATGGTGAACCTCATAACGCTCCTTTAGGCCACGCAGGATGGCGATGGTGTCTTCTTCGCTCGGCTCGTCCACCAGGACTTTCTGGAAACGCCGCTCAAGCGCCGCATCCTTCTCTATATATTGGCGATACTCGTTGAGCGTGGTAGCGCCGACGCAGTGCAGCTCACCGCGCGCCAGTGCCGGTTTGAGCATGTTGCCGGCATCCATCGAGCCTTCGCCCTTACCGGCACCGACCATGGTGTGCAGTTCGTCGATGAACAGAATGATCTGCCCCTCCTGTTTCGACAGCTCGTTGAGCAGCGCTTTCAGGCGCTCTTCGAACTCACCGCGATACTTGGCACCGGCAATCAGCGCGCCCATGTCCAGCGACAGCAGACGTTTGCCCTTGAGGCCGTCCGGCACTTCGCCGTTGATGATGCGCTGGGCCAGACCTTCGGCAATCGCGGTTTTACCCACGCCAGGTTCGCCGATCAGCACCGGGTTGTTCTTGGTGCGACGCTGCAGAACCTGAATGGTGCGGCGAATTTCGTCGTCACGGCCGATCACCGGATCGAGCTTGCCGTCTTCGGCGCGCTTGGTCAGGTCGACGGTGTATTTGTCCAGCGCCTGACGCGACTCTTCGTGGTTGGCGTCATTCACCGCCTCACCACCGCGCAGGTTGTTGATCGCGTTTTCCAGGGCTTTCTTGCTCACGCCCTGGCCGAGCAGCAGTTTGCCGAGCTTGCTGTTCTCGTCCATCGCGGCGAGCAGCACCAGCTCGCTGGAAATGAACTGGTCGCCCTTCTGCTGAGCCAGGCGATCAGCCTGATTGAGCAGACGCGCCAGATCCTGCGACATGTTGACGTCGCCGGTCGGGTTCTGGATTTTCGGTAATTGGTCGAGCTCTTTGGTCAGCTCTTTGCGCAAGCTGTTGACGTCGAAGCCGACTTGCATCAACAGGGGTTTGATCGAACCACCCTGCTGTTCAAGCATGGCCTGCATCAAGTGCGCCGGCTCGATGGCCGGATGATCGTGGCCAACGGCCAGGGATTGGGCGTCGGACAACGCCAACTGTAATTTGCTGGTTAAACGGTCTATACGCATGGGGTCACCTTCCTTTTGAGCAGGCCGGACCTAAAAACCATCCTGAATAAAGAAACCTGCCAGATACCACTGTAGATGCGGTCGATTCTGGGAGATTCAAGCGTCAGCGAGTTGATTCAGGTCAGGCAAGTCTAGCGGGTGAGCCAGACAAGGGAGGCGAAACGGCCAGTGCGCGACGCACGGCGGTAAGAAAAGAAGCGCGGGTCGGTCACGGTGCAGAAACCGCCGCCATAAACCGCAGTGACACCGCGTTCAGCCAGGCGCAGGCGCGCCAGCAGATAGATGTCGGCCATGAACTTGCCAGCATTGTGGCTGGGGACGAAGGCTGCTGCCGCTTCCGGCAATTGATTGACAAAGACTTCGCGTACTTCCGGGCCGACTTCAAAGGCTTTCGGGCCAATGGCCGGGCCGAGCCAGACCAGTACGTCCGCCGCAGCAGTGTCGAGATGATCTAGAGTGGCTTCCAGTACGCCCGCCGCCAAACCGCGCCAACCGGCGTGAGCCGCCGCGACGCGAGTACCGGCACGGTTGCAGAACAATGCCGGCAGACAATCTGCGGTCATCGCCGTGCAGGCAATCCCGGGAGTCGCCGTCCAACTGGCATCGGCGGTGGCAACCACGCCCGGATCAGCATGGGCCACGGCAATCCCGTGTACTTGCTGCAACCAGGCAGGCTGTATAGAAAAGTGTTCGGTCAGACGCCGACGATTCTCGGCGACTGCATCCGGGCGATCATCGACATGATCACCCAGATTGAGGCTGTCGAACGGCGCCTCGCTGACACCCCCCTCGCGGGTGGTGACACAGGCCCTGACGCTGGCCGGCGCAGGCCAGTCCGGCGTCAGCCAGTTCATCCGACGAATGCCTCGCGATCCTGCTTGAGCAGGGTCAGCAGCCAGACGAAGTCTTCCGGCAGCGGCGATTCCCAGCTCATGCGCTCACCGGTGGTCGGATGATCCAGCTCAAGGAAGCGCGCGTGCAGCGCCTGACGCGGGAAGTGCTTGAGCGACTCGACCATGGTCGGGTTCGCGGCAGGCGGAATGCGGAAACGACCGCCGTACGCCGGGTCGCCGACCAACGGGAAGTTGATGTGCGACATGTGCACGCGAATCTGGTGGGTCCGGCCGGTTTCCAGTTTGACCCGCACGTGCGTGTGCGAACGGAAACGCTCCAGCACGCGGTAATGACTGACGGCCGGCTTGCCGCCTTCCATCACTGCCATGCGCTGGCGCTGCTGACCATGACGGCCGATCGGGGCGTTGATCTTGCCCCCGGCGGTCACGACACCGATCACGATGCACTCGTAGATCCGGCTGACACTGCGGCTTTGCAACTGGGCAACAAGCTTGGTCTGCGCCTGGATGGTCTTGGCCACCACCATCAGACCGGTGGTGTCCTTGTCCAGGCGGTGCACGATACCGGCGCGCGGGACATTGATGATGTCCGGCACGTGGTGCAGCAAGGCATTGAGCAAGGTGCCATCGGCGTGGCCGGCAGCCGGGTGCACCACCAGGCCCGCAGGCTTGTTGATCACCAGGATGTCGTCGTCTTCATAGACGATGTCGAGCTCGATGTCCTGGGCGATCCACTCGCCCTGGGCTTCCTGCTCGGCAGTCAGCTCAAGGATGGCACCGCCATGCACGATGTCGCGCGGGCGGATGACCGCCCCGTCCACAGTCAGGCGACCTTCTTTGATCCAGGCGGAAAGGCGCGAGCGTGAGTGCTCAGCGAAGAGTTGGGCGGCGACTTGATCGAGGCGTTGGCCGCCCAAATCGGACGGCACCTCTGCGCGAAGTTCAATTTTATCGGACATGCTCTGACTGGGCGTCGGCACAGCCTTTGGTTTCGGCTGCGCGCTTGTGGTTAAATACGGCGTCTTTTGCCCCGAGGCTTTTCAACGGGGCGCTCATCATAACAGGACGGCCCCGCCCAAGACAGCGGCCGTCATAGGGACGCAAGCCGCCATGCAAGTGAAACACCTGCTGCTGATCGCCATCCTCGCATTGACCGCTGCTTGCTCATCGAAGGAAGTCGTAGACGAAAACCTCAGCGAAGCCGAGCTGTATCAGCAGGCTCAGACTGACCTGGACAACAACAGCTACACCAGCGCCACAGCCAAGCTGAAGGCCCTGGAGTCGCGTTATCCGTTCGGTCGCTACGCCGATCAGGCACAGCTGGAGTTGATCTACGCCAACTACAAGAACGCCGAGCCGGAAGCTGCAAAGTCCGCCGCCGAGCGTTTCATTCGTTTGCATCCGCAGCATCCGAACGTGGATTACGCGTACTACTTGAAAGGTCTGACCTCTTTCGACCAGGACGTCGGCCTGCTGGCGCGCTTCCTGCCGCTGGACATGACCAAGCGTGACCCGGGCGCTGCCCGCGACTCGTACAACGAGTTTGCCCAGCTGACCAGCCGCTACCCGAACAGCCGCTACGCGCCGGACGCCAAGCAGCGCATGATCTACCTGCGCAACCTGCTGGCGGCCTACGAAATCCACGTAGCCGACTACTACCTGACTCGTCAGGCCTACGTCGCCGCCGCCAACCGTGGCCGTTATGTAGTGGAAAACTTCCAGGAAACCCCATCGGTCGGCGACGGCCTGGCGGTGATGACCGAGGCTTACCAGCGTTTGCACCTGGACGATCTGGCCGCCACCAGCCTGGAAACCCTGAAGCTCAACTACCCGAACCACCCGAGCCTGCAGGACGGTCAGTTCGTGCCATCGGTCGCCGAAGCCGACAACCGTTCGTTCCTGAGCAAGGCGACGCTGGGTCTGATCGAATCGCGTCCACCGCTGCCGCCGGGAGAAACCCGCGCCAACCAGGACGTGCAGAAGCAGTTCCAGGACGCGAAAGACGCAATTCCGAACGAGCTCAAGCCTAAAGACGAAAACGGTGACGTGATCGAGGAAGAACATCACGAGGCTGAGGGCAACAACGATGACCGTTCGTGGTTCAGCTACATGACCTTCGGCGTGTTCGACTGATCACACCGGGCGGCACAAAAAAGGGAGATCTGCGGATCTCCCTTTTTCATTGCAGCGCATTAATAGTCTGTGCGCTTGCCGGCTCCTTGGCTAAACTGCCGAATCATTAGCCGAAAAGCCGCCCATCATGCTTCGTTTACTGTTCTGGATTGTCCTGATTTTCGCTGCGGTATGGCTGTGGCGCAAATTCAAGGCGCCCGCCGCTTCCGCCCAGTCGCCCCGCGAGCATGACGCCGCGCCGATGGTGCGCTGCGCCCATTGCGGCGTGCACCTGCCGCGCGATCGCGCGCTGAACCTTCAGCAACAGTGGTATTGCAGCCAGGCTCACCTTGAGCAAGGCCCGGGCACCAGTGATCGCTGAGGCCGCCAACGCCGACAGTAAACAGGCGCAGCGCCTGCTGCGCCTTTATCACCTCTACCGTTTAAGCGTCGGCATCACCCTGGTGTTGCTGATCTCCAGCAACATGGACAACCGCCTGCTGACGTCGGCCGACGACGACCTGCTGCGCAGCGGCAGCTGGTTGTATCTGGTGTTGAACATTCTGCTGGTGGTGTTCCTGGAGAACACCCGCCGCCCGGCGCAGCTGTTCAGCCTGGCGCTGGTCGATGTGCTGCTGCTGTGCGGCCTGTTCTACGCGGCGGGCGGCGTCGCCAGCGCCATCGGCAACCTGCTGATTGTCTCGGTGGCGATCGCCAATACCCTGCTGCGCCGACGCATCGGCCTGCTCATTGCCGCCATCGGCGCGCTCGGCATTGTCGTTTCCAGCTTCCTGCTGGGTTTCAGCCATCCCCTGAGCGCCAATGATTACCTGCAAGCCGGGACCCTCGGCGCCCTGTGTTTTGCCGCATCGATGCTGGTACAGGGCCTGGTTCGACGCCTGGAAGTCAGCGAGACCCTCGCCGAACAGCGCGCCAGCGAGGTGGTCGGCCTCGAGGCCCTCAACGCCCTGATTCTGCAGCGCATGCGCACCGGCATTCTGGTGCTCGACGAACAGCGCCGGGTGCAACTGGCCAATCACAGCGCGAAAAACCTGCTGGCGCAGTCGCACCTTGAGGGGCATTTGATCGATGACTACTCGCCGGCACTGGTCGAGCGCCTGCAACTGTGGCTGAGCAACCCGACCCTGCGCCCGCAGAGCCTGAAGATTCCCGGCAACGGTCTGGAGCTGCAACCGAACTTCATCGCCCTCGCACAGAGCCCGAACCAGCAGACCCTGATATTTCTCGAAGACCTCGCGCAAGTCGCCCAGCAAGCCCAGCAACTCAAACTCGCCGCGCTCGGGCGCCTGACCGCCGGCATCGCCCATGAAATCCGTAACCCGCTGGGGGCCATCAGTCACGCCGCGCAGCTATTGGGCGAGTCCGAGGAACTCGATGGCGCGGATCGACGTCTGACACAGATTATTCAAGACCACTCCCAGCGCATGAACCGAGTCATTGAAAACGTCCTGCAACTGTCGCGTCGCCAGCAGAGCGCTCCGCAACGGCTGGATCTCAAGCCGTGGCTGGAACGCTTCGTCTGCGAGAGCCGCGAGCAGGCGACTGAGCGCCAGTCGATTCATTTGCGGATCAACTCCGGAGACTTCATCACATTGATGGACCCCGACCAGCTCACGCAAATTCTCGACAATCTGTTACGCAACGGCTGGCGGCACAGCGCCCTGCTGCACGAGCAGGCCGAGGTCTGGCTGGCACTGTTCATAGACCCCGACAGTCAGCTGGCGGTGCTCGAAGTACAGGACAACGGCCCCGGTGTGCCGCCCGATCAGCAGGCGCATCTGTTCGAACCGTTCTTCACCACCAGCAGCCAAGGCACCGGCCTTGGGCTTTATCTGTCCCGTGAGCTGTGCGAAAGCAACCAGGCGCGCCTAGACTTCAAACCACGCCAAGGCGGCGGCTGCTTTCGCATCACCTTTGCTCACGGACGGAAACAAAGTTGAACACGAGCCCACGGCAAAAAATCCTCATCGTCGACGACGAACCGGATATCCGCGAACTCCTGGAAATCACCCTGGGACGGATGAAACTCGACACCTTCAGCGCACGCAACCTCGGCGAAGCCCAAGCGTTGCTGCACAACAACACCTTCGACCTGTGCCTGACCGACATGCGCCTGCCCGACGGCACGGGGCTGGACCTGGTGCAGCACATCCAGCAACGTTATCCACAACTGCCGGTGGCGATGATCACCGCGTACGGCAGTCTGGAAACGGCGATCAACGCCTTGAAGGCCGGGGCCTTCGACTTCCTGACCAAGCCGGTTGATCTGACGCGCCTGCGCGAACTGGTCAGCACCGCATTGCGCATGCCGGCGGCGGGTGGCGCTGTATCGTCGATAGATCGGCGCCTGCTTGGCGACTCGCAGCCCATGCGCAATCTGCGCAAACAGATCGACAAACTGGCGCGCAGTCAGGCACCGGTCTACATCAGTGGAGAATCGGGCAGCGGCAAAGAACTGGTCGCGCGGCTGATCCACGAACAGGGGCCACGCGCCAGCAAGCCGTTTGTGCCGGTCAACTGCGGGGCAATTCCGTCGGAGCTGATGGAAAGCGAGTTTTTCGGCCATCGCAAGGGCAGCTTCACTGGCGCGGTCGAGGATAAACCCGGACTGTTCCAGGCCGCGCACGGCGGCACCCTGTTTCTCGACGAGGTGGCGGACCTGCCGCTGTCGATGCAGGTCAAATTGCTCCGAGCGATTCAGGAGAAGGCCGTGCGCAGCGTCGGCGGCCAGCAGGAAGCGGTGGTCGATGTGCGCATTCTTTGCGCCACCCACAAGGATCTCGACGCCGAGGTCGCCGCCGGACGCTTTCGCCAGGACCTGTATTACCGCTTGAACGTGATCGAACTGCGCGTGCCATCCCTGCGCGAACGGCGCGATGACATCGAAGTGCTGGCTGCGCAGATGCTCCAGCGTCTGGCGGCAGGCAGCGGCCGCGCGGCGGCCCGTCTGCACCCGCAGGCGCTTGAGGCGCTGAAGAGTTACCGTTTTCCGGGGAATGTGCGGGAGCTGGAAAACGTCCTCGAACGGGCGCACACGCTGTGTGAAAACCAGTTGATCGAGGCCGCGGATTTACGTCTCAGCGAAGGTAATTGCGCGGTCGAGGGCGGTATTGCCGACCTGACGCAAATCGATAACCTTGAGGACTATCTGGAGAACGTCGAGCGCAAGCTGATCCTGCAGGCGCTGGAGGAAACGCGCTGGAATCGTACGGCGGCGGCGCAGCGGTTGAGTCTGTCGTTTCGCTCGATGCGTTATCGGCTGAAGAAACTCGGTCTGGATTGAGCCTGTAAAGATCGCAGCCTGCGGCAGCTCCTACAGGAAACGCATTCCAATGTAGGAGCTGCCGCAGGCTGCGATCTTTTGCTTAAATGCGGCCCTCTGGCGCATACGGCGCCGGATCAATAATCGGCGCACGCCCCAGCATCACATCGGCGAACAACTGACACGACGCCGGCGCCAGCACCAGGCCATTGCGGTAATGCCCGCAGTTCAGCCACAACCCCTCAAACCCCGGCACGCGGCCGATATACGGGATTCCCTCAGGCGAGCCCGGGCGCAAACCGGCCCAGTGCCCCACCACTTCGGCCCCCGCCAGCGCCGGCAGCAGCTCGACCGCCGAAGCCTTGAGGCTCTGCAACGCGACCTCGGTCGGGGTCTTGTCGAAGCCTTCGTGCTCCAGGGTACTGCCGATCAGAATGTGCCCGTCGCGACGCGGAATCGCATATCGTCCCTTGGCCAGCACCATGCTCGGCAGGAAATCCGCTGCACACTTGTAGAGAATCATCTGGCCCTTGACCGGCTCGACCGGTAGCGTCAGGTCCAGCGTCTTGAGCAGATCACCGCTCCACGCCCCGGCCGTCAGCACGATCTGCTCGCTGCGGATCAAGCCCTTGGACGTCTCGACGCCAACCACCCGCTCGCCTTCGCGAACAAAGCCGCTGACTTCGCATTGCTCGTGAATCGTCACGTTCGGCAGCGCGAGCAAAGCGGCTTTCAGCGATTTGACCAAACGCGGGTTACGCACATTGGCCACATCGGCCATGTAGATCGCCCGGGAGAACCCGCCGCTCAGCACCGGCACCGCATCGTGCGCCGCCGAGATATCCACAGCCCGCAGCGGACGGTTTTCTCGCTTGGCCCAGGCCAGTGCCTCGGCTTCATCCTCCAGATCCAGCCAATACAGGCCGGTGGTGTGCACTTCGGGATCAACCCCGGTATCGGCAAACAGCCGCTCGCCCAGCTGTGGATAAAAATCCTGCGACCAATGCGCCAGCGCGGTGACTGCCGGGCTGTAGCGCCACGGGTACAGCGGCGAAACGATACCGCCGCCGGCCCAGGACGATTCCTGGCCGACGTTCGAGCGATCCAGCAGCACCACGCTGCGCACTTCGGAGGCGAGGTTGTAGGCGGTCAGCAGGCCAATCACCCCGCCACCGACAATCACCACTTGCTGTTGCCTGGTCATGTTTGATCCAACCGTAAAAAAGACAGTGGGCGCAAAAGGCGCCCTTGAGAAGGTACCTCAGCGGCCCCAGCAATCCTTGGTGGTCAGCCCGGTGGTTGCGTTGTTCATGCCTCTGACACCCGTATTGGTCAGGGTGAAATCCCCGCACTTGTCGGTGGCCATGGCAGTACCAGCCTTGCGGGTGGCGGTCAGCAGGAAGGTCTGGTCAGCGATTGTCGGGGTGATGGTGTAGAAATCATTGCCCGTGCTCAGACCGGTGATGCCGGTGTAGACGTTGTTTTTGGTATAGAAACGCTCGAGGCTCTGCGCCTGCTCCGAGAGCAGCGACACCACTTCAGCGCGACGGCCCTTTTTCAGGTATTCGGTGTAACTCGGTGCGGCGATGGTGATGATGATCCCGATGATCGCAATCACGATCATGATTTCGATCAGGGTGAAGCCTTGGTTGACTCTGCGCATGCCTCAAACTCTCACTTACTGTATTTGTCGCCACATGATACGACGGCTGCCACCGCCGGATTTTTCCACCAGTGTGGTGACGGTGCCACTGGAATCGTTGACGATCTTGCGCGTCGCGCCATTGACGATGGCGTTCAGGGTCGGAATCCCGCCGGTGAACACCACGCCGCTGGAAATCGTGTCATTGCTGTCGACCACACCATCGGCGTTGGTGTCGAGCACCGCGTAGTTGAGCATCTTACCGCTGAACGCATCGAGTTCGACCAGTTTGCCGGTGCCGAAATTGGCACACGGGTCGGTGGTATCGACACTGGCGGTGGTAAACACGATGCGTCCGAGCACCAGACTGGCCTGATTGATCACCCGCTCGCCGGTCAGCACGTTGTTGTACACCAACGGCAGGTACCAGCCCTTCTCCCCCGGATAGGTCGTGTCGTTCTGGCTAGTGGTGATGAACTGCCCGGTGCTGCCGGAGAACACTCCAGTCACTGCCTGCGCCTGCAGGCTGCTGACCGTCAGTTGCCCGGAACCGCCGTCGGCATCCCACACCGAATAAAATGCCTGCAGATCCTTGTTGGTCTTGTCGGCGGTCTCGTTGAATTTGCCGGTGCCGACGAAGATCTGTTTGCCCCCCAGCGAATTGTCCGCCAGCAGCGGCTGCGCGGTGATCGGCTGACTCGCCCCGCCTGCCGTGGTGAACAACGGTTTACCGGAGAACGCCACACCCCAGCTGTCAGTCGACGTCGCGCTCAGATCGAACTTCCACAATCGCCCTTTCAGGTCACCGCCGTAAGCGGCCTGCACCACGTTGGAAGAATTGACCTTGAGCTTCACCGACGACAGGCCATTGGTGGTTTCGGTGCTGTCGATCACGATCTTCTTGATCAGCGAACCGTCACGCACATCCAGCACATACAACGCCGCCACCCCGGAGTTGCTGCCATAACCATTGGCAATGAATGCCGCCCAGCGACCATCGGCCAAGCGTGCCACTTCCGGCCGGGCATAGGCGTAACCCAGATCATTGAATGCGTTGGCAGTGTTCGCCGTGGCGGGTGCACTGACTTCCCACAGGGCATTGAGCACATTGCCCGCGGACGCATCGAACAGTTGCAGCGCATAGAACGTCTTACCGCCAGCACCGGTGCCGCCGATGGCCACGGTTTTCCAGGCACTGTTGAACTGAAGGTCGTAGACCCCGACCTGGCCGTCCACCAGAAACTTGTGGCTGACGCCATTGATGTAAGCCGGGTCGGCAATCAGCCGCAGCGACGGCAACACGCTGGACGGCATGTAGGCATAACGCCGGGTGCCGTTGGCCGAGTTGATCACGTTGACGAAACCGTCGTTGGCATTCACCACCAGACTCGAATTCATGTTCGCCGCTTTGGTGGTCAGGTACGTGGTGTAGGTGGTGTCGCCCGAGAGGTCGGAGGCGGTTTTGTCGCTGGGCGAGGCCAGCACCAGCGGCGAGTTGATGATGTCGCCGAGCAACACGCTGCGCACTTTCAGCCCGGTCTTGTTGGTGCCCTTGCTCCACTCCACCAGATCGCTGCCGCTGATACCGGTGGGCAGGCTCTGGCTCAGCGTGGTCTGCTGGGTCGCGGAAAAGTTGCCGTAAGCCAGAGTCACGGCGGCGTTACTGGTGGTGTTCCACGATTGATAAGTCGGTGCGGTCGCGCCCGGCACGATCGTGGTATCGGTGGTCCACAGGGCTGTCGAAGTATTCACCGCGCCAGCCGAAGTGAAGCCAAAGGATTTGATCGTGCCGCGCCAGTCCTTGGGGTCGTAGCTGGTCTGGAAATAACTGGTGCCACTGGCCAGCGTAGTGCCGCTGGTGACGCCGCTGCCCCCGGACCCGGCCTTGGAGGTGATGTCGCTCAAGGCCGAGGACAGCGCGGTGTTGAGGCCGGTGCTGTCGGTGGCCTGGTAATACTTGCCTTGCCCATAGGCAGCGGCGTCGGAAAGCATGTCGTTGTCGGCAGTAAAGCCGACGGTGTAGGTGTTCATGTTCTGCTTGGGAAAATCCGCCGAGCCCCAGCTCTTGCCCGCGAGATCGGTACCTGTCGACCGCATGTCGATGTCGAACGCAAACTTGGCAATGTCATCCAGATACAGCGTGTCACCCTCGTTATCGCCATTGAGGTTGTTGCCATCATTATTGATGCCATCCCAGTTCGGCAGACGACTGCCACCCAACGGATCGTTGGTTGGGAAGGTGCGATCGTAGGTCGGCAAACCGTCAGTGATCACCACGCCGTAGTTCTTTTGGCAGCGGTACTGGATCGGACTGGTGTAAGTGGTGGGTGTGCTGTTGTAGTACGGCGTCATGCCGCGCATGTACCGGGTGATTTCGTAATAGGTTTCTGCCAGCGGCGTGTTGGCCACGGCCCCCAAACCACCGATCGCCGAAATCAACGCATTGTAGTTGGCGTCGGCCTGCGCCTGGGTCACGCTGCCGGAGACCGGCGACAGATCACTGATGGAACGAGCGATGTATCCACCGTTCCCGGGGTTGTTGCTGGTCACCGGGTTGAAGGTCGACAGGCCCATGCGCAAGTTACGGTTGCTGGTGACCAGTGCGGTGGACACGTTGCGCGCGACGTTGATCCGATAGTCGTTGGGAATCGCCCCGGTGGTGAAGTCGCGGGTGCCGTTGTTGATCGCCAGCCCGACCACATAGGCGATGTAATCCCCCGTGTAGCGAGTATTGCCGCCGCCCACCGGATCCGGCAGTTTCAGGCACAACGGCGCGACGCTGTTGTTGTAGAAGGCGAAGGCGCCGCCGGAGCAACCGGAGGTCGGCAGGTTCGAGAGAAACACCGGATCGCCAGTGATCGCCGTCGAACTCAGGCACAGCCCGAGCAACGCATTACATTGCCGGGCCGGTGTACGCGTGACGTCGGGGTCGAATCCTGCCGCGTAAATGATGCTGTTCATGCTGCCGGAATCATCGATCAGCAACATCACGTTGGGCGGCACCGCCGCAGCACTCAACAGTGGCGAATCGGACGGCGTGAACGCATACGCCGGCGCCGCCAGATACAAGCTCAGCAGCATCCCCGCCAACAACGTCCGGCAGCGCTCAATACTTCGCATAGACACTCTCCACCACACTGCGCGAAGTACCAGCAATGCCGACAGCGGTCACTCGGTACAGGGTCGCCGACGTGTTGCTCGGCACGTTGACCGCCGTCAGGGTGGTGCCAATGTTCTGCACCCCATAAAAGCCATTACCGGCAGCGATCCACGTGACCCCGGAAGTCGAATTGAGCCCCGCCGCACTGACCACCGCAGACTCCGCCGGCGGTGCACACTGCGTGGTGCTGGCACACACCGCCAGCGAATAACTGTCGAGTTGCACCGCACTCTCGCCGATGCGCAACGCCGCCTCGGCGGTCTGGAACGACTGATTGCGCAGGCTAACGCTGCCGGCCATTTTTTCCTGCAGATTGGCACTCTGCATCGACGATAGCCCGATCAAGGTCAGCAGCAACAGAAACACCAGACTGACCAGCAACACCATGCCACGCTGGTTTTGCCGCTGGTCGAAAGTCATCCTCATCGGCCCGCCCCTCATTGCAAGCGGTTGCGCAAAGCGGCAACCACGTTGAAGGTTTGGTTGGCCACCCGGTTGTTCGGGTCGGTGAGGGTCAGGCTCAGTCGCACACTGCGGATGCGTGCCGGATCGCTGGGATTGGCGCTGTACGAGGACGCCGCGACATCGGTGGCGGACGTCGCCAGACCGAACATGACTGTGAACGCGCTGACGTTGTTCACCAACACCTGTTGGGTCGGCGTGCCGCTGCCGGTGCCCATGAGAATCTGGTTGTTGCTGAAGCTGTAGATCAAGCGGCGGATCGGAAAGGCGATCTGCCCGCTCGCCGCCGCCCGCAACCCGGTATAGGCCGTGGCGCTGTTGCGGCAATCGGAGACCACCGTCCAGGTCGGCGTGCCACCACTGCCGCCGACATCAGCGGTAACCAGAGTCAGCTTGAGGTTGCTGTTGTCCCAACTGATCGGGGTGATCTGCGCCGCGGTGAAATCCCCTGCCGAGCTCGCATCAGTAATCGTGCCCAGACAGCCGAACATGCCGACCATGCGCAATTCCTGAATCATCTTGCTCAGGACAAAACGTGCGTCTTCCTGCATCGCGGCAGCGGTGTTCTGGCTGACGTAAGTGTTTTTAGCGGCGAGGAACGTCTGCACCACGCCCAGCACGATGATCAGCCCAATCGCCAGGGCGATGAGCATTTCGATCAGGCCGAAACCTCGATTGGAGCGCTTCATGGGCCGGCCACCGGATCGACCGTGGCACGACTGGTCAGGACGAAACTGCGCGTGGCGCCGGTGGCATTCGCCGCCCGTGAGTCATTCCAGTTGATGGTGATGGTGTACACCCGTTGATTGAGGGTGATCGTGCCGGTTGCGGTCGGCCCGCCGAAATTGACGATGTTAGTAGTGAAATCGTAGAGATCCTGATCTCGCGCCACGCTGAGGTTGCCCGAGGTCGGCGGCGTGACGGTGTAATCAGCGGCGGCGTTGGCGCGGATGCGGTCCATCATGTCGTAGGCAATGAAGCTCGCCTGACTGGTCATCCGCGAACTGTCGGTGTACTTCAGCGCATTCACTTGAACGGCTGCCGCGCCCAATATGCCGACGGTCAGAATCAGCAACGCGACCAGCACTTCGATCAGCGACATGCCCTCCTGTGCCTGTGTGCTCCCTGCCCTCATCCGCAACTTCCACCCAATTGAATTCGTCCATTCAGACACACGTTCAGCGTCCTGCTTTGCGTTCCCAACACGTAGCTGATGACTACCGCCGTCGACGGCGCCGCCAGACCGCCCAGATTATTGAAATCCAGTGCGGTCACTCCTGAGGGTAGCGTCAGAGTCGCGCCGCTGCTCATCGCTGGAACAACCCGCAATACATTCGCCGGTGTGCCAGTACTGTCGTAGACCGACAATTCGCCGGTCCACACGCTGCCGCCGGCGCTCGGGCGCAAGCGTGTGGTCACGCCGCGATCAATCGCCTCCAGCCGCGCGTAGTTGATGGCGCGCTGCAGGTCGCCCATTTCGGTGTCGGCCTTGCTGCTCTGGATCGAGCGGGTAAAACCCGGCACCGCCAGGGTGATGAGGATCACCATCACCGCTACCGCAGCCAACAACTCGGGCAGCGTGAAACCTTTTGTACGATGATCCATCGATGCCCTCCGTTGCCGTCGGCTATACCTGCTTCTACAAACTAGAACATTCAACCGGCCTGCGTCGGTTGATTTGCCCTGCCCGGCGAAAAGGATCCCGCCGGGCTTCATGCTCCACGGAGGGAGTTGTCATGCCGCAACAGGGTTTCAGCCTGATTGAATTGCTTATGGGACTGGCGATTGGCGCAATTGTTCTGGCGCTGGTCAGTCCGGCGTTTGCCGCCTTCAGCGAATCGACGCAGCGCGACCAGGCGGCGCAGTCGCTGCTCGACGGAATTCGCAACGCCCGCACCCTGGCCATCACCCGCAATCAGAGCGTGGTGATCCATGGCATCAACGGCGACTGGAGTCAGGGCTGGAGGATCATTCTGGATATCAGCGGCAAGGGGCCGCAGGACAGCAGCAATCCGCTGCTGGTGGAGCAAGCGAGTGACGGGCGGACACCGATTGTCGGCAATTGGGCGGTCAGTCGTTATGTGCGCTTCAGCAGTCTGGGACAACCACTGATGCCCGGGCGGGCGTTTCAGGCAGGGACATTACATATCTGTTCGGCACGCGAGCCGGTCAGCCAGCGCCAGGTAGTACTGGCGGCAACTGGCCGGGTGCGCCTGACCAGCGCGAAGGCTGAGCAGGCGCTGTGCCTGAAGAAGAGCGTTAGATCGAGCGGACGCGCAGCTCTTTCGGCATAGAGAACGTGATGTTCTCTTCGCGGCCGGCCAGCTCGTCGGCACCGGTCGCACCCCAGGCTTGCAACTGCTGGATCACGCCGCGCACCAATACCTCCGGCGCGGAAGCACCGGCGGTGATGCCGATGCGCTCGACACCCTCGAACCAGCTCTTCTGCAGGTCTTCGGCGCCGTCGATCAGGTAGGCCGGCGTGGCCATGCGTTCGGCCAGTTCGCGCAGTCGGTTGGAGTTGGAGCTGTTCGGACTGCCCACCACCAACACCACGTCGCATTCGTCGGCCAGTTGCTTGACCGCGTCCTGACGGTTTTGCGTGGCGTAGCAGATGTCGTCCTTGCGCGGACCACCGATGGCCGGGAAACGTGTGCGCAGGGCATCAATCACGCGACTGGTGTCGTCCATCGACAGGGTGGTCTGGGTCACGAACGCCAGTCTTTCCGGGTCACGCACTTGCAGTTCGGCTACGTCTTTCTCGTCTTCGACGAGGTAGATCGCGCCGCCACTGCTGGCGTCGTACTGGCCCATGGTGCCTTCAACTTCCGGGTGACCGGCGTGGCCGATCAGGATGCACTCACGGCCGTCGCGGCTGTACTTGGCGACTTCGATGTGCACCTTGGTCACAAGCGGGCAAGTGGCGTCGAAAACCTTCAGGCCACGGCCGGCGGCTTCATTGCGCACGGCCTGGGAAACGCCGTGGGCACTGAAGATCACGATGACATCGTCCGGCACCTGATCCAGTTCTTCGACGAAGATCGCGCCACGGTTGCGCAGGTCTTCGACCACAAACTTGTTGTGCACCACTTCATGACGCACGTAGATCGGCGGCCCGAAGACTTCCAGAGCGCGGTTGACGATTTCGATCGCCCGGTCCACGCCGGCGCAGAAGCCACGGGGGTTGGCGAGTTTGATTTGCATGCTGTGCCTCGTGTCTTGCGCGCAAGAAATAGCGAAAACGGTTGAAAACATTGTGGGAGCGAGCCTGTTGTGGCGAGGAGATTTATCCCCGATCGATTGCGAAGCAATCGTCAAAACAGTCAACGCTTTCCGGTTCTGAATCGCGGTGATCAGATTCGGGGGCGCTTCGCACCCCATTGGGGATAAATCCCCTCACCACAAAAGCCCGCTCCCACAGTGGTTTTGCAGTGTTACTCAGATCGCTTTGACGTTGATGATCTCGACGTCAAAGGTCAGCGTCTTGCCGGCCAGCGGGTGGTTGAAGTCGATAGTCACTTGCGCGTCATCGAACTCTTTCACCACACCCGGCAGCTCAGTATTGGCCGCATCGTTGAAGATCACCAGCAGACCCGGCGACAGTTCCATGTCGACGAACTGCGAACGCGGGATGATCTGTACGTTTTGCGGGTTCGGCTGGCCAAAAGCGTTTTCCGGCTCAACGGTCAGCGTACGCTTGTCACCAGCCTTGAAGCCGAACAATGCCGCTTCGAAACCCGGCAGCAGGTTGCCGTCGCCGACCTTGAAGGTCGCCGGGGCCTTGTCGAACGTGCTGTCGACGGTGTCGCCGTTCTCCAGGCGCAATGCAAAGTGCAAAGTGACTTCCGTGTTCTGGCCGATGCGTTGCTCAGCCAATACCTGTTCAGTCATGAACGGCTTCTCCGGTTTTCTTACTTTTGAACATGTCCAGTGCGAGCATCACCGCACCGACGGTGATGGCGCTGTCGGCGAAGTTGAACGCCGGGAAGTACCAGCGGTTCTGCCAGTGCACCAGAATGAAGTCGATCACATGGCCCAGGGCAATGCGGTCATACAGATTGCCCAGCGCGCCGCCCAGCACCAGCGCCAAAGCGACAGCCAGCCAGGTATCGTTGCGCCCCAGACGCTTGAGCCAGACCACCAGCAACGCACTGACCACGATCGCGATCAGGGCGAACAGCCAGCGCTGCCAGCCGGAGCTGTCGGCCAGGAAGCTGAAGGCCGCGCCGGTGTTGTAGGCCAGGGTCCAGCTGAAGTAATCGGGAATGATCACGATCTGCTGGAACATTTCGAGCTTGCCTTCGAAGTAGAACTTGCTGGCCTGGTCGATGACCAGAACCAGCAAACTCAACCAGAGCCAGCTCAACCGTCCGAAACGGCCAACGGCGTTAGGCATAGTGACGAACCTCGCCGGCGCCGCTGATGTTGTCGACGCAACGACCGCAGATTTCCGGATGCTCCGGGTTCACTCCAACGTCTTCGCGGCAGTGCCAGCAACGGGCGCATTTCGGGAAGGCCGATTTGACGATCTTCAGTTTCAGGCCGCTGACTTCGGTGGCTACCGCGTCCGCAGGTGCCTGAACGAAAGGTGCCACGCTGGCAGTCGAGGTGATCAATACAAAGCGCAGCTCGTTGCTCAGCTTGGCCAGGTCGGCGCTCAGCGCCTCTTCGGCAAACAGCGTCACTTCGGCCTGCAGGTTGCCACCGACGGCCTTGGCCGCACGCTGGATTTCCATCTCTTTGTTGACCGCTACCTTCACTTCCATGATGCGATCCCAGTAAGCGCGACCCAGCTCGAAGCCTTCCGGCAGCTCGGTCAGACCTTCGTACCAGGTGTTGAGCATCACCGATTCGTTGCGCTCGCCCGGCAGGTACTGCCACAGCTCGTCGGCGGTGAACGCGAGGATTGGCGCGATCCAGCGCACCAGCGCTTCGGAGATGTGGAACAGCGCGGTCTGGCACGAGCGACGTGCCTTGCTGTCGGCGCCGGTGGTGTACTGGCGATCCTTG
The DNA here is from genome assembly GCF_016756945.1 of Pseudomonas sp. MWU318. Lineage (NCBI taxonomy): Bacteria > Pseudomonadati > Pseudomonadota > Gammaproteobacteria > Pseudomonadales > Pseudomonadaceae > Pseudomonas > Pseudomonas sp. MWU318. The sequence continues at coordinate 71,382 of NZ_JAESJL010000009.1, forward strand.
ATGATGTCGAGGTAGAAACCACCCAGCTCCTGCACGCAGAAGTTGTGGATCTTCGAGTAAACGTTCCAGAAACGGTATTCGCCGTAGTGCTCTTGCAACTCGCGTTGCAGCAGCAGGGTACGATCCACGGCCCAGCGATCCAGTGCGAGCATGTCTTCAGCCGGCAGCAGGTCGGTGGCCGGGTTGAAACCGGTCAGGTTGGAAAGCAGGAAACGCGCGGTGTTACGGATGCGACGATAGGCGTCCGCGCTGCGCTGCAGGATCTGCTCGGACACGGCCATTTCGCCAGAGTAGTCGGTCGACGCGACCCACAGACGCATGATGTCGGCGCCCAGGGTGTCGTTGACTTTCTGCGGCGCAATCACGTTGCCCAGCGATTTGGACATCTTGCGGCCGGACTCATCGACGGTGAAGCCGTGGGTCAGCAGCTCGCGGTACGGCGCGTGGTTGTCGATGGCGCAACCGGTCAACAGCGACGAGTGGAACCAGCCGCGGTGCTGGTCGGAACCTTCCAGGTACAGGTCGGCACGCGGGCCGGTTTCGTGACCCATCGGGTGCGAACCGCGCAGCACGTGCCAGTGGGTGGTGCCCGAGTCGAACCAGACGTCGAGGGTGTCGCTGATCTTGTCGTACAGCGGCGCTTCATCGCCCAGCAGTTCTGCGGCGTCGAGTTTGAACCAGGCTTCGATGCCTTCGACTTCAACGCGCTTGGCGACTTCTTCCATCAGTTCGACGGTGCGTGGGTGCAACTCGCCGCTTTCCTTGTTCAGGAAGAACGGGATCGGCACGCCCCAGTTGCGCTGACGGGAGATGCACCAGTCCGGACGGTTGGCGATCATCGAGTGCAGGCGCGCCTGGCCCCAGGCCGGAACGAACTTGGTGTCTTCGATGGCTTTGAGCGAGCGCACGCGCAGGGTGTCGCCGCTGACCGGCTCTTTGTCCATGCCGATGAACCACTGCGCGGTGGCGCGATAGATCAGCGGGGTCTTGTGGCGCCAGCAGTGCATGTAGCTGTGTTCGATGACGGTGGTGTGCATCAGCGCACCGACTTCGGTCAGTTTTTCGACGATGGCCGGGTTGGCCTTCCAGATGAACTGGCCGCCGAAGAACTCCAGCGACGGCACGTACACGCCGTTGCTTTGTACCGGGTTGAGGATGTCATCGTTGACCATGCCGTACTTCTTGCAGGTCACGAAGTCGTCCACACCGTAGGCCGGGGCGGAGTGAACCACGCCGGTGCCAGCGCCCAGTTCGACGTAGTCGGCCAGGTACACCGGCGACAGGCGGTCGTAGAACGGGTGACGGAAGTTGATCAGTTCCAGTGCCGAGCCCGGCGCGGTGGCCAGTACGGTGCCTTCTACGCCGTAACGCGACAGGCAGGATTCAACCAGCTCTTCAGCCAGCACCAGCAGCTTGTCGCCGATATCAACCAGGGCGTAATTGAATTCAGGGTGAACGTTCAATGCCTGGTTGGCCGGGATGGTCCACGGGGTGGTGGTCCAGATCACGATCGAAGCGGGTTTGCTCAGCGATGGCAGACCGAACGCGGCGGCCAGTTTGGCCTCGTCAGCGATCGGGAAGGCCACGTCGATGGTCGAGGACTTCTTGTTCTCGTACTCGACTTCGGCTTCGGCCAGCGCCGAACCGCAATCGAAGCACCAGTTCACCGGCTTCAGGCCCTTGAACACGAAACCGCCCTTGACGATTTCGGCGAGGGCGCGGATTTCACCGGCCTCGTTCTTGAAGTCCATGGTCTTGTACGGGTTGGCGAAGTCGCCCAGCACGCCGAGACGGATGAATTCGCTCTTCTGCCCTTCGATCTGCTCGGTGGCGTAGGCACGGCACAGTTCGCGGGTCTTGTCCGCGCCCAGGTTCTTGCCGTGGGTCACTTCAACCTTGTGCTCGATCGGCAGGCCGTGGCAGTCCCAGCCCGGGACATACGGCGCGTCGAAGCCCGACAGGGTCTTCGAGCGGATGATCATGTCCTTGAGAATCTTGTTCAGTGCGTGACCGATGTGGATCGTGCCGTTGGCGTACGGAGGGCCGTCGTGCAGGACGAACTTCGGACGATCCTTGCCAATCTCGCGCAACTTTCCGTACAGGCCAATACTGTCCCAGCGCTGCAGAATCTGCGGTTCGCGCTGTGGCAGGCCGGCCTTCATTGGGAAGGCGGTGTCCGGAAGGTTAAGCGTGGCTTTATAGTCGGTCATTTAAGGCTCTTCATTAGCGATGGGCGCTAGGTGCGGCTAGTGCACGGGCGGTGGCGACATCCGCGTTGATCGCCGTTTTCAGTGCCTCCAGGGAGGCGAAACGCTGCTCTTCACGCAGCTTTTGGTGGAAAACCACCGTCAGACGCCGGTCATACAGATCGCCGGCAAAATCCAGTAGATGAACTTCAAGGTGGGCTTTGCCATCACCTTGGACCGTAGGCCGCACGCCAATATTGGCGACGCCGGGCCAGGTTTTGCCGTCGATGTCCACATCTACCAGGTAAACCCCGGTGAACGGTACGCGACGGCGCTTGAGTTGAATGTTGGCAGTGGGCGTACCCAGTTGCCGGGCCAGTTTCTGACCGTGCAGCACGCGACCGGCGATCCGGTACGGGCGACCGAGCAAGCGTTCGGCCAAGGCAAAATCGGCGGCGGCCAACGCGTTGCGCACCTGAGTGCTGCTGACGCGAATGCCGTCCAGCTCGACGGTTTGCGCGGCTTCCACGGTAAACCCGTGGACCTGGCCGGCCTGCAGCAGAAAATCGAAATCGCCGAGGCGGTCGCAGCCAAAGCGGAAATCGTCGCCGACTTCCAGATGCTGCACGCCGAGACCGTCCACCAAAATGGTATCGACGAACTCACTGGCGCTGAGCTTGCTCAAGCGCTGGTTGAATGCCAGGCACAACACCCGGTCAACGCCTTCGGCGGCCAGCAGCTGCAGCTTGTCGCGCAAGCGAGCCAAGCGCGCCGGCGCGGTCTCCGGGGCGAAGAATTCCCGTGGCTGTGGCTCGAAAATCACCACGCAGCTGGGTACGCCCAACTCGAGCGCACGCTCACGCAGTCGGGCCAGGATAGCCTGGTGACCACGGTGAACACCGTCAAAGTTGCCAATAGTGGCGACGCAGCCCCGATGCTGGGGGCGCAAGTTGTGGAGGCCTCGAACCAGCTGCATAACGCGCTTCTTGCTCATAAAGTGGTCGATTATAACCACACCCGACGGTCGACGACAGGCAACACCGTAACGCAAAGTGATCGAGCCGACAAAACTGCCGGCCCGTGCCCGGTTATAAAGGCTGAAACCTCAGCTCAACGCCTTGCGATTGAAGTCGCGCAGACGGAAACCGAGCAGCAGCAACATACCGAAATACGCCACCACACCTGCAACCACCAGCGCCCCCAGACGCAGGAAGCGCTCCAGCATGTGCCCCTGATCCCAGGCCGGCATGAAATGCATGCCCAGTAGTAATACCGCCGACATGACCGCTACCGCCACTACCAGTTTGAAGCCGAACATGTACCAGCCCGGTTGCGGCTGATACATCTTTTGCTTGCGCAATTGATAGAACAGCAGCCCGGCATTGAGGCAGGCACCGGCACTGATCGCCAGCGCCAGACCGGCATGAGCCAGCGGTCCGATCAACAGCAGGTTGAACAGTTGAGTGACGATCAGGGTGAAGATTGCGATTTTTACCGGGGTGCGGATGTTCTGTTGCGCGTAAAAGCCCGGCGCCAGCACTTTAATCACGATAATTCCGAGCAGACCGACAGAATAGGCAATCAGCGCACGCTGGGTCATGGACGCATCAAACGCGCTGAACTGGCCGTACTGGAACAGTGACACGGTCAGCGGCTCGGCAAGAATCCCCAGCGCCAGCGCACACGGCAACACCAGCACGAAGCATAGGCGCAGGCCCCAATCGAGGATCCGCGAGTATTCGTGGCGATCCTTGCTCGCATAAGTCTTGGCCAGCGTCGGCAGCAAAATCGTGCCCAACGCTACGCCGAGCACGCCGGACGGCAATTCCATCAAACGGTCGGCGTAATACATCCACGACACCGAACCGGCCACCAGGAACGAGGCGAAAATGGTGTTGATGATCAGCGAAATCTGGCTGACCGAGACACCGATGATCGCCGGCAGCATTTGCTTCATCACTCGCCAGACGCCGGTATCGCGCAGATTCAGACGCGGCAGCACCAGCATGCCGATTTTTTTCAAGTGCGGCAGTTGATAGAGCAACTGCGCCAGACCACCGACCAGTACCGCCCAGCCGAGAGCCATGACTGGTGGATCGAAATACGGCGTGAGAAACAGCGAAAACACAATCATGCTGACGTTGAGCAGGGTCGGCACGAACGCTGGCACCGAAAAGCGGTTCCAGGTGTTGAGAATCGCCCCGGCCAGCGAGGACAGGGAGATCAGCAATATATAGGGGAATGTCACCCGCAACAGGTCGGAGGTGAGCTGGAATTTTTCCGGCGTATCGGCAAACCCCGGCGCCGTGGCCCAGATCACCCACGGTGCGGCGATCATCCCCAGCGCAGTGACCAGCGCCAGCACCAACGTCAGCAGGCCCGATACATAAGCAATGAAGGTGCGGGTCGCTTCTTCGCCCTTCTGACTCTTGTATTCAGCCAGAATCGGCACGAAGGCCTGCGAAAACGCACCCTCGGCGAAAATTCGCCGCAGCAGATTGGGCAGTTTGAAGGCAATGAAGAAGGCGTCCGTCGCCATGCCGGCGCCGAATGTGCGTGCGATGAGCGTGTCACGGACGAACCCCAGAATCCGGGAAAGCATCGTGATAGAGCTGACAGCGGCCAACGATTTGAGCAGATTCATTAAGGAAATGTGTGCCTGTCGATAAACAGCAGGCGAACAATGCGCCCACTTGTGCGATACTCCGCGCCGCAACAGCACAGAGCCAAAGCTCGCGAGTTTACAGGTCAAGCGCCGGAAATAAATATCCCGCCTCTTCATACCTACCACTTAGCGGAACGTTTCAAGCGCCCTTGACAAGACTTCTCTTCATCGGCATGATTCGCGGCCTATTTTGTTTGCTATTTCCTAAAAAGTCTTTCGAGGAGCTCGACGGTGGCCAACTCACCTTCCGCCAAAAAACGTGCAAAACAGGCTGAGAAGCGTCGCAGCCACAACGCCAGCCTGCGTTCCATGGTTCGTACCTACATCAAGAATGTAGTTAAGGCCATCGACGCAAAAGACGCTGAAAAAGCTCAAGCTGCATACGTTCTGGCTGTGCCAGTTATCGACCGCATGGCCGATAAAGGCATCATCCACAAGAACAAGGCTGCTCGTCATAAGAGCCGTCTGAATGGCCACGTCAAGGCACTGAAAGAAGCTGCTTAATCGACGTAGTCATTAAAAAACCGACCTTAGGGTCGGTTTTTTATTGCCTGCGATTTAGCGAATGCAGCACAAAAAATGTAGGAGTGAGCCTGCTCCGGGCGGCGCTCCTACAGTTGTTTCTGCGGTGTTACTGCTGGACCGGCACCCACGGTACGATCGGAATTGCGGTTACCGCATTCTGCGGACTACCCTCGATCACGCGATCGCTGTAAACCAGGTACACCAGCGTATTGCGCTTCTTGTCGAGGAAACGCACCACCTGCATGGTCTTGAACACCAGCGACGTGCGCTCCTTGAACACCTCGTCGCCATCCTTCAGTTCGCCCTTGAACTTGATCGGACCCACCTGACGACAGGCAATCGACGCCTCGGCGCGATCCTCGGCCAGACCCAGGCCACCCTTCACCCCACCCGTCTTGGCGCGAGACAGGTAGCAGGTTACGCCGTCGACCTTCGGATCATCGGAAGCTTCGACCACGATCCGGTCATTCGGGCCGACGAACTTGAACACCGTCGACACCTGACCGATTTCCTCGGCCGAGGCCAGCAATGGCAACGCCATCAGCAGACCCAACAATCCTTTTGCCATGCGCATCGCGTTTTTCCTTAGACCAGAATCAGGTTGTCACGGTGAACCAGTTCCGGCTCAGCCATGTAGCCCAGCACGCCGACAATTGCATCCGACGACTGACCAATGATTTTTTGCGCCTCAAGCGCACTGTAGTTGGCCAGGCCACGGGCGATCTCGCGACCGTCCGGCGCCACGCAGACCACCATCTCGCCGCGACGGAAGCTGCCCTGGACCAATTTGACGCCGACCGGTAACAGGCTCTTGTTGCCTTGCGACAACGCCGACACCGCGCCTTCATCCAGCACCAGCGTGCCGCGAGTCTGCAGATGCCCGGCCAGCCACTGCTTGCGCGCCGCCAGCATGCCGCGCTCAGGCGACAGCAGCGTACCGATGCGCTCGCCAGCCTTCAGGCGATCGAGCACTCGCTCCAGACGCCCACCGACGATGATGGTATGCGCCCCGGAACGCGCCGCCAGACGCGCCGCGCGCAGCTTGGTCTGCATGCCGCCACGCCCCAGCGCACCGCCGGTACCGCCCGCCACTGCATCCAGGGTCGGATCATCGGCGCGCGCTTCGTAAATCAGTTGCGCATCTGGGTTATTGCGCGGGTCGGCGTCGAACATGCCGTCGCGATCGGTGAGGATCACCAGCAGATCGGCCTCGACCAGGTTGGCCACCAGCGCTGCCAGCGTGTCGTTGTCGCCGAAACGGATTTCATCGGTGACCACGGTGTCGTTTTCGTTGATCACCGGGATGACTTTCAGCTCGACCAGCGCACGCAGGGTACTGCGAGCGTTCAGGTAGCGCTTGCGGTCGGACAGGTCATCGTGAGTCAGGAGAATCTGCGCGGTGTGCCGGCCATGTTCGGCAAAGCTCGATTCCCAGGCCTGCACCAAGCCCATCTGACCGATTGCAGCAGCGGCCTGGAGCTCGTGCATCGCACTGGGTCGTGCGGTCCAGCCCAGGCGGCTCATGCCGGCAGCCACCGCCCCGGAGGACACCAGCACCAACTCGACACCCGCCTCATGCAGGGCGACCATCTGCTCGACCCAGACACTCATTGCCGCACGATCCAGCCCTTTGCCATCAGCTGTCAGCAAAGCGCTGCCGATCTTCACGACCCAACGCTGCGCACCTGTCACCTTGCTCCGCATCATCTTCAACCTTAGCTTGAGGACAGCGCGACCCAGCGCTGCCCGTTAATCGTGACTACCGATTTCCAGATACCAAAACGCCGCTCGATTGAGCGGCGTTCAAGTTTATCGCAACAGATCAGTCGCGCACGTAAATGATTTCCGGACCGTCCTCATCATCCACATCTTCTTCGTCCCAGTCATCGTCGCCGATGTCATGGACCGACTTCACGCCGCTGCGACGCAGGGCACGCTTGTCATCCAGCGCCTGCAACTGTGCACGGGCTTCGTCTTCGATGCGCTGATCGAGATCGGCCAGCTCTTCCTTGTACGCCGGGTCGTTAGCCAGGCGATCGGCACGATCTTCCAGATAACGCATGATGTCGCGGGTCAGGCGCTCGGTGCCTTCTTTGGCGATGGCCGAGATCACATAGACAGGACCTTCCCACTGCAGGCGATCAACGATTTCCTTGACGCGCTCTTCGTGCTCTTCCTCGAGAATCTGGTCGCACTTGTTCAGCACCAGCCAGCGATCACGCTCGGCCAGCGACGGACTGAATTTGACCAGCTCGTTGACGATCACTTCAGCCGCATCCGGTGCGCTGGTGTCATCCAGCGGCGCCATGTCGACGAGGTGCAGCAACAGACGCGTACGCGCCAGGTGCTTGAGGAAGCGAATACCCAGGCCGGCACCGTCGGAAGCGCCCTCGATCAGACCCGGAATGTCGGCGATGACGAAGCTTTTCCAGCGGTCAACGCTGACCACACCCAGGTTCGGCACCAGCGTGGTGAACGGGTAGTCGGCAACTTTCGGCTTGGCGGCCGACACCGAACGGATAAAGGTACTTTTACCGGCATTCGGCAAGCCCAGCAGACCGACGTCAGCCAGCACTTTCATTTCCAGTTTCAGGTCGCGCTGCTCACCCGGCTTGCCCGGAGTGGTCTGGCGCGGCGCACGGTTGGTACTGGATTTGAAACGGGTATTGCCCAGACCGTGCCAACCGCCCTGCACCACCATCAGTTTCTGGCCGGCCTTGGTCAGGTCGCCAATCACTTCCTGGGTGGCCGAGTCGATCACGGTGGTACCGACCGGCACGCGCAGGATCAGGTCTTCACCTTTCTTGCCGGTGCAATCGGTGCTGCCGCCGTTGGAGCCACGCTCGGCATCGAAGTGCCGGGTGTAACGGTAGTCGACCAGGGTGTTGAGGTTTTCGTCGGCCATCATGTAGATGGAACCGCCGTCACCGCCATCACCGCCGTTCGGGCCGCCGTTTTCAATGAATTTTTCCCGACGGAAACTCATGCAGCCATTGCCGCCGTCGCCAGCTTTTACGCGGATCGATACTTCGTCTACAAACTTCATAACTCAACGCCTCTCGCCATACGGACGAGCCGAAAAACAATCAAGACATAAGACTCTTGCAAAAATGAGCGCAGCGACCCCAAAACACGACCTGCATCGCACGCCGACAGCCCATACAAACAGTTTTGCAAGAGACTCACCCCACAAACGAAAAAGCCCCGTCGCAAGACAGGGCTCTTCCAGCGATCTCGCGATTAAGCCGCGACAACGCTCACGTAACGACGACCGAAGGCGCCTTTTACTTCAAACTTGATCACGCCTTCGATTTTCGCGAAGAGGGTGTGATCCTTACCCATGCCAACGCCGTAGCCAGCGTGGAATTGGGTGCCGCGCTGACGCACGATGATGTTGCCGGCCTTGATGACCTGGCCGCCATACATCTTCACGCCAAGGCGTTTGGCTTCTGAGTCGCGACCGTTACGGGTACTACCACCAGCTTTTTTGTGTGCCATGAGTTCAATTCTCCTAGTGAGGAATTAGGCTGTAATTAAGCCTGAATACCGGTGATTTTGATCTCGGTGAACCACTGGCGGTGGCCCATACGCTTCATGTGGTGCTTACGGCGACGGAACTTGATGATGCGGACTTTATCGTGACGACCTTGGGAGATCACTTCAGCCTTGACGGTTGCGCCAGCAACAACAGGTGCGCCGATGTTCACGTCGTCGCCATTGGCGACCAGCAGAACGCGGTCAAAAGTCACGGATTCGCCAGTAGCGACTTCCAGTTTTTCGATCTTCAGGTATTCACCTTCAGCGACCTTGTATTGCTTACCGCCGGTAACGATTACTGCGTACATGGTATTTCTCCGATAATCCTGCTCACCCAGCTCTTTATAAGAAGAGGTATTGGCTGGCATGGCTGCATGGGGCTGGAACGGCCCAAGTGCAATTGCGTAAGGCAGGTGCTGCCCAGGAAGTTCAGGGTGCGCGATTGTACGCAAGCCGCGAGAGTCACGCAAGTGGCCGTCCATCGCGCCTTGACAGGCCCCGGTGTGGGTCCTAGCATGCCGCGCAACCCTTCTGGAGCAACTGTCGCTGATGCAACCCCAAGCTTTCTACCGCGCGGTGGCGGACGATTTTAACGCCGTCGACGGCATCATCAAGAAGCAGCTGACTTCCCGAGTGCCGCTGGTATCGAAAATCGGCGATTACATCACCTCGGCCGGCGGCAAACGCCTGCGTCCTTTATTGGTGCTGCTGTGCGGCAAGGCCCTGGGTCGCGAAGGCGACGACATGCGCCTGCTGGCCGCCACCATCGAATTCCTGCACACCGCGACCCTGCTGCATGACGACGTGGTCGACATGTCCGGCATGCGCCGTGGCCGCTCGACCGCCAACGCCATGTGGGGCAACGCCCCGAGCGTGCTGGTCGGCGACTTCCTGTACTCGCGCTCGTTCGAAATGATGGTCGAGCTGGGCTCGATGCCGGTGATGAAGATCCTGTCCCAGGCCACGCGCATCATCGCCGAAGGCGAAGTGTTGCAGCTATCCAAGGTACGCGACGCCAGCACCACCGAAGAAACCTACATGGAAGTCATCCGCGGCAAGACCGCGATGCTTTTCGAAGCCTCGACCCACAGCGCCGCCGCACTGGCCGGTGCCACCGCCGAGCAGAGCGAAGCCCTGCGCACCTTCGGTGATCACTTGGGCGTGGCGTTCCAGCTGGTCGACGACCTGCTCGACTACAAGGGTGATGCCGAGACTCTGGGCAAGAACGTCGGTGACGATCTGGCCGAAGGCAAGCCGACCCTGCCGCTGATCTACACCATGCGCGAAGGTACGCCGGAGCAAGCTGCTCTGGTACGTCAGGCGATCCAGAAAGGCGGGATCGAAGACCTCGAAAGCATCCGCATCGCCGTGGAAGCCTCGGGTTCGCTGGAGTACACCGCGCAACTGGCCCGCGACTACGTGGCCCGTGCGATCAAGTGCCTCGACGCGCTGCCGGCCAGCGAATACCGCGATGCACTGGTGGAACTGAGCGAATTTGCGGTCGCCCGCACGCACTGATCTGCCTTCTGTGGGAGCGGGCTTGCTCGCGAAAGCAACCTGTCATTCAACATTAATGTTCAATGACACACCGCATTCGCGAGCAAGCCCGCTCCCACAGTTGTTTCTGCTCTATGCCCTCCTGCGCGTAAAACCCTATACAATGTGCGACTTTTAGCGATCCCCTATCAAGGAGCCTTAGTGAGTACGTTGCCACCCTGCCCGAAATGCAATTCCGAATACACCTACGAAGACGGTGCCCAACTGATCTGCCCTGAGTGCGCCCACGAGTGGTCGGCCAACGGCGAAGCCGAAGTGGCATCCGATGATGTCGTGAAGAAAGATTCGGTCGGCAACGTGCTGCAGGACGGCGACACCATCACCGTGATCAAGGACCTGAAGGTCAAGGGCACCTCGTTGGTGGTCAAGGTCGGCACCAAGGTCAAGAATATCCGCCTGTGCGACGGCGACCACGACATCGACTGCAAGATCGATGGCATCGGCCCGATGAAGCTCAAGTCCGAGTTCGTCAGAAAGGTCTGATCCTGCTGTCAGCCATCCCGTGCCCGCCGCGGGATGGTGCGTCACCCTCCCCGCCAGCCCCCGCATTCTCGCGTAATAGCCAGGCGCCAGCCGTTTTGACCTTACGCAATCTTTACCCGGAAAAAATCGCATTCCGCCAATAGGCACTTGCTATTTGACGAATAAGAATTATTCTCATTGAAACCTTTCAAGGAGATGAGACCCATGACTTATTTGATCGACGCCTGGCTGGATCGCCCACACCCATACCTCAGGATCCTGCATCGGGAAACCGGAGAAGTCTGTGCGGTACTGGAAGAAGAAGCCCTGCATGAGCTGCAGGATCAGGGTGATCTGGACGTCAGCAGCCTGAATTCCAGCGAACCGCTGGTGCTCAAGGAGCTAGTGCGCAATCTGTTCCTGTTCTGCTATGCCCGGGCCTTGCGCCCGACCAATGAGCTGCATCACAAGATCGAAATATGAGTAGCGCGGAAAAAACTGTGGGAGCCAGCCTGCTGGCGAAAGCGCTGTATCAGGCAACGAATGGTTTGCCTGAAAGGACGCCTTCGCGAGCAAGCCCGCCCCCACATTATTGACCTGTCACCGGGACAGGCCAGGCATTACAGAACGTCCAGCAGCTCGACGTCGAATACCAGAACGCTGTGCGGCGGGATGCTGCCAACGCCTTGAGCGCCGTAAGCCAGTTCGCTCGGCACGTACAGGCGCCATTTGCTGCCGGCATTCATCAGTTGCAGAGCTTCGGTCCAGCCAGCGATCACGCCACCAACCGGGAATTCTGCTGGCTGGCCACGATCGTAGGAGCTGTCAAACACGGTACCGTCGATCAGCATGCCGTGGTAGTGAGTACGCACGGTGTCTTCACGGGATGGCTTGGCGCCTTCGCCCTGGGTCAGCACTTCGAATTGCAGACCGGAAGCCAGAGTAGTAATGCCTTCTTTCTTGGCGTTTTCAGCCAGGAAAGCACGGCCTTCACCGGCAGCCGCTTCAGCTTTGGCGGCGGCTTCGGCTTGCATGATCTCGCGGATAACCTTGAAGCTGGCGGACATGGCTTCCTGATCGACACGGCTTGGCTTGCCGGCGAATGCGTCGGTCAGACCGGCCAGGATGGCGTCCAGGCTGACACCCGGTGGCGGGTTATCGCGCAGCTGGTCACCCAGCTGACGGCCAATACCGTAGCTGACGCGGGTTTCGTCGGTGGACAGATTTACTTCGGACATGACACTGCTCCGCTGTGCGGACGGCCATCAGACTTGCCGTGCGTGCACAGCGCGTCCCGGCGCGCCCGGAACCAAAAGGGCGAGCAGACTAGCACAGATGCCCGGCGATGGGGCGCAACGCCTACAGGGCCGAGCGCCAGGCCAGCGGCACTTTCAGGCTTTCCTCGTCACTGACGCCCAGGCCGCACATTTCATCGTGCACCGAGGTGTGTACGAGGTTGAACGGCAGCACCGGAAAGTTATGCAAAAGATCCCGTGCATGCTCCACCGAACGCAGCTGCAGCATCTCGCCCTTGAGATCACTCAGCGGATACGCCGCCCCGTGCATCCGCGCTTCGAGCAGATAAATCCCGCCCTCCATGGAGATCAGGTTCAGCTCATCGACCTTTCTGGCGATGGCAAACGCATTCAGCTCTTGCAGGTTCATGAACGCACCTCGTGCGGTGGCGAGCCAGGACCCTTACAGGGATATGCCCGCGCGCGCCAAAGCACAAGCCACAAACGACACCGCCCGTCTGTTTCGCAACAGACGGGCGGTGTTTTTGCAGCGATCAAACAATGATCAGTGCTTGGTGAGCTTGTCCAGGTAGCCCATCGCGAACGCCGAAATCACGAAGGTCATGTGGATGATCACGTACCACATCAGGTGCTCGGGATCGACGTTCTTGGCATCCATGAAGATCCGCAGCAGGTGGATCGAGGAAATCGCCACGATCGACGCCGCCACTTTCATCTTCAGCGACGAGGAATCCATGGTGCCCAGCCAGCTGAGCTTCTCTTTGCCTTCGTCGATGTTCAGCTCGGACACGAAGTTCTCGTAGCCGGAAATCATCACCATCACCAGCAAGCCGCCCACCAGCGCCATGTCGATCAGCGACAGCAGCACCAGGATCAGATCCGATTCGGCCATGGAAAACACGTTGGGAATGACATGAAACACTTCCTGGAAGAATTTCAATGCCAGCGCCAGCAGCCCGAGGGACAGCCCGATATAGATCGGCGCCAGCAGCCAGCGCGTGGCGTACATTGCATTTTCGATAAAGCGTTCCATTGACTCTCACACAATAAGGATTGAAATCGGCGGCGAGTATACCAGCCGCCCGTGACCGCCAGAAACCGCCCGGCTCGCACCTCCCATCACCGCAACCTGCGTGTGTGTGTGAATTTTTTTCTGCTACTGTCCAAACCATTGACCGCCTAGCGAAAGTGGACAGGACGACTGGAAATGCATGTGCGATTACCGTTGACGACTGCCGGAATTTGCCTCGTTCTGCTGCTGGGTGGCTGCTCACCCGGCGATGAGAAAAAGCCCTCGGTCAGCCTCGACGCGAAGACGGCAACCTTCGAACACTCACTGGACGCCATTACCGACCCGAAACTCAAGGACGCCGTGACCGAACTCGGCGGTTCGCTGCTGCTGCTCGAACGCGCGCAGCTCAAGCTCGACAGCACCCCGCTGAAAACCGTCTACGGCGAAGACACCCTCGGCATCCTCAAGCACTACCCTTCGCCGCAGGCGCTGGTCGATACCTTTATCAACGGACTGTTCGTGCTGCACAAGGACGCCAGCTCCGATTACCTTACCGACCTGCAACCGGTATTCCCGTTCAACCTGAACATTCCCGGCGGCTTTCTATTCCCGCACGGCGTGGAATGGCAGTCGGTGACCCTGAGCAACAAGCGCGTGATCGCCTATCAGCCGGAGTGGTCGGAAACCGATCCCGGCATTCAGTTGAGCCCGTCCAGCTCCAACGTCAACAACCCCGATGACCTGACCGTGACCTACCCGTTCATCGAAGGGCTGGACGTGGACAAGAAGAGCCAGCCACAACCGGTGAGCCTGCAAGGCAAAGTCGAAGTCATCGCGCCGCGCCGCCTGTTCAGCTTCAACCTGAGCCAGAAGGACGTCGGCCAGACCCGCACCGATGACAACCTCAGCGTCACCCTGCTGAAGCTTGAAAAGAACTACGCCGAAGTCGAATTCAGCAACAGCCTGCCATTGGCCCCTGAGGTCGAGGGTGCGCAGCTCAACCCAGTCATCGTTCAGGCCCGTGACACCAGCGGGCAATACCTGGTGCGCGCCGGCTCAATCAATGAGAGCCCGGCACAAGTCGCCTTCTACGAGAAACAACTGGCGCATCTGCAACAACAGAAAACCTGGAGCGAGGCGTTGGAAAAACAGCTCGAGGACGAACAGCAGACCTTCGAGCAGCAGCATCCGCGCCGCTACAACAAGGTCTACTTCAACGGCCCTATCGACACTCTGGAAGTCAGCGTGCTCGATTTCTCCTCAGCGACCGTGACCCGCAAGGCGCTGGATCTGCCGGTGCGCACCTTCAGTCAGCACACTACGGAAAAAGCCATTCAGCCGCTGGACCCGGCGGTGGTCGTCTATGACGATCTGGCGCCGAACTGGCTCAAGGGCGCAAGCCTCACCGAGGAAGCGTTGAAGGCCGGCATCCGCATCCATCAATCCGTGGAGGATCCGAGCGCTGCACGCATCGAGTTCTCGCACCGGCGCACCTTCAACGATGAATTGCTCGGTGATGATTTCAGCCCGGGCGAGAGTCCCGTGACGTTCTTCACCGAGAAACGCAGCGGCAAACTCGATGAGCCGATCGAACTGCCGCCCGAGGCGTATCAGGTCGATCCGCTGCAGGCGACCATCACTTACGATTTGAACCTGTTTCCGGAAACCCCGGCGATTGCCGTGGGGTCGATGCCGCTGTTTCTCGCCAGCGTGGAGAAAAAAGCCTACGACGCCAAATCCCTGCCCAAAGGCCTGGAGATCAAGAACAACACGTTGGTGGTGGACCTGAAACTGTTTCCGGCCAACGCCTGGCGATTCTTCGTCAAGGACGACAGCGGCAATTACCTGAAACAGATTCTCTCGGTCAGTCACGACGCGAGTGCGGATGGCCCGGCGCTGTTCGGCGTGCATTACTTCTATGGTCGTCCAACGCACGTGGAGACCTATCAGCGGACCGAGCTCAATACCGTGCAATACGGCTTTGAGGTCAAACTCGACAAGGCGCAGCAGTCCGACACCGCGCCATAATTGCGCCTAGTGGTCGAACACGCCGACCGTACGCCCACGCCCGCCATTGATCTGGCGCAGCTGTGCCTGCAGGTGCAGGCTCCAGATCTGCGGATCGTCGGCCAGCTCGTAGCCGTGCATCGTCAGGCTTTCCACAATAGTGTCGAGAATCGACTCGGCGGCGACCGGCCCGTGAAACGGGCCCTGGGCCTTGATGGCGGAGGGTTGTTCGCCGGCCATGCCGGCAGCGAAGAGCAAGGTCCACATGCCGTTATCGCCGGCCAACGGTTTGATGGCGCATTCGATGCGGGTCACAAGACCCAGGCACTGACGGGTGAGGCAGAGGTTGCGCGACATGGCGGCGACCCTCGGTAAAGCCTGTATTCAGCCTTCACGCGAAGGCTGTTTCGATCCAGTGATACTGTCGATGTCCTTGAGCAGAGAATAGAAGAAAAGTCCGCCGCGCAAGCTGGATAGAACCAGAAGGCGCCGAATGGTCATTGTGTGAATTCTGACGCCAGAGTAGTGGCACTTTTCCCGAAGATCAGCGCAAAAATCAATCTGGAAAAACAACTGTGGGAGGGGGCTTGCTCCCGAAGGCGGTGTCTCAATTAACTAATGTGTCGATTGGTACACCGCCTTCGGGAGCAAGCCCCCTCCCACAGTTTTTACCGCGTTTGCGGTCAGGCTGGTTTGGCTTCGGCTAGTGCCTCCTGCGCCAGTTCCTTTTCCGCCTCTTTGAGGTCGTCTTCACTGATCATCTCGGCAATCACCCGCAGACGCTCGACCACGCGCGCGTTGACGCTGCCTTCAGGGAACTGACCGTCAGCATCCGGCTCACCGGCCGGCTCGCCGACCAACAGGCTCAGCGCTTCGTCAGCCTGACGCACCGCGTACACGTGGAACTGCCCGGCGCGCACCGCCGCCAGCACCTTCTCGTCGAGCATCAGCGTGGCGACGTTGGCCTGCGGAATGATCGCGCCCTGCTCGCCGGTCAGCCCGCGCGCTTCGCAGAGGCGGAAGAAACCTTCGATCTTCTCGTTGACCCCGCCGACTGCCTGCACTTCGCCGAACTGGTTGATCGAACCGGTGATCGCAAAGCACTGCTTCAGTGGAGTTTTCGACAGCGCCGAAATCAGCGTGCAAGCCTCGCCCAGCGACGCACTGTCGCCATCGACGTAGCCGTAGGATTGCTCCAGCGCGATGCTCGCGGAAATCGCCAGCGGGAATTCCTGGGCGTAACGGCTGCCCAGATACCCGGTAAGGATCATCACGCCCTTGGAGTGGATCGGTTGCCCAAGGTTGACCTCGCGCTCGATGTCGACGATACCGCTGCCGCCCGGGTACACCGTGGCGGAAATCCGCGCCGGTACACCGAACGCCGAATCGCCGACTTCCAGCACGGTCAGCCCGTTGCACTTGCCGACCGCGGCGCCGTCGGTGTCAATCAGGATGATCCCGGCGAGCATGTCGTCGAGAATCCGCGCCGAGACCCGACCGGTGCGAGTGGCCTTGGCTTTCAGCGCACGCTCGATGTGCCCGGCATCGGTCATTTCATCGCCGGCCAGATGACGGATGAAGTCCGCTTCACTGACCAGTTGGAACAGATCGCCGATCCGCGCCGACAAACGCCCCTGATGCTCGGCCAGCCGTGCACTGTAGGTCGCCAGACGCGCCACCGCATCGGCGGTCAGCGGCGCCATGCCTTCCTCCGAAGTACGGGTTTTCAGCAACTGGGCAAATTGCTCCAGGCTTTCGTCGACCATCGGGATGTCTTCGTCGAAGTCGACCAGCACGCGGAACATCTCCTGGAAGTCCGGATCGAGGTCCTGCAGCGTGTAATACAACTGCCGCGCACCGATGATGATGACTTTGACCTGCAACGGAATGTGTTGCGGGTTGAGGGTCACCGTGGCGAAACGGCCCATCTCGCCCAGCGGCGATTCCATTTTCAGCTTGCGCGATTGCAGGGCGCGTTTCAGCGCGTCCCACACGAACGGCTCGCTGAGCATTTTTTCCGCTTCAAGGATCAGGAAGCCGCCATTGGCCCGATGCAAAGCACCTGGACGCAACTGCCGGTAAGTGGTGTAAAGCGCGCCCTGATCGGTGGTGTACTCGATGCGCCCGAACAGGTTTTCGTAAGTCGGGTGCGGCTCGAACACTACCGGCGCCCCGCCGCTGGCCGGATGACCGACCACCAGGCTCGGCGCGTATTGCTCTTCCAGCAGCTTGCGCGCCACGGCGTCGGTCTTGCTGTCGTCGACCAGTTGCTCGACCACGGTTTTCAGCAAGTACACCTGCATCGCTTGCAGGTAACCGCAGACCGCAGCGTTCTCCGCGTACTTCTCGGACAACGGCGAGAGCAACGGCTGCAAGGCCAGGGTGATGGTTTCCTCGTTGAGCTGACGCAGTTGATTGTTCGACTCACGCTTCCACTGCGGCAGGCTGGCGAGTTCTTCGTTCAGACGCTCTTCGAGGCCGGAGATGTCTTCGTGAAACCGTTCGCGCTCGGCTTCCGGCAATTGGGCGAATTCCGCTTCATCCAGCGCCTTGCCTTCAAGCATCGGCGTGAAGGCGATATTGCTGCTGTCGCGGTACAGGGCGACGTCCTTCTCCAGCGCCAGCCGCTCGATGATATCGAGGGCCTTGTCGTAGCGCTGGTTGAAGGCGCGGTCGATGGCGCTTTTCTTCTGCTGGTAGGACGGGTGTTCGAACACTGCCGGAAAGGTTGCCAGCAGGTTATCGATCAGGCCGTTGATGTCACCGATGAACGAAGCCGCCGTGCCAGAAGGCAATTCCAGCGCGCGGGGCTCGCGCGGCTCATCGAAATTATTGACGTAGACCCAGTCCGCCGGGGTCTGCAGGCGCTTGCCTTCGGCCTTCAGGTAGCGTTTGACGAACGAGAAGCGGCCAGTGCCGGGCTCGCCCATGACAAAGACGTTGTAACCGGGGCGTGGCATCGCCACACCGAACTGCAAGGCTTCGACCGCACGTTCCTGGCCGAGCACACCGCGAAAGGGCTCCAGATCATTGGTGGTAGTGAAGCTGAACTGTTCAGCGGAAAACGGACGAGTCAGCGCTTCGGGCGCTATACGCAGGCTGGCAGCAACAGGATCAGGCATCGGGCTTCCTTAACAATCAGGCGGGGCGGATAGCGGCATTCTGGCGCTGCCCGTGCCCCACTGGCAAGGCGCGCCACACGACAAAGCATAGTCAACCGGGCCACCCCGCCCCGTCCCCCGTGAATCCGGGGTTATCGCCAAATCTTTTGTAAAAAATCACGGAACCCCCGGAACGTGCCTAAACTCCAAACTGCGCGGCTGGAACTAATACCGGCCCACTGGCGCTTCAAGGGTCTGTTATCACGGAGCCTGGGGGCCAGAACCCTGTCCATTGGTATGCACACAAAGAGAACAAAGCTATGAAACGGATTCTTCTCGGTACTCTCTTCACCGCTGTTTCCATCAACGCCATGGCGCAAGCCCCGGGTGGCCCGGATTGCGGTTGGGGCAACATGCTGTTCGAAGGTCAGCGTGGCACCCCGGCACACTTCCTGGCATCCACCACTAACGGCACCTCCGGTAACGCTACGTTCGGTATGACTTCCGGCACCAACGGTTGCTCGACCAACGCGTCGCTGACCTACGGCGGTAAATCCTGGTTCGCCATGAATGGCATGATGAACGAGCTGTCCGAAGACATGGCCAAGGGCAACGGCGAAGCGCTGACGACCTACGCCGTGGTACTGGGCGTGGCGCCGGAAGACCGTGCGCACTTCGCTGCTGTCACTCACGAGCACTTCCAGCAGATCTTCAGCAAAGCTGACGTGACCGCAGAAGACGTGCATACCAACACCCTGGCCGTGCTGAAGTCGGACCCACGTCTGGCCAAGTACGCAACTCAGGCTTAAGCTCGACCCCACCCGCTTCTTTCGGGAAGCGGGTTTTGTTTTGAGTGCAATCACTCGAATGTGACGCTGAACCTGTGGTGAGGGGATTTATCCCCGATCGGCTGCGAAGCAGTCGTGAAACCATTCAATTCGGTGTATCTGATACACCGAGTTTTGCAGGTATGAGGGCCGCTTCGCAGCCCATCGGGGATGAATCCCCTCGCCACAGGGGAGTGATCGCAGCCCGAATCGGGTTTTATTTTCTTTCGACTTAAGTTGCCACCTATGCTCAAACGCCTTGCCTGGCTGGCGCTCTGTGTCTGCGCCCCGCTGTCCGCCGCGCCTCACATCGACCCTCAACGTTTGCAGCAACTGGCCAACGACCGCTTCTGGATTTCCCTCGGTCATTACGAAACCGCCAAACTCGGCGGCTGGCGCAGCTATGTCAGCGACAGGAAATTCTTTCTCGCGCCCGATGGCAACGAACACCCCGACCATGAACTGGCCGCCACCGTGCAGGCGCTGTACGCCCCGGCCAGTCTCGGCGAACAGCATGCACAGTGTGTCTACCCGGCGCGTACGCGCTGGCTGAAAGCACAACTCAATCTGACCGACCTGCCCGCCCCCGATTGCGCCGAATTCAAGAAGTGGTTCAAGGACGTCTCGCCGCACAGCGCGGTGATGATTTTTCCAGCGGCCTACCTCAACAGCCCGTCATCGATGTTCGGCCATACCCTGTTGCGCATCGACCAGGCCGACGTGCAGGCCGACAAGACTTCGCTGCTGAGTTACGCGATCAATTTCGGCGCCTACATCGAAGGCTCGGACAACAGCATTCTCTACGCCTGGAAGGGCTTGATGGGTGGCTATCCCGGGCTGTTCGCGCTGGTGCCGTACCAGGAAAAACTCTCCGAGTACCGCAGCCTGGAAAACCGCGATCTGTGGGAATACCGGCTGAACCTGACCCAAGCAGAAACCGCGCGCATGGTCGAGCATGTGTGGGAGCTGAAGCAGATCCAGTTCGACTATTTCTTCTTCGACGAAAACTGCTCCTATCGCCTGCTCGAACTGCTGCAAGTGGCACGTCCGAGCCTGCGCCTGACCGAGCAATTCCCGCTGACCGCCATCCCTACCGATACGGTCAAAGCGGTGAAAGAAGCCGGGCTGGTGGAAAGCATCGAATATCGCCCGTCCCGCGAGCGTGAACTGCTCAGCCGCGCCGAGCCGTTGAATAAGGAAGAACAGCAATGGGTGCTGAAGGTCAGCGCCGATCAACAGGTGTTGCAGGAGCCGACCTTCAAGGCCCTGCCCCGGGATCGTCAGGCGCTGATCATCGATGCCGCCTATCGTCTGGAGCGTTACCGCGCCAACGGGCAGGAACGTGATGCGCAACGTGCACAGCGCAGCTTCGAACTGCTGCGGGCAATCAACAAGAACCCGGCGCCGGAGTTGCAGATTCCACAACCGGGCCTGCCCGAAGACGGCCATGAATCGCGCACCTGGCAGGCCGGCATCGGCACCCGCGGTGATCGGGCATTCGGTGAGTACGGTTTGCGCATGGCTTATCACGATCTCAATGACAACGCCGAAAGCTTCCCCCTTGGCGCGCAGATCGAAATCCTGCAGATGAAGCTGCGTCAATACGAAGGCAACCAGTGGCAGTTCCAGCAACTGGACCTGGCGACCATCCGCTCGCTGACCCCGCGCAATGAACTGCTGCAGCCTCTGTCGTGGCAAGTCACCGGTGGCCTTGAGCGGGTGCCGGGCAAGCATGATGACGAGACGCTGGTCAGCCACGTCAACGGTGGCGGCGGCGGCACCTGGGCGTTAGGTGATGACGTATTGGGTTTTGCCCTCGGTACCGTGCGCGTTGAACACAACAATGACTTCGCCGAGTTCGTCTCCCCGGCCGGCGGTTTCAATACCGGCGTGTTGTGGAAAAACCCGCTGGGCAATCTCAGCCTGGAAGCCAAGGGCGATTACTTCGTCAATGGTGAAGTGCGCCGTAGCTTGAGCCTGAATCAGCAATGGGAGCTGTCGCGCAACCTCGGTTTGCGCCTGAGTGCGCAGCGTGAGTTCAGTCATGTGGCGACACCGGAAACCGAAGTGATGCTTGAGGTGAAGTGGTACCACTACTGATCTGAAGCCTAATCAATACCCCCTGTGGGAGCGGGCTTGCTCGCGAAGGCGTCGTGTCAGGCGATTCAAATCTCGACTGATCCAGCGCTTTCGCGAGCAAGCCCGCTCCCACAGGGCCCTCCGGTGTTTAACGAATTACTCACATGCCTTTCACCTACGTCCGACGAATCCGCTTCTAGACTTTCCCTATCAGCCGAGAATCGGCGCGGGAGAGTGCGATGTGGCGGTGTGCGGGATTGCTGGGTGTTTTGCTGTTGCTCGGGGGTTGCCAGACCACCCATGAAGACTTGATCGCCAAAGGTTATCCACCGGCATTCGCCGACGGTTTTGACGATGGCTGCGTCAGTGGCCGGCAAGCCGCCGGCTCGATCAGTGGCGAGTTTCGCAAGAACGTGCCGCGCTATCTCAAGGACAAGCAATACGCCGAAGGCTGGACCGACGGCTTTCGCCAGTGCCAGGCGATGCTGGAGAACAAGGATCGCGAAGAGTATCGCAACGAGCACTGGGACGAACGCGAGCGCGCCTGGCAGCAGCAGAAAGATCAGGACGCCGGGCGGGCTTATCGCTCGCAATAGGTCGCTTCCAGACATCCAGTGAAACCAAATGCCGGCGACCATGGCCCAAACTCTTTGCAGAGGAGGACAGCATGAGTCGCGCTTTCGTCAACGAAGACAACGCCGCCGCGCAAGCCGATCAGCCCGTCGAACGGCAGGTCAGTGCGCAGCCCAATTACGTCACCCCGCAGGGATTGGTGCAGTTGCAGGCCAAGGTCGCCGAACTGCAAGCCTTGCACGCCGAACAATCGGCCAAGGGCGAACAGGCCGACAAGCAACGGCTGGCTGATCTGCAACGGGATCTGCGCTACTTCAACCAACGCCTCGCCAGCGCACAGGTCGCTGCCCCAGCGACCTCTACCGACAAGGTGCAGATTGGCAGTTGGGTGACCTACGCCGACGAACACGACACCGAAAGTCGGGTGCAACTGGTCGGCGAAGATCAGGCCGACGCCAGCCAGGGCCTGATCAACTGGGCTTCGCCGCTGGGCCGGGCGCTGCTCGGCGCCCGGCTCAATGACGAAGTGCTGTGGCAGCGCCCCGCTGGCGATCAGCTGATTGAAGTGATTCGTATCGAACCGGCTTAAACCACACCCTGCGCGAGCATCGCATCGGCGACTTTGACGAAGCCGGCGATGTTCGCGCCTTTGACGTAGTTGATCCGTCCGTTCTCTTCGCCGTAATGCACGCAGGCATGGTGGATCGACTGCATGATCGCGTGCAGCTTGCTGTCCACCTCGCCGGCCGTCCACAGCAGACGCATGGCGTTCTGCGACATCTCCAGCCCGCTGACCGCAACCCCGCCAGCATTCGACGCCTTGCCCGGGGCAAACAAAATGCCGGCCTCGATGAAGATATCCACAGCCGCAAGCGTAGTCGGCATGTTCGCGCCTTCGGCCACGCACACGCAGCCGTTGCGCAGCAGCGTACGAGCAGATTCGGCGTCGAGTTCGTTCTGCGTTGCGCAGGGCAGCGCGATGTCACACGGCAGCGACCAGGGCAACTGACCGGCACGGAATTCCAGACCGAACGCCGTGGCCAATTCGCTGATGCGTCCGCGTTTGACGTTTTTCAGTTCCAGCAGCGCCTGCCACTGTTCTTCGCTCAGGCCCGATTCGCAGTACAGCGTGCCTTCGGAGTCGGACAGCGAAATCACCTTGCCGCCCAGGTCCATGACCTTGCGCGCCGCGTACTGCGCGACGTTGCCGGAACCGGAGATCGCCACGCGTTTGCCTTCGACGGTCTGTCCGCGGCGCTTGAGCATTTCTTCGGCGAAGTACACGCAACCGAAACCGGTGGCTTCCGGGCGAATCAGGCTGCCGCCGTAGGTCATGCCTTTGCCGGTCAACACGCTGGTGAACTGGTTGCTCAGGCGTTTGTACTGGCCAAACAGGAAACCGATCTCCCGCGCACCTACACCGATGTCACCGGCCGGCACGTCGACGTCGGCGCCGATGTGGCGGTACAGCTCGCTCATGAACGCCTGGCAAAAACGCATGACTTCGGCGTCGCTCTTGCCCTTCGGATCGAAGTCCGAACCGCCCTTGCCGCCGCCCATGGGCAACGAGGTCAGAGAGTTCTTGAAGGTCTGCTCGAAGGCGAGAAACTTCAGCACGCCCAGGTTCACCGAAGGATGGAAGCGCAAGCCGCCCTTGTACGGGCCGATGGCACTGTTCATCTGGATGCGGAAACCGCGATTGACCTGAACCTTGCCCTGATCGTCGACCCACGACACGCGGAACACCACCGCCCGCTCCGGCTCGCAGATACGCTCCAGAATGCCCGAGGTCAGGTAGTGCGGATTGGCTTCAAGAAACGGCCACAGACTGCGCAGGACTTCTTCGACGGCCTGGTGGAATTCGGGTTGATCCGGGTCGCGTTTTTTCAGGCGGGCGAGGAAGGATTCGACGGATTCGATCATGGGAAAAGTCTCGGCAAATTTATTGTCGTTGGAAGCGATTGAGCCGGACTGTAGCAAACGATTTGCGCACAGGAACAGCGCAAAATGTCGCAGTTATGAAATTAAATGGTGCACAGGATATAAATCAGAGGGCTTTTTGGACTGATATTGCACCTGATTGGTGAGAGCCAATCTGAAAGTCGCACCAACAGTTACACCGCTATCGCTGGCAAGCCAGCTCCCACAGTTTTCGCGGCGCTCACACATTCCTGGCACGACACAAATCCCTGTGGGAGCTGGCTTGCCAGCGATGAATTCAACTCGGTATTGCCGAAAAACCCAGGCAAAAAAAACGGAGCCCGAAAGCTCCGCTTTTTCATCCAACCAACCCGAATCAGGCCAGTTTCTTGTGGCGTACCCGGTGTGGCTGCGCCGCCGCTTCGCCGAGGCGCTTTTTGCGGTCGGCTTCGTACTCGGTGTAGTTACCTTCGAAGAACACTGCTTGCGAGTCGTCTTCGTACGCCAGGATGTGAGTCGCGACGCGGTCCAGGAACCAGCGATCGTGAGAGATCACAATGGCAGCGCCCGGGAAGTCCAGCAGGGCTTCTTCCAGCGAACGCAGGGTTTCAACGTCGAGGTCGTTGGACGGTTCGTCGAGCAGCAGGACGTTGCCGCCCTCCTTCAGGGTCAGCGCCAGGTGCAGACGACCGCGCTCACCACCGGACAGGTCCTTGACGAACTTCTGCTGGTCGCCGCCCTTGAAGTTGAAGCGACCGACGTAAGTGCGCGACGGAATCTCGTAGTTGCCGATGCGGATCTGGTCGGAACCGTCGGAGATCTGCTGGAACACGGTCTTGCTGCCGTCGAGGTCTTCGCGGCTCTGATCCACGCAGGCCAGTTGCACGGTTTCGCCGACTTCGATGGTGCCGGAATCCGGAGTTTCCTTGCCCATCAACATGCGGAACAGGGTCGACTTACCGGCACCGTTACCACCGATCACGCCAACAATGGCGCCTTTCGGCATTGAGAACGACAGGTTGTCGATCAGCACGCGATCGCCGTAGCCCTTGGTGACGTTCTTGAATTCGATGACCTTGTCGCCCAGACGCGGACCGGCCGGGATGTAGATCTCGTTGGTTTCCGAACGCTTCTGGAATTCCTGCGATTGCATTTCTTCGAAGCGTTGCAGACGTGCCTTGGATTTCGACTGACGGGCTTTCGCGCCTTTGCGCACCCACTCCAGTTCTTCCTTCATGGCTTTTTCGTGAGCCGACTGCTGCTTGGATTCGGCCGCCAGACGATCGGACTTGGCTTCGAGCCAACCCGAGTAGTTGCCCTCGTAAGGAATGCCCGCGCCGCGGTCGAGTTCCAGAATCCAGCCGGCAACGTTATCCAGGAAGTAACGGTCGTGCGTGATCGCGACCACGGTGCCCGGGAAGTCGTGCAGGAAGTGCTCCAGCCACGCCACCGAATCAGCGTCCAAGTGGTTGGTCGGTTCGTCGAGCAGCAGCATGTCCGGAGCGGACAGCAGCAGACGGCACAGGGCCACACGACGTTTTTCACCACCGGACAGGTGTTCGACCTTGGCGTCCCACGCCGGCAGACGCAGGGCGTCGGCAGCGACTTCCAGTTGACGCTCCAGGTTATGACCATCGCTGGCCTGCAGGATCGCTTCGAGCTTGGCCTGTTCGGCTGCCAGCTTGTCGAAGTCGGCATCCGGATCGGCGTAAGCGGCGTAGACCTCGTCCAGACGCGCTTGCGCATCCTTGATCACGCTGACCGCTTCCTCGACCACTTCACGCACGGTCTTGGTCGGATCAAGTTGTGGCTCTTGCGGCAGATAACCGATGTTCAGGTCCGGCATCGGACGGGCTTCGCCCTCGAACTCGGTGTCGACGCCAGCCATGATTTTCAGCAGCGTGGATTTACCCGAACCGTTGAGGCCGAGTACGCCGATCTTGGCGCCGGGAAAGAACGACAGCGAAATGTTTTTCAGGATTTCCCGCTTCGGCGGAACAACTTTGCCCAGCCGATGCATGGTGAAGACGTATTGAGCCATGGAGAACCTTGGGTCAGTGACAGATGAATGATTGGAGCGCAGGCGATGCCCGGCCAGACCGATGCGCGTCGTTCACTTGATGGTCATCAATGCGTGCGCGCGGAAAAAAAGTCTGATTCTAGGAGCTGGGCCAGACGCTGTTAAAACGTAACGAGCGAAGGAAAGACAAGGCGGAAACAGGCGAGGACGCGGAGTTTACGGGTTGTAAATGAGCAGTCCGAGCCTGTTTTCAACGCAGTATTTCCGAGCGCAGTAGTTTTAACAGTGTCTGGGCTCCCGCGTAACCGGCAAAGCTACCTTAATGACCGGTGGCAGTCCAGCCGAGTGGGGCTGGCACTTCGCCACAACTCAAGGCATGCTAGCCGCCCTTCGGGCGTCCGGCTTATAGTGCACGTCGCGCCAGTCCAGCCAAACCGCAGGATTACAGCTTGTCCAACGTTACCCCGCCAGCTTCTGTGAGCGCGTCCAATCCGGGGACCGGCTCGCCCCTGCGCGGAACATTGAAGGGTGCGTTGGCGACGCTGGTACTTTTGCTGCTGGCATTGCTGTTCTGGCAACTGCTCGATCAATTGCGCGAGACCCAGAAAAACCAGCGTCAGTACACCATCGACTACACCGCCGACCTCGCCTCGCAGGTCAGCCTGAACATGTCGCTGAATGCGCAAATCGCCCTGAACCTGCTACCGATCGTCGAACAACCGCAGTCGTCCGACGAACAGCAGGCGCTGCTGCGCAAGCTCCAGCAATCGCTGCCGGATCTGCGCAGCCTGGCCCTGCTCAGCCCATCCGGGAAAATCCTCAACGACAGCGCCAGCGACAGCCACGACGCCGATTACCTCGCTGAACTGGTGCGCCGCAGCCGCGCCCAGGCGCATTACTTCAGTAACGCCGACGACGGCTCGGTGGTGCATCTGTTGTTGCATCAGGCCAGCGGCAGCACGCGCGGCTACTGGGTATTGCGCCTGACCCCGACCTTCTTCGACTCGCTGACCAAGCTGGGCGAAACCGGCATCCGCCCGTTGTGGCTGGTGGAAAACCGTCTCAACCATCAGATCATCAGCCGCGACGAAGCGCTGTCTTCTGCCCGGCCCGGGGTGCTGAGCCCGGACGACATGGCCAACACCGTGCTGACCGTGCCACTGAGCAGCAGCGACTGGCAGTTGCGCGGGCTGTTCGATCGTCAGCGGGTGCTCGAAGAACTGCTGCCAGCGTTCATCGGCAAATGCCTGCTGGGCCTGGCGTTCTCGATGTTGCCGGTGATCGCGCTGCTCAACATGCGTCGCCGCCAACGTCAGTTGCATGAAGGCCGCCGGCGCTATCAGGACATCTTCGAAGGCACCGGCGTCGCTCTTTGCGTGCTCGATCTGTCCGGCCTCAGGCAAGTGTTCGACAAGGCACAGATCCAGACCAGCGACCAGCTCAAGGCCTGGCTCGACCAGCCGGCCCAGCGCCAGCAACTGCTGCAGGAACTGCGCGTCACCGAGGTCAATCAGGTGGCGCTGCAACTGCTCAATGTCAATTCCTGCGAGCACGCCTGGCAGTTGCTGATCGACGGCCATCCGCACAGCCAGTGCGCCATCGGCAACCAGGTGCTCGACGCAGTTTTGCAGCAACAGAATCAACTGGAACTGGAAATCAGACTGCCGGACATCAATGGCCGCGATCAGCACCTGTGGATGGTTCTGCGCCTGCCTGAGGAACAGCACGACTATAAAGCGGTGATCCTCAGCATCAACGACATCACCAGCCGCAAGCTGATCGAACTGTCGCTGCTGGAGCGCGAAGGCTTCTGGTCGGACGTGGTGCGCACCGTGCCGGATCATCTGTATGTGCAGGACGTGATCAGCCAGCGGATGATTTTCAGCAACCACCACCTCGGCCAGACCCTCGGTTACAACCGCACCGAGCTGCATCAGATGGGCGAGTATTTCTGGGAGATCCTGCTGCACCCGGAAGACGCCGACTATTACCACCGCTCACGACAGATGCAACGTCACGCCGGGTACAGCCAGTTGTTGCAGTGCCAATTGCGCTTCCGTCATCGCGACGGCAAGTGGCGGCGCTTCGATATTCGTGAGCAGGCGCTGGCCCGCGACAAGCATGATCAGGTCACGCGGATCATCGGCGTGGCCAAGGACATCACCGAGCAGATCGAGGCCAGTGAGTCGTTGCGCGACAGCGAGCAGCGCTACCGCATGCTCGCCGAAAGCATCAGCGATGTGATTTTCTCCACCGACAGCAAGCTGTCGCTGAACTACGTCAGCCCGTCGGTGCAGGCGGTGCTGGGTTACGACGCCGAGTGGATCTTCCAGAACGGCTGGCAATCGACCATCGCCAACCCGCAACAGCTATCCGGCATCTACACCTTGATGGATCGAGTCAGCAAAGCGCTCGACAAGCCTGAGCAACTCGCGCAACTGCGAAGCCAGGTGCAGACGCAGATGTTCCTGTTCGACTGCCTGCGCGCCGACGGCCGCAAGATCCCGATCGAACTGCGGCTGGTGCTGGTGTGGGACGAACACGGCGCGTTCGAAGGCGTGCTCGGCGTCGGCCGCGACATCAGCCAGCAGCGCCGCGCCGAGAAAGACCTGCGCATGGCCGCCACGGTATTCGAGCACTCGACTTCGGCGATTCTGATCACCGACCCCGCCGGTTACATCGTGCAGGCCAACGAAGCCTTCAGCCGGGTCAGCGGTTACGCGGTGTCGGAAGTGCTCGACCAGTTGCCGAACATGCTCACCGTCGACGAGCAACAGGACGCGCACCTGCGCTACGTGCTCAAGCAATTGCACCAGCACAGCACCTGGGAAGGCGAAGTCTGGCTCAAGCGCCGCAACGGCGAGCATTACCCGGCGTGGGTCGGCATCACGGCGGTACTCGACGATGAAGGCGACCTGGCCAGTTACGTGTGTTTCTTCAGCGACATCAGCGAGCGCAAGGCCAGCGAACAGCGCATCCATCGCCTCGCCTACTACGACGCCCTGACCCACCTGCCGAACCGAACCCTGTTCCAGGATCGCCTGCACACCGCGCTGCAATCGGCCGAACGGCAGAAGTCGTGGGTGGTGCTGATGTTCCTCGACCTCGACCGCTTCAAGCCGATCAACGACTCCCTCGGCCACGCGGCTGGCGACCGCATGTTGAAAGACATGGCCACGCGGTTGCTGGCCTGCGTGGACGATGACGACACCGTGGCGCGCATGGGCGGTGACGAGTTCACCTTGCTCCTGCAGCACCGCTCCAGCCGCGAAATGGCGCTGAACCGGGCGATTCATGTGGCCGAGCAGATCCTCGCCAGCCTGGTGCGTCCGTTCGTGCTGGAAGGTCGCGAATTCTTCGTCACCGCCAGTATCGGCATCGCCCTGAGCCCGCAGGACGGCAACGAGCTCAGCCAGTTGATGAAGAACGCCGACACTGCGATGTACCACGCCAAGGAGCGCGGCAAGAACAACTTCCAGTTCTATCAGGCCGACATGAACGCCAGTGCGCTGGAGCGTCTGGAGCTGGAAAGCGACCTGCGCCACGCGCTGGAGCAGAACGAATTCGTCCTGTATTACCAGCCGCAATTCAGTGGCGACGGCAAACGCCTGACTGGCGCCGAGGCACTGCTACGCTGGCGTCATCCGCGTCGTGGACTGGTGCCGCCGGGGGATTTCATTCCGGTGCTGGAAGAGCTCGGTCTGGTAGTGGACGTTGGCGACTGGGTGATCAGCGAAGCCTGCCGCCAGCTCAAGACCTGGCACCAGAATCGGGTGCGCGTGCCGAAGGTCTCGGTGAACATTTCGGCACGACAGTTCTCCGACGGCCAGCTCGGTACGCGCATCGCCACCATCCTGCGCGAAACCGGGCTGCCGCCGGCGTGCCTGGAACTGGAGCTGACC
Organism: Pseudomonas sp. MWU318; assembly: GCF_016756945.1. NCBI lineage: Bacteria > Pseudomonadati > Pseudomonadota > Gammaproteobacteria > Pseudomonadales > Pseudomonadaceae > Pseudomonas > Pseudomonas sp. MWU318. The sequence continues at coordinate 101,011 of NZ_JAESJL010000009.1, forward strand.
GAAAGTATCCTGATGCGCGAAGTCAGCGAGGCGATGCAGATCCTCGCCGGGCTGAAGAACCTTGGCCTGAGCATTGCGGTCGACGACTTCGGCACCGGTTATTCGTCGCTGAACTACCTCAAGCAATTCCCGATCGACGTGCTGAAGATCGACCGCACCTTCGTCGACGGACTGCCGTCAGGCGAACAGGATGCGCAGATCGCTCGCGCAATCATCGCCATGGCCCACAGCCTCAATCTGGCGGTGATCGCCGAAGGCGTGGAAACCCATGAGCAACTGGACTTCCTGCGCGAGCATGGCTGCGATGAGGTTCAGGGCTATCTGTTCGGACGGCCAATGCCGGCGAGCCGGTTTGAAGCGCAGTTCAGCAATGATGCGCTGTTCATGTTTGACTGAAGAAAAGATCGCAGCCTTCGGCAGCTCCTCCAGGGATTGATGTCGGTCACAGTATTCGCAATCAGCCCCGATTACTGTAGGAGCTGCCGAAGGCTGCGATCTTTTCAGGCCGGCAAAAGCACCGCACATCTGTCATGAACGCCACTTGTCTGCGACATGATGTCGTTTCATATGCCATCCAAAACCCATTGGGTTAGAATGCCCCCCTTTTCTGCCCCCGATCCTTGAGGACCGCCATGTTCAGCCGTGATTTGACTATTGCCAAGTACGACGCCGATCTCTTTGCCGCCATGGAGCAAGAAGCTCAGCGCCAGGAAGAGCACATTGAGCTGATCGCTTCGGAAAACTACACCAGCCCTGCGGTGATGGAAGCTCAAGGCTCGGTACTGACCAACAAATACGCCGAAGGCTACCCGGGCAAGCGCTACTACGGTGGTTGCGAGTACGTTGACGTTGTTGAACAACTGGCCATCGACCGCGCCAAAGAGCTGTTCGGCGCCGACTACGCCAACGTTCAGCCGCACGCCGGTTCCCAAGCCAACGCTGCTGTCTACCTGGCCCTGCTGCAAGGTGGCGACACCATCCTGGGCATGAGCCTGGCCCACGGTGGTCACCTGACCCACGGCGCCAGCGTTTCCTCCTCCGGCAAGCTGTACAACGCCGTACAGTACGGCATCGACGCCAACGGCCTGATCGACTACGACGAAGTCGAGCGTCTGGCGGTTGAGCACAAGCCGAAAATGATCGTGGCCGGTTTCTCTGCCTACTCGCAGATTCTGGACTTCCCGCGCTTCCGCGCCATCGCTGACAAGGTCGGTGCCTACCTGTTCGTCGACATGGCTCACGTGGCCGGTCTGGTCGCCGCTGGCGTCTACCCGAACCCGGTGCCTTTCGCTGACGTGGTCACCACCACCACGCACAAGACCCTGCGCGGTCCACGTGGCGGTCTGATCCTGGCGCGCGCCAACGCCGAGATCGAGAAGAAGCTGAACTCCGCGGTATTCCCGGGCGCCCAGGGTGGCCCGCTGGAGCACGTGATCGCCGCTAAAGCGATCTGCTTCAAGGAAGCACTGCAGCCTGAGTTCAAGGCTTACCAGGAACAAGTGGTGAAGAACGCCCAGGCCATGGCCGAAGTGTTCATCGAGCGCGGTTTCGACGTGGTTTCCGGCGGTACAAAGAACCACCTGTTCCTGCTGTCGCTGATCAAGCAGGACATCTCCGGTAAAGACGCCGACGCCGCGCTGGGCAAAGCGTTCATCACCGTGAACAAGAACTCGGTACCAAACGATCCACGCTCGCCGTTTGTCACTTCCGGTCTGCGCTTCGGTACCCCGGCTGTGACCACTCGCGGCTTCAAAGAGGCAGAGTGCAAAGAGCTGGCCGGCTGGATCTGCGACATCCTGGCTGACCTGAACAACGAAGCGGTGATCGACGCCGTTCGTGAGAAAGTCAAAGCCATCTGCAAGAAACTGCCGGTGTACGGCGCGTAATCGCGACGTTAAATCTGCAGCATGAAAAACCGGCCAGAGATGGCCGGTTTTTTTTCGCCTGAATAAATATCGCAACCCTTGCCTGGATAACATAATTAAAAAGCCTGAAACAATAAGCGCCGGCAAAAAACAGACTCACCCCGCAACTTAGCTGGTACTGTTACCGCCACACAACACAACAAAAAAAACCCACTCAAACCAACTACCAGAATGGCAATACCATAATTAAATTGTTTCAAACCACACTCTAAAAAATTGACCACAAGGAATTCAAGGATGAGTTCATGATTACCGACAGGCAGAATTCTTTTATTGCGACACTGGAACTTGACGATCAACACGTCGATTTTCTTGGCCAACTGCATGGCACTACGGCTCTGCGCAACGACAGAACATTTTCAGGCGGTTTCTTTACCGGCGCGCCAACATTACGGGACGATTCACATCTGCTGGGATGTCGTCCCGCTCAAGAGATTGCGTTGCATGCACCCTTGACGGTTTATTTTCGCTGCACGGACGATTACTACCATCTCTATATCCGCTCACACCCGACTTACACCGGGCACTGCATCAGCAAGAGTGCCCAAAAGGTACTGGGTGCCTATCTGCCGGACGACGGTGACACGACATCCTTCAACCTGATGAGCCTTGAAAACCGGATTGTTACCCTGCAAGAGATGAAGGGCGGCATTCAGCGTGTTCGACTCAAGGCTCGTAATTCGAAGGCCATCGGCATTATCCGCCGCAAGGGCGCGCCTTATCTCTATCTGTCTGAACTCGATGGAGAGGGTGTGGTTTTCAAGTTACGCATCATCGAACGCAACGCATCGTTCCTGAGTAATCCGGACGAGATCTGACCGTTCACGGGAACACTCCATCACGCTATGGCTTATTGGCCATTCAGCGTTAACGCCCAATACTCGACAAGGCAACATCATGAGTACAAACCAGGAAAAATCCTTTACGGCGACATTGAGCACTCGGTTTGGTTATCCACACTTTCCGAGACTGACCTATGGTAGAAAAGTCACCACTCCTCGCCCCGACTACGAGTTCTTCAGCTTCTCCCACCATATTGATGTTTCCAACTATCTGTTTTTGAAGCCGGAGGTTGCACCTGATGCACTGACGTTTTACTTCCGGTGTATCGATGACTATTACACGATGTACATATTTACCCTTGGTACTTATCACTACATGACCGTCAGCAAAGAGGAGGAGGATTTCCTTAATGCCTATAGCCCTGACGACGGTGACCAGACGACTTTCAATCTTCTGAATGCCAAAGGCAAAATCATCACGCTGGATGAAATCGACAGCAACACCCCCACCGTCAGAATCCAGACCCGAAGCGGCCGCTTGCTGCAGGCAGGTCTGAGCCGCAACAAGTACGACCCGAAGGTTGGCACCTTTGTGCGGACCCTTGCATCCCGCAGCGCCGCCATCCTGGATTTCAAAATGAACATCCTGCAACGCAATGTTCCGTACTGACCGCATTGTCACCGGGGCATGCGGCGCGCTAGCGCCAATCACCCGCTACAACCCCAGGCGCCCGGCAAGATAGCCGGGCGTCATCGACTTGCAGACCGCCTCACCGCATGAAGGAACACCACTGGTCAGACCGGTCATGCCAATTACATGATTTTCACTTGTCATCTCAAAAAAACCGAGCGTAGACTGCACCCGCACTGGACATACCGGTAAGACCACAATAATTAAGTCCTGAATCTGATGTGCTCCGCACACGGCAGCCAGGACACCGACCAGGATTCCTCCCATGCTCAGATGGTGCTCGCGTTCAATCTTCCTCCAAGTGGTTCTCGGACTGGTGCTCGGCATCGTCTGCGGGCTGACCCTTCCCGAATATTCCGCTCAGTTGAAACCGTTGGGCGACGGCTTCATCAAATTGATCAAGATGCTCATCGGCCTGATCGTGTTCTGCGTGGTGGTCAGCGGCATCAGCGGCGCAGGCGACCTGAAGAAGGTCGGGCGCATCGGCCTCAAATCGGTGATCTACTTTGAAGTGCTGACCACCATCGCGCTGGTGATCGGCTTGGTATTCGCCTTCAGCACCGGGATCGGCAGCGGCGCGAATATCCATCTGGAGCAGTTGTCGGCAGCCGACATGGGCGACATCGCCGAACGCGGTCAGCACATGCACACCACCACGCAGTTCCTGATGGACCTGATCCCGACCTCGGTGCTCGGAGCCTTCGCCGACAACAACATCCTGCAGGTACTGCTGTTCTCGGTGCTGTTCGGCAGCGCGCTGAATCTGGTGGGCGAAGCGGCTTCCGGGATCTCACGGCTGATCAACGAGCTGAGCCATGTGATCTTCCGCATCATGGGCATGATCGTACGCCTGGCGCCGATCGGCGTGTTCGGCGCCATCGCTTTCACCACCAGCAAGTACGGCCTCGATTCGCTGCAACACCTGGGCAGTCTGGTGGGCTTGTTCTACCTGACCTGCATGGCGTTCGTCAGCGTGATCCTCGGCGTGGTGATGCGCGCCTCGGGCCTGCGTCTGTGGCCCCTGCTCAAGTACCTGCGCGAAGAATTGCTGATCGTCATGGGCACCGCTTCTTCCGACGCCGTGCTGCCACAGATCATGCGCAAACTTGAACACCTGGGGATTGGCAGCTCGACGGTCGGGCTGGTGATTCCCACAGGCTATTCGTTCAACCTCGACGGTTTCTCGATCTACCTGACCCTGGCCATCGTGTTCATCGCCAACGCCACCGGCACGCCACTGGCGATGACCGATCTGCTGACGATTCTGCTGGTGTCGCTGATCACTTCCAAGGGCGCCCACGGCATTCCCGGCTCGGCGCTGGTGATTCTCGCGGCGACGCTGACGGCGATCCCGGCGATTCCGGTAGTGGGTCTGGTGCTGGTACTGGCAGTGGACTGGTTCATGGGCATCGGTCGGGCGCTGACCAACCTGATCGGCAACTGCGTCGCTACCGTGGCCATCGCCCGTTGGGAAAAGGACATCGACGTACAACGCGCAAACAAAGTACTCAGCGGTCAGCAGGGCTACACCTTTCAACCGCGTAAAACCGGAACTCCGGCGCACCAGCAAGAGTTCTGATTTTCAACCCCGCAGGAGCTGCCGCAGGCTGCGATCTTTTGATCTGGTTTGCGGCACCCCCAACGGGCTTACGGAGCAAGACAAGTGATCACCACATCAACCGTCGTCAACTCAGTCGTAGAAAAACTGCGCGCCGCCCTCGCCCGTGGTCAGTGGCGCTCCGGCGACATGCTGCCGGGCCAGCGCGAACTGGCCGAACAACTGGGCATCAGCCGCCCGAGCCTGCGCGAAGCGGTGATCGTCCTGGAGACCCTTGGCCTGGTGCGTTCGATGCCGGGCAAAGGCGTGGTGGTGCTCGACGCCCAGCTCAGTGACAGCCAGAGCCACGACAGCGCGGTGGCCGGCGCCAGCCTCGAAGACGTGCTGCAACTGCGCTACACCCTTGAGCCGTTCATCGTCGGTCTGGTGGCGCAGTCGATCAGCAGCAAGGAAGTCGGGCAGTTGCGCCTGACGTTGATGGACATGCGCGAAGCCCTTGAGGCAGGCGACAGTGAAGCCGGAGTCAGCGCCTACATCGCCTTCCACGAGGAGCTGTTCACTCTGACTTCGAACCCGATTTTCCAGAGTGTGGTGCAGCAAACCAGCAATGCCCTCAAGCAAAGCGCCGAAGTGCTGCGCAATTCGCCTGAGCACCTGGCCGAACGCCTGGAAGAAAACGAAGCGGTGGTGCGCGCGATCCGCAGCAAGAACAGCGCTCAGGCCAGCGCCGAAATGCGTCGGCACATTTTGCGCGAAGGCCAGCGCATGGGCATTGAACTGAACATTCCGGAAGACAACCTCAGCCACTGAAGAATTCACACTGGAGACCGGCCATGAACAGTCTTGCCACGTCGCCGCACACTCGTCAGATGTCGGCCCCGCTGCCCTTCTCCCGCCTGCAGGCGCCGGCAGATGATCTGTATCCGCGGCTGTTCGACGCGATTCTGGACCGGCGAATCGACCCGGCCAGCCGCTTCACCGAGGACAGTCTCAAGCAGATGTTTGGCGTCAGCCGCGCCGATGTGCGCCGGGTGCTGACACAGTTATCCCATGAGCAGGTGATTGTGCTGCGCGCCAACCATCGGCCACGGGTGGCCGCACCGGATGCCGAGCAGACCCGGCAAACCCTGCACGCCCGGCGCCTGACCGAAGCGACGCTGGTGCGTCTGGCTTGTCAGAATGCGTCAGCGGAGGGTTTGAAACGCTTGCGCACGCTGGTCGAACGCGAACGTCTGGCCGTGGCTCAGGAACGGCGTGCGGCGGCGATTCGTTTGTCCGGCGAGTTTCATCTGCAGTTGGCACGGATGGCGGGGAATGCACCGTTGGCGCATTTTCTTGGCAGTCTGGTGCCGTTGACGTCGCTGGCGATTGCGCGGTGTGATGGATCGACGCCGGGTTGCTGCGCGTGGCAGGAGCATCTGGCGATTGTCGAGGCGGTCGCGTCTGGGGATATGTCCATGGCTGAGCGACTGATGAGTCAACACCTGGATCATCTTGAGCAGACCTTGCTGGGTACAGCCCTTGAGCATTGTGTTGCAGGTTAGACTGCTATCGCGAGCAGGCTCACTCCTACATTTGAAACGCGTTCCCCTGTAGGAGTGAGCCTGCTCGCGATGGCGTCATTACAGGCACCACAAACCCATCAGGCAGAAGCTACCCTGGCAAACCCCGCCCGAATCTTCTCTTCCGGCAAATCATCGGCAATAAACACAATCACACTTTCCCGCACCTCACCCTCGGTCCACTCGGTATCCCAGTCAAAACCGTAAAGTTTCAAAACCCCCTGAAACACCAGGCGCCGATCCTCGCCAGCAATGCTCAGCACACCCTTGTAACGCAGTAACTGTTTGCCGTGCTCCTCCAGCAGCTCGTTCATGAACTCGCTGAGTTGATCGATATCCAGCGGCTGGTCTGTGCGCAGCACCAGGCTGGAGATACGGTCGATGGAAGGCGCCTTGCTCACCGGACGCAGACTCACTCCGCCGCCCAGGTCGGCATTGAGATTGAAGCCACGCACGTCGAGCAGTTCGGCCAGATCGATGTTGCCGTGCTCGACCACGCGGATCGGCGCACGACGGTTGATCCGCGTCAGGCGTTCGCTCAGTGCGTTGAACGTGGCTTCATCCACCAGATCGGTCTTGCTCACCAGCAAGCGGTCGGCGAAACCGATCTGCGCCTGGGCGATGGTCTGGGTCAGGTGCAGGTCGGCGTGAGCGGCATCCACCAGCGTGATGATGCCGTCGAGCAGATAGCGTTCGCGCAGTTCTTCATCGATGAAAAAGGTCTGTGCCACCGGGGCCGGGTCGGCCAGACCGGTGCACTCGATCACCAGACGGTCGAAGGCGATTTCACCGCTGTCCAGGCGTTCGAGCAGCAAGTACAGGGCCTTGGTCAGATCGGTGTGGATGGTGCAGCAGACGCAGCCGTTGGCCAGGGTCATGACTTGCACCGGTTCGTCGCCGAGCAACTGGGTGTCGATGCCGGCGTCGCTGAATTCGTTCTCGATCACGGCGATCTTCAGGCCGTGCTCGGCTTTAAGCAGATGGCGCAGCAAGGTGGTCTTGCCGGCACCGAGGAAACCGCTGAGTACCGTTACGGGTATGGGAGAAGACAAAACACGATCTCCTGAAACAAACACAAAACGAATGTGGGAGCGAGCTTGCTCGCGAAGGGGTCATGTCAGTCGACATCATTGCTCGATGACACACCGCTTTCGCGAGCAGGCTCGCTCCCACAGGGGGATGACCTCAACCGCAGGCTGTCAGCTCAACAGCACTTCGGCCCACCCTTGCCACCGTAACGCGCTTCCTGACGTTCGCGGAAGAACATCTCGTAGCTCATTACCGGTTTGTCCGGGTGTTTGGTTTGCATATGCTCGACGTAGGTGTCGTAGTCGGGCATGCCGACCATCAGGCGCGCGGCCTGACCGAGGTATTTACCGAGGCGACTCAGGTCATTGAACATGGTGCAATCCTCTGTTTACGCGTCCGGCAGGGCCTGGAATGGCGATTCTTTATCCGTACGCTCTTTTTTGCCCCAGGCGGCGATGCCGACCTTGAGCGCATAGAACAGGATGCTGAAGACCACGAACAGGAACAGCGCGGTGAGCGTTGCGTTGGTGTAGGCGTTGAAGATCACGTGCTGCATCTGTTCGATGCTCTTGGCCGGGGCAATCACCTGGCCGGCGGCCAGCGCATCGCTGTACTTCTTGGCCAGCGACAGGAAGCCGATCGCCGGGTTGGCGTCGAACAGCTTGATGAAGCCTGCAGTGGTGGTACAGATCAGCAGCCAGGCGGCTGGCAGCAGGGTGACCCAGATGTAGCGCTGACGCTTCATCTTGATCAGGACCACGGTGCCGAGCATCAGCGCGATACCGGCCAGCATCTGGTTGGAGATACCGAACAGTGGCCACAGGGTGTTGATGCCGCCCAGTGGATCGATCACGCCCTGATACAGCAACCAGCCCCACATCGCCACACAACCGGCGGTGGCGATCAGGTTGGCGGTCCACGATTCGGTACGCTTGAGCGCCGGAACGAAGGAGCCGAGCAGGTCCTGCAGCATGAAGCGCCCGGCACGGGTACCGGCGTCTACAGCAGTCAGAATGAACAGCGCTTCGAACAGGATCGCGAAGTGGTACCAGAACGCCATGGTGTTTTCACCCGGCAGGACACTGTGCAGGATCTGCGCGATGCCGACTGCCAGGGTCGGCGCACCGCCGGCACGGGCGAGGATGGTGGTTTCGCCGATGTCGTGAGCCACCGCTTGCAGCGCCTCCGGCGTGATCGCGAAGCCCCAGCTGCTGACCATCTGCGCCACCGAAGCGACGTCACCGCCGACCACGGCGGCCGGGCTGTTCATGGCGAAGTACACGCCCGGCTCGATCACCGAAGCGGCAACCATGGCCATGATCGCCACAAACGATTCCATCAGCATGCCGCCGTAACCGATGTAGCGCGCGTTGGTTTCGTTATCCAGCAGCTTCGGCGTGGTGCCCGAAGAGATCAGCGCGTGGAAACCCGATACCGCACCGCAAGCGATGGTGATGAACAGGAAGGGGAACAGACCGCCCTTCCACACCGGCCCGGTGCCGTCGACGAACTGAGTCAGCGCCGGCATTTTCAGCTCGGGCATGGTCACCAGAATGCCGATCGCCAGGGCAATGATGGTGCCGATCTTGAGGAAGGTCGACAGGTAGTCGCGCGGCGCCAGAATCAGCCACACCGGCAACACGGCGGCGACGAAGCCGTAACCGATCAGCATCCAGGTGATTTGCACGCCGGTGAAGCTGAAAGCCTTGGCCCACACCGGATCAGCGGCAATCTGCCCACCGAGCCAGATCGAACCGAGCAGCAGCAACACGCCAATGACCGAGATCTCGCCAATGCGGCCCGGACGGATGTAGCGCATGTAGATGCCCATGAACATCGCGATCGGGATGGTCGCCATCACGGTGAAGATACCCCACGGGCTTTCAGCCAGGGCTTTCACCACGATCAGCGCCAGCACCGCGAGGATGATGATCATGATCAGGAAGCAGCCGAACAGGGCGATGGTGCCGGGGATGCGGCCCATTTCTTCACGCACCATGTCGCCCAGCGAACGGCCGTTGCGCCGGGTCGACATGAACAGGACCATGAAGTCCTGCACCGCGCCCGCCAGCACCACCCCGGCAATCAGCCACAGCGTGCCGGGCAGATAGCCCATCTGCGCCGCCAATACCGGGCCGACCAGAGGCCCTGCGCCGGCGATGGCCGCGAAGTGGTGACCGAAAAGAATGTGTTTGTTGGTTGGAACGTAGTCCAGACCGTCGTTGTTGAGCACGGCGGGGGTGGCCCGACGCGGATCGAGTTGCATCACATTGTTGGCGATGAACAGACTGTAGTAACGGTACGCAACCAGGTAGATGGCCACGGCCGCGACCACGATCCACAAGGCGTTGATCGCCTCTCCTCGGCGCAATGCCACTACGCCCAGGGCGCACGCTCCTACGATTGCCAGCACTAGCCAGGGTAAGTGGCGTAGCAGGCTATTATTATTTTTCATTTTATTATTCCAGCCAGGGTGGACAAGAAAGACAGCCACCCCGAGTTTAGCGCTTACGGCGCCAAAGGCCATACCCCGACGTTGGTCTAGACGCCTGGTTGATTGGCAGCCACCCAATGGTCGGGTCTATAGTCAGCGAACTCTTCCGAGGATTGCGCCATGAGCGAACACCCAGCCAATCGCCGTCGCTTCAAACGTATTGCGTTCGATGCCAGAACCGAGCTGAGTCAGGGCCACTTCATCTGGCCGGTGAAGTTGATCGACCTGTCGCTCAAGGGCTTGCTGATCGAGAAGCCGGAGCCGTGGCTGGGGGACAAGGAGCAGGATTTCTTCGTCGACATTCATCTGAGCGATGACGTGAATATTCAGATGGATGTGCATCTGGCCCACGAGGATCACGGGCAACTGGGGTTTGAATGCCGGCATATCAGCCTGGAATCGATCCAGCGCTTGCGGCGGTTGATCGAACTGAATCTGGCTGACGAAGCCGGGCTTGAGCGCGAACTCCGCGCACTGATCGAAATCTAGCCCCCAAATCGATCTGTGGAAACAACCGTGTGGTGAGGGGATTTATCCCCGATGGGGCGCGGAGCGGCCCTGATAAATCCGGGTCTGCTGCGCAGCCCATCGGGGATAAATCCCCTCACCACAGGTTTTCATTCAATCAAGGCAATGGCAGCTATTCGAAGAGTGCGTCGAGCGCTTGTTCCAGCCGGGTCACGGCAATGATCTGCAACCCCGGCGGCGCCTCCTTCGGCGCATTGCCCTTGGGCACGATTGCCCGTTTGAAGCCATGCTTGGCCGCTTCCTTCAAGCGCTCCTGCCCGCTCGGCACCGGGCGCACTTCGCCGGACAAACCGACTTCACCAAACACCAGCAAATCATGCGGCAACGGCCGGTTGCGCAAGCTCGACATCACCGCCGCCATCAACGCCAGATCCGATGCTGTCTCCAACACCTTCACCCCGCCGACCACGTTGAGGAACACGTCCTGGTCGTGGGTCGGAATACCACCGTGACGGTGCAATACCGCCAACAACATTGCCAATCGGTTCTGATCAAGGCCCAACGTCACGCGGCGCGGATTGGCCAGATGACTGTCATCCACCAGCGCCTGCACTTCCACCAGCATCGGCCGGGTGCCTTCCCACGTCGCCATGACCACACTGCCCGGGACTTCTTCCTGGGCACGGGTCAGAAAAATCGCCGACGGGTTGGAGACTTCTTTCAGGCCCTTGTCGGTCATGCCGAACACACCCAGCTCGTTGACGGCACCGAAACGGTTCTTCACCGCCCGCAACAAACGCAAACGGCCATCGGATTCGCCTTCGAAATACAGCACGGTATCGACCATGTGCTCGAGCACCCGTGGACCGGCGAGCGCGCCTTCCTTGGTGACGTGACCGACGAGGAAAATCGCCGTGCCGCTCTGCTTGGCATAACGCACCAGCAACGCCGCGCTCTCACGTACCTGCGAGACGCCACCCGGCGCTGATTGCAGTTGTTCGGTGAAAATGGTCTGGATCGAGTCGATCACCATCACCTTGGGCTTTTCCTGGCGGGCGGTGGCGATGATGGTTTCGATGCAGGTTTCGGTCATCACCCGCAGTTGATCCTGGGGCAGACCCAGACGCCGGGCACGCATCGCCACTTGCTGCTGGGACTCTTCGCCGGTGACGTACAGCGCCGGCATGCTCTTGGCGAGGTTGCACAGGGTCTGCAACAGAATCGTCGACTTGCCGATGCCCGGGTCACCACCGATCAACACCACCGAGCCGTCGACCAGACCGCCACCTAAGACCCGATCCAGCTCACCGGACGCGGTGGAGAAGCGCGGAATCTCCTCGATGCTGACTTCGGCCAGGGTCTTGATCTGCGCCTGCTGCCCGGCCCAGCCGGTACGCCCGGTGGGCGCCGTGGCCCCGCCGCTTTCGATCATGGTTTCGGTCAGGGTGTTCCAGGCGCCGCACTCGCCGCACTGGCCCGCCCACTTGGGAAAGGTTGCGCCGCACTCGGTGCAGCCGTACATGCGCTTGGCCTTGGCCATCTGGATCCCTCGGCAAAAACCGCGATGATAACGCAGCCACCGCTCAGCGCGGCGCGGCGGTACGGATTTCGCCGTTGGCCAGACGCGCGGCGCTATTGCCCAGCGGATCTTCGGCATTGAGATCGGCGCCTTTGGCCTTGAGCGCATCGAGCAGTTCGACACGCTTGAACAACCCGGCGTACATCGCCGCAGTCTGGCCTGCGCCGTTGCGCTGATCGGGGCTGCAATCAGTGGCCATCAACCGTCGGGCGATCTGAATCTCGCCTTTGAAAATCGCCCCCATCAACGCCGTGTTGCCACGCTGGTCCTGCGCGCAGGCATCAGCGCCCGCCGCCAGTAACCGGTCAACTGCCGCGTCTTGGCCGTGATACGCCGCCAGAATCAAAGCGGTGTAGCCCTTGCTGTCGCGCGTATCGAGGGAATAACCGGACTCGATAAAGGTCTCGAGCATCGGCACATCGCCACGCCGGGCGGCATCGAAATAGTAATCCTGCAACTGCGCCTTGATCGCCTCAGGGCTTTGCCCGGCCTGCGCTGTGAAGGACAGGCATCCGAACAACAGTAAAAGAAAGGCACGCATAAACGCTCTCCTTGGGCAGAACGGGGCCTGAATCAGGCCCCGCATGGCATGGCGTCGAGATCAGTCGACCAGTTTCGCCGCCAGCGCCTTGACCCGGCTCAGGTCTCCCTTGGCCACGTTGGTCACCCCGGTGCCGTATTCCGGATCGGCCTTATAAAGGAAGGACAGGATAATGTGCTTGCTCTCCTCATCGGCGGTCGCCAGCGAACCGCCGAAGCTGGCGATCAGATCCTGACGTTCCTGCTGGCTGAACGATCGATACAGATCACCGGCCTGTTTGAAGTTCTGCTCACGCTGAATCTTCGCCTGCTGGGTGCTGCCCGACAGTGCCAGCTGGCTGTAACGCGCGCTTTGCGGCTCTTCACGCGGTTGCAGGCGGCTTGGCTGATAGTTCACGCCAGACTGCGTGGCTGCAAAGTTCATCGCACCGTCCTGATTGCCATTGTTGACGGCAACTTTTGGCGCGTTGATCGGCAACTGCAGGGCATTGGCCCCCAGACGATACATTTGCGTATCGGCATAAGAAAACACTCGGCCTTGCAACAGACGATCTTCTGAAGGTTCGATACCCGGCACAACATTGGCCGGAGCCATCGCAACTTGTTCGGTTTCCTGGAACACGTTGGCTGGATTACGGTTCAACACCATTTGTCCAACTTTTCGCTCAGGAACATTTGGCCAGATCTTGGTAGCGTCCAATGGATCGAAATCAAACTTGGACAAATCTTGCGGATTCAGCACTTGGATGTACAAGTCCCATTTCGGGAAATCACCCTTGTTGATATGACTGACCAGATCATTAGTCATATGACTGTAATCCTTGCCCTGAACTTTTTCGACTTGTTCAGGTGTCAGGTTTTTGATGCCCTGCAAACTTTTCCAGTGAAACTTCACATAGTGCACTTCGCCTTTGGCGTTAACCAACTTGTAGGCATGCACGCCATTACCGTCCATCTCCCGATAACTGGCTGGAGTACCCGAATTGGAATACAGCTCGGTCAGCGTGCGAGTAGCTTCCGGCACATGGGAGAAGAAGTCGAAACGACGCGAGTCATCGTCAAGGTTGGTACGTGGATCGGGCTTGAAGGCGTGGACCATGTCCGGAAACTTGATCGCATCGCGGATGAAAAAGGTCGGGAAGTTGTTGCCCACCAGGTCCCAATTGCCGTCGGCGGTGTAGAACTTGGTGGCAAAACCCCGTGGATCACGCAAGGTTTCCGGTGAGTGGTTACCGTGTACCACTGCGGAGAAGCGCACGAACACTGGCGTCACCTGCCCGGCAGCGAACACCTTGGCCTTGCTCAGGTCGCTGAGATCGTTGGTCACCGTGAACGTGCCATGGGCACCGGTACCGCGGGCATGCACCACGCGCTCGGGAATGCGCTCACGATCAAAACGCTGGAGCTTCTGGATCAGTTGCACATCCTGCAGCAGCACCGGGCCGGTGGCGCCGGCGGTCTGCGAATTCTGATTATCGCCGACCGCTGCGCCGTTATCCCGGGTCAGGGGCGCGGCGTGCACGGAGAAGGTCAGCAAGCTGGCGGTAAGCACGCCGAGCGTACGGCGATGGGGAAAAGCCCCCAGTCCAAGAGTGGAATTCATATCAGGTTCCTCTGGTTTTTTTGGGCGCATCCAGGTGCGCCAACCAGAGGCTAGAGGGCTATGCCGGTGAACATAAATAGAAAGTTCGTAACCCGACGATTGAAAAAAATGGCTTTGCGATCAGCGATTTACAGCGTATTTCGCGCGCGATTAGTGGCACTTTGCAAACTAATCGTCGATTCATGTGTCGATAAAAACGGGCATTGTAAGAAGGTGTTTCGCGCAGGACGCGTTTTGCTGATTTACACTGCGTACACCAAACTCATCTGTAACAAGGAAATAACCTATGGGCGTGCTAAGTGAGTTCAAGGCCTTCGCGGTCAAAGGCAATGTGGTCGACATGGCCGTCGGTATCATCATCGGTGCCGCCTTCGGCAAAATCGTTTCGTCGTTTGTCGGCGACGTGATCATGCCGCCAATCGGCCTGTTGATCGGAGGGGTGGACTTCAGTGATCTGGCCATCACGCTAAAAGCCGCCGAGGGCAACGCCCCTGCCGTGGTCATGGCTTACGGTAAATTCATCCAGAGCATTCTGGACTTCGTGATCGTCGCCTTCGCGATCTTCATGGGTGTCAAAGCCATCAACCGCCTTAAACGCGAAGAAGCCGTAGCCCCTTCCCTGCCACCGGTTCCGACCAAGGAAGAAGAGTTGCTCGGTGAGATCCGCGACCTGCTCAAAGCCCAGAACAACCGGCCTTGACTGCTTGATGAATAAAGAACGGCGCCTGATGGCGCCGTTTTTTTACCAGTAGTTTTCCACCGCCACCTGTCCCGGCCGCCGCGTCAGGCTCAGGCTCATGTGGCGTTTCTTCAGCAATGCCCGGGTGTCGTCGATCATCTGCGGATTGCCGCACAGCATGACGCGCGAGTGCTCGGGGGCCAGTTCAACGCCGGCTTCACGCTCCAGCTCGCCGCTTTCAATCAGGCTGGTAATACGCCCATGCAAGGCACCAGGAAACTTTTCTCGGGTAACGGTGGGAATGAACTGCAGTTTATGGGCGTGTTCTGCCAGGTAATCACGCCTGGACAGCTCAGCAATCAATGACTGGTAGGCCAGCTCCCGGGCCTCACGCACGCTGTACACCAGAATGATCCGCTCGAATCGCTCCCACACTTCGAAGTCCTGCAGAATCGACAGAAACGGCGCAACCCCGGTCCCGGTGGATAACAGCCACAAATCCCGACCGTCGACAAACCGATCCAGCGTCAGGTAACCAAAGGCCTGGCGTTCCACCAGCAGGGTATCGCCGACCTGCAAGCGACTAAGTTCACTGGTGAATTCGCCACCCGGCACCACGATGGAGAAGAACTCGAGAAACTCGTCGAAGGGTGAAGAGACCATCGAGTAGGCACGCCAGACCGTGCTGCCATCAGTCTTGGTCACCCCCAGGCGCGCGAATTGTCCCGCGCGAAACCTGAAGCCCTTATCGCGCGTGGTGCGCAGGGTAAACAGACTGGGGGTCAAAGGCTGCACGTCGAGCAAGGTCTGGGCAGTAAATTTCTCTGCGCTGACAGTCATGGGGGCACTCCACAGAAAAGACCCTGACAGTCTCGCGCAAACTCAGAGCATAAACACCACTGGTTTTGTAATGACTTCCTATTCACGGAGCCCAGCTCAATGAGAAGTAAACTCATATACAGTTAATACAGCGTTATGCATAGCCACGTTGAATGACAGGTTAAATACAATGCGTTATTGACGAGTAAGAACTTTTCCGCCAACTAACGCCCCCCATAAGAGCAAAAAAATTCAACGCTGCGTGTAAGACCTGTCCTACACTCGATTGCGTGCATGATCCAATTGGATCCAAAAAAGCACCCCAGGAAAGACTCATGGAGAGTGAGTGATGGAAATGTGGAAGGAGTCGCAATTAAAGCAACTGACTTTAGCAAGGGAAATAGAGACTGCTTATCCGATCCTGCTGCGATTCGCTCAAAACATTGGATTCAATTTTTGTGCTATCTCATTGACACCAACCAATCGGAACGCTGACTTCAAAACTTTGCGAATCAATAACTATCCGAAGGAGTGGAATCAACTTTATGAAAAACAGAGCTACAGCAAAATCGATCCGGTAATAGCACACTGCAATCATTCGATGCTGCCGATTGTCTGGACCCAGGACGTGTTTTCGCAAACCTTGCCGCTATGGGATGCCCAACAGAAACATGGACTGCGTCACGGCTGGTCGCAGTCGTTTCACCATGAAGCCACCGGCCTGTGCAGTACGCTCAGCCTTGTCAGAAAAAATGGCCCACTGAGCCCGCTGGAGTTGTACGAGCATTTTGGCTACATGTTTTACGCGACCAGCCACCTGAGTGACCTGTTCGCCAAAACCTTGCCCAAACCGGTCAAAAAGCCCGCGCCCCCGCGCCTTTCACCGCGAGAACTGGAAGTGCTCAAGCTCTCGGCGCTCGGCAAGACGGCCTATGAGATTGCCAGGATCCTCTGCCTGAGCGAACGGACCGTGAATTACCACGTGCAAAACGTGATTCTCAAACTGAACGTCTGCAACAAGATTTCTGCGGTCATGGCTGCCAAGAGTTGCGGCCTTCTCGACATGCCTGCCCACTAAAAGCTGCGAGTATTTCAACGGAAAAAAACGTACCATTTGCGACCTTCCTGAGTGATGACGTGAACCTTGACGTTGTATTTCACTCGGACGGTTCCGCTGCGCGACGCCCTGGGCTGCGGGCCACCCGTTGATTAACCAGAGTTCCCGTACCATGCCCTTGCTCGAAACGCCCTTCGCCCAACTCGACCTGATCCGCCAGCCCGAGCAGCAGAATGAACCGCTGCAAGCGTTCGATGCGGCTGACGAATACCTGCTCAATCATCTGGCCGCGCAACAACCGGTGGCAGACACCCGGGTATTGGTACTCAATGACAGCTTCGGAGCGCTGGCGGCGAGTCTGGCGGGCAAGGTTCAGGTCAGCAGCAGTGGCGACTCGTTTCTGGCATTCCAGGGACTGGAAAAGAACCTGGTACGCAACGGCCTGGCATTTGATGCCGTGCGCGGGATTGCGGCCAGTGAGCCGTTGCTCGGGCCGTTCGACCGAGTGCTGATCCGCGTGCCCAAGACGCTGGCATTGCTGGAAGAACAACTGATTCGCCTGCAAGGGCAACTGGCACCTGGCGCCGAAGTGGTGGCAGCGGCCATGGTCAAGTATTTGCCGCGCGCAGCCGGTGATCTGCTGGAGCGTTACATTGGCCCGGTACAGGCTTCACTGGCGGTGAAGAAAGCTCGCCTGTTGATCGCGACGCCCGAGACCAAAGCTCCGGCGACCTCGCCCTACCCTTCGCGTTATCAACTGGACGAGCCGGCCATCGAATTGCTCAACCACGCCAACGTGTTCTGCCGTGAAGGCCTGGATATCGGCACCCGAGCCTTTCTCCCGCACCTGCCCAAGAACCTCGGCAGCGCCCGCGTCGCCGACCTTGGTTGCGGTAACGGCGTCCTGGCCATCGCCAGCGCCCTGCACAACCCCGACGCGCACTACACGCTGGTCGACGAGTCGTTCATGGCCGTTCAATCGGCCGCCGAAAACTGGCGCGCCGCACTGGGCGAGCGAGAAGTGATCGTGCGCGCCGGCGACGGTCTGGCCGGGCAGGAGCCGCAATCGCTGGACGTGGTGCTGTGCAATCCGCCGTTCCATCAACAACAGGTGGTGGGTGACTTCCTCGCCTGGCGCATGTTCCAGCAGGCCCGCGAGGCGCTTGTGGTGGGCGGTGCGTTGTACATCGTCGGTAACCGTCATCTGGGTTATCACAGCAAACTGGCGCGGCTGTTCCGTGGCGTCGAGCAAGTGGCAGCCACACCAAAATTCGTGATTCTCAAAGCCCGCAAGTAAAGCGTCAGGCAAAAAAAACCCTCCGCGGTACAGAGGGTCATAAATCCGTGCCCAAGGGCAGCGGGACGGGATGTTTCAGTGTGTGGTCAGACCGGCCGCGTTCATGAACAGGCGCATCAGGCTGGCGGCAATGAACAGCGCGCCGACGCTACCGATCCAGATCAGGGCCAACCAACCGAGCCGCTGCCACAGCGGCTTTTTTTCGGCTTCTTCAATCTCGTGCAGGGAATTTTTGCCGTTCATTGCATCGTTCCTCCGTTAAAGCGCGCTGTAGGAGCTGTCGAGTGAAACGAGGCTGCGATCCTTTGATCCTGATTTTCAAATCAAAAGATCGCAGCGTGCCGTAGCTCCTACACAGATTTCACACAGTTTAGTGGTAACCGTCTTCATGGGTGACCTTGCCGCGGAACACGTAGTAGCTCCAGAAGGTATAACCCAGGATGAACGGGATGATGAACAGCGTACCGACCAGCATGAAGCCCTGGCTCTGCGGCGGTGCGGCGGCGTCCCAGATCGAGATCGACGGCGGCACGATGTTCGGCCACAGGCTGATGCCCAGACCGCTGTAGCCGAGGAAAATCAGCACCAGGGTCAGCAGGAACGGCATGTAGTTGGCGTTGCGCGCCACCGCGCGAATCAAGCCGTACAGCGTCACCAGCACCAGAATCGGCACCGGCATGAACCAGAACAGATTCGGCATGCTGAACCAGCGTGTCGCGATCTCGGGGTGAGCCAGCGGCGTCCACAGACTGACGATGCCGATCACCGCCAACAGCACGAAGGCCAGCGGCCGCGCAAGGTTGTGCATCTGCTCCTGCAACTTGCCTTCGGTCTTCATGATCAGCCAGGTGCAGCCGAGCAAGGCATAGGCCACCACCAGCGCGGCGCCGCAGAACAGGGTGAACGGTGTCAGCCAGTCCAGTGAGCCGCCAGCGTATTGCCGATTGACCACCGGCAAACCGTCGATGAAGGCCCCGAGTGCGACGCCCTGGAAGAACGTCGCCGCCACCGAGCCGCCGATGAACGCCTTGTCCCACAGGTGACGCTTATCGTCCTTGGCCTTGAAGCGGAACTCGAACGCCACGCCGCGGAAAATCAACCCGATCAGCATGAAGATCAACGGCAGGTACAGCGCCGACAGCACCACCGAGTAGGCCAGCGGGAATGCGCCGAACAATGCCGCGCCGCCCAATACCAGCCAGGTTTCATTGCCGTCCCAAACCGGGGCAACGGTGTTCATCATTACATCACGGTCGGTCTTGCCCGGGATGAACGGGAAGAGAATCCCGATCCCCAGGTCGAAGCCGTCCATGACCACGTACATCATGATGCCGAAGATGATGATCACGGCCCAGATCAGCGGAAGATCAATACCCATGAGTCAAATCTCCTTTTCCAGGCTGCGCTGCGGGTCAGCGTCGGTGCCTTCGTCATCGGCCGCGGACAACGGCCGAGCCGGTGTGCGTTTCTGGCCTGGACCACCTTCGTTGGTTTCCTTGCCTTCGTCGGTTTTCGGCCCTTTGCGCACCAGACGCATCATGTAGCCGAGCCCCGCACCGAACAGCGCGAAATACACCACGACAAACATGATCAGAGTGATGCTCATCTGCATGAAGCTGTGGTTGGAGGACGCATCCGCCGTGCGCATCAGCCCGTAGACCACCCACGGCTGACGACCGATCTCGGTGGTGAACCAGCCAGCGAGGATCGCGATCAGGCCGGACGGCCCCATCCACAGCGCCAGATACAGGAACGGCCGCGAGGTGTAGAGCGAATCGCGCTTGCGCAGCCACAGGCTCCACAGACCGGTGAAGATCATCAGGAAACCGAGACCGACCATGACCCGGAACGACCAGAACACAATGGTCGAGTTCGGCCGGTCTTCAGGCGGGAACTCCTTGAGTGCCGGCACTTGCTTGTCCAGCGAGTGGGTCAGGATCAAGCTGCCGAGGTACGGGATCTCTACGGCGAATTTGGTTTTCTCTTCTTTCATGTCCGGCCAGCCGAACAGGATCAACGGGGTCGCTTCGTTGCCTTTGTTTTCCCAGTGACCTTCGATTGCAGCGATTTTCGCCGGCTGGTGCTCAAGGGTGTTCAGGCCGTGGAAGTCACCTATAACCGCCTGGATCGGCGCGACGATCAGCGCCATCCACATCGCCATCGACAGCATGGTGCGGATCGCCGGGTTGTCCTTGCCGCGCAGCAGGTGCCAGGCCGCCGACGAGCCGACGAAGAACGCCGTGGCCACGAACGCAGCGGTCGCCATGTGCATCAGGCGATACGGGAACGAGGGGTTGAACACGATGGCCAGCCAGTCGGTCGGGATCACCTGACCGTTGACGATCTCGAAGCCTTGCGGCGTCTGCATCCAGCTGTTGGAAGCGAGAATCCAGAATGTCGAGATCAGCGTGCCGATCGCCACCATCACCGTGGAGAAGAAGTGCAGTTTGCGTCCGACCTTGTTCCAGCCGAACAGCATCACCCCGAGGAAACCGGCCTCAAGGAAGAATGCCGTGAGCACCTCGTAGGTCAGCAACGGTCCGGTGACGGAACCGGCGAAGTCCGAGAAACGGCTCCAGTTGGTGCCGAACTGGTAAGCCATGACCAGGCCGGAGACCACACCCATGCCGAAGTTGACGGCAAAGATCTTCGACCAGAAGTGGTAGAGATCCCGGTAGGTGTCGTTATGGGTTTTCAACCACAACCCTTCGAGCACCGCCAGGTAGCTCGCCAGACCAATGGTGATGGCCGGGAACAGGATGTGGAACGAGATGGTGAACGCGAACTGAATTCGGGCGAGATCGAGTGCCTCTAAACCGAACATAAGTCTTCCTCTGTCAGGTAATACCGGCATTGGGGCTTGTGGCCCCTGCCTACTGCCCCCACGGATATGGAGTGCGGCGAATTCTGATTCGTTCTTTTTTAACAGCCATCGCAACGCAGGGAGTCTGGCCAACGGGCCACCAGAGCATGGCCCGGGAGGGTCTTGATCTGGATCAAGCAACGTTAAAAGAGTAGTCCCATTTCCGACGAAGAACGGCGTGGTCGTTTGCCGCGTGACAAGTTGCCTCATTGCCTGAGTAACGCTCTGAAAGACACTCCTCAGAGCTGCACGACCTGTAGTGAGGGGATTCATCCCCGATGGGCGGCGAAGCAGCCCCAGATGTTTCGTTGCGTCGTCAATTTTTTACGACTGCTGCGCAGCCGATCGGGGATAAATCCCCTCACCACATTGAGATGAGGTATGCCAGGGAGCGATAGATGTCTGGCTAACTAAATTTTTTGTCATAGCAACTTCCTGTTACAGACTGGTGATAACCTCGCCGTTCCCCTTCGAGCCAGACCTGCCTTCAGATGCCCAGCCAAGAGCCCCTGCTGTTACGTCACCATCGTCCGTTTCTCGCGTTCTGGTTCGCCCGGATCTTCACCGCCAGCGGTTTTCAGATGCTCACCGTGGCGATCGGCTGGAATCTGTATCAGTTGACCGGCAACGTGCTCGACCTGGGGTTGGTCGGGCTGGTCGAGTTCGCGCCACGGGTGCTGTTCATGCTGCACACCGGGCATGTCGCCGACCGCTATGACCGGCGTCGGGTCGCGGCGATCTGTCAGTCGTTGCAGGCGTTGATTGCCCTGGCACTGGCCATCGGCAGTGCGACCGACCACGTCACCCGGGAAATGATCTTTATCCTCGCCTTCCTGCTCGGGGCGGCGCGCTCCTTCGAAATGCCGACCACCCAGGCGCTGCTGCCGAGCATCGTGCCCAGCGCCCTGTTTCCACGGGCGGTCGCCGCAGCGCAATCGGCTCAACAGTCAGCCACCATTGTCGCCCCGGCCCTCGGTGGCTTGCTTTACGCGTTCGGCAGCGTCTGGGTCTACGGCCCGACGGTATTGCTCTACGTCATCGCTTGCACCTTGATGCTAAACCTGCCCGCCCGGCAAACACCGCTGAACAAAGGCAAGGCCACGCTGGATTCGTTGCTGGCGGGTATCCGCTTCATTCGCAGCCGGCCGGACATTCTCGGGGCGATCTCGCTGGATCTGTTCGCGGTGTTGCTCGGTGGCGCTACCGCGTTGCTGCCGGTGTTCGCCAAGGACATCCTGCTTACCGGGCCTTGGGGCCTGGGCCTGCTGCGCTCGGCGCCGGCGGTTGGCGCGTTGGGGATGTCACTGTTTCTGGCGCGATTTGCCGTAGAGCGCAATGTTGGCCGGGTGATGTTCACCGCCGTCGGCATATTCGGCGTGGCAACCATCGCCTTTGGCCTGTCGACCTCGTTCTGGTTCTCGCTGGGCGTGCTGGTGGTGCTCGGCGCGGCGGACATGATCAGCATGGTGATCCGCGCCTCCTTCGTGCAACTGGAAACCCCCGACGAAATGCGCGGCCGGGTCAGCGCAGTGAACGGCCTGTTCATCGGCGCCTCGAACCAGTTGGGCGAATTCGAATCCGGCCTCACCGCGCACTGGTTCGGCACCGTCCCGGCGGTGGTGATGGGCGGAATCGGCACGCTGGTGGTCACCGGGACCTGGATCAAACTGTTCCCGACCCTGGCCAAACGCGACCGGATGCATGTGCCGGTGGAAGAGGCGAAGGTCTGACTCTCGTCAAACCAACATCTCCCCCGCCACTTTCGCCCGCAACGCCTTGCCGCCAAGCTGCTCCACCAGCGTCAGGGCAAACGCCAGTGCGCCACCGGAGCCTTGGGCGGTGATGCAATTGCCGTCGACCACCACCGGTTGATCAACAAACGTACAGCCCGACAGTTGATGACTGGCACTCGGCAGGCAGGTCATGCGGCGTTGGCGTAATACGCCTGAGGCTTGCAGGGCGATGGCCGGGGCTTCGGCGATGGCGGCGAACAGGCGGCCGGCGCTGGCCTGGTCCTTGAGCAATTGCTGCAGCGGCTGATGCGCCGCCAGATGTTGTGAACCGACAACACCACCGGGCAAGACGATCAGGTCGAAGGTCTGCGCCAGCACATCAATCAGCATACCATCCGCCGTCAGGCGCGTGCCGCGCGCGCAGGTCAGCATGCGCCGGCCTTCGATGCTGGCCGCCACGACTTCGACGCCGGCGCGGCGCAGCACGTCGATCAGGGTTACGCTTTGCAGATCATCGATGCCCTCGGCGAGGGTAATCAGGGCTCTAAAGGTCATGGGCGCCATCCGCTGAGTGATCTTTAAAGCGTAGTCAGCTTTGCCTTGCCCTGTTCGATGACAGCCGTTACTTGATGTAAAGCTGGGTCGACATCGTGTTGCGTGGCGCGTTGATCGAGGTGTTGCTGAAACTGAAGGTGCCTTCCTGCTTGCCCGCCAGATCGAAGGTATACAACGAGCCAACGGTTTTGCTGCCGGGCGTGCACTCGGTCAGATTGCCGTTATCAAAAGCGCACACCGGCGCCCGGGTGCCGTTGACTTCAAAACCGTCCAGCGTGGCATGCGGCTGGTTCTGGCCATAGCCGACTTCCAGCACATACACCTTGATACTCGGGCCGCTGTGATTGCACTGGGTTTGCGGCTGGTTATCGGCAATGTCCTCCAGGCCACAGGCCGGCGACTGAACCTTGATCACTTTCACTTGCGTCAACGGTGGCGCCGAGGCTGCCAGCGCCGCCGTCGCCCCGGCCATCAGCCCGGCCATTACCCAGAAAGCCTTCATCCAGCGCTTGCCCATGTGATCGCGTTTCCCCGAAAAATTCAGCGCGCAGTATGGCGCAGATAACCCTGCGGCAAAACTTCGACGACGTTCGGCACCAACAACCGCCATATTCCTCACGCTGCTGGTATGATGCGCGGCTTTTTCCGGCCCACCACAAATTCCCAGGCGCTTGCGACGGTCTGTGCTTTGCTGTTGAGGTCGATACATTCACGGCGCCGCGCGCGCCACGGGGAGCAGACATGCTGGAAAGGCTGTTTCAACTCAAGGCACACAACACCAACGTGCGTACCGAGATTCTGGCGGGCGTCACGACCTTCCTGGCCATGGCCTACATTCTGTTCGTCAACCCGAGCATTCTCGGCGAGACCGGCATGGACAAGGGCGCAGTGTTCGTCGCCACCTGTCTGGCAGCCGCCATCGGCTCGACCATCATGGGCCTGATCGCCAATTACCCGATCGCGCTTGCGCCGGGCATGGGCCTGAACGCCTTCTTCACTTACACCGTGGTCCTGCACATGGGCCACACCTGGCAAGTGGCGCTGGGCGCGGTGTTTATCTCGGCGGTGTGCTTCTTCCTGCTGTCGATCTTCCGCATCCGCGAATGGATCATCAACAGCATCCCGCTGCCGCTGCGCTCAGCGATTGCCGCCGGTATCGGCCTGTTCCTGGCGCTGATCGCCCTGCACAACGCGGGCATCGTGGTCAGCAACCCGGCGACCATGGTCGGCCTCGGTGACCTGAAAGCCCCGGCGCCGATTCTCGCCACCCTTGGCTTCGCCCTGATCGTCGCCCTCGAAGCGCTGAAAGTGCGCGGCGCAGTGCTGATCGGCATTCTGGCAGTGACCATCATTTCCATCGCCATGGGCTTCACCCCGTTCGGCGGCGTGACCTCGATGCCACCGTCGCTGGCCCCGACCTTCATGCAACTGGACATCAAGGGCGCACTGGACATCGGTCTGGTCAGCGTGATCTTCGCCTTCCTGTTCGTCGACCTGTTCGACAACTCCGGCACCCTGATCGGCGTCGCCAAGCGCGCCGGCCTGATGGGCAAGGACGGCCACATGCCGAAAATGGGCCGTGCACTGATCGCCGACAGCACCGCGGCGATGGCCGGCTCGCTGCTGGGTACTTCGACCACCACCAGCTACATCGAATCCGCTGCCGGCGTGAGCGCTGGCGGCCGCACTGGCCTGACGGCGATCGTCGTGGCGATCCTGTTCCTGTTGGCACTGTTCTTCTCGCCACTGGCGGCCAGTGTTCCGGCATTCGCCACCGCACCGGCGCTGCTGTTCGTCGCCGTGCTGATGACTTCGGGCCTGGCGGAAATAGACTGGGAAGACATCACCGTCGCCGCACCGGTCGTGGTCACCGCGCTGGCCATGCCGTTCACCTACTCGATCGCCAACGGCATCGCCTTCGGTTTCATCTCCTGGACCGTGATCAAGCTGCTGTCGGGCCGCGCCCGTGAGCTGAACCCGGCGCTGGTGATTCTGTCGATTCTGTTTGTGATCAAGTTGGGTTGGTTCAACGCATGACTTTCGATTCCAAGGCCTACGCCACTCAGCTCGAAGACAAGGTCACGCGTTTGCGTGACCTGCTGGCCCCGTTCGATGCGCCAGAGCCGACCGTGTTCGACTCGCCGCTGCAGAACTTCCGCCTGCGTGCGGAATTTCGCCTGTGGCGCGAGGCCGGCGAACGGCACTACGCGATGTTTTCTCAGGACGACAAACGCACGCCGATCCTCATCGAAGAGTTCCCGATTGCCAGCCTGCGCATCAACCAGTTGATGCCGCAGCTCAAGGCGGCATGGCAGGCCAGTTCGGCGCTGAGCCACAAGTTGTTCCAGGTGGAGTTCCTGACCACGTTGGCTGGCGATGCGATGATCACCCTGTGCTACCACCGTCCGCTGGACGAGCACTGGCATGCGGCCGCGTCGAAGTTGGCGGCTGATCTCAACGTCAGCGTCATCGGGCGTTCCAAGGGCAAGCGCGAAGTCATCGGCCACGATTACGTGGTGGAAAAACTCGACGTCGGCGGTCGCACCTTCAGCTACCGTCAGCCGGAAGGCGCGTTCACCCAGCCCAACGGCACGGTGAACCAGAAAATGCTCAACTGGGCATATGAAGCATTGGGTGATCGCACTGATGACCTGCTGGAGCTGTACTGCGGCAACGGCAACTTCACCCTGCCGCTCGCCACCCGTGTGCGCAAAGTGCTGGCCACCGAAATCAGCAAGACCTCGGTCAACGCGGCACTGAGCAACCTCAGCGAAAACGCTGTGGATAACGTCACGCTGGTGCGTCTGTCCGCCGAAGAGCTGACCGAAGCGCTGAACGAAGTGCGTCCGTTCCGTCGCCTGCAAGGCATCGACCTGAAAAGCTACGAGTTCGGCAGCGTGTTCGTCGACCCGCCGCGCGCCGGCATGGACCCGGACACCTGCGAGCTGACCCGGCGCTTCGACAATATCCTGTACATCTCCTGCAACCCGGAAACCCTCGCGGCCAACATCGCCCAACTGCACGACACGCACCGCATCACCCGCTGTGCAATGTTCGACCAGTTCCCATGGACACATCACATGGAGTCCGGGGTGTTGCTGACCCGCCGTTGATGGCGAAGGCCGGATACGAGAAAGCCGCCGTGATTGACGGCTTTTTTGTTCCTGCTTACGGTGCAGTGTCGGTCTTACGTGGACGCCCGCCCTTCTTGCCATTTGCTCGTGCAGCTTCGGATTTTGCCGCACTGCTTTGACGACCGTTACGCGACGCAACCACCGAAGCCGCCATCCTCATGAGTGACGGGCTCGCCGAAATCATTCCGGAGATGGAAACGTCGAGGTCTTTGCCCTCGTGGCAAAGCGCAGTGCCTGCATAGCCGACTGTCAGGTTCGCATAATCGTCTGAATCAAACCCGTCGAACTCCGAATACTGGCTCACCGGTAGCAACACACCGCTGCCGTCTTCAAAACGAATGACCAGAGACGGGCTTTCAAAGGTCACAGAAACAGCCTGCAAGCTGCTAGCTTGGCGCGCTTCGCCACGTTTTATCGCGGCATCGAGCATTTCTTCCGTCAGCGGACGATGTACGGGCGGCTTTGCCTTGATGACTTTCATAAATCGATTTCAACTCCTGCCAGTTTGCCGAGCAATGTCAGAACAGTCTTGTCTGCTTCTGGTTCATAGCGCGCCGAACTGATCCTGTAGGTCGTAGCGGTGACCGGTTTCATCACGGGAACTTCGTTTGACTCGCAGTCCCACACCTGATTGTCTAGACAAACTGTCTGCAAGACTGACCACCAGATCCCTCGTGCGCGACGCAGATGAACAGGTTGCCCCAGTGATCGGCACAATCCTTCCAGCACCGCCAGCGGCGGTCGACGTGAAAGCGGCACGACATCCCACAGATCAATGTCGTTGTGCCAGAAACTGAACTGAAACCGGGCATTCCAGGCGCCTGCATTAACGTGAACATGTGGCGGGCAATGCTCATCTCGCAACATGATGCTTATCGACAATCCCTTGTAGTTGCATACTTTCATGCTAACCCATCCGTTAGGTTAATAAGTTTCAGGATTTGATTTTCCTTTCAAATCCGACGGCCGGTGCTGCACAGCACCCCAATGCCTTTCACCACATTCAGACTAGTGTCGGCACGGATGAGGAAGCGCTGCATCTTCGAGAAAAAACGTAAGCAAAACTGTCGATACAATTCGGAAAATCTGAATGCGATGTAGCTTTTGTGCGATCACCGAACACAAAACCATCGGGTTAAATCAGTTCAATTGACCAAGGTAACCATCTGGTACATTTTACCTCCACAGGCTGAAACCTTCGGCCCAAGCCAAAAACAATAAGTGGAGTTTGCCCCATGCCCCCTATCGTTCTGGTGCTCAACGGCCCGAACCTGAACCTGCTCGGCACACGTGAACCGGCAACCTACGGTCACGAAACCCTGGCTGATATTTCTGCTCTGTGCGGCCGCGCTGCCGAAGAATTCGGCCTGGCCGTGGAGTTTCGCCAGACCAATCACGAAGGCGAATTGCTCGACTGGATTCATGCGGCACGCGGCCGTTGCGCCGGGATCGTGATCAACCCGGCGGCGTGGACGCACACCTCGGTGGCAATCCGCGACGCGCTGGTGGCCAGTGAGTTGCCGGTGATCGAAGTGCACCTGTCCAACGTGCATGCGCGTGAGCCTTTCCGCCACCACTCGTTCGTCTCGGCCATCGCCACGGCGGTGATGTGCGGCTTCGGCAGCCATGGCTATCGCCTGGCCCTGGAGCATTTCAGTCAGCGACTGAAGGGGCGCGCAGCATGACCCGTAAACCGGTAATACTGGCTGGCCTGATCGGTGCGGGCATTCAAGCCTCGCGCACGCCAGCACTGCATGAACATGAGGGCGACGCCCAAGGCTTGCGCTACCTGTATCGGCTGATTGATCTCGATCAGTTGCATCTGGACAGCAACGCCCTGCCCGACTTGCTGCAGGCCGCCGAGCGGATGAACTACACCGGCCTGAACATTACTTTCCCGTGCAAGCAGGCGATCATCCCGCTGCTCGACGAACTGTCCCCGGAAGCCCGGGGCATCGGCGCAGTCAACACCGTGGTGCTCAAGGACGGCAAACGCATCGGCCACAACACTGATTGCCTGGGTTTTGCCGAAGGTTTTCGTCGCGGCTTGCACGATGTCGCCCGTGAGCGAGTAGTCCAAATGGGGGCCGGCGGTGCGGGAGCGGCAGTGGCCCACGCGTTGTTGAGCGAAGGCGTACAGCAGCTGAGTATTTTCGATGTCGACCGCGAGCGCGCCGAGAGTCTGGCGAACAACCTCAACCAGCATTTCGGCTCAGGCCGCGCGGTGGCCGGGCGTGATCTGCCGGGCACGCTGAATCAGGCCGATGGTCTGGTGAATACCACGCCGATGGGCATGGCCAAACTTCCGGGGATGCCAGTGCCGGTGGAGTTGCTGCGCAAGGAATTGTGGGTTGCGGAGATCGTTTACTTCCCGCTGGAAACGGAGCTGCTGCGCAACGCCCGCGCGCTGGGTTGCCGCACGCTGGACGGCGGCAACATGGCGGTGTTTCAAGCGGTGAAGGCGTTTGAATTGTTCAGCGGCGTGGTGCCGGACGCAAAGCGGATGCTGGCGCATTTTCAAAGCATGAACGCTTAAAAGATCAAAAGATCGCAGCCTTCGGCAGCTCCTACAGGGCCTTGTGTAGGAGCTGCCGAAGGCTGCGATCTTTTGCTTGTCACGGCTGCAAGTAGCGCAACACCGACTCGCAGATCATCTCGCGATGACGCTGCTTGATGCTTTCGTCCGGCAAGTCGATCTGAAAAATCTCACCGAACGTATGGCGATTCGAGACGCGGTAGAAACAGAACGAGCTGATCAGCAAGTGCACATCCAGCGCGTCCAGCCCGGCGCGGAAGACACCCTCCTCGGCACCGCGACGCAAAATCTCGCCCAGTGAATCGAGGATCGTATTGTTCATCGCCTTGATCGTGTCCGAACGCTTCACGAACTCGGCGTTGTGAATATTTTCGATACAGACGATGCGCACGAAATCGACGTTGCGGTCGTGGTGATCGAAGGTGAATTCCACCAGTCGACGGATCGCCACCACCGGCGGCAACTCGGCCAGGTGCAGGCGGTTTTCGGTGCTGCGGATGTCGCCGTAAAGCTTCTCCAGCACCTCGACGTACAACTGCTCCTTACTGCCGAAGTAGTAATAGATCATGCGTTTGGAGGTGTGGATGCGCTCGGCGATCGCGTCGACGCGGGCGCCGGACAAGCCCTGCTGGACGAACTCGACGATCGCCTCCTGCAGGATGTTCTCGCGGGTTTTTTCCGGGTTGTTCTTGCGACTCTTGCGCGGCTCGATACCGGATTCGACGGGAGCGGCGGGGAGTTCTGAAGTCATTGTCATTGCGGGCTCACGGCCATCACTGCACAGGTTGGCGATTATGGGCCGCGCTGCACAGTGAAGGAAGCCACGCGGCTCGTGTTTAATCCCGCGTTTACGAAATTCCTACAACTTCGCCT
The DNA here is from genome assembly GCF_016756945.1 of Pseudomonas sp. MWU318. NCBI lineage: Bacteria > Pseudomonadati > Pseudomonadota > Gammaproteobacteria > Pseudomonadales > Pseudomonadaceae > Pseudomonas > Pseudomonas sp. MWU318. The sequence goes on from NZ_JAESJL010000009.1 coordinate 130,788, forward strand.
GACGCACCGCACCGCTGCGTGATTTGGCCATCGCCGCCAGACGGACCGCGACGTTCGCCGCACCATAACCGGCATAGCCGTTTTTACGCTGGATGATCTCGAAGAAGAAGCGCCCCTCGAATGGCTCGGTGTACACGTGGAACAGCTCGCCGCCCTGTGCGTCACGATCATAAAGCACGTTGTAGTACGCCAGCTCGCTGAGGAATTCGTCATCGAAATCGAAGCGCGCGGCGAGGTCGTCGTAATAGTTGAGCGGGATATCCAGCAGCGGCACTCCAGCCTCTTTGGCGCGACTGACTTCGGCGAAGATGTCCTCACAATCGAAGGCGATGTGATGCACACCGGAACCGCGATAACTCGACAGCGCATGGGAGATCGCGGTGTTGCGATTCTCGGAGATGTTCAGTGGTAGACGGATCGAGCTGTCGCGGCTGCGCAACGCCCGGCTCTTCACCAGCCCGTACGGATCGGGCAGCACCACCTCATCGTCGGCCTCGAAATCCAGCAGGCTCTTGTAGAACAGCACCCAGCTGTCGAGGCTGTCGGCCGGCAACGCCATGGCCATGTGATCGATGCGCTTGAGGCCACCACGGGCCTGAGCGTTCGGCAGCAGATTGAAGTCGGTGCCATAAACGTCCGCCGCCTCATCCACCAGATAAATCAGGCTGCCGTCCGGCGCACGCACCGCGGCCAGTTCCAGTTCGTTGGGGCCGACCAGGCCGCGATAGGGCTGGCCCTTGTAGGCGACGGCGCGGGCCAGGGCGCTGGCGCTGTCCTTGACCCGCACGGCGGTGGCACACAGCGACGGGCCGTGGGCCTCGAAAAAGCTGTGGCCGAACGAGTACGGTTCGGCGTTGAGGATCAGGTTGATATCGCCCTGGCGCAACAGACTCACGCTCTTGGAGCGGTGCTGTCCAGCCTTGACGAAGCCCAGGCGCTCCAGCCAGTTGCTCAGTTTGGCGCCGAGGCTTTCGTCGACGGCGAACTCGAGAAACTCGATGCCGTTGTACTCGCTGGCCGGCGGCGTTTCGAAGAGGATGTCGCGGTTGGCCACCGGCGTTGTTTGCTGTTCCAGGCGCTGACGGGTTTTCTCTTCCAGATACAGCAGCGAACGCAGACCATCAGCGGCATTGGCCCGTGGTGGCGCGGCGCGGAAGCCATCGTTGAAGATCTCCAGCGACAACGGCCCGGTGTAACCACTCTGGATGATCGGCGCGAGGAACCCCGGCAGATCGAATTCGCCCTGCCCCGGGAAGCAACGGAAATGCCGGCTCCACTCAAGGACGTCCATGGCGAGGATCGGCGCGTCGGCCATTTGCACAAAGAAGATCTTGTCGCCAGGAATGTCGGCAATCGCGCTTGGATCACCTTTCAGCGACAAGGTGTGAAAGCTGTCGAGCAGCACGCCGAGTGCCGGGTGGTCGGCCTGGCGAACAATGTCCCAGACCTGTTGATAAGTATTGACGTGCCGGCCCCAGGCCAGCGCTTCATAGCCGATACGCAACCCGCGAGCGCCGGCACGTTCGGCCAGCAGCCGCAGATCATCGACGAGAATCTGCCGGTCGCCAACGCTGTCCGCCGAGGCGTTGCTGCAGACCAGCACCAGATCGGTGCCCAGTTCCTGCATCAGGTCGAATTTGCGCTCGGCCCGCTCCAGATTGCGCGCCAGCCGATCTCGGCGGCAGCCTTCAAAATCGCGGAACGGCTGGAACAGGGTGATGGCGATCCCCAGGTCAGCGCACATCTGCCTGATTTCCCGCGGGCTGCCGTCGTAATACAGAAGATCGTTCTCGAAGATCTCGACGCCATCGAAACCGGCGGCGGCAATGGCTTCGAGCTTTTCCGGCAGAGTGCCGCTCAGGGAAACGGTGGCTATGGAACGCTGCATGTTTCTACTCCCGATGGGGATCGTCTTGTCACGCGTCCCTGTAGGAGCTGCCGAAGGCTGCGATCCTTTGATCTTCACAAACAAAGATCGCAGCCTTCGGCAGCTCCTACAGAGGTACGTTTTTTATCGTGAGGGAAATTATTGGCTGCATCGTCTTCAGCAGCAATTTAAAGTGTACCAGCCGGTTAGTTTTGCGTGCGATTATCGAACACTATGGCGTTTCGGCGAATTGACGATTTTTCGTCCACTGCCCACCATCGACTTCACATTGAGTCCGGAAATGAACCTTCGGTCGCAGTGCGTGCAAACAACACCACATAACAAATTCAAAAACGGGTGGAACAATGATTCCTTCACAGACTTCCCGCATGGCCCCGGCCATGAGCACTGCCACGGGTGGCATCGGCGACAAGATCCGCGGCGCCATGGCTGTCGGCAAGACCCGTTGGGGCATGCTGGCGCTGGTGTTTTTCGCCACGACCCTGAACTACATCGACCGCGCCGCCCTCGGCGTCATGCAGCCGATCCTCGCCAAGGAAATGAGCTGGACGGCGATGGATTACGCCAACATCAACTTCTGGTTTCAGGTCGGCTACGCGATTGGTTTCGTCCTGCAGGGACGATTGATCGACCGGGTCGGCGTGAAACGCGTGTTCTTCTGCGCAGTGCTGCTCTGGAGCCTGGCCACCGGCGCGCACGGTCTGGCGACATCGGCCGTCGGCTTCATGGTCTGCCGGTTCATCCTCGGCCTGACCGAAGCGGCCAACTACCCGGCCTGCGTGAAAACCACGCGCCTGTGGTTCCCGGCCGGTGAACGCGCCGTGGCCACCGGCATCTTCAACGCCGGGACCAACGTCGGCGCCATGTTCACGCCGATGCTGTTGCCGCTGATTCTCCACGTGTGGGGCTGGCAGGCGGCGTTCCTGTGCATGTCGGCACTGGGCGGGATCTGGTTGCTGTTCTGGGGCCTGAAGTACTTCAACCCGGAAGACCATCCACGGGTGAAAAAATCCGAACTCGACTACATCCAGCAGGAAGTCGAACCGGAACAGGCCCGCGTACCGTTTTCACGCATCCTGCGCATGCGCGGCACCTGGGCGTTCGCCCTCGCCTATTCGCTGACCGCGCCGGTGTTCTGGTTCTACCTGTACTGGCTGCCGCCGTTTCTCAATCAGCAATACAACCTGGGCATCAACGTCACCCAGATGGGTATTCCGCTGATCATCATCTACGTGACGGCCGACTTCGGCAGTGTCGGCGGCGGCATTCTGTCTTCGTTCCTGATCGGTCGCGGCATGAACTCGATCAAAGCGCGGCTGCTGTCGATGTTCCTGTTCGCCTGCTGCATCATCGGCGTGATCATGGCCGCCGGTTCGAGCAATCTGTGGGTCGCCGTCGCGGCAATCTCCCTGGCCATCGGCGCGCATCAGGCCTGGACCGCGAACATCTGGAGCCTGGTGATGGACTACACGCCCAAGCACATGATGAGCACGGTGTTCGGTTTCGGCGGTATGTGCGCAGCGATCGGCGGGATGTTCATGACCCAGATCGTCGGCCACATCCTGACCGTCACCAATAACAACTACACGGTGCTGTTCACGCTGATCCCGGCGATGTACTTCATTGCGCTGACCTGGATGTACTTCATGGCACCGCGCAAGATTCCAGACGTCACCGAATAACCCACCTACCCCTCCCCTTGTAGGAGCTGCGGCACGCTGCGATCTTTTGATCTTGATTTTGAAGATCAAAAGATCGCAGCGTGCCGCAGCTCCTACACAGGGATTTGTCGATCCTTCAGCGACGGCTTTGCTGCCAAGCCGCCGCCAGGCCGCTGCAGCAGATCACCGCAATGCCGATCACCGTCAACAGACTCGGCGTGTGATTGAACACCACCCACCCCAACAACCCGGCAAACACGATCTGGCAGTAGCCGAACGGCGCCAGCAATGCCGGCGCGGCATGGCGGAACGCCTGGGTCAGAAACAGGTGCGCGGTCATCCCACAGCTGCCCAGCGCCAGCATCAACACGGCGTGTGACAAGGTCGGCACCTGCCAGAAGAACGGCACCAGCGCACTCATCACCAGCGTGTTGCACAGACCGGCGAAAAAGTTGCTGGTGGTCGGGCTGTCGACCTCACTGAGCTTGCGCGTCAGCAGTTGATAGAAGCAGAAAAACAACGCCGAGCAGAATGGCAGCAGCACCGCCGGGGTGAACAACTCGCCTCCCGGATGGACGATGATCAGCACCCCGATAAAACCGCAGATCACCGCGATCCACTGTCCGCGCGTCACCCGTTCCTTGAGCAGCGGCACCGACAGGGCCGTTACCAGCACCGGCGCAAGAAAGTTGACCGCCGTGGCCTCGGCCAGCGGGATGTACAGCAGCGCCGTGGTGAAAAACAGACTGGTGCCGAGCAGGCACAACGCCCGCGCCAACTGCCACAACGGCCGCTTGGTGCGCAGCACGCGCAACCCCGACTGCGGCAGGAAAATCCCCGCCATCAGCAAGGTGTGCACCAGATACCGCGCCCACACCACCATGATGATCGGGTAGAAGCCCGAGAGGTATTTCGACAGCGCGTCGTGGCTGGAGAACAGGAAAGTCGCCACAACAATCAGCAAGATCCCCTTGAAGGGTTGGTTGACACCGGAGAGCGGGGTGCTGACGGTCATTGGATATCTCTGAAGGAAAAATAAACAGTGGCGAGGACGCTGGCGCCCCGCCACAAAAACTGACTTACAACTGCGCCAACAATTCCCGCGTCCTGTCGAGCGCCATCTGCGCTCGTTGCAATCCGCTTACACCCTGCTCCAGCAGTTTTACCGTGGGGATCTCCAGGCTCAGTGGAATATTAGCTGGCAGACTGCGCAACAAACCGTGCAAATCACAATCGCCCTCGCCGGGAAACCGCCGCTCATTGCGCGCCTGACGCAAGATCTCGGCCATGTCCGCCGGTCGCGGTCCCGCCACATCGCACAATTGCGCATAACGCAGGCGCGCGGGCGCAACGCTGACCAGATCCTCCAGCCGTGAGCCGGAGCGATCGAAATGAAAGGCATCGACCAGCACCGCGGCATTTTCCCGGTCGGCATTGGCAACGATGCGCAACGCCTGTTCGAGGTTGCGCGCATCGGTCCAGGGCATGAACTCCAGATGCGGATGCAAACCGTAAGGCGCCGCCTGATCACACAGCGCGGCAAAATTGTCGGTGAGCCGTTGCTCGTCAGGATCATTGCCGGCGACCAGTAATTCACTGGCGCCGAACTCCGCGCCGACGGCCAGCAGCTTCTCGAAATCGGCGACCACGGTTTGCGGTTTCAGACGCAGGATTTCCACATCGAGCACAGCGATGCCAGTCTCGCGCAAACGCCTCAACGTCTGACGCCGCAGATCACCATCGGCCACCAGCGGAAAGTGATATTCCTCCGCCGTCGCCGGCTCCAGGCGCAGGCCGACATGGCTGTAACCGGCACGCGCCGCCACCTCGACCATTTGCGGTGGCGACAATTCGAGTACGGTGAGACTGGCCAGAGACAAGATTCGGTCGTTCATGCTCAAGCCTCGACCGCTGCCGGGGAACAGGCACGGCCGCTGGCCGCCGCTTCACGAATCGCCTCGACCAGCGCCAGGGTTCGCGCGGCATCGGCGGCACTGACCAAGGGTTCGACCTCACGCCGCGCGACCTGCACAAAATGCTGCAACTGTAACCGCAAAGCATCCCCGGCCGCGCAGTACTCCTCCACCGCGAGCAAAGGCTCGTGCCAACCGGCATCGACTTGATCGGCAGCGTAATGCCAGCGTTTGAGTTGCGGAAGGCTCAGCGCCCCGGCGGTGCCCGCCAGCAGATAACACGGCTGATCGACCTGACGCGGATAGACCGGATTTTCCCCGGAATTCAGCTCCCAACTCCACGGCGCGGCGACCGCATCGGAACCGGTCAGCGTGCCCAGTGCACCGTCGGTAAATTGCAGTAACACCGCGACGCTGTCTTCGTTGGCAAAACCCCGCACCGCGTTGTCGGTGACGGCCTGCACCGCCTGCACTTCACCGCACAGGTGACGCAGCAGATCGAGGTCGTGAATCAGGTTGGTCAGCAACAGGCCCGCGCCCGGTTCTCGGCGCCACGGAACCTCGAAATATCGGTCGGGTTTGCGTAACTGGAACAGCGCGGTAACCGTGGTCAGCTGCCCGAGCGCGCCGCTGCGCAGCAATTGGTGGGCACGCACGATCAACGGATTGTGCCGCCGATGATGGCCGACCAGCACCGGCACACCACTGCGTTTGACTGCCGCCACCAGCTCACGCACCTCATCCAGATGCACACCCACCGGTTTCTCCAGCAACACCGGAACCCCGGCGGCGAGGCAATCCAGCGCCGTGCTGACGTGCTGATTATTCGGATTGGCCACGATCACCGCGTCCGGCCGTACCTGCTCCAGCATCTGCCGGTGATCGGCGAAATACGCCACGCCCCACTGCGCCGCCAGCGCTGGAGCCTGAGGGCCGGGATCAGCCACTGCGCACAACCGGGCTTCTTCGAGGGTTTGCAAATGCTGGTAATGCTGCTGGCCCATGTTGCCAGCGCCGATCAGGGCGATACGAAGGGGCGGAGTCAAGGCGCGATCCTTTTGTGATTGTTGTTGGAATGTCACTCCAGCAACAATTTAGAACCGCGTTCCACAATCAAACACCCAGTGATGGGAAAACCGTGCGAACACCGCACAACTTCATACACGACACCCGGACCTGTAGGAGCTGCCGAAGGCTGCGATCTTTTGATCTTGACCTTAAAAAACAAAGTCAAAAGATCGCAGCCTTCGGCAGCTCCTACAGGGGATCGGTCAGATGAACAATTCGGACGCCAGACTCGCCGCCGACAACTCCTCGGTAAACTTCATCAGCAGCGGCGCCAATTCATGCAGCCGCGCGCCGGGCATCCGTGCGCTTGGCCCGGCAATGCTCAGTACACCGATCACCCGCCCGTCAACGGGATGCTTGACCACCGCGGCAATCGCCGAAGTACCCACCGCCGAACTGTCCTCGACACAGGCATAGCCTTGCTCTCGCGCCAGACGCAGACGCTCCAGCAGTTCGATATTGGAGCGCGGCGCATTCGGCCCGACGCCCATCGGAACTTCCGCGCCTTGAAGCTCGACCAGCGACAAGGCTTCGGCGTCGCTCATGCAGGCCAGCCACGCGTGCCCGGAAGCGGTGTAGAACAACGGCGCGTCGCGGCCCATGTCCGGGTCATAACGCAGGCCCGTGCGTGCGCCCTGCGCCTTGGCGATCCAGGTCTGGCGCTCGCCATCGATCACCCCCAGACGCACCAGCTCACCGGTTTCCTGAGCCAGTCGATCCAGCACCGGCTGCACGATGTCGGCACCGCTGCTCGACAGATACTGAAACCCCATCGCCACCAGTTTGGTCGACAGGTGATAGCGCAAAGTCTCGGCATTCTGTCGCACGTAGCCCAGCCGAATCAGCTCCGCGAGCATCCGGTGCGTGGCACTTTTCGGGATGTCCAGTTGCTCGGCCAGGGTCTGCATCGGCAGCCCGCGCGGCTCACTGGTGAGGCTTTCCAGCACGTTGAAAACCCGTTCGATCTGACTGCCGGCCATGGGAAGGTCCAAGTGAAATTTTGCCGATTCTAGAAGACATCCGAGACAAAGCGAAATCCGGAACTGGCCGTGCGATAACCGCCCACTTTACTGAAACATGCCTTGTTGCAGCTGAACTTCATTGGTTAATTTCTGGAATCTAATTCCAATAAACCCAGTTGCGGAGCTTTGCCTGATGCCTGCCGAACTTCCCGAAATCGACTGCGACGTTCTGGTCGTCGGCTCCGGTGCCGCCGGTTTATCCACAGCGGTCACTGCCGCATGGCACGGTCTGAAGGTCATCGTGGTTGAAAAAGATCCGGTGTTCGGCGGTGCCACCGCGTGGTCCGGCGGCTGGGCATGGGTGCCGTGCAATCCGCTGGCCCGACGCGCCGGCATCGTCGAAGACGTCGAGCGACCGCGCACTTACCTGCGCCACGAACTCGGTGAGCATTACGACCCGGCAATGGTCGACGCATTCCTCACTGCCGGGCCACACATGGTCGCGTTTTTCGAACAGCACACTGCTCTGCAATTCGCCGATGGCAACGCCATTGCCGACATTCATGGCGATACACCCGGCGCCGGCACGGGCGGTCGCTCGGTGATCGCGGCGCCTTACGACGGACGAAAAGTCGGACGCTTGCTCAGGCGCCTGCGTACAACAATGCGCGAAACGTCCTTCATGGGCATGCCGATCATGGCCGGCGCCGACCTTTCGGCGTTCCTCAATCTCACCCGTTCGCTGAAAGCCGCGTGGCATGTAACCCGTCGTTTTACCCGACACTTGCTCGATCTGGCGGTACATGGCCGGGCCATGCAATTGGTCAACGGTGTGGCGCTGGTCGCAAGGCTGGCGAAGTCCGCCGAGGACCTTGGCGTTTTGTTATGGGAGTCGGCACCCGTGACCGAACTGCTGCGCGATGAAGCAGGGGTTTGCGGCGCGCTGGTCAACAGCGCCAAAGGCCCGATCCGCATTCATGCACGCAACGCCGTGGTGCTGGCCGCCGGCGGATTCGCCAACGACGTCGAACGGCGCAAGGCGTTGTTTCCGCGCACGCCCACGGGTCATGAACACTGGGCACTGCCACCGCTGGCGGTGAACGGCGACGGCCTGCGCCTGGGCGAAAGCGTCGGCGCCACGGTCAACACCGAGCTGGCGTCACCCGTGGCCTGGGCGCCGGTCTCGCAAGTGCCGCATGCCGACGGCAGCATCGGCCATTTCCCACACATCATCGAACGCGGCAAACCGGGAATCATCGGCGTACTGCGCAACGGCCAGCGCTTCGTCAACGAAGCCAACGGTTACTACGACTACGTCAGCGCCATGGTTGCCGCCACCCCTGAAGGCGAAGAAGTCGCCTCGTGGCTGATCTGCAGCCGCGCCTTTCAACGGCGTTATGGCTTGGGCATGTCGCGGCCATTTCCCGTTCCGGTGTCAGGATTTATCCGCAGCGGCTATCTGAAAACCGGCAACACCCTTGGAGAATTGGCCAGCGCCTGCGGCATCGACCCCAGCGGGTTGCGCCAGACGGTGGAGGACTACAACCGCCATGCACGCCACGGCGAGGACCCGTCGTTCGGTCGCGGCGCAACGCCCTATAACCGCAAACAGGGCGATCCGGCGAACCTTCCCAACCCTTGCGTTGCCCCAATAGAGACAGGCCCCTTCTATGCCGTGAAAGTCCAGCCGGGCTGCTTCGGCACCTTTGCCGGGCTCAAGGTCAACCCGCAGGCGCAAGTGCTCGATGCCCATGCCCAGCCCATCGCCGGGCTCTACGCCGCCGGTGGCGACATGGCCAGCATCATGGGCGGGCACTATCCGGCAGGCGGGATCAACCTCGGCCCGGCGCTGACTTTCGGCTACATCGCCGCTCGGCATATCGCCGGCATCACTGCTTTCGAACAGGAGATCGACCATGCAACACATCGTTAACGCCCAGGGTTTGAACATGCCGAAACTGGGCCTCGGCACCTGGCCGATGCTCGGCGACGAATGCACCCGTGCCGTCGAGCAGGCCCTGGAACTCGGCTACCGGCACATCGACACGGCAGCGGCCTACAACAACGAAGACGCGGTCGGACAAGCATTGGTGAACACACCGACACCCCGCGAGCAGATTCATGTCACCACCAAGGTCTGGTGGGACCAGTTGCAACCCGACGCCATGCGCCACTCGATGGAACGAAGCCTCAAGTCTTTGCGCAGCGAGTACGTCGACCTGTTCATGATCCACTGGCCGAGCACTGACTGGGACTTGCCGCGCACGCTTGAAACCCTCGCATCCTTCAAGGAGCAAGGTCTGGCTCGCAACATCGGCGTGGCGAATTTTCCGCTGCCGCTGCTGCGCACAGTCGTCGAGGAACGCGGCATCCCTCTGTCAGCGATCCAGGTCGAGTACCACGTCCTGCTCGGCCAGAACGCCCTGCTCGACTACGCGCGCCAACACGACCTGGCGCTGACCGCGTACACACCGCTGGCGCGCAACAAGGTCTCGGAGATTCCACAGATTCAGCAGATTGCCGAAAAACACGGCGTGCTGCCGACTCAGGTGGCGTTGAAATGGCTGCTGGATCAGAACAACGTGGCAGCGATTCCCAAAGCCAGCAGCCGGGCCAATCAACTGGCGAACCTGGCTTCGCTGCAGGTTGAACTGGACGCTGAAGACCGCGCGCTGATCGCCGCCCTGCCGAAGAATCAGCGTCAGGTCAGCCCGGATTTCGCCCCGGTATGGGACGCCTTCAATCGCTGACGCACAGCGCGCCGAGAGAAATCCGCCAACGGATTGAATTAGTCGCCCACACGCTCGTCAATAACAGGCCCGCCCTCGTCACCCGAGGCCGGGCCTGTTTGCGTGTACGCCAATAGACGGACGACCGGACTGGCGCCACACTCCCACACCAGCAACACTCATCACCACGAACAGAAAAGAGGATTCCCACATGCTATGGAAAAAAGGCCGACGCAGTGACAACGTCGTCGATGCCCGTGGCGATGATAGCGGCGGCGGTGGTGGCATGCGGTTCGGTGGCAGCAAAGGCCTGAGCCTGGGGGCGATCCTGCTGATCGTCGGTATCGGCTGGATCACCGGGCAGGATCCGTTGCAGATCCTCGGCCAGCTCACCGGGCAAATGACCGAGCAATCGGCACCGGCCTCGACGCAAACCCGCCAGGCGCCACCGGCCAACGACCAGCAGGCCGAATTCGTGCGTTCGATCCTCGGCGATACCGAAGACACCTGGGGCGCAATCTTCCAGCAGGCTGGCCGCCAATATAAGGACCCGACCCTGGTGCTGTTCAGCAACCGGGTGAACTCCGCTTGCGGGCTGGCGACTTCGGCCACCGGCCCGTTCTATTGCCCGGCGGATCAGAAAGTCTATCTGGACATGGCCTTCTTCCAGGAAATGGCCCAGCGTTTCAAGGCCGCCGGCGACTTCGCCCAGGCCTACGTGATCGCGCACGAAGTCGGCCACCATGTGCAGACGCTGCTCGGCGTCTCGGCAAAAATTCAGGCGGCCCGTCAGCAGGGTCGGCAGATGCAGGGCGACGGCGGTTTGCTGGTACGTCAGGAGTTGCAGGCCGACTGCCTGGCCGGCGTCTGGGCCTACCATGCGCAGAAGCGCCTGAACTGGCTGGAACCGGGTGACGTCGAAGAGGCCTTGAATGCGGCCAACGCCATCGGTGATGATCGCCTGCAACAACAGGGTCAGGGCCGCGTGGTGCCGGACTCGTTTACCCATGGCACGTCGGCGCAAAGGGTGCGCTGGTTCAAAACCGGTTTCGCTCAGGGCCAGGTCGGCCAGTGCGATACCTTCGCGGCGAAAAACCTGTAAATGCGCAAATGGCTTCTGGCTTTACTGATCATCGGCGGCAACGCGCACGCGGCAGGCGTCGATGCCATCAGTCCCGGGCGCCTGCAATTCGAGGCCGGCGAAATGGCCGTCGGCATCAGCTCGGCACCGGAAAAAATCGAGCGGGTGCTGATCGTCATTCACGGACGGCTGCGCAATGCCGAGACCTACCGCAAGAGTGCCGAACGCGCCACCGAACTGGCCGGGCAAACGGCGCACACGCTGGTGATCGCGCCGCAGTTTCTCAACGAAAGCGACGTCGCCCTGTACTCCCTGCCCAACACATTGCTGCGCTGGAAAGGCAATGAGTGGATGGGTGGCGGGTTATCCACAGGGCCGAAGCCGCTGAGTTCCTACGCCGCACTCGACGCCATCGTCGCCCGGGTCAGCGACCGCAAGCAGTTTCCGGACGTGAAGCAGATCGTGATTTTCGGCCATTCCGGCGGCGGACAAGTGGTGCAGCGCTACGCCCTGCTGGCCAAGGAGCAACCGGCGCTGAAGGCCAATGGCATTCGCCTGCGCTATGTGGTGGCCAATCCGTCGTCGTACGCGTATTTCAACGAACAGCGGCCGGTGGCGTTCGACCACGCACAGTGCCCGGGTTTCAATCGCTGGAAGTACGGTCTGGCAGACATGCCGGTGTACGCCGGTGGGCAAACGCCGTTGCAGCTTGAAAGCAGCTACATCAAACGCGAAGTGTTTTATCTGCTGGGGCAGCAGGATATAGACCCGCAACATCCGGCGCTGGACAAGAGTTGCGCCGCCGAGGCACAGGGCGCGTATCGGCTGGAACGGGGCAAGGCGTTTTTCGGTTATCTGCTGCGCCGCCATCCGGAAGGGGTCAATCAGCGGCTGGTTGAAGTGCCCGGGGTCGGGCATAACGGCGATGGGATGTTGACGTCGCCGGAGGGGCTGAAAGCGCTGTTTGATTAGAGAAGCAAAAGATCGCAGCCTTCGGCAGCTCCTACATTTGTCCCGTGTAGGAGCTGCCGCAGGCTGCGATCTTTTGCTTTTAATCCACCAACATCCGCCGCAACTCGACACAATCCTGCGCATGCCAATCCGTCAGCTCCGGCCACGGATTGTCCGGCAGATTCACCAGCACTGTCCGTGCCCCGGCCGCTCGCCCGCAATCCAAGTCAAAGCGGTAATCCCCAACCATCACCATCTCGCGGGCCGGCACGTTCCAGGCCTCGGCCAGTTTCAGCAACCCGCCGGGATGCGGCTTGGGTGGTGCTTCATCGCGGCCCAGCACATCTTCCACGGCGAAGCAGTCGGCCAGGCCAATGGCTTCAAGTGTCACATGCGCCAGCTCTCGTGCATTGCGCGTCAGGATACCGAGCCGATAGCCACGCCCGTGCAGGTCACGCACCAGCTCCACCGCACCGGCAGCCGGTTTCGACCCCAGCGCCAGATCGCGCTCATGCTCCAGCAACCACGCGTGCTTCGCCGCTGCTTCCTCGGCCGGCAGCGCCGCGAGGTGGGTGAGAATGTCATCCTCGGGCGGAATCGCCAGCGCCACGCGAATCGCCGCAAAGTCATGCACGGCGACGGTCAGGGTGCCGTCCATGTCGAACACCCAATGCTTGACATCGCTCAGGCTCATGCCCAGTCCTTGCGGTGACGAATCAGGCCTTCCTGGGTCACCGATGCCACCAATTGCCCGGCGCGGTTGTACACGCTGCCACGGGAGAAACCCCGGGAATTGCCGGCCCACGGGCTGTCCATCGCGTAGAGCAACCAGTCATCGGCGCGCAGATCGTTGTGGAACCACAACGCGTGATCAAGGCTGGCGACCTGCATGTCTTTCTGCCAGACCGACTTGCCGTGGGGCAGCATCGAGGTGGTCAGCAAGCCGAAGTCCGAGGCGTAGGCCAGCAGGTATTTGTGCAGCGCCGGAATGTCGGCCAGCGCGCCGTCGGCACGGAACCACACATACTTAACCGGATCGGCCGGCTGCGGGTTGTACGGGTCCTTTTCGGTGACCGGGCGTACTTCGATCGGTTTCGGGCACAGCAATTTTTCGCGCATGTGCTCGGGGATCAGGTGCGCGCGTTGCTGGGTCAGTTCCAGCTCCGACGGCAGGTTTTCCGGGCCGACCACCACCGGCATCTGGCTCTGGTGCTCGAAGCCTGCCTCGTCGTACTGGAACGACGCGCTGCAGGTAAAGATCGGGTGGCCCTTCTGGATTGCCGTGACCCGCCGGGTGCTGAAGCTGCCGCCATCGCGCACGCGATCCACCGAATACACCACCGGCAACTTGGCGTCGCCCGGGCGCAGAAAATAGCCGTGCATCGAATGCACATGACGCGCCTCTTCAACCGTCTGACTGGCCGCCGACAGCGACTGACCGAGCACCTGGCCACCGAACAACTGACGGAAACCCAAGTCCTGGCTGCGGCCACGGAACAGGTTTTCCTCAATCGGCTCCAGGGTCAGCAGGTCGACCAGATCTTCCAACACTTGGCTCATTCAGACTCTCCTCACACAACGCTATGCCGCGCAGTCTTGGCTGCGGCGGCCCATTCAGGTTCTGGCGCGAGCCATTGTCGCGCCATTGTAAACGTCCGTGTCGGCTTAGCCATGCAAGGTCTGCAGCCATTGCTCCCTGGTAATGCGGTACAACAGATGCCGGCGCAACGGGTGATCGACGGCAAGTTTGGGGTGATCGAAATCATCGGCCGGATCGTGCTGCATGCCAATCGCCTGCATGACTTTCTCCGACGGCAGATTGCTCTGGGCGGTGAAAGACACGATTTCCTTCAGCCCCAGCCGATCAAAACCTGCGCGCAATGCCGTCCAAGCCGCCTCACTGGCATAGCCCAGCCCCCAATGCTCGCGGGCCAGACGCCAGCCGATTTCCACCGCCGGGGTGAACGGCGCATCGAAACCGACCACACCCAGGCCAGTGAAACCGATGAACGCACCGCTGTCCTTGCGCTCCAGCGCCCACAGACCGAAACCGTGCTCGGCAAAATGCCCGCGCACCCGGCCGATCATCGACGCACTTTCGAGACGGCTGAGCGGGGCCGGAAAGTAGCGCATCACCTGCGGATCGGCACACATCGCCGCAAATGCCGGCAAATCCTCGTCGCGCCACTGACGCATCAGCAGGCGTGCGCTTTCGAGTTGCTGAATCGGCTCCATCATGCCCCTCCATTTCCATGCCGCCAGTCTACATCGCTGGTAGGATCGTTCACTCTTTCCATCGTTCCTACATGAAGTTGCCATGCCCCTGCCGCTGATCTACCACGAAGACTACAGCCCCGAGTTTCCGGCGGATCACCGCTTTCCGATGGACAAATTCCGCTTGCTGCGCGACCACCTGGTCGACAGCGGCCTGACCCGCGACGCCGACCTGCTGCGTCCCGAGATCTGCCCCAACGACATCCTCGCCCTGGCGCATGACCGTCGCTATATCGAACGTTACATGAGCGGCGAGTTGTCCCGCGAAGACCAGCGGCGCCTCGGCCTGCCGTGGAACGAAGCACTGGCGCGGCGCACGGTGCGCGCAGTTGGCGGCTCGATTCTGGCGGCAGAAAAAGCCTTGGAGCATGGTCTGGCCTGTCACCTCGCCGGCGGCACCCATCACGCCCACTACGACTACCCGGCCGGGTTCTGCATCTTCAACGACCTGGCGATCATCAGCCATTACCTGCTGCAAAGCGGTCGGGTGAACCGGGTGCTGATCTTCGATTGCGACGTGCATCAGGGCGACGGCACCGCACGGATCCTGCATGACACCCCAGAGGCCATTACCGTTTCCCTGCACTGCGAGAAGAATTTTCCTGCACGCAAGGCCGAAAGCGACTGGGACATTCCGCTGCCCAACGGCATGGGCGATGCCGATTATCTGAAAGTGGTGGATGACACGCTCAACTACCTGCTGCCGCTTTATCAACCGGATCTGGTGCTGTACGACGCCGGGGTCGATGTGCACAAGGACGACGCCCTCGGTTATCTGCAGCTGACAGACGAAGGCGTGGCCGCCCGCGATGAAAGCGTGATGCGCCATTGCCTGGGCCGCGACATTCCGGTGGTTGGCGTGATCGGCGGTGGCTACAGCAAGGATCGCCACGCCCTCGCCCGCCGCCACGGCATCCTGCATCACAGCGCGCAACGGGTCTGGACGTCACACGGTTGTCACTAAGCTGTGCTGCGTTACCCACAATGGCTGTGGAACGGCCTGTGGATAACCTGAGCGAAAGGCACTACAGCCCGCAGCGAACACGGTGTACAGCGCGATGGTTGTTTTTTAACCAGGCCACCAGATTTACCGTCGATCCCCCTGTAGGAGCTGCCGCAGGCTGCGATCTTTTAATCTCTGTTTTCTCAAGGCCAAGATCAAAAGATCGCAGCCTGCGGCAGCTCCTACACGGATCCCGGCTGTTAGAATGCGCGCCTTATCCCGCCATACCGCAGCGCACGCCATGACCCAGAACTCCGCCCCCCACCCCGCTCACGTCGCCATCATCGGCGGTGGCCCCGCCGGCCTGATGGCCGCCGAAGTGCTGAGCCAGGCCGGCGTGCGTGTCGATCTGTACGACGGCATGCCGTCGGTGGGGCGCAAGTTCCTGCTGGCCGGAGTCGGCGGCATGAACATCACCCATTCCGAGCCTTATCCGGCGTTCCTCGCGCGCTACGCCGAACGCGCGCCACAGATCGCGCCCTTGCTGCGCGGCTTCGACGCCGACGCGTTGTGCTGCTGGATTCATGATCTGGGGATCGAGACCTTCATCGGCAGCTCCGGCCGAGTGTTCCCCACCGACATGAAAGCCGCGCCGCTGCTGCGCGCCTGGCTCAAACGCCTGCGCGACAGCGGCGTGGTTATCCACACCCGCCATCGCTGGCTCGGCTGGGATGAACACGATGCGCTGCGCATCGCCAGCCCCGACGGCGAAATCACCGTCAAACCCGACGCCACCCTGCTCGCCCTCGGCGGTGGCAGTTGGTCGCGGCTGGGTTCGGATGGCGCGTGGATGCTGCCTCTGGAACAAAAAGGCGTAGGGCTGGCGCCGTTACAACCAAGCAATTGTGGCTTCGAAGTGCAGGCCTGGAGCGAGTTCCTTGTCAGCAAATTCGCCGGCGCACCGCTGAAAAATGTCGCCATCGGTTTGAACGACGATATCCCGCGCTTGGGCGAATGCGTGATTACCGCAACCGGGGTCGAAGGCAGCCTGATCTATGCGCTGTCGGCACCGATTCGCGAGGCGATCAATACGCAGGGTTCAGCCACGGTGCACATCGATCTGTTGCCCGGCCGACCTGTGGATAAATTGCAGGCAGCGTTGAGCAAGCCACGCGGTTCACGCTCGATGGCCAAGCATCTGCACAGTCAGGTCGGAATTGATGGGGTGAAAGCGGCGTTGTTGCGTGAATTGACTGACGCAGCAACCTTCGCTGATCCGGCGTTGTTGGCGCGGGCGATCAAGGCGTTGCCGCTGACCTTGGTGAAAACCCGTCCGCTGGACGAAGCCATCAGCAGTGCCGGCGGCGTGACGTTCGAAGCGCTGGATGAGCGCTTGATGCTCAAGGCGTTGCCGGGGGTGTTCTGTGCGGGGGAAATGCTCGATTGGGAAGCGCCGACAGGCGGCTATCTGCTGACCGGGTGTTTTGCCAGCGGGCGGGCGGCGGGGATTGGTTTGCTGGAGTGGCTGCAGCACAAAACCCTGTAGGAGCTGACGAGTGAAACGAGGCTGCGATCTTTTGATCGGTAAAAACAAGATCAAAAGATCGCAGCGTGCCGCAGCTCCTACAGGAAAAGCATTCCCAATTGACGAGCGAAGGCGTCCTCACAGACGCCGCATCACTTCAAGGCTTGCGCTTACGCGGCCCGGTATTGAACACCGGCACTTTACGCACAGGCTTGATCGACGGCTCCGGCGCCTGGGTTTCGCCACTGTCGACCCACTTGCCCAGATTGCGCTTGCCGCCACCGCCGCCGCCGGACGTCTTCGGCTTTTTCGGTTTCTTCGGCTTCTTGATCACCTGACCGCTGGCATCGGTATCCGGCACGCGGTGCTCAGGTTCGAAATCCGGCTCGTTCTGACGCTTCAGGGTCTGACGCGTGAGCATCTCGATTGCCGAAAGCATGTTCACTTCATCCGCGCACACCAGCGAGATCGCCTCGCCCGTCGCGCCCGCACGGCCAGTACGACCGATGCGGTGGATGTAATCCTCGGCGACGATCGGCAGGTCGAAGTTGACCACCAGCGGCAAATCTTCGATATCCAGACCACGGGCAGCGACGTCGGTCGCCACCAGAATCTGCACTTCGCTGAGTTTGAAACGATCCAGCGCACGCTGACGGGTCGCCTGCGGTTTGTCGCCATGGATGCCGTCGGCGTTTACACCGAGGCCTTGGAGTTTTTCCACCAGCGCATCCACGCCGTTGCGGGTCTTGGCGAACACCAGCACCTGCTTCCACTTGTTCTTGCGCATCAGGTGCACGAACAGTTCCGGCTTGCGCTTCTTGTCTACCGTCACCACCCACTGCTTGACGGTGTTGGCCGCGACGTTGCGCGGGCTGACCTCAATGCTCAGCGGATCGTTGAGCAGCTGCCCGGCCAGCAGGCGGATGTCATCGGAGAAGGTCGCGGAGAACAGTAGCGTCTGGCGCTTCTTCGGCAACATGCGGTAAATGTTCGCCAGTTCTTCGGAGAAGCCCAGGTCGAGCATGCGGTCGGCTTCGTCGAGCACCAGAGTTTGCAACTGATCGAGTTTCAACGCGTTCTGGCGGAACAGGTCGATCAGGCGACCAGGCGTGGCGACCAGCACATCAACGCCGCCGCGCAGCTTCATCATCTGCGGGTTGATGCTGACGCCGCCGTACACCGCATACGTGCGCAATGGCAGGTTTTCAGCGTATTGGCGCACCGACTCATGAACCTGCTCCGCCAGCTCGCGGGTCGGCACCAGAATCAGTGCACGCGCCGAATTGGCGGCCACTTTCGGCCCTTCCATGGCCAGCAACTGCAGCAGCGGCAAGGCGAAACCGGCGGTCTTGCCGGTGCCGGTCTGGGCCGCAGCCATCAGGTCGCGACCGGCCAGAACGGCCGGAATGGCTTGCGCCTGGACGGGCGTTGGAGTCTGGTAGCCGAGCTTCTCGAGGGAGCGCAGCAAGGGTTCGATCAGGCCAAGGGTGGCGAAAGTCATGGGAGTACCGTAGGAAAAATCAGCGCGGTTGCGCAAAACAAGGGTGCAATGGCGCGCAGTTTACCCTAATTCACACGTTGCTCTGCTGGAATGGCGGTCTTCGGCGTCTCCACGACGAGCGGCTGCGCCGGCCGCCGCCACTGCGGCAGACCGATCAGCACCACGGCACTGATGATCACCAGCATCGCCAGCGCTTCTTCCATGCCGATGGTCTCGCCGACAAACACGATCCCCAGCAACACCGCCACCGCCGGGTTGACGTAGGCGTAACTGGTGGCCGCCGCCGGACGCACGTGTTTGAGCAGGTACATGTAGGAATTGAAGGCGATGATCGACCCGAAGAAGATCAGATAACCCAAGGCCAGCCAGCCTTCCATCGGCGGCAAGGCTTGCAGGTGTTCGCCGCTCACTGCGCTGCCGATCAACAGCACCACGCCACCCACCAGCATCTCCACGGCACTGGCCATTGCCCCTTGCGGCAGCGGCAGGTGTTTGCTCCACACCGAGCCGAACGCCCAAGTCGCCGCCGCAAAAATCAGCAGCGCCGCGCCCAGCGGGCTCGATTGCAGGTTGGAACCCATGTTGAGCATGGCGATGCCGACAATTCCCAACGCCACCCCGGCCCATTCGAGGCGGGTATTACGCGCGCCCCAGAAATAGCCGAAGAGCAAGGTGAACAACGGCACCGTCGCCACCGCCAGTGCCGCCACACCGGAAGCCACGCCAGTATGCTCGGCGACACTGACCGCGCCGTTACCGAAACTGAGCAGCAGAATCCCGATGATCCCCGCCGCTTTCCATTGCGCCCAGGTCGGCGCCGGTGCCCCGCGCCAGCGCAGGAAGGCGTACATCAGGCTGCCGGCAATCACGAATCGCACCCCGCCGAGCATCAGTGGTGGCCAGTATTCGACGCCGAGGCGGATCACCAGATAGGTTGATCCCCAAATCACATACAGCGCGAAAAACGCGGCGATCAACGGCAAGGAAAAACGGCGCAAGGCAGGCATGGGCAGCTCGACAGTCAGAGGCAGGGTGTGAATTATTCTAGAAAGGCCCGCGAGCAAAAATAAGCTACAAAACCTGTTTATCGCGCCGGTACACTTTTGAAACAACGGAGATCGACGGGATAAACTGCGATTTCGAAAGTCTGGCAATTTCAGGAGTCCGGCCTTGGACAAATACGACCGCATGCTGCTCAGCGCCCTGTTGGAAAACGGGCGTGCGTCCTACGCCGATCTGGCGCGCAAAGTGAACCTGTCCGCCCCGGCAGTGGCCGAGCGCGTGGCCAAGCTTGAAGCCGCCGGAGTGATCACCGGGTATCAGGCGAACATCGACCTGTCGAAAATCGGCTTGCCGATCCAGTGCATGATCGAATTGCGCCTGCACCAGAACGGCAGCCAGAAGGTCTACGACGAACTGGTGAAAATCCCGCAACTGACCGAATGCTTTCGAGTAACGGGCGATCCGTGCGTGATGATGAAGGGTGCGGTGGGTTCGATGACGGAGTTGGAAGAGCTGATCAATCGGGTGGCGAAGTTTGGCTTCAGCAAGACCTCGATTGTGCTGTCGAGCGCGATCGAGAAGCGCGTGCCGTTGAGCCATATCGAAGCCAACGGCAAATAATTCGGGCCAACCACAAATCCACTGTAGGAGCTGCCGAAGGCTGCGATCTTTTGACTTTTAAAAGCAAGATCAAAAGATCGCAGCCTTCGGCAGCTCCTACAAAGGTTCTGTGTTGGTCTCGGGATCAGCGGTAGCGCTGTAGATGCTCGCTGACTTTGGCCGCCGGGACTTTCTGCAGTTTGCACAGCAGGTCATGGTTCAGCTCACGCACCCCATGCTTGTGACGCAATTCTTCCGCGAGATGCGCCATCAGGTTGGCCGCCATCTCCGCATCCGCCATCGCCCTGTGCGCCTGGCCGGTGTGTGGCAGGCGGGCGAAAGTGGTGAGCGTGCCGAGCTTGTGATTCGGTGCCGCCGGCATCAGGCGTCGGGCAAGCAGCAACGAACAGGCGAAGTTCTGCAATCGAGTGCGTTTGATCCGCCCAAGCTCGAAATCCCAGAACTTCTGGTCGAACGAGGCGTTGTGCGCCACCAGCGGGGTGCAGCCGACGAATTCGTTGACCTCTTCCATGACCCGCTCGGCCGAGGGTGCACTGCGCAACATGGCGTTGCTGATGCCGGTCAGTTGTTCGATGAACGCAGGAACGCGCACGCCGGCGTTCATCAGGCTCTGGTAACGCTCGACGATACGGCCGTTTTCCAGCATGACCACGGCGATTTCCGTGGCGCGACAGCTGCTGTTCGGCGACAGGCCGGTAGTTTCAAAGTCGATGACTGCAATGCGTTCCAAACCGGGTTCAACTCCGTTCAAATCAATTCTTGAGCAACGCTCAGTTTTTCAACAGCAGTGCGCCTTCAATCGGCACATAACGGCTGGCGGCGCGGATCAGCGAGTTGGCGGTCAGGCCCGGCACGCCATAGGCCACTGCCTGTACGCCGTGCTTGCTGATGATGCGTTCGAGCAGCATGTCGAAGTCGCCGTCACCGGAGGCCAGGACGATTTCGTCGACGTGGTCGGCGGCGTCCATGATGTCGAGGGTGATGCCCACGTCCCAGTCGCCCTTGGCCGAGCCGTCGCTGCGCTGGATATAGGGTTTGAGCTTCACGGTGAAACCGAGGTTGCGCAGGATCTGCTGGAACTGCTGCTGTTTGCTGTCGCCACGGTCGATGGCGTAGGCGTAGGCCTCGACGATCTGCCCTTGTTTGCTAATGTCAGCCCACAGCGCGGCGTAGTTGAAATGGCAACCATAGGCCTGACGCACGGTGTAGTAGAGGTTCTGCACATCGGCGAACACTGCGATTTTTTTCACCGGGATTCCTGTGAGCGCTCAGCGCACGAAGCGGGATCAGGCGCCAGGCCCGAAAAAGGCGCTCAGTATGCCAGCCCACAGGAAGGTGGAGCGAATAATCGACCCACCACTCCAGACGGATGGTGGACTGTGGTGAGGGGATTTATCCCCGATGGAGTGCGCAGCAGTCCCATTTTCGGGGCCGCTGCGCTGCCCATCGGGGATAAATCCCCTCACCACAGGTTTGATACTGGCGGCTGATCACTCAGACGAACGAATCGTCGTCATCGAAGAACGACGAGTTGTCATCGCTGTAATCAGTATCAGTGAATCCGCCCTGGTCATTGCCAGAGAAACCGTTATCGGCCACACGCTGGTCATTGCCCCAATCGTTGCCGCTCTGGTCAGCCACTTGCGCCGGCTCTTCCTTGATCACTTCAACGATTTCTTCGGGCTGCTGGTTGTGATGGAACAGGCTGCTGATGCCCTGCGCCAGCATCACGCCACCGGCCACGCCAGCAGCGGTTTTCAGGGCGCCGCCGAGGAAGCTGCTGCCCGCGGCCGGGGCTGCTTGCTGCGCGTAGTTGGGCGGTGGTGCGGCATAGTTCTGTTGTGGCGCCGGCGCAGCGTAGTTCTGCTGCGGTGCCGGTTCACGCCAGCCACCGGTGGACGCCGGAGCGCTCTGGGTCGGAGCCGGACGCGAGCTGCCACTGCCGAAGATGCTCGACAGGAAACCACCGCCGCCGCTTGGCGCCGGGGCTGCGCTCTGCGACTTGGCCGCTTGCAGTTCAGCCTGCAATTGCTGGACTTGCTGGGTCAGCTGCTTGTTCTGTTCGTCGAGGCTCTTGATGGCCGCCTCTTGCACCAGAATCGCCTGGGTCATGAAATAACCTGCCGCCGGCTGGCGGGTCAGGTGTTCCTTGATCCGCGCCTCGGCCTGGGCGTCGCGCGGGGCTGCCTCCGTTTCGGCCTGTTGCAGCCGGGAAAACAGTCCATCGATCAGGGTTTGCTCTTCGCTGTTCATGGCGACCTCGTAGATTGCCGGGGATAACGTTGCCCGTGTCCACGGTGGACATGGCGCACTTCTGTAATGGAGGCAGTGACAGGATGTTTCAACGACCTTTACCGAATGTTTACGTTTGTGTCGGCCCGCTCATCATCGGTTAAAGTGAGCCACTGTTTTCGACCTGCGATACCGACTGATGAATGCCTTCGATGTACTGCGCGACTCTCTGTATTTTTTCAAACGCCATCTGGCCAGCATCGTGCAGTTATGCCTGCCGCTGGTGATCTTCGAGGCGGCGCTGCAGCAAGTGGTGGATCACGTCACCGACCCGGACAGTTTCTCCGCCGCCAGCGTGGTCGTCGGTCTACTGGTGTATCCGCTGTACACCGCCGCGCTGATCCTGTTTCTCGACGCCCGCACCCGTGGCGAAGCCCCGCGCAACCTCGACCTGCTGGCGATGTCCGCGCGCCTGTGGCCGCGTTTCGCCCTGCTCACCGCGCTCAATACCTTGCTGATTCTGCTGGGGCTGTCGCTGTATTTCCTGCCAGGCCTGATGCTGATGGTCATGCTCGCATTCGCTGAATACCTGCTGGTGTTGCGCGGTATGGGGCCGTTGCAGGCGATGAAGGAAAGTCTGCGCCTGACCCGTGGGCATTTCTGGCGGATCCTGCTGTGCATTCTGTGTGTGATGGGGCCGTTGTGGCTGCTCAAGGGCGCGACCCTGGCGGCGTACCCCGACCCGCAGAATCCGCTGATCGCGGTACTGATCGACAGCGCGCACAGTTTCCTGCAGCTGTTCACCAGTGTGGTGCTGTTCCGCCTGTTCATGCTGATCAGCAAATTGCCTGACAAACGTAACGGAGCAGTCTGACTTCGCGGCTCTTGGGCCAAGGCTCTGCGGTCAGGTATGCTCGGAGCCACTTTTGTAACGCGATAAGCCGAGCCATGCCCCGTCTGCTGCGCTACACCCTGTTGCTGATTGTGCTCGCCATCGTCCTGATCGGCGGGCTGCTCTATAGCCTGACCTGGCGCCCCGGCGCGCGGGAAACCCTGCCGGTCGCCTGCACCGGTACGCCGCCGACCCTGGTGCCGGGGCAAGCGCTGAAAGTCATGACCTGGAACGTGCAATACCTCGCGGGCAAGCGCTACGTGTTCTGGAACGATCTCGCCCAAGGCTCCGATGAAGCGCCGTCCCGGGAAGACATGGCCTTCAGTCTCGACGAAGTGGCGCGGGTGATCCGCGACGAGCAACCCGACGTAGTGCTCCTGCAGGAGCTGGATGACGACGCCAAGGCCAGCGATTACCAGAATCAGCTCAAGCTGCTGCAGGAACGGGTCACCGACCTCTACCCGTGCAGCGCTCACGCCTTCGACTGGAAGGCCGATTTTGTCCCCGATCCGCACATTTTCGGCAGCGTCGGCCGGCAACTGGCGACCCTCAGCCGCTACCGCATCGAACACGCCGAACGCCTGCAATTGCCGGTGCCGCCGGCGAATTTCATCTCCCGCCAGTTCGAACCCAAGGACGCCCTGCTCGCCACCAAACTGCCACTGAGCGACGGCGGGCAACTGACGGTGTTCAACACCCATCTGGATCGCGCCAGTCAACCGGACGAGACCTTGCAGGCGCAAGTGACGGCGGTGGCCAAGGTGCTCGACAAGTACGAAAGCCAGGGCCTGCCGTGGCTGATCGGCGGCGACTTCAATCTGTTGCCACTGGGCCAGTATCAGCGCCTGCCCGCCGAGCAGCGCACGCCCTACTCGATCGACAGTGCGTTACACCTGCTGTGGGACAAGTACCCGATGATCCCGACCAACAACGAAGCCAGCGGTATCGACCGCGCCCACTGGCTGACCCACTACCCCAACGCCCCCGGGCTTAATGGCCCGGATCGCACGGTCGACTACCTGTTCTACAGCCCGAAGATCAAACGGGTCGAAGCGCGGGTGCGCCAGGACGATACGTTGCGCATTTCCGATCATTTGCCGGTAATTGCGCGGTTCCTGCTGCCCGCCACCCCCTGATCAGCAGTTGTCCCTGTAGGAGCTGTCGAGTGAAACGAGGCTGCGATCTGTTGATCTTCAAAAAACAAGATCAAAAGATCGCAGCCTGCGGCAGCTCCTACAGGGGGCTCATGTGATCAATGGACTTCCTCAAGGTCGTCATGCAGCAAGCCGAAGATCTCGCGCTTCATGTCGATAAACGAGCGCTCCATGACCATGTCCAGTGAGCGCGGACGTTCGATCGGCACGTCGAGGATCTGCTTGATCCGCCCCGGTTTGGCGCCCATCACATAGACCCGGTCGCCCAGCAGGATCGCCTCGTCGATATCGTGGGTGACGAACAGCACGGTCTTCTTGCTGTTGCCCCAGACCCGCAGCAGCAACTGTTGCATCTGCAAACGGGTCTGGCTGTCGAGCGCGCCGAAAGGTTCGTCCATCAGCAGGATCTGCGGATCATTGGCCAGCGCCCGGGCAATCGCCACGCGCTGCATCATCCCGCCCGACAGTTGCTTGGCGTAGCTGTCGGCGAAGCCACTGAGGCCGACCTCATTGACGTAGAAATCGACAATTTCCTTGCGCCGCGCCGCCGGCATGCCGCGCCGCTTGAGGCCGAACTCGACGTTCTGCCGCACCGTCAGCCACGGAAACAGCGTATAGCTCTGGAACACCATGCCGCGATCGGCACCCGGGCCCTGCACTTGCTGGCCACCGACGTAGATCTCGCCGGAGGTCGGCTCGGCCAGTCCGGCGGTCAGGTATAACAGACTTGATTTGCCGCAGCCCGACGGCCCGACGAGCACCGCGAACTGCTGATCCGGCACCTCGAACGACACCTGTTCCAGCGCAGTGAACGTACCGCCATCGGGCTTCTTGTAGCGCAGGCTGACCTTGTCCACCTGCAGGCGCGGCGCGGCTTGCGGCGCTGCTGCCCGCGGTTCGATGATGCGATGATTGGCGGCAGTTATTGAGCCCATGCGGCAACCCTCAAGCGGAGAAAGCGGAACAATTGATCGGTGACCAGCCCCAGCAGGCCGATGATCGCGATGGCGAGGAAAATCACGTCGACCTGGAAACCGCGCATGGCTTTCAGACTCAGGTAACCGAGGCCGCTCGACGCCGCAACCAGTTCGGCCACCACCAGATAAGTCCAGGCCCAGCCCATGGTCACGCGCAAGGTGTCGAGCACGCCGGGCACCGAGGCCGGGGCGATCACATGCACCACCGCGTCGCGGCGGTTGGAACCGAGCGTATAAGAGGCGTTGATCAGGTCCTTGGAGATGCCCTTGGACACATCCGCGATCATCACCAGTTGCTGGAAGAACACGCCGAAGATGATCACCGACACCCGCTGCTCCAGACCGATGCCGATCCACAGGATGAACAGTGGCACGAACGAGGTCACTGGCAGGTAGCGAATGAAGTTGACCAGCGGTTCGAGGAACGCCTGGACGATGCGAAAACTGCCCATCAATAAGCCCAGCGGCACCGCCACGAGCGACGACACGATGAACCCGACCATCACCACTTCGACACTGGCCCACACATGGGTGCCGAGAGTGCCGTCGCGACTCAGACGCACCGCCGCTCCAACCACTGCGCCGGGCGTTGGTAAAAACATCCCCGGGACGATGCCGCCGTAGGACAGCCCGGCCCACAGGCCGACCAACAGCACCCAGGCCAGACCGCTGGCGCTCCACACCACTGGCACCGGCAAACCGGTCTTGGGCGTCAGGCAGCGGCTCAGCCATGATTTGCGCTTGAACATGCTGACCTCCTAGAGCGGGCTGACGAAACGGTTGTCGACCAGCTCGTCGTGGCTGACGTTGTAGGGTTTGCCTTGCAGCTCGCTGGCGGTTTCGTTGGCGAGTTTGATCAGTGCGGCGCTGTCACCCGGTTTGCCCGGCGAGCCAAGGAGCTTTTCGCTCATGGCCTGATCGTAGAAACGCACACCCTTGGCGGCAGCGGCCAGCTCCTTCGGATCGGAAAGGTAACCGCCGACGCCTTTGGCCATGATCGCGTAGGCCTCGTCCGGGTGTTCCTGGGTGTACTTGACCGCTTTGTACAGACCGGCGACCAGCGCCTTGACGTCCTGCGGCTGTTTTTCGATGACGCTGCAGTTGAGCGCCACCACATCGACGATCACCCCGGGCGTGCTGCTACTGTCGATCAGCACCTTGCCCTGCTGCTTGTCGCGGACCATCGACAGATGCGGTTCCCAAGTCACGGCGGCCGGCACACGACCGGCGATGAATGCAGTGGCGGCATCGTCGGCAGTCATGTTCTGCACGGTGATGTCGCTCATTTTCATGCCGTTCTTTTTCAGCAAGTACGACAGCCAGAACTGTGAGGTCGAACCTTCGTTGACGGCCACCGCCTGGCCCTTGAGCTCCTGCAACGACTTCACGTCCTTGCCCACCAGCACACCGTCGCCACCATGGCTGTCATCCAGCGCCGCCACAGCCTTGAAGCAGAACTGCGGACGGTACTTGAGCACTTCGTCGATGGTCGAGGCCGAGCCGGACAGTTGTCCAGAGGCCTGGGCGGCCATGTACATCGAAGCTTCTTCGACCACCGGCAATTCGACGGTCAGGCCGTTTTCCTTGAAGTAGCCCAGGTTCTGGGCCAGATACAGCGTGCCATAGCCAACCCAGGTGGTATGGCCGATGGACAGGGTGCCGGCCTGGGCGCCAGTCGCGACCGTGGCGGCCAGGGCGGTGATCGCCAGAGGATGGGTGAGACGGATACACAAGGACTTGATCATGGAGCACTCCCGACGCTGTTGATTTAGTTTTGTCATGGGCAGTACGGCCGTCCCCGATGATGTGAATTCACGCTGCGGTCTCTGCTGGACTCTGGCGGGAAACACCGGGCTGGCAAGATCGATGGTGGCCCATGTGCGGGCTGAGGAAAATCAGGAAATTGTTGGCTGCAAATGATGAAAAAACTGCTTAGGGTGCACCGTAAAAGCGCGCCCCGAGCGGAGATGGTGCACAGCTTTGAAAGCAAAAGATCGCAGCCTTCGGCAGCTCCTACACAGGGCGACATTGAACCCTGTAGGAGCTGCCGAAGGCTGCGATCTTTGCTTTTGAATCAACCGCAATCAGCGCAATTGAAACCAGGTGGTTTTCAACTGGGTGTATTTGTCGAACGAATGCAGCGACAGATCGCGACCGAAGCCCGATTGCTTGCCACCACCAAACGGCACCGTCACGTCGAGCGCATCGACGGTATTCACCGACACCGTACCGGCCCGCAACCGTCGCGCCACGCGGTGTGCGCGATGCAGATCATCGGTCCACAGCGACGCCGCCAGCCCATACACGCTGTCGTTGGCCAGACGCACCGCCTCGTCTTCATCATCGAACGGCACCACCGCCAGCACCGGGCCGAACACCTCTTCGCGAAACAGCGGCATGTCGGCACTGACGCCAGTGAAAATCGTCGGTTCGATGAAGTTGTCCGAGCCATTGAAGCGCCGTTGCTCACCACCACACACAAGGCTCGCACCCGCCTGCTCGGCACCGCGAATGGCGCGCATGATGCTCGCCGTCTGCCGCTGATCGACAATCGCCCCGGCACGACTCTGCGGATCGAGCGGATCCCCCGGCAGCCAGCGCTCGGCCTGGGCTTTCAGACGTTCGACAAACTCATCGTGAATCGAACGTTCGACCAGCAACCGCGAGTTGGCCGAGCACACTTCGCCCTGATTGAAGAAGATCCCGAACGCGGCTTTTTCCGCCGCCAGATCCAGATCGCGACAGTCAGCGAACAGCAGATTGGCACTCTTGCCGCCGCACTCCAGCCACACCTGTTTGAGGTTGGATTGCGCCGAGTACTGCATGAAATATTTGCCGACCTGGGTCGAGCCGGTGAACACCAGGCAATCGACATCCGGGTGCAGGCCCAAGGCTTTGCCGGTCTGTTCACCCAGCCCCGGCAACACGTTGAGCACACCCGCCGGTAGCCCGGCTTCCAGCGCCAGTTCGGCCAGACGCAACGCGGAAAACGGTGATTGTTCGGCCGGTTTGAGGATCACTGAGTTACCCGCCGCCAGCGCTGGCGCGAGCTTCCACGCGGCCATGTCCAACGGAAAATTCCACGGCACCACGGCAGCCACCACGCCCAGTGCTTCACGGGTGATGGTCGCCAGCACATTCGCGGCGCCGGGGGCGATCTGGTCGTAGAGTTTGTCGATGCTTTCGGCGTACCAGCGAAACACCCCGGCGGCGCCCGGCACATCAATGTTATAGGCGTCCATCACCGGTTTGCCCATGTTCAGCGAATCGAGCAGGGCCAGCTCCTGACGATGCTCCATCAACAGCTCGGCCAGGCGCAGCAGCACTTGCTTGCGCTCGGCGGGCGGGCGTTGCGCCCAGCTGCCAGCCTCGAACACGTGTCGCGCGTTCCGCACCGCCGCGTCCACCTCCGCCTCGCCACACGCCGCGACATTGGCCAGCAACTGGCCGGTAGCGGGGTTGATCGCGGCGAAAGTCTGCCCCGATTGCGCGGCGCAGTGCTGGCCGTTGATCACGGCTCGATCGGGAAACTTCAAGGCACCGGCCTGGCGCTGCCACTCTGCAAGTTCGAACACGTCGAATGCTCCTTGGACGTTATTGTGCAGTCGATGGTGGCGCAGGCCCGGACGGGCGAAAATTAGTAAAAATGTCTTCGCTGGCAATGAAAAAACTGCTCAATCGGTTTCCCCAAAACCGCTGTGGGTGACTACTGTTCAAGGACAAAAACATCGTCGCGCAGCGGACGCGGCGGCGCACAAATTGCTTGGAAGTCGAGTCCGCTCGTCCTGAGGTTTGCCGTGGCCGCCTACAATTTGCGTCAGCTGAAATACTTCATCACTACCGTCGAATGCGGCAGCGTTGCCGAAGCCTCGCGCAAGCTGTACATCGCGCAACCGGCGATCTCTACGGCGATCAAAGGTCTGGAAGACAGCTTCGCCGTGCAACTGCTGATCCGCCATCACGCCCAGGGCGTGTCCCTGACGCCGAGCGGTGCACGGTTTTTTCGCAAGGCGCAGGAGCTGTTGCGCATGGCCCGGGAGTTCGAACAGAACGCTTTGGCCGATAACGACATCGTCGCCGGGCAGATCGACATCGGCTGCTTCGAAACCGTCGCGCCGCTTTACCTGCCGCAATTGATCGCCGGGTTTTCCGCGTTGTATCCAGGAGTGAAAATCCGCATCCGCGACGGCGAGCAGCAGGAGCTGGTGCAAGGCCTGACCTCGGGTACGTTCGATCTTGTGATCCTCTACGAACACGAACTCG
The DNA here is from genome assembly GCF_016756945.1 of Pseudomonas sp. MWU318. Classification (NCBI taxonomy): domain Bacteria; kingdom Pseudomonadati; phylum Pseudomonadota; class Gammaproteobacteria; order Pseudomonadales; family Pseudomonadaceae; genus Pseudomonas; species Pseudomonas sp. MWU318. The sequence goes on from NZ_JAESJL010000009.1 coordinate 160,425, forward strand.
ATACCACCATCCAGACCGAACCGCTGATGCCGGCGCAACGGCCGTATGCGCTACTCCCGGCCGATCATCGCTTCGCCGAGTACAAGCAAGTATCGCTGCGCGATCTTTGTCTGGAACCGATGATTCTGCTCGATGTGCAGCCAAGCCGGACTTACTTCGTCAGCCTGTTCGAAGAACTGGGCCTGACCCCGCGCATCGAATTCAGCTCGCCATCGATCGAGATGGTGCGCGGCATGGTCGGTCAGGGTTTCGGTTTCTCGATCCTGGTGACCCGGCCCCATTCGGAATGCACCTATGACGGCAAGAAAGTGGTGTGCGTCGACATTGCCGAAGAGGTCACCGGTTCAGGGCTGGTGGCGGCGTGGCTCAAACGTGGGCAACTGACCAAACCGGCGCAGTTGTTCGCCGATTATTGCCGGGAACAACTGACGGGCAATGTGCGTAGTTAGAAGCAAAAAATCGCAGCCTGCGGCAGCTCCTACAGGTTTTGTGTCCCCCATAGGAGCTGCCGCAGGCTGCGATCTTTGATTTTCAAGTGCCGCGCGGCTTGGCCCGCGCCGTGGCCTCGGCCACCAACGGATCATCCGGCCAATAGTGCTTCGGATACCGCCCCTTCAGATCCTTCTTCACCTCGGCATAGGTGCTGCGCCAGAAGTTGGCCAGATCCTGCGTCACCTGCACTGGCCGGCGTGCCGGGGACAACAGGTGCAGCTTGACCACTTGCCGGCCGCCGGCAATTCGCGGCGTCTCGGCGAGGCCGAACAACTCCTGCAGACGCACCGCGAGAATCGGCGGAGACTCGCCGTAATCCAGACGAATCGATGACCCCGACGGCACACTGATGTGATGTGGCGCCAGCTCATCAAGCTTCTGCGGCAGCGGCCACGGCAGCAGATTGCGGACGATACTCGACAGATCCAGATTGGCGAAATGGCTGAGCCGCGAGACCTTGCCCAAGTAAGGCATCAGCCAATGTTCGAGGGTTTGCAGCAACGTCGCGTCGCTGACATCCGGCCACTGACTTTCATCCTGATGACTCAGATCCAGTTGCCGCAGCAACGCGACCCGTGCCTGCCACTGGCGCAACTCCGGGGTCCACGGCAGCAACTCCAGCCCCTTGCGTCGCACCAGATTGACCAGCGCCTGACTGCGCGCCGCTTCGTCGAGACCGGTCAACGGTTCGCGGCTGAGGATCAGTTCGCCAACCTTGCGCTGACGCTCGGCGCGCAGCACGCCTTCGCGCTCGTCCCAGTCCAGTTGATCGACGTTATGCACCTGCTCGGCGAGTACCGAATCGAACAGCGCCGGATCGAAATCCGCCGCCAGGTAAATCCGTTCTTCACGCTGGCCCTGACGGCTGCCGAGGTCGGCAATAACGATCCACGGTTCCTTCATCAGGCTGTCGGCTTCGGCGAACAGCGCAGCGCGACCATTGGCCAGACGATATTCGGCGCCACCGGCACGCCGCTGTTGGGCGACGCGATCCGGGTAGGCCAGCGCCAGCAGCGCACCGAGCCAGCGCGGGTGATCGGGATCGCTGACCGGCGCGCTGGCCTTGCCGCGCAGGTAACCGCGATATTGCCGCGCCAGTTGCCGGGCGCGCTGCACGCCGCCCTGAGCACCACGCGCCGCGCGTTCTTCGCCGCAGAGCAGCACCAGACGGCTGTGCAGATCGGCCCCTGCGCCGCGCAGGATATCGCGCTCGCCGAGCAGCGCCGCTACGTCACAGGCCATGTGCGCCAGCCCCAACGCCTGACCGCGCAGCAACAGATGGGCGATGCGCGGATGCGCCGGCAATTCGGCCATGGCCTGACCGTGGGACGTCAGCGCCTCGCCTTCGAGTGCGCCCAGGCGCTGCAACAAATCCTGCGCCTGGGCATAGGCTGCTGCCGGCGGAATATCGAGCCAGACCAGTTCGCCCGGGGTCACGCCCCAGCGTCCGAGTTGCAGCGCCAGGCTCGCCAGATCCGCAGACAGAATTTCGGCGCTGCCGTAAGCCGCGAGTTGCTCGTGCTGATCCTGCGACCACAAGCGATAACACACACCCGGTTCCAGACGTCCGGCCCGGCCCGCACGCTGGGTGGCGCTGGCCCTGGAAATACGCTGCGTATCGAGACGGGTCATGCCGCTGCCGGGGTCGAAACGCGGCACTCGCGCCAGCCCGGCGTCGATTACCACGCGCACGCCGTTGATGGTCAGGCTGGTCTCGGCGATGTTGGTCGCCAGCACCACTTTGCGTTGGCCCGCCGGCGCCGGGTCGATGGCAGCGCGTTGGGCATTCAGGTCCAGTTCACCGTGCAACGGACAGAGCAATACGTCTTTACGCTCGCCAATGGCATCGCTCAGTTGCTGATGCACACGACGGATTTCCGCCTGCCCCGGCAAGAACACCAGCAGGCTGCCGGTTTCATCGTGCAACGCTTCGAGGACGGTCTGGGTCACGCGCTGGTCGATGTATTCGCCGGGCTGGAACGGCCGTCCCCAGCGCATCGTCACCGGGTACATGCGCCCTTCGCTGCGCAGGATCGGCGCGTTATCCAGCAACACGGCCAGACGCTCGCCTTCCAGCGTGGCGGACATCAGCAGAATCTTCAGCGGCTGTTCAGCGCGGAACAGTTCACGACCGTTCAAACTCAGGGCCAAGGCCAGATCGGCATCAAGACTGCGTTCGTGAAATTCGTCGAAGATCAGCAGACCGACGCCTTCCAGCGCCGGATCATCCTGCAGACGCCGGGTGAGAATGCCTTCGGTGACCACTTCGATACGGGTATCGGGCCCGACCTTGCTGTCGAGGCGGATGCGATAACCGACGGTTTCACCGACCTTCTCACCAAGTTCGCTGGCCAACCGTTCGGCAGCGGCTCGCGCGGCGAGACGCCGTGGTTCGAGCATCAGAATGGTCTGCCCGGCCAGCCACGCTTCATCGAGCAAGGCCAAAGGCACGCGGGTGGTTTTACCGGCGCCGGGCGGTGCTTCGAGCACGGCTTCGTGGCGTGTCGCCAAGGCTTCACGCAGGGCGGGTAAAACTTCATCGATCGGCAAAGAAATCATGCTGGCTCCCAAACAGAGGCGCGAGTATAACGGCGAACTGCGAGGTGTTCGTCAGGGTCTTAACTTCACAAGACGAAGCTTCGTTAATAGATGACTCAGGAGATTTTCCATGCGCTTACCTTCTCGCCTGATCGGCGGTGTACTGGTCGCCACCCTGCTCACTCAACTCACGGCCTGCGGTTCGATTTTCTATCCGGACCGTCGCGGTCAGATCGACGGCAAGATCGACCCGGCGATTGCCGTGCTCGACGCCGTGGGCCTGCTGTTCTACGTGATTCCAGGGCTGATCGCGTTCGCGGTCGACTTCACCACCGGTGCGATCTATTTCGAACCGGGCCACACCGCTCAGGTCGATCCGGCCAAACTCAAACAAGCCATCGGCCCGGACGGTCAGGTCGATAACCTCAAGTTGCAGGCTATTCTCGAAACAGAACTGGGCCGCAATCTGCCGCTGGACGATCCACGCCTGATCCAGCACAAGGGCAGCACGCAACAACTGGCGATGTTTGGCCTGCAACCCGCCGCATAAGGAAATCACATGACCACCAGCCCCGAACACGCCCGCCTGCTGCGGCTGGCAACCCGCGCTTCGGTGGCGGTGGCCTGCACGCTGATCATCGCCAAAGCCATCGCCTGGTGGCTGAGCGGCTCGGTGAGCATGCTCGCCGGCCTCACCGACTCGGCGCTGGATGGCGTCACTTCGCTGCTCAATCTGCTGGCGGTGCATTACGCGCTGCGTCCGGCCGATGACGATCACCGTTACGGCCACGGCAAGGCCGAATCGCTGGCGGGCATGGCGCAGGCGCTGTTCATCGGTGGCAGTGCGGTGCTGATTGCGTTCCAGGCGTATGAACGCATCAAGCAACCGGAGCCGCTCGGCGCGCCGTGGCTGAGCATCGGCGTGATCGTGTTCTCGCTGCTGCTGACCGCCGCGTTGCTGACGCTGCAACATCGGGTGATCAAGCAGACCGGCTCCAACGCCGTGCGCGCCGACTCGCTGCACTACCGTTCGGACATGCTGCTCAACGGCAGCATTCTGATTGCGCTGATCCTCGCCGGCATGGGCTTTCATCAGCTCGATGCATGGTTCGGTCTGGGGATTGCCGGGTACATTTTGTGGAGTGCGATCCAGATCGCCCGGGAAAGTTTTTCGGTGCTGATGGATGAAGAGTTGCCGGCGGACGTCAGTCAGCACATGCTCGAACTGGCCTGCGGCGTACCCGGCGTACTGGGCGCGCATGATTTGCGCACGCGGATTTCAGGCAACCACTGGTTCGTGCAGTTGCATCTGGAGTTGCCGGGAGAGCTGACCTTGTCAGTGGCTCACGGCATCAGCGATCAGGCGGCGGATGCGATTCACGCCGCCTACCCGCGAGCCGAAGTGCTGGTGCACGCCGACCCGCAGGAAGTGGTCAAGACCGAACGGGCGCAAACCCGGATTCAGTAAGACACCTGATAACCGCGACTGCTCAGGCAGTTGCCCTGAGCCTGACGGTAAGCCTGCACCACTTCAGGCGCTGGTTGATAGGTCGCGGTACGCGGGTCGAAACCGCTCTGCTGCACGGCGTATTGGTAGCACTGATAACCGTCCTGCTGCACCTGTTCCGGCGATTGACCGTTGGCCGGATAGGCCTCGACGTCATAACCCTGGGATTGCGGCTGCGGTTGCGGCGGTTGCTGCACCGGGGGTTCGACTACGACGTAATCCTGAGTGGCTTCCTGATACGCATAGTAGGAACCGGCAGCGAGGAACAGCAGCGCACCGCCGATCCACACTTCACGGGCATAGTCCGGCAGATACTGGGTGCGAATCCCTCGTGGCGGCTGCACGACGATGTAGCGCGGGCCTTGCGGGCGATACCAGTAGCCGCCGGAATAGAAGTAATCCTGGCCGCGATACGGCACGCGGTATTCGCGATCCGGGAAGCGGTCGATCACATGCCCCGGGCGGTATTGCGGGCCTGGACCCCAACCGTTGCCATGCCCGTCCGGGCGACCCGGCCAGCGATTGTCATTGGGCCGGTTGCCGGTTTGCCATTGCTGGTTGTGGTAACCATTCTGCGGCCGCTCGTCACGGTAATAACCCTGGCGCGGTTCCTGAGTCTGGCGCACGGTGTCGGGCCGTGGCTGGATCGGCAGGTTGTTCGACGGTGGCGCCTGATGCACCGGAGCGGGCTGATTGGGCGCGCGGTTCTGGTTCTGCCATTGGCCATTGTTGTGCTGCTGGCCGTTGTGCTCGAACTGGCGACTGTTGTCGCCCCGAATGATTTCGTTGTTCTGCGGCCGCGGCTGATTTTGCGGCGGCGGATTGTTCTGCCCGCGTGGCTGATGATCGCCGCCACGGCCCTGATTGCCCTGATGCTCACCACCGTGCCCGTTATTCTCGGGGCCACGATTCTGTGGCTCGTCGGCCAGCGCTTGTGCACCGACGCTCACACACAGCAAACCAACACCGGCCAGACGCCAGATGCGCGACTTCATGCTTTTCCTCACTGCGGGTATCAAGAGGGCTTGTAGCTAAGACCGGGAATACGCACACCGGGTTCTGCGACAGGTTATCAGTCACGAAACTTATTTATTGAGGAAGGCTGTGCATCGAGGCACAAAAATCGCGGACAAGAAAAAGGGAGACCCGTCGGCCTCCCTCTAGAGAACTTCGTCCTGGCTCGACGCTTTTGACGTCGGCTCACCTCACGCCGTCTTCTGGACAGTGTGCAGCTCGGGGGCCGGCACATCCCCGGTGGGGGTGGCGGCCGCGGCGGGCCTGATTGGGCGGGCCGCAGTGGACTGTATTACCGAGCAGTGATTCTGGTGATAAGAATAGGCCGCAAGGCGCGACAGAGGATTGCGAAGATTGCTCAAATAAACACTGCTTGCGCAATTTTTAACCCTGGATAGATAATCCGCCGCAATAGTTACAACCAAGGACTGATTCATGAGCAAACTCGACCGTTACGACCTGAGTATTTTGGCGGAATTGCAGCGCGACGCCCGCATCTCCAACCAGGAACTGGCCGAGCGCATCGGTCTGTCACCCTCCCCCTGCTCGCGCCGGGTCAAGCAACTGGAGGACGACGGCTACATCTCGCGCCAGGTCGCCCTGCTTGATCGCAAGATGCTCGGCCTGAGCCTGACCGCCTACGTACTGATCGGCATGGACCGGCACACCCCGGAGCGTTTCGAGAACTTCGAAGCGGCGATCCGCACCTTGCCGCAGGTGCTGGAGTGCAGTCTGGTGACGGGTGTGGATGCCGACTATCAGTTGAAAGTGGTGGTGCCGGACATGGATCACTATCAGAAGCTGTTGCTGGGGCATCTGACCCGGATTGAAGGGGTGACCAGCGTGCGTTCGAGCTTTGTGCTCAATCAAGTGCTCAACAGCACCGAACTGCCGCTGACTCATCTACGCAGCTAATCTGCACTCCCCTGTAGGAGCTGCCGAAGGCTGCGATCTTTTGATTTTGCTTTTCAAGATCAAGATCAAGATCAAGATCAAAAGATCGCAGCCTTCGGCAGCTCCTACACGGGGGCGCGTGGTAGAGGTGCGGCACACCGACACAGGTCAATGCGCCCTCAATACCTCTCGGCGTATAATCGCCCAGCCCTTTCAGCCCTGCGCGCGCCGGAGATGCCCGATGGATCCTGCAGTATTCGAAGAGTGGATGATGACTGGCCTGGTCAGCATCCTGATCATTTTCATGGGTTTCATCGTCTGGGATCTGGCGAAGAAGTCCAAGGCCGGGCGTTTCGGCTCGTTCATTCTGTTCTTCGTCCTGGGCCTGGGCGTGGCTGCGTTCATCATCAAGAGTGTGGTGATCGGCCTGATCGAATCCGGCGCTCTATAACCGCGCCGGCACTTCTTTCCATTGGCCCTGATCGAGCCCTTCTAGCGTCCAGTCGCCAATCCGTACCCGCACCAGCCGCAACGTCGGCAGCCCCACCGCTGCGGTCATACGTCGTACCTGACGGTTGCGCCCTTCACGAATCACCAACTCCAGCCAACTGGTCGGCACGCTTTTGCGAAAGCGTACCGGCGGATTGCGTGGCCACAGTTCAGGTTCCTCCAGTTGCCGCGCCTCGGCAGGCAAAGTCTTGCCGTCATTCAACTCGACACCTTCGCGCAGACGCTGCAACTGCTCGCCTGTCGGCACGCCTTCGACCTGCACCCAGTAAGTCTTCGCCAGTTTGTGTTTCGGATCAGCGATGCGCGCCTGCAACTGGCCGTCATTAGTCAGCAACAACAAGCCTTCGCTGTCGCGATCAAGGCGTCCGGCCGGATAGATACCGGGCACGTCAATGTAATCCTTGAGCGTCGCCCGCCCGCCTTCGTCGCTGAACTGCGTCAGCACATCGAACGGTTTGTTGAACAGGATCAACTTCGGCTCGGCCGGCGGCGCTTTGGCGACACGACGTGGAGCCGAGGAGGATGGCTTCGCACCGGGACGGCGGGAAGGTGGGCGCGGGGGACGGGACATAAGAGAACAGACATTTAGCGATCAGGGCTGCTAATGCTAGTGCCCCGACCGCCAAATGACCACGACTAACCGTTAGCGGAACGGCGGTTCGTCGAAGCTGCGCAGTTTGCGCGAGTGCAGCGAGTTGAGTTCGGTGCGCAGCAGATCCACCGCCGCGATGCCGATCTTCAAGTGTTGGCTGACCGCGCGCTCGTAGAACGCGTTGGCCGAACCCGGCAGCTTGATTTCACTGTGCAGCGGTTTGTCCGAGACGCACAGCAACGTGCCGTACGGCACCCGCAGACGATAACCCTGGGCGGCGATGGTGCCGCTTTCCATGTCCACCGCCACGGCGCGGGACAGGTTGATCAGCGGACGTTCCTGCGCCCAACGCAGTTCCCAGTTACGGTCGTCGTAAGTCAGCACGGTGCCGGTACGCAGACGCTTTTTCAGCTCCTCGCCCTTCTCGCCGGTGATATTGGCCGCGGCTTGTTGCAGCGCCAGTTGCACTTCCGCCAGTGCCGGGATCGGAATGTTCGGCGGCACCACGCGGTCGAGAATCCCGTCGCGACGCATGTAGGCATGAGCCAGCACGTAGTCGCCGATGGTCTGCGACTGACGCAGCCCGCCGCAGTGACCGATCATCAGCCAGCAATGCGGGCGCAGCACCGCCAGGTGGTCGGTGATGTTCTTGGCGTTGGACGGGCCGACGCCGATGTTGACCAGGGTCACACCGTGGCCGTCATTGGCGATCAGGTGATAGGCCGGCATCTGGTAGCGGTGCCAGACCACGCCGGCGGCAATCGCCGACGCTTCGCCGTGATCCATGCCCTTCTCGATGATCACGTTGCCCGGCAGCACCATGCGCACGAAACGCGGGTCGTTGCGCAGTTGTTCCAGGCCATGAACGATGAACTGGTCGACGTAGCGGTGATAGTTGGTCAGCAGAATCCACGGCTGCACATGCCGCCAGTCGCTGCCGGTGTAGTGCACCAGACGACGCAGGGAAAAGTCGACGCGCGCGGCATCGAACAGCGCCAGTGGCAGCGGATCGGTGTTTTCCCAGTCGTAGAGACCGTCGGCAATGCCATCGGTGGCGGCCGACAGATCGGTACTCGGGAACACCCGCGCCAGCACCGCAGCGGTAACGCCGGAGCCGGCCAGCTCATCGCCCTGCTCGACCACGTACGGGTACGGAATGTTCTGTTGGCTGACACCGACTTCCACAGTCACGGTGAAGTCGTGCATCAACGGCACCAGTTGTTCCAGCAGGTATTTGCGGAACGCCTTGGGATGGGTGACGGTGACGCTGTAGGTGCCCGGCAGTTGCACCTTGGCGTAGGCGCGGGTGGTCTGTGGGACTTCGCCCTGACACAGGTAGGTCAGACGCAGTTCGGGATAACGAAACAGGGCACGCTGTTCGGCGTCAGGCTCGACGCGATCCTTGAGGTAACGCTTGAGCGCCGAGTTGAGCGCAGTGGTGGCCCGCTCATGCAGCTCGGCCAGACGATCCACGGCTTGTTCGGCGGTTTGAACGACAATAAACGCTTCGGTCACGATCAGCTTCCTGTGTTCTGACTTGCAGAGCTTCATCTTGCCTGCATCGTGGTCTCACGGGAACAGTGGCATGTTGGCAACCGCACAATATGTGGGTCACACACGGTCCCTTGTAGGAGCTGCCGCAGGCTGCGATCTTTTGATCTTGCCTTTAAAAAGATCAGAATCAAAAGATCGCAGCCTGCGGCAGCTCCTACAGGGGATTTGTGTGAAATCAGAAACCCTGCGGGGTGGAGCGGGCGACGATGGCTTCGATGTCCAGTCCGCGCGGCAAGGCGCCGTAGACCCGGCCGCCACCGCCCAAGCGGCTGGCAATGAACGCGTCGCTGACCGCCGAGTTGCCGGCCTCCAGCAGTAGCTTGGCCTGCAAGCCGAGCGCGATGTCTTCGGTGAGTTGCCGCGCCCGATACTGAATGTCGCTGGTGTCCTTGAACTGCGCCTGCAACTGCTGGATATGCGCGGCTAGGCGCTTGTCGCCGTGCCCATCGCCCAATTCGCTGAACAACACGTCGAGCACACCCGGTTCTTTCGACAGCGCACGCAGCACGTCCAGGCACTGCACATTGCCCGAGCCTTCCCACGTCGAGTTGACCGGCGCCTCGCGATACAGCCGTGGCAGGATGCTCTCCTCGACATACCCGGCACCACCCATGCACTCGGCGGCTTCGTTGATCATTCCGGGGGCACGTTTGCAGATCCAGTATTTGCCCACCGCCGTCACCAGCCGGGCGAATTGTGCTTCGTGGCGGTCATCCAGATGATCCAGCGCCTTGCCCATGCGCAGGCTCAGCGCAAGTGCGGCCTCGCTTTCCAGCGCCAGATCGGCCAACACGTTCTGCATCAACGGTTGCTCGCTGAGCAGTTTGCCGCCGACCATGCGGTGCGCGCAGTGGTGGCTGGCCTGGGTCAGCGCCTGACGCATCAGCGAGCTGGAGCCGACCATGCAATCGAAACGGGTCATCGCCACCATCTCGATGATGGTCGGTACGCCGCGCCCTTCTTCGCCGACCATCCATGCCAAAGCGCCACGGAATTCCACCTCGCTGGAGGCATTGGACTGGTTGCCGAGTTTGTTTTTCAGGCGCTGGATGTAGAACTGATTGCGCGCGTCGTCCGGGCGGTGGCGCGGCAGCAGGAAGCAGGTCAGGCCCTTGTCGGTCTGCGCCAGCGTCAGGAACGCATCGCACATCGGCGCCGAGCAGAACCACTTGTGCCCGACCAGTTCATAGGCCTGCCCCGGGCCACTGGCGCCGACCGGATAAGCCTTGGTGGTGTTGGCCCGCACATCGGTGCCGCCCTGCTTCTCGGTCATCGCCATGCCAATGGTCACGCCGGCCTTGTGCGCCATGCCGACGTTACGCGGGTCGTATTCGGTGGCGAGGATTTTCGGCAGCCACTGTTCGGCCAGATCCGGCTGCAAGCGCATGGCCGGGACGCTGGCGAAGGTCATGGTCAACGGGCAACCGCTGCCTGCCTCGGCCTGGCTGTGCAGATAGCTCATCGAGGCGCGGGCGACATGCGCGCCATCCTGCGGATGAGTCCAGGGTGATGAAGTCAGGCCATGTTCGATCGCGGTGCGCATCAGTTCGTGATAAGCGGGATGGAATTCCACCAGATCGATGCGATGACCGTAGCGGTCATGGCTGACGAACACCGGTTTGTTCTGATTGGCAAGGAACCCGGCCGCCATCAGCGGCCCACCGGCCAGCGCACCGTAGGCATCGATCCGCGACTCGGCCCACCCGGCGCCGAAACGGCGTGACCACTCCTGCAGCGGCAGGTCGATGCGGTACAGGTTGGCGCCATCCAGCGACTTTGGCTGGTTGGTGACTTCGTGGGTTTCGGCGAACTGATGCAGGTTCATGACGGGGCTCCTTTGGTCAGCCAAGGGATTCAGTTAAGCACCGGCCCGTGGCTGATCAAAGTGTCATATGCGCCGAACTGTCGGCGCTTTCACCCTATTACGCGCTGAGCACCCGACGCTCCAGCGCCGTCTGCAGGTCTTCGAATTTCACCGGTTTGTTCAGGTAATCGATGCGCGTGCCCGGTGCGCAATGCTCGCGATCCGTGCCCAGGGCCAGCATGAACACCGGCAGATTGGCGCAGCCGGGCAACCCATGAATCTGGCAGCACAACGAGGCCCCTTCGTGGCTGGGCAACTGGCAATCGATCAGCACCGCATCGAAGGCCTCGCGCTGCAGATAATCCAGCGCCGCCGCGCCGTTGTCCGCCGTGCGTACGCGGAACCCCAGTTTGAGCAGCATGCCGCGCATCACCAGTTGGTTGACGCTGTTGTCATCCACCAGCAACACCGTGCAGTCCTGCGGCGCACGGCTGCGTTCGTTCAGCGTGTCCGGGGTTGGTACCGCTTCGAGCGGCGGCAGCTCGAACTCGACATCCAGTTGAAAACGGCTGCCGCTGCCAGGCTGGGAGCGGTGAGTCAGCTTGCCGCCGAGCAGTTCCACCAGTTGCCGACAGATCGCCAGCCCCACGCCCAGCCCGCCGTATTCGCGAGTCATCGAGCCGTCGAGCTGGAAGAAGCGCTGATACATCGTCGCCTCGCCCAGATCGGTGAAACCGATGCCAGTGTCGATCACCGCAAACGACAACGCCAGGCGGTTGTCCGCCGTCGGCTTGCCGGTGACCCGCAGCGCCAGACCACCGACCCGGGTGAACTTGATCGCGTTGTCCAGCAGGCACTCCAGGCATTGCGCCAGTTTTGCGCTGTCGCCGTGCAAGCGATCCGGCAGGGTCGGCAGCACCTCGACTTTGAAGTCCAGCGACTTGCTCGCCGCGTTGCCGTCGAACTGCACGCGCAAGGCCTCGACCACCGCGCGCAGGCTGAAGCTGCCCGGCGTCGCCTTGAGCTTGCCGGCCTGCAGCTCGGTCAGGGTGAGGATGCCGTTGACCATGCGCATCATGTCCCGGGCGGAGCCGGCAGCGGTTTGCTGGTATTGCTCCAGTTCAGGCTCCAGCTCGACGGTCTGCATCAGTTCCAGCGAACCGATCACACCGTTCATCGGCGTGCGCAATTCGTGGGTCAGGGTCGCGAGGAATTCGTCCTTGAGTTTGTTGCTGTGGGCCAGTTGCTGGTTGAGCACTTCGAGTTTCTGCCCGGCATCGGACAGGGTTTGCGCCTGTTGCTCGCGCATCGCGTTGATGCGGTCGGCCAGCGCCAGCGACAGCAGCGCGACTTCGATGGCCGAACCGATCTGGCTGGCGTACATGGTCAGGAACACGTTCGGCAGCAGGCCCAGCACCATCAGCGTATTGACGATGCCGCCGAGCAGGAATGCCGACCAGGCAATGATGAAATAACGCGCCACCCGCAAGCCGCGCCACCAGGCGAGAATCCCGGCGGCGAAGATCACCACGGTGAACACCAGCGCCAACAGGGTCGCCAGGCGCAGCGACAATGCGTAACTGGTCATCAGCGACAGCCCGACCACCAGCGCGCCGAACGCGATCAGGGCGATCAGCAGATAGTCGAGCCAGCGACTGTGGGTTCTGGTCTGCAGGAAACTGCGGGCGAACTGGCTGCCGAACAACCCGGCGCAACCGATGAAAAACGGTGTGGCGGCGTTGGCCCACCACGGATTGTCCGGCCAGAAATACTCGACCGCCGCGCCGTTCACCGACAGTTGATAAAGGCCGAACGAGGCGATGTAGAAGATGTAATAGAGGTAACTGGTGTCGCGCACGCTCAGGTAGATGAACAGGTTGTAGACCAGCATCCCCAGCAGCACGCCATAGATAATCCCCAGCACATACAGGCGCACCGGCTGGTCTTCGAGGTACGCGGTGCTCGACCATAACGTCACCGGCGCCTGAATCGAACCCTCGCTGGCCAGGCGCAGGTACACGGTTTTTTGCTGGTCAGGGGCGAAGGTCAGGTCGAACAGGTAATTGTTCTGCCGGATCTCGCGACTGGCGAACGGCAAGGCGTCGCCGGTCTGCCGGATCAGGCGGTAGTCGCCATTGGCATCGGCCATATAAAGGTCGAGATGATCGAGCGGAGGATACGCCAGTTCCAGCAGCCAGGTGCGTTGGGCGGCCGGATTGTTCGGACGGTAATGCAGATCGATCTTCAGCCAGAACGCCGAGCGCGAGTAACCGGCATTGAGCGTGGCTTTGTCGTGGGGTTTGAAATTGCCCGCCGCCGCTTGAGCACGGACGTCGGCGATGTTCGCCTGACCGCTCGGGTCTTCGAACACTTGCAAGGAGCGCCCCAGGGGAAGGCTCTGGGTATTTTCGTCGAACTCGACGGCGCTTGCGAGGAGGGGCAAGCAGAACAGCAACATCAGCAAATAGCGCATTGAAGCCCCAGCGTGGCTCGTCCGGTTGTGTCAGGAAGCCCCCCATTCCCTTTGAGTAGACGTAAAACCGGTATTACCTGTTATTGGTTTGGATCCAGACTAGCATAGCCGTTGATGGCCATTGAGCACCATCGAAATTTTTCCTACAAAGGCTCTAGAACGGGCGTTTCAGAGCAAAGCAGCGAGCTAGAGCTGTTGAGGAGGTCAGGAATTCAAAAAGATCGTCCGAACGCGGCCCGAGCCTGCAGCTCCTACAGAGATCGCGTTTCCATGTAGGAGCTGCCGAAGGCTGCGATCTTTTGATCTTGCTTAGCCGGACTGAACCCCAAATTCAGGTTTGGTGGTAAGCTCGCGCACCATGAATATCTACAGCTCCCGCCCCGTTGTCCTCTGTCTCTCCGGCCACGACCCCAGTGGTGGCGCCGGCTTGCAGGCAGATATCGAAGCCCTGCTCGCGCAGGGTTGCCATGCGGCTCCGGCCGTCACCGCCCTGACCGTGCAAGACACTGTCAACGTCACTGACTTCCGCGTCCTCGACCGTGAGTGGGTACTGGCCCAGGCCAATGCCGTGCTCAACGACTCCGAAGTCGCTGCGGTCAAACTGGGCATGCTCGGTTCGCTGGAAATGGTCGACACCGTGGTCGAACTGCTCTCTGCGCACCCGCACTTGCCAGTGGTCTGCGACCCGGTGCTGCGTGCCGGCGGCGGCGGACGCCTGGGCAAGGATGAAGTCGGTTATGCGATGCGCGAGCGTCTGCTGCCACTGTCGATCATTGCCACCCCCAACCTGCCCGAAGCGCGGATTCTCGCCGAACTGCCCGAAGGCACGGCGGACGAGTGCGCGGAAAAGCTCCTGCCGTTCGTCAAAAACCTGCTGATCACCGGCGGCCATGGCGACGAAACTGAAATCCACAATCGCCTGTACAGCCGTGACGGCCTGCGTGAAACCTTCTATTGCCAGCGTTTACCGGGCAGTTATCACGGTTCCGGCTGCACATTGGCCAGCGCCCTCGCCGGTCGGCTGGCCCAGGGTGAAAACCTCGCCAGCGCCGTGCGTACGGCACTGGATTACACCTGGCGCACCCTGCGCGATGCCGAACAACTGGGCAAAGGCCAGTTCGTGCCGCGTCGCCTGCCGCTGGATTTTTGCTCGTAACGTCGTGAGGTCTGCCTGATGAAACTCCGTGGCCTGTACGCCATCACCGACAGCCAATTGCTGGCGGGCAAGTTTCTGTCGTATGTGGAGGCGGCGCTGGAAGGCGGCGTCACCCTGCTGCAATACCGCGACAAAAGCAGCGACGAGGCCCGCCGTCTGCGCGAGGCCGAAGCGCTACGCGATCTGTGCGAACGCTACAAGACGCAGTTGATCATCAACGATGACGCCGAATTGGCCGCACGCCTCAACGTCGGCGTGCACCTGGGGCAGACCGACGGCCCGCTGTCGCCGACCCGCGCCCTGCTTGGTTCAAAAGCCATCATCGGTTCGACCTGCCACGCGCAGCTTGAATTGGCTGAACAGGCCGCCAAGGAAGGCGCGAGCTATGTCGCCTTCGGTCGCTTCTTCAATTCCAACACCAAACCCGGCGCGCCAAGCTGCAGCCTCGATCTGCTCGACGAGGCCAAACGTAAGCTGCATCTGCCGGTCTGTGCGATTGGCGGCATCACCCTCGACAACGCCGCGCCGCTGGTGGCCCACGGGGTCGACCTGCTGGCGGTGGTCCACGGTTTGTTCGGAGCCCAGAGCACCGCCGAAGTGACCCGCCGCGCCCGCGCGTTCAACGAACTTCTGAAAATCTGATTTGAGAGCCCGAACATGTCTCGTTCCGAAACCCTGTTTGCCAATGCCCAGAAACACATTCCCGGTGGCGTGAACTCGCCGGTTCGCGCCTTCAAGAGCGTGGGCGGCACACCGCTGTTCTTCAAGCATGCCGAAGGCGCCTACGTCACCGACGAAGACGACAAGCGTTATGTGGATTACGTCGGTTCGTGGGGGCCGATGATCCTCGGCCACAGCCACCCGGACGTGCTCGATGCGGTGCGCAATCAACTGCAACACGGCCTGTCCTACGGCGCGCCGACCGCGATGGAAACCGAGATGGCCGACCTGGTCTGCTCGCTGGTGCCGTCGATGGACATGGTGCGCATGGTCAGCTCCGGCACCGAAGCGACCATGAGTGCGATTCGTCTGGCCCGTGGTTACACCGGTCGTGACAGCATCATCAAGTTCGAAGGTTGCTACCACGGTCACTCCGACAGCCTGCTGGTCAAGGCCGGCTCCGGCGCTTTGACTCAAGGCGTGCCAAGCTCCGCCGGTGTACCGGCAGCGTTCGCCAAACACACCCTGACCCTGCCGTTCAACGACATCGACGCCGTGGAGAAGATGCTCGCCGAAGTCGGTCAGGACGTCGCCTGCATCATCGTCGAGCCAGTCGCTGGCAACATGAACTGCGTGCCGCCAGCACCGGGTTTTCTCGAAGGCCTGCGTTCGCTGTGCGACAAGCATGGCGTGGTGCTGATTTTCGACGAAGTGATGACCGGTTTCCGCGTTGCCCTCGGCGGTGCCCAGGCGCACTACGGCGTGGCCCCGGATCTGACCACCTTCGGCAAGATCATCGGCGGCGGCATGCCGGTCGGCTGCTTCGGTGGCAAGCGCGAAATCATGGAACGCATCGCACCGCTGGGCCCGGTGTACCAGGCCGGCACCCTGTCGGGTAACCCGCTGGCGATGGCCGCCGGTCTGACCACTCTGCGCCTGATCAGCCGTCCGGGTTTCCATGCCGAGCTGACCGACTACACCACGCGCCTGCTCGACGGTCTGCAACAACGCGCCGATGCCGCGGGCATTCCGTTCGTGACCACGCAAGCGGGTGGCATGTTCGGCCTGTACTTCAGCGGCGCCGACGACATCGTCACCTTTGAAGACGTGATGGCCAGCGACGCAGCACTGTTCGGTCGCTTCTTCCACCTGATGCTGGAAGGCGGCGTGTACCTGGCACCGAGTGCATTCGAAGCCGGTTTCACCTCGATCGCCCACGGCGAAGCCGAGCTGAAAATCACCTTGGACGCTGCCGAACGTGCCTTCGCTGCACTGAAGTAATCGCCGTACCGCTGACGTTGGCCATGGCCATGGCCAGCGTCAGCTTTCACCTACACCCACGCTGTTTTTCCCACGCCTCTGCTAAAAATCCGCCAGAAAGTGGCCGATATATTCCCCGCGCAGCAGAAAAACGAGTAAAGACTTTGTAAGGTTGGCCCTGCTTATTTCATAATGCGCGCTTATTGGATCCCTCGATGGGTCCGCGTGCCCTTCAGAGGTAAGTCGATTCCCATGAACCGCACCGGCCGCACCCTTGCCTTGGGCTGCCTGTTGCTCCTTCAGCCCCTGCTCGCGCATGCACAAGCAGGCGGCAACTCGTTGTTGATTCCGGCGATGGGTCGTTGCACCCTCAACACTCAGCCGCAAGACGTCACGCAGGCACTGGCCGCCTGTCAGAAAGCGGCGGACGAAGGGGATGCGCAAGCGCAATACGAGTTGGGTGAGTTCTACTACGACGGCAAGAATGCGCCACGCGACCTCAATCAAGCCCTGAGCTATTTCGAAAAAGCCTCGTTGCAAGGCCATGCTCAGGCGCAGTTCAAGCTTGGCACCATGTTCTTCCACGGCGAAGGCGTGCAGGCCAATAACATTCAGGCGTACATCGTGCTGAAGATGGCCGCGGTCAACGGCGCCGAAGATGCGCTGGACACCGCCGACGAAGTCTCCGAAAAAATGTCCCGCGAAGACCTCGAAACCGCGACCCAGGTGCTCGGGCAAATTTTCCGTAAATACCTGATGGAACTGCAGAGCGCCGATGGGCGTACGCCGTTTTCGCCATTGCCATAGGAGCTTTTGTGGCGAGGGGATTTATCCCCGATGGGTTGCGAAGCAGCCCCAAAACCCTGCAATCAAGCTCCTTCTGACATACCTTGCTGAATGGACTTGCGACTGCTTCGCAGTCGATCGGGGATAAATCCCCTCGCCACAAATCATTTCAAATCCAGATCCGGGCTTACTTCTCAGGCATCGGCATCGGAAACGGCATCACATTGCCGACCGCGCCACGGGCTTCGCTGATTTTCGGGGTGCCCAGACGTTCCACCTCGTCGATGCGCACGATCGAATGCATCGGCACAAAGCTGCGCACCACGCCTTCGAACTGCGCCTTGAGCTTCTCTTCGCTCGGATCGACCACCACTTGCGTGCGCTCGCCAAAGACGAACTCTTCCACTTCCAGAAAACCCCACAGATCACTTTGATAGATCTGCTTGGCGTACATTTCGAACACCTGGCCCTGGTTGAGGAAAATCACCTTATAGATTGGAGCTTCGCGTTTGGTCATGGCGGGGGGATAACATCGGGGATAAAAATGAGGGCGCAAACTATAGCATAGCCGCCGGACGCACAGCGGTAGGAACCTGAGGGCTTGTTCCCTATAATGCGCGGTTCTTTGAATCAGGTGACGACCTTACTCCATGGCCAAGAAGCTTTACATCGAAACCCACGGTTGCCAGATGAACGAGTACGACAGCTCGCGCATGGTCGATCTGCTGGGCGAACATCAGGCCCTGGAAGTCACCGCCCGTGCGGAAGACGCCGACGTGATTCTGCTCAACACCTGCTCGATCCGCGAACGTGCCCAGGATCGGGTGTACTCGCAACTCGGCCGCTGGCGCGAACTGAAACTGGCCAACCCGGACATGGTGATCGCCGTCGGTGGTTGCGTGGCCAGCCAGGAAGGCGCGGCGATCCGTGATCGCGCCCCGTATGTCGACGTGGTCTTCGGCCCGCAGACCCTGCACCGTCTGCCGGAAATGATCGACGCCGCACGCAGCAGCAAGTTGCCGCAAGTCGACGTCTCGTTCCCGGAAATCGAAAAATTCGACCACCTGCCCGAGCCGCGCATCGACGGCCCGAGCGCTTACGTGTCGGTGATGGAAGGCTGCAGCAAATACTGCACGTTCTGCGTGGTGCCCTACACCCGTGGCGAAGAAGTCAGCCGGCCGTTCGATGACGTGATTGCCGAGATCATCCACCTCGCCGAGAACGGCGTGCGTGAAGTGACCTTGCTCGGGCAGAACGTCAACGGTTATCGCGGTACGACTCATGACGGTCGCCTGGCCGATCTGGCCGAGCTGATCCGCGTGGTCGCCGCTGTCGACGGCATCGACCGCATCCGCTACACCACTTCGCACCCGCTGGAGTTCTCCGACAGCCTGATCCAGGCCCACGCCGAAGTGCCGGAGCTGGTCAAACACCTGCACTTGCCGGTGCAGTCGGGTTCCGACCGGATCCTCGCGGCGATGAAGCGCAACCACACCGCGCTGGAGTACAAATCCAAACTGCGCAAACTGCGTGCTGCGGTACCGGGCATCTGCATCAGTTCGGACTTCATCGTCGGCTTCCCCGGCGAAACCGAGAAAGACTTCGAACAGACCATGAAGCTGATTGCCGACGTCGGTTTCGACTTCTCCTATTCGTTCGTCTACAGCCAGCGCCCGGGCACCCCGGCGGCCGATCTGGCCGACGACACCCCGGAAGAGCTGAAGAAAGAACGCTTGAACGCCTTGCAGCATCGTTTGAATCAGCAAGGGTTCGAGATCAGCCGACAAATGGTCGGTTCGATCCAGCGCATTCTGGTCACCGACTACTCGAAGAAAGACCCGGGCGAGCTGCAAGGGCGTACCGAGAATAATCGTATCGTCAACTTCCGCTGCGATAATCCGACCCTGATCGGCCAGTTCGCTGACGTGCACATCGACGCGGCGCAACCGCACTCGCTGCGCGGCTCGTTGATCCAATAACACCGCGCGTCTTCTGTAGTAGGGCTGTTGTGGTGAGGGGATTTATCCCCGATGGTTGGCGCAGCAGACCCAAAGCTGAAGTTGTGGTGAATCTGCCATACCGAAAGCTCTGGTTTTGGGGCCGCTCCGCGGCCCATCGGGGATGAATCCCCTCGCCACAGATAACTCCACCCGCCACAGAAAGGCGTTCCAAACTCGCATCGATATTTAAGAGCTTTCGCACCCACGCCACTGGCGTTATCCTTGATTTCATCTTAATTGCCCCAGGGCGGCTAAATACGACCTTGAACGCACCCATAGAACCACATCGTTTTATCCTCGAGCCCTTTGAGGCTCGCCGCTTCGCCAATCTGTGCGGGCAATTCGACGAGCATCTGCGCTTGATCGAACAGCGCCTGGCCATCGAGATCCGCAATCGCGGAAACCAGTTCGAGCTGATCGGCGACCCCAAGCACACCACGTCTGCGGAAAACCTGCTGCGCCGCCTGTACCGCGAAACCAAGGGTACCGAGCTGTCGCCAGACATGGTGCACCTGTTCCTCCAGGAATCGGCCGTCGTCGAACTGGACAACCACGCCCCCGCCGAAGCCTCCGTCGCCCTGCGCACCAAGAAAGGCATGATTCGCCCACGCGGCCTGAATCAGCTGCGCTATGTGAAGGAAATCCTCGGCAACGACATCAACTTCGGCATTGGTCCGGCCGGTACCGGCAAGACCTATCTGGCCGTGGCTTGCGCCGTCGATGCCCTGGAGCGCGAGCAGATCCGCCGCATCCTGCTGGTACGTCCGGCGGTTGAAGCGGGTGAAAAACTCGGCTTCCTGCCCGGCGACCTCGCCCAGAAGATCGACCCTTACCTGCGCCCGTTGTACGACGCCCTGTACGAAATGCTCGGTTTCGAATACGTGGCCAAGCTGATCGAGCGCCAGGTGATCGAAGTCGCGCCGCTGGCCTACATGCGCGGTCGTACGCTGAACAACAGCTTCATCATTCTCGACGAAAGCCAGAACACCACCGTCGAGCAGATGAAGATGTTCCTGACCCGGATCGGCTTTGGCTCGACTGCGGTCATCACCGGCGACATCACCCAGGTCGACCTGCCGCGCGGCACCAAGTCCGGGCTGCACCATGTGATCGAAGTGCTCAAGGACGTTCCGGGCATCAGCTTCACCCATTTCCAGCCCAAAGACGTCGTGCGCCACCCGTTGGTGCAGCGAATCGTCGAGGCCTACGAGCGCTTCGAGACCCGTGCCGAAGCCGCCAGGGAAACCTCGCGCGATGCTTGAGCTGGATCTGCAAATCGCTACCGAAGCGAACGCCCCGAGTGAAGCCGACTTCCGCCAATGGTGCGAACTGGCCCTGCGCCAGCGCAGCGCCGACTCGGAAATGACCATTCGCCTAGTCGACGAGGAAGAAGGTCGTGAGCTGAATCACACCTGGCGCCACAAGGATTACGCGACCAACGTCCTGTCGTTCCCGGCCGAAGTCCCGGACGAGTTTCTCGACATCCCGCTGCTCGGCGATCTGGTGATCTGCGTAGCGGTGGTCGAGCGCGAAGCTGCCGAACAAGGCAAGGAACTCCAGGCCCATTGGGCACATCTAGTCATTCACGGCTGCTTGCATCTGCTCGGTTACGACCATATAGATGACGACGAAGCCGAAGAAATGGAAGCACTGGAACGCGAGTTGCTTGCCGAACTGGGCTACCCCGATCCGTACGCGGACGACGAACACGAAACATCCCCTATCGTTACAACAAAGGATTCAGAGTAATCGCTATGAGCGAAGATCGATCGAGCAACGGGCAGAAGTCATGGCTGGGTAAACTGACCCAGGCTTTTGCCCACGAGCCGAAGAACCGTCAGGAGCTGCTTGAGCTGCTGCGTGATGCACATCAGAACAAACTGCTGGACAGCGAAGCGCTGGCCATCGTCGAAGGCGCCATTCAGGTGGCTGACCTGCAAGTACGCGACATCATGGTGCCGCGCTCGCAGATGATCAGCATCAAGGCGACCCAGACCCCTCGTGAATTCCTGCCTGCCGTACTCGACTCGGCGCACTCGCGCTATCCGGTCATCGGCGAAAGCCACGACGACGTGATGGGCGTGCTGCTGGCCAAGGATCTACTGCCGCTGATCCTCAAGGAGAACGGCGACAGCTTCAACATCAAGGACCTGCTGCGCCCGGCCACCTTCGTGCCCGAGTCCAAGCGACTGAACGTGTTGCTGCGTGAATTCCGCGCCAACCACAACCACATGGCCATCGTCATCGACGAGTACGGCGGCGTGGCCGGTCTGGTGACGATTGAAGACGTGCTGGAACAGATCGTCGGCGACATCGAAGACGAGCACGACGTCGAAGAAGACAGCTACATCAAGCCGCTGCCCAGCGGTGACTTCCTGATCAAGGCCCTGACACCGATCGAGAACTTCAACGAGTTCTTCGACAGCGAATTCTCCGACGACGAGTTCGACACCGTCGGCGGTCTGGTGATGAGCGCGTTCGGGCACTTGCCAAAACGCAACGAAATAACTGAAATCGGCGCCTATCGTTTCCGCATCCTGAACGCCGACAGCCGTCGGATTCATTTGCTGCGACTGACCCCTATCGCCCGGTAATCATTAAGGATTGGGGTATGTCATCAGCTATTTCCTGCATCGCGTTGCGCCTGAAAGCGGGCCAGGCAAGGCGCAGTCCGCAGGGAATGGCATTCCCTTTCCAAGGACTGCAACGCAGCATGGCCCGCTTTCAGGCGTAACCCGGAGGGCCGGGCCTGCTGTTACGCAGGGCTGCGTTGCTCGTCGTTCATTTGAAAAACCAAACTTCACTCCTCGCGCCTTGCCCTGCGTAACAGCAGACCCGGCGCGATACAGGAAATAGCTGATGACATACCCCCTGCGCTGGACAACCCGCCCCGGCTGGCCCGGTAACCTGCTGGCCGTGGCGGCCGGTGCAATCACCACCTTCGCCCTGGCCCCGTTCAACATCTGGCCGCTGGCCTTGCTCGCGGTCGGCCTGTTCTACGCCGGCCTGCGCGAGCTGAAACCACGTCAGGCGCTGGGCCGTGGCTGGTGTTTCGGTTTCGGCCTGTTCGGCGCCGGTACCAGCTGGATCTACTACAGCATCCACCATTTCGGTGGAGCCTCGGTGCTGCTGGCCGGGTTCCTGATGTTGCTGTTCACCGCAGCGATCGCGTTTTTCTTCGCCCTGCCCGCCTGGGTCTGGGCGCGCTGGTTGCGCCGCAATGAAGCACCGCTGGCCGACGCGCTGGCGTTTGCCGCACTGTGGGTCGGCCAGGAAGCGTTTCGTGGCTGGTTCCTCACCGGTTTCCCGTGGCTCTACTCCGGCTACAGTCAGCTCGACGGCCCATTGGCCGGGCTCGCGCCGGTGGGCGGCATGTGGCTGGTGTCGTTCGTACTGGCGCTGACTGCGGCACTGATCTACAACGCGCCGCGCTTGCTGCAATCCGGTCGCAAAGGCTTTATCGCTGCCGGCCTGGTGTTGCTGGTCGGGCCTTGGGTGGCGGGCGTCGCGCTCAAGGGACACGCCTGGACCAGTCCGTCCGGCCCGGCACTGAGCGTCGCCGCAATTCAGGGCAACGTCGAACAAAGCATGAAATGGGATCCGGCGCAGCTCAACGCGCAACTGGCGCTGTACCGCGACCTGAGCTTCCGCTCCAAACCGGTGGATCTGCTGATCTGGCCGGAAACCGCGGTACCGGTGCTCAAGGAGTCCGCCGAGGGCTACCTGAACATGATGGGCAACTTCGCCGCCGAGCGTAAATCGGCGCTGATCACCGGGGTGCCGATCCGCGAGACGGTCCGCCACGAAAAACGCTTCTTCAACGGCATCACCGTGGTCGGCGAAGGCGATGGCACTTACCTCAAGCAGAAACTGGTGCCCTTCGGTGAGTACGTGCCTTTGCAGGATCTGCTGCGCGGCTTGATCGCGTTCTTTGACTTGCCGATGTCCGACTTCGCTCGCGGGCCGGCGGATCAGCCGTTGCTGCAGGCCAAGGGGTATCAGATCGCGCCGTTCATCTGCTACGAAGTGGTGTACCCGGAGTTCGCTGCCGGTCTGTCGGCACGCAGCGATCTGCTGCTGACGATCAGCAATGACACCTGGTTCGGCACCTCGATCGGCCCGCTGCAACACCTGCAAATGGCGCAAATGCGCGCACTTGAGGCAGGCCGCTGGATGATCCGTGCTACGAACAACGGCGTGACCGGGCTGATCAACCCGTTCGGGCAGATCACCGAGCAGATCCCGCAGTTCGAGCAGGGCATTCTGTATGGCGAAGTGGTGCCGATGCACAACCTGACGCCGTACCTGCAATGGCGCTCATGGCCGCTGATCATTGTCTGTGTGCTGCTGTTTGGCTGGGCGCTGATGGCGAGCCGGATGTCGAAAACCCTATAAAAGCAAAGATCGTCCGATCGCGGCCCGAGCCTGCGGCAGCTCCTACAGGGAAAACACGAATCCCCATGTAGGAGCTGCCGCAGGCTGCGATCTTTTGATCTTCAGCGGTAAAACAGCGAATACCCCACCTGCCCCACCGCCTCATTCAGCAACTGTCCGCTCTGCCAGATCGACTTGAACTCCGGCAGCCAGCCACCAAACGGCCGTGCATTATCGGTCCCGAGAAACCCTACGGGCGCCGGCACCACTTCAAACCCTGCCTGCTGAAAACACCACACGGCACGCGGCATATGCCAGGCCTGCGTCACCACCACGACACGCTTGATGCCTTGGGGCAACAAAAGGTCGGCACTGAACCTGGCGTTTTCCCAAGTGGTACGGCTTTCACCTTCCTGCCAGCGCGTGGTCACGCCGAAATCATCGCGCAGTGAATCGGCCATCAGCTTCGCTTCCGTCGGCGGTGTGCCGTAATGCAAGCCACCACTGGTCAGGATCGGCAACCCGGACGCCTTGGCCAGCCGCGCGGCATAGCGCTGACGCTCCAGCCCCACGCCAGTCGGCTGATCTTCGCCCCAGGCCAGATCGCCGCGCTCGCGCCCGGAACCCAGCACCACAATGGCATCGGCGCGCTGCGCCAGTGTCGTCCACGCATCACGGGGTATTGGCGGTTCGCGCTCCAGCCCTTTGGCGCCCCATTGCACAACCACCGGCAGGCTCATCAGCCAGAAACCACCCAGGCCAAGGGCAAAACACAGGCCGGCCAGCCGTGGCCGGGAGCGGCGCAGCCACCAGGCGACCAGTAACAGCAGTAAAAGAATGCCAGGCGGCAATAGAAGTTGTTTGATGAAATAACGAAAAGGCATCGGGGCATCTCCAGAGATGCCCGAAGCCTAAGAGTGTTAATGACACGTTACAACCGATAGGTAGGATCCTGTTGGAAAAGATCCGTTACTTGACCTGCCATGCGTTTACTTGGCCTGTACAGAACGAACCTTAACGGTGTCTCTGCCGGGCGCCTTGTCCTTGAGCCAGATGACCTTGGCTGAATGTGCAGCATCGAGCTGTTTCACTGCCTGCGACAGGTATCCATGCGATTCACGCTCACTGCGATCCAGATAGGCCTTGACCAGTTTGAACTCGGCGGGGCTCAAGCCACGCAATTCCAGTTCCACGGGGCGCTCGTCGCGCAGCCGGCCAGCGGTTTTGGCAGCGTCGAGCGCCATGCCCAGACGATCCATCAACCGTTCGTACAACTCGGGTTTCGTCACGTTTTTCTGCCGTTGCTCCACCATCCCTCACCTCATTGAAGATAAGACTCACTCCCCAATAAGAGCTTAGCTTCGCTGCACAAACCGGCTGAACGCCGCGACCAACGGCCCTCGCCACGGTTTTCCGGGGCCAGACAGCTGTAATCAGGGTTTCCCTAGGCCAAGCGCGGTCATGTATGCTACGGCGCTTCCTGTCATTCCACTTCCAGCCTGTCCGGAGCATCCCCGGAGGGCGCGTTGAAGAGGATTAGGCCACCCCTATCCAGTACAAAAGTAGCCATGCACGAACAATATCAGCCCCGTGAAATCGAAGCCGCCGCCCAGTCGTTCTGGGACGAGCAAAAGTCCTTTGAAGTCAGTGAACAGCCAGGCAAGGAAACCTACTACTGCCTGTCGATGTTCCCTTACCCCAGCGGCAAGCTACACATGGGGCACGTGCGCAACTACACCATCGGCGACGTGATCTCCCGCTACCAGCGCATGCAAGGCAAGAACGTTCTGCAACCGATGGGTTGGGACGCCTTCGGCATGCCGGCGGAAAACGCCGCGATGAAGAACAACGTGGCGCCCGCCAAGTGGACCTACGAAAACATCGCCTACATGAAGTCCCAGCTGCGCAGCCTGGGCCTGGCGGTGGACTGGTCCCGTGAAGTGACCACCTGCAAGCCGGATTACTACCGCTGGGAACAATGGCTGTTCACTCGCCTGTTCGAAAAAGGCGTGATCTACCGCAAGAACGGCACCGTGAACTGGGACCCGGTCGACCAGACCGTACTGGCCAACGAACAGGTGATCGACGGTCGCGGCTGGCGCTCCGGCGCGCTGATCGAAAAGCGCGAAATCCCGATGTACTACTTCAAGATCACCGCTTACGCGGATGAACTGCTGGAGAGCCTCGACGAACTGACTGGCTGGCCGGAACAGGTCAAGACCATGCAGCGCAACTGGATCGGCAAGTCCCGCGGCATGGAAGTGCAGTTCCCGTACAACGTCGACTCGATCGGCGAAGCAGGCACCCTCAAGGTCTTCACCACCCGTCCGGACACCCTGATGGGCGCGACCTACGTCGCCGTGGCTGCCGAGCACCCGCTGGCGACCCAGGCCGCGCAGAACAACCCAGAGCTGCAAGCGTTCATCGCCGAATGCAAGGGCGGCAGCGTGGCTGAAGCCGACGTCGCCACTCAAGAGAAGAAAGGCCTGCCGACCGGCCTGTTCGTCGAGCACCCGCTGACCGGTGAAAAACTCCCGGTATGGGTCGCCAACTACGTGCTGATGCACTACGGCGACGGCGCCGTGATGGCGGTCCCGGCGCACGACGAGCGCGATTTCGAATTCGCCCACAAATACAACCTGCCAGTCAAATCGGTGGTGCGCACCAGCTCCGGTGACACTAACCCGGCTCCGTGGCAAGACGCCTACGGCGAGCACGGCACGCTGATCAACTCCGGCGAGTTCGACGGCCTGGACTTCACCGGCGCGTTCGACGCCATGGAAGTCGCCCTGATCAAGAAAAACCTCGGCGCCTCGCGTACCCAGTTCCGCCTGCGCGACTGGGGCATCAGCCGTCAGCGCTACTGGGGCTGCCCGATTCCGATCATCCACTGCGCCACCTGCGGTGACGTGCCGGTGCCGGAAGACCAGTTGCCGGTGGTGCTGCCGGAAGACGTAGTGCCGGACGGCGCCGGTTCGCCGCTGGCACGCATGCCGGAATTCTACGAGTGCAGCTGCCCGAAATGCGGCCAGCCTGCCAAGCGTGAAACCGACACCATGGACACTTTCGTCGAGTCCTCGTGGTACTACGCCCGTTACGCCTCGCCGCACTTCGAAGGTGGCCTGGTGGAAAAATCCGCGGCCGACCACTGGCTGCCGGTGGATCAGTACATCGGCGGTATCGAACACGCCATTCTTCACCTGCTGTACGCGCGCTTCTTCCACAAGCTGATGCGTGACGAAGGTCTGGTCAGCTCCAACGAGCCGTTCAAGAACCTGCTGACCCAGGGCATGGTGATCGCCGAGACTTACTATCGCCGCGAAGCCAATGGTGCCTACACCTGGTTCAACCCGGCGGACGTGGAACTGGAGCGTGACAGCAAGGCCAAGGTTATCAGCGCCAAATTGAAATCCGACGGCTTGCCGGTGGAAATCGGTGGCACCGAGAAAATGGCCAAGTCGAAGAACAACGGCGTCGACCCACAGTCGATGATCGATCAGTTCGGCGCCGACACCTGCCGCCTGTTCATGATGTTCGCCTCGCCGCCTGACATGAGCGCCGAATGGTCGGACTCCGGCGTTGAAGGCTCGCACCGCTTCCTCAAGCGCGTCTGGCGTCTGGCGCAGGCTCACGTCACCCAGGGCCTGCCGGGCAAGCTGGACATCGCCGGCCTGAACGACGAACAGAAAACCGTGCGCCGCGCCATCCACCTGGCCATCAAACAGGCCAGCCATGACGTCGGCCAGAACCACAAATTCAACACCGCCATCGCTCAGGTGATGACGCTGATGAACGTGCTGGAAAAAGCTGCGCAAGGCACCGAACAGGACCGCGCGCTGATTCACGAAGGTCTGGAAGCCGTGACGTTGCTGCTGGCTCCAATCACGCCGCACATCAGCCATGAGCTGTGGAATCAACTGGGCCACGCTGACCCGGTGATCGATGCCAGCTGGCCTGCGGTCGATGAAAGCGCACTGGTGCAGGACAGCCTGCAACTGGTCATTCAAGTGAATGGCAAGCTGCGTGGCCAGATCGAAATGCCGGCCAGCGCCACTCGCGAGGAAGTCGAAGCGGCTGCCCGCGCCAACGAAAACGTGCTGCGTTTCGTCGACGGTCTGACCATTCGCAAAGTGATCGTTGTACCGGGGAAACTGGTCAACATCGTCGCCAGCTAAAATCGGATTGGGCGTCAGGTTCGCCTGACGCCCTGTAAAACCTTTCGGGCCGCAGGGTCGGCCCACATGGTTTCAAGGGGAGCAACACAATGATCAAACGCAATCTGCTGGTGATGGGCCTCGCCGTTCTGCTGAGCGCCTGCGGTTTCCAGCTGCGTGGCACCGGCACCAACGAACTGTCGATCAAAGAGCTCGATCTGAGCGCCCGTAACGCTTATGGCGATACCGTCACCCAACTGCGTCAGGTGCTGGAGTCCAGCGGCGTCAAGGTCTACAGCGGTGCACCGTACAAGCTGTATCTGGCTGACGAACAGGAAAACCAGCGCATCCTCAGCTACGCCGGCGCCGGTCGTACGGGTGAGTACCAAGTGACCACCGTGCTGAACTACGACATCGTAGGCGAACACAATCTGAACCTGCTGAGCGACAAACTTGAAGTGCAGAAAGTGTTCATCCACGACGGCAACAACCTCGTCGGCTCCGATCAGGAAGCCAACGACGCCCGTCGCGAAACCCGTCGCGAACTGGTTCAGCGCATGATGCTGCGCCTGCAACAGCTGACGCCGGGCCAACTGCAGCAATTGCAGCAAGCGGCCAACGACCGTGCCCGGGCTGAAGCCGACGCGCTGAAGGCGGCACAGAAAGCTGAAGCGGAAACCCCGCGTCAGTCGCCGCTCGAACTGCCGCAGCAGTAAGACGTACGGGGCGCTCAGGCGCCCCGTTCGCCCTCTCTTATGAAGCTCGCTCCCGCTCAACTCGGCAAACACCTGCAAGGCGCGCTCGCGCCCGTCTATATCATCAGCGGCGATGACCCGCTGTTGTGCCAGGAAGCCGCAGACGCCATTCGCAGTGCGGCCCGCCAGCAAGGTTTCGACGAACGCCAGGTGTTCGCCGCCGACGCCAATTTCGATTGGGGGACCTTGTTGCAGGCCGGCGCCAGCATGTCCTTGTTCGCCGAGAAGCGCCTGCTGGAACTGCGTTTGCCTTCAGGCAAGCCCGGTGACAAGGGCGCTGCCGCGCTGATCGAATACTGCTCGCGCCCCGCTGAAGACACGGTGCTGCTGATCAGCCTGCCCAAGCTCGACGGCAGTGCGCAGAAGACCAAGTGGGGCAAGGCCCTGGTCGAAGGCCAGCAGACCCAGTTCATTCAGATCTGGCCGGTGGATGCCAATCAGCTGCCGAGCTGGATTCGCCAGCGTCTGTCGCAAGCCGGCTTGTCGGCCAGCCAGGACGCGGTCGAACTGATTGCCGCACGCGTCGAGGGCAACCTGCTCGCCGCCGCACAGGAAATCGAAAAGCTCAAGCTGATGGCCGAAGGTGGGCAGATCACTGTCGAAACCGTGCAGGCCGCGGTGGCCGACAGTGCGCGCTTCGACGTGTTTGGCCTGACCGACGCCGTACTCAACGGCGAACCGGCCCACGCCTTGCGCATGCTCGAAGGACTGCGCGGTGAAGGCGTCGAGCCTCCGGTAATCCTCTGGGCGCTGGCGCGAGAGTTGCGCCTGCTGGCCAATATCTCGCTGCAGTACAGCCAGGGCACGCCGCTGGACAAGTGCTTCAGTCAGGCGAAACCGCCGGTCTGGGACAAGCGCAAACCCCTGATGAGCAAAGCCCTGCAACGCTACTCGGCGCAACGCTGGGCGCAGTTGTTGCTCGAAGCCCAGCGCATCGATGCGCAGATCAAGGGTCAGGCCGCCGGTTCGCCGTGGATGAGCCTGAGCCGGTTGGCGCTGTTGATGGCGGGGCAGCGTCTGTCTTTGCCTGCTGAATAAAAGCAAAAGATCGCAGCGTGCCGCAGCTCCTACACCGATCCCTGTAGGAGCTGCCGAAGGCTGCGATCTTTTGATCTTTTTTCCCACACATCGGCTCGCCATCTGTCCTATAGACAGATGCCCGACATCGGCAGATTATTGCCCCCGCAACACCCACTAAACGAGAGATCCAACATGAGCAAAAAGCCATCGAAACATGGCCCGAACAAGGCCAAATCCATCATCGCCCAACCCCTGTTCCGCAGCCGCCAGGAACGACCGTCCAAGGGCAAAGGCAGCTACCGCCGCGAAGCCTTCCAGTCTAAAAGCTGGGAGGCTTCTTGCTTTCTGGCGGCCTGAAAGCCGGGTCATCAATTTGTCTGATCCGCTGCCTGATAGACAAAGGTCATGCTTTCATCCAGCGTTTTGGGAAAGGTGGTCTTGATGATCGGAATCGAAATACCCGTCAGCTCCTTGAATCGACGCTGATCGATCTGGACGTCCGCCAAGCCGGACTTGCCATCCCTGACATAGTAGAAAAACGCCTCGATCGGTAACGTCTTCGCCCGACCCGGCGCCCAAGTCTTGAGCTTTACATCGTTAGGAGTCTGAAATGTCCTTGGCGAGATTGCTCTACCCCCGATCATTCCCTGATAAAAGTTCGGCCCCGCCAGGTTATTGGCCGCGTCCCTGACATCAAAACTGCATACACCAAGGTAGTTATGACTCGTAGGGGCATATTTCAGATAGTTCGCCGCCCATTGCTCACCCGTACGAATATTTTGTGCAGCACACGCTACGGTGCCGGGGTTCCCCGCTATTTCACCGCATCCATTTGAAGTACGTAAGTCGGAACTTCCATCGATCGGGAAGAAACACAAAACATCAATTTTTTCCTTTCCCGCCGGCAAACTCAGAACCGGATAGAAGATCAGCCCCTTGTTATAGGTGAAGGCCAGACGCTGCATTTTGTAGTCGGAGCGAACATAGGAAAAAGATGTCCCGCCGACCCTTATTGCGGTGGGGCTTGGATCCCACACGTCAAACCCTGCAGCGCGCGCTGTGCCCCTGAGCAGAATCCCGGAGCACAGAAATGCCGGCATCGAATCCTTGCCACAGTTGACCCGCGTGTCACGGTAACGCCGGGTCAACTCAGCCGCCAGTTCGGGGCCGGTAGACTGGGTGGCCATCGACTGAACTGCACTTACCGCTGCAATGTTGTTATCTACAGATGAATTCTGCTCAGAGGTTGATTGCGACGAACAGCCAACCAAAACGCTTATCAAAAGGGGCAATAGCAGCTTTTTCATCTCGTGGCCCTCAATGGGTGTCTTGCCGAATAAATCGACCCCGAGATGCAAGTGAACCTCCGAGAAGGAATCCTCGGCAACTGTCAGATCTGACAGTTGATAAAGGTGCGAAGAAGGGATTACGGTGACCCGTACACGGGTTTGACGCTGATCAAATTCCCGTACCGAATCCCGATTTTCAGGGCGGGCATGTTAAGGTCTGTACCTGAATCGTATCCCCTGGAACCGTGCATGCCCTTTAGTCTTTCCCGTCGTTGGCCCGTACGCCAACTGATCGCTGCCTCCAGCTTCATTCTGCTTGTCGCGTGCGCGGAAAAACCTACCGCCGCCGATGCGCAACCCCTTCAAGCCGCCCCCGCCGCAACAGCCCCGGCAATCATCCCGCCGGTAGTGCCGTCCGCCGACCCGCT
The DNA here is from genome assembly GCF_016756945.1 of Pseudomonas sp. MWU318. Classification (NCBI taxonomy): domain Bacteria; kingdom Pseudomonadati; phylum Pseudomonadota; class Gammaproteobacteria; order Pseudomonadales; family Pseudomonadaceae; genus Pseudomonas; species Pseudomonas sp. MWU318. The sequence goes on from NZ_JAESJL010000009.1 coordinate 191,685, forward strand.
TGACCTTCAGCCAACCCAGACTTTCGCCGAATGGCAGGCGGGGTTCCGCAAGGACGCATTGGCGGCCGGGATCCGCGCCGATCTGTTCGACCGCGCGTTTGCCAATGTCAGCTTCGATGCCAGTGTGATCAAAGCCGACCGCAGCCAGCCGGAGTTCTCGCGTCCGGTATGGGAATACCTCGACGGCGCCCTGTCGCCGTTGCGGGTGCGCAAGGGTCAGGCGCTGATCAGTCAGTACGCCGACATCCTGCAAAGCATCGAGCAGCGCTATGGCGTTGATCGTCAGGCGCTGGTGTCGGTGTGGGGCATGGAAAGCAACTTCGGTCAGTTCCAGGGCACCAAGTCGGTGATCAACTCATTGGCGACCCTGGCCTACGAAGGCCGCCGGCCCGCATTTGCTCATGCACAACTGATCGCAGCGCTGCAGATCCTGCAACAGGGCGATATCACTCCGGAGAAAATGCTCGGCTCGTGGGCCGGCGCGATGGGCCAGACGCAGTTCATTCCGACGACCTACAACACCCACGCCGTGGATTTCGACGGTGACGGTCGCCGCGACATCTGGGGCAGCCCGGCCGATGCGCTGGCCTCCACCGCACACTACCTGCAAAGCTCAGGCTGGCAGCGTGGTCAGCCGTGGGGCTTCGAGGTGCAACTGCCGAGCGGATTCAACTACACCCTGGCCGATGGCGCGATGCGCAAGACCGTTGCCGAATGGCGTCAACTGGGCGTGATCCTGCCTAATGGCGGTCAGGCCCCGGCCGGCTCGGATCAACTGTCCGCCGCTCTGCTGTTGCCGGCGGGCTACCGTGGCCCGGCGTTCCTGATCCTCGATAATTTCCGGGCGATCCTCAAGTACAACAACTCGTCGTCCTATGCACTGGCCGTCAGCCTGTTGTCCGAGCGCTTCAATGGCGCAGGCCTGATCAACGGCACATGGCCGAAAGACGACCTGCCATTGAGCCGTACCGAACGTATCGAATTGCAGACCCTGCTGAGCGCGCGCAACTACGATGCAGGCACGGCGGACGGGATTATCGGCGCCAATACGCGCAAGGCAATCCGCAGTGCCCAGCAGTCATTTGGCTGGCCGGCGGACGGGTATCCGACGCATAAGTTGCTTGAGAGCCTGCGTAACCAATAAAGCAAAAACAAAAGATCGCAGCCTTCGGCAGCTCCTACACGGTAGATATCCAATCCTTGTAGGAGCTGCCGCAGGCTGCGATCTTTTTTGCTTCACCCACACACTATCGGGTGACCACATCCTGCTCCAGCATCAATTCCTTCTTCCCCGCATCCAGCCGCACCAGCGCCCCCATCGGCAGTGTCAGGTTCGGATCGCAATGCCCGCTGCGCCACCCCGACAGCACCGGAATCCGTAACGGTTCGAACGTCTGCTTGAGCAAGCGATTCAGCGCCTCGACATCGACACCAGCGACATCACCGACCAGCACCCCGCGCAACCTGGCCAGCTTGCCCGCCAGACGCATCTGCGTGAGCAAACGGTCGATGCGATACAGCGGTTCGTTGATGTCCTCGATCAGCAGAATCACTCCTTCCACGTCGATTTCATAAGGCGTACCCAGCGTCGAGGCAATCATCGCCAGATTACCGCCGAGCAAGCGTCCATGAGCAATGCCGGGTTCGACCGTGGTCAATGGATAAGCCACCGGATGGCTCAGCACACTGCCCGCTTTCAACTGACCGCGCAGCATGGCGAAGAATGAGGTGACAGTCGGCGGCTCCTTGTCGCCCAGCAGGTCGGCATTGAGCAACGGGCCATGGAAGGTCACGAACCCGGCGTAGCGGCTGATCGCCAGATGCAGCGCGGTGATATCGCTGTAGCCGACAAACGGCTTGGCGTGGCGGCTGAGCAGATCGTAATCGATCCGATCCAGCAGGCGCGGCGTACCGTAGCCACCGCGCAGGCAGATGATCGCGTCGACTTCAGGGTCAGCGAACGCGGCGTGCAGGTCGTTGAGGCGCACGTCATCGCTGCCGGCCAGATAGCCGTCCTTTTCGTAGACACCGGGGAACACTTTCAACGCATAACCGCGGGCACGCATCCACTGCACAGCCTTGTCAGTGTCCAGTGCACCGGGGCCGGCGGGGGCAATCACGCCGATCTGCCCTTCGGACGGCAGCGCCGGCACAGGCTTATGCGGAAAAAGGGTGTGGGTCGGTCGAACGGTCATCCATGGGTCTCCCTGTGTGAAGTCTTGCAGACACAGTAGTCAGGTCCAGAGACAAACAAAAGAGTGCGCGGCAGGCCCAAACAAAAATACCCGCCGAAGCGGGTATTTTTCGAGGCTATCTGCGCCGGATCAGGAACCGAGCAGTTCAGCCTTGACCAGTTTCGCCTGCTCGTCGGCGTGATACGAGGAACGTACCAGCGGACCGGAAGCAACGTTCTTGAAGCCCATCTTGTAACCTTCCTCGGCGAACCAGGCGAAGGTGTCCGGGTGCACGAAACGCTGCACCGGCAAGTGGCTGCGCGACGGTTGCAGGTACTGGCCGAGGGTCAGCATGTCGATGTCGTGTTCGCGCATGCGCTTCATGACTTCTATGACTTCTTCGTCAGTCTCGCCCAGGCCGAGCATCAGGCCGGATTTGGTCGGGATGTGCGGCATCATCTGCTTGAAACGTTGCAGCAGGGTCAGCGACCACTGGTAGTCCGAACCCGGACGCGCAGCCTTGTACAGGCGCGGCACGGTTTCCAGGTTGTGGTTGAACACATCCGGCGGCTCGGCGGCAGTGATTTCCAGGGCGATGTCCATGCGGCCACGGTAGTCCGGAACCAGGGTTTCCAGCTGCACGTTCGGCGACAGCTTGCGGATCTCGCGGATGCAGTCGGCAAAGTGCTGGGCACCGCCGTCACGCAGGTCGTCGCGGTCAACCGAGGTGATCACCACGTACTTGAGCTTGAGGTCGGCAATGGCGATCGCCAGGCTTTCCGGCTCGTTGACGTCCAGCGGCTTCGGACGGCCGTGGCCGACGTCACAGAACGGGCAGCGACGGGTGCAGATGTCGCCCATGATCATGAAGGTCGCGGTGCCGCCGGAGAAGCACTCGCCCAGGTTCGGGCAGGATGCTTCTTCGCAGACGCTGTGCAGCTTGTGCTTGCGCAGCAGGCTCTTGATCCGGTCGACTTCCGGCGAAACCGGGATACGTACACGAATCCAGTCGGGTTTCTTCGGCAGTTCGGTGGTCGGAATGATCTTTACCGGGATGCGTGCAACCTTCTCGGCGCCGCGCAGCTTGACGCCGGCTTCAACCTTGGGACGCGGGGCCGGGCGCTCGGTCACGTCGAGCGTCGGGATCATGGTTTGCACTGCATCAGTAGTCATATCAGTCGATTCCGCCCGTCAGGGTCGTCTGCTCAGCATAGTCGAGGTGTTTGACGAGCTGCGCGCGCAGCCGGGCACTTACCTCGGCAAATTCAATCGATCCTGCGTGGTCGCTCAGCTGGGTCATCGCCAGCCCGGCATAGCCGCAGGGATTAATCCGTCGAAACGGCTCCAGGTTCATATCCACGTTCAGAGCCAGGCCATGAAAGGAGCAACCGTGGCGAATCCGCAAACCCAGAGAAGCGATTTTCGCTCCGTCGACGTAGACGCCGGGAGCATCTGGCTTGGCTACAGCGGTGACGCCGTAGCTGGCCAGCAGTTCGATCAGGCACTGTTCCATGCGCGTGACCAGATCACGTACGCCGAAACCCAGCTTGCGCACATCCAGCAACAGGTAGGCGACCAACTGGCCCGGGCCATGATAAGTCACTTGCCCGCCGCGATCGACCTGTACCACCGGGATATCGCCCGGCAGCAACAGGTGTTCGGCCTTGCCGGCTTGGCCCTGGGTGAACACCGGAGGGTGCTCGACCAGCCAGATTTCGTCAGCGGCATCGCTGCCGCGTTCGTTGGTGAAGCGTTGCATGGCATGCCAGACCGGCTCGTAAGCCATCTGGCCAAGTTCGCGAAAGCCCAGCGTGCCCGGCATCACAACACCATGTGTACGAAACCGGTCGCCCGCAGTTCGCTGTTGATGTTGTACAGCTGATCCTGATCGGTCGCGACGATGTGCAGCTGGATGGTGGTGTATTTGCCGTTGCTGCTCGAGCGTTCGTCGACACGTTCATCGTTGATAGTCGCGAATTTCTTCACGATCTCGATGATCTTGTCTTTGTGCCCGACGCCCGTATCGCTGATTACCTTAACCGGATAATCAACCTGGGGGAATTCGATCTTTGGCGCCTTTACTTCGGTATCGGTCATGGCGTAACGGCCTCGTAAGCGTAAGCCGTGGTAACGCACATGGCCCCGAACCGGACAGGAACGGGGCCATGCAGGTCAACACTCAATCAGTTGAACAAGCCGTAGAAGAATAGACGGATGCTATCCCACATGCGGCGGAAGATACCACCCTCCTCGACAGCGTCCAGGGCGATCAGGTCAGCGCTGTGCACTACCTTGTCGTCCAGTTTCACTTCGACTTTACCGATCACGTCGCCCTTGGCGATTGGCGCGGTCAGTTGCGGGTTCATGGTCATGCTGGCAGCGAGCTTTTTCAGCTGGCCTTTTGGCAGGGTCATGGTCAGGTCTTCAGCCAGGCCGGCCTTGACTTGACTGGTGGTGCCTTTCCACACCGGGGCCTGAGCCAGTTCGGTGCCCTTCTGGTAGAAGGTCTGGGTTTCGAAGAAACGGAAACCGTAGGTCAGCAGCTTCTGGGTTTCAGCGGCGCGAGCCACTTCGCTGTTGGTGCCGAACACCACGGCGATCAGACGCTGGCCATCACGGACAGCCGAGGACACCATGCAGTAGCCGGCTTCGTCGGTGTGACCGGTTTTCAGACCGTCAACGGTCTTGTCACGCCACAGCAGCAGGTTGCGGTTAGGCTGCTTGATGCCGTTCCAGAAGAACTCTTTCTGCGAGTAGATCGCGTAGTGAGCCGGGTCTTCGTGGATGATCGCACGGGCCAGGATCGCCATGTCGTGAGCCGACGAGTAGTGCTCAGGGTTCGGCAGACCGGTCGGGTTCATGAAGTGCGAGTTGGTCATGCCCAGATCGGCGACCGTCTTGTTCATCAGGTCGGCGAACGCGTCTTCGCTGCCGGCGATGTGCTCGGACAGCGCCACGCTGGCGTCGTTGCCGGACTGGATGATGATGCCGTGCAGCAGGTCGCTGACGGTCACTTGCGAGCCGACTTTGATAAACATCCGCGAACCGCCGGTACGCCAGGCGTTTTCGCTGACGGTCACCGGGTCGTTCTCACCGATCTGGCCACGACGGATTTCCAGCGTAGCGATGTACGCGGTCATCAGTTTGGTCAGGCTGGCTGGCGGCAGACGCTGGTCACCGTTGTTCTCCACCAGCACGTTGCCGCTGCTGGCGTCCATGAGCACGTAGGCTTTTGCAGCCAGTTGAGGTGGCGACGGCATCATCTCGGCCGCGAAGGCGGCTGGCGAGAGGAGCAGCGGGACTAGCAGACACAGGCGTTTGGCAAAGGTGGTGATGTTCATCCGTCTCTCGAAATCGCTAATGGAAACTTGCCCGAAGGCAAAACTATTCAGACAGCCTTCTAACGGGCCATCGCGTGTTCAGTTGCTCACTCCAGTCACCCTTGCCGGGCTTTTGTTCTTCGACGAGCCAACAACCTGGTTCACCCCCCAAAACCGCAAGTGAACCGTCAATCAAGTGCTACGTTTCTTACTCGGTGACCACGCTCGGCGAGCCGAGATTGGCCAGGCGCACACTGTTCTGCACCTGGGCGATTTCACCCGGCGAACCGATCGGCCCCAGGCGTACCCGGTGCAGGGTCTGCTGATTGCGCACGATCGAGCTGATGAACACCGGAGCGCTCACCATCCCGCTGAGCTTCGACCTCAGGAGTTCTGCAGCGTCCGGGTTGGCGAACGCGCCCACCTGCAGATACTGGCCAGACGCTGGTGCAGAAGCGTTTTTTTTTGCGCTGATCTGTACAGGGACAGTGTCAGAGGCATGTTGCTGCGGCGGCGGGGTCCACTGCTCGATGGTACCGGCCGAGGCCGTGATCACCGGGGCGCTATTCTGCGCGACTTGCGGCTCGTTGAGCATCAGCGGCGCCGGACGGCCCTTGGCGGCCCACCATTGCTGCGGATCGATGCCCTCGACCTTGACCCGCGCGGTGCCGATTTCGGCATAACCGAGCTTCTTCGCGGCCGCGTAGGACAAGTCGATGATCCGGTCCGAATAGAACGGCCCGCGATCGTTGACCCGCAGGATCACGCTCTTGTTGTTGTCCAGGTTGGTCACCCGAACGTAACTTGGCAGTGGCAGAGTCTTGTGGGCGGCACTCATGCCGTACAGGTCATACACTTCGCCGTTGGCGGTGTTTTGCCCGTGGAACTTGGTGCCGTACCAGGACGCCGTGCCTGAGGCGACGTAGGTCTTGGATTCCTGCAGCGGGAAATAGGTCTTGCCCAGCACGGTGTACGGGTTGGCCTTGTAGGGGCCGGTGTGCAGGGTCGGCGTGGCGTCGGGGATGCGCGAAACATCCACGTCCCACCACGGCGCGCCGTCTTTGTGCGCGCGGTTGATGTCCAGCCCCGGCTGCGCACGTACGGCGGTGGACGAGGTCTTCTGGGTTGGCGCGCGGCTGGTCGAACAGCTGGCGACCAGCACCGCCAACGCAGCGAAAGCCACCAGCTTCAGGGGTTTATTGATAGGCAATGCCCGCATTACTTGACGCCCCGTGCTTTTACCAGCTCTTCAGACAGTTGATGTACGGCCATGGCGTACATCACGCTGCGGTTATAACGCGTGATCGCGTAGAAATTCTTCAGGCCCATCCAGTACTCAGGGCCGTTGTCGCCTTCGAGGCGAAATGCAGTAACCGGCATATCATCGCGCAGCGCATCATGACTTGACCAGCCCAGCGCCCGCAACTCTCCGACCGTTTTCGTCGGCTCGATGCCGGTGGTCAGGCCTTTATCGACCTGCTCGCCGCGCACATCGGCGCGACTGACCACCGGTTCCCCGGCAACCCAGCCATGCCGTTTGAAGTAACTGGCCACGCTGCCGATCGCATCGTCCGGATTGGTCCAGATATTGATGTGACCGTCACCGTCGAAATCCACCGCATAGGCGCGAAAGCTGCTCGGCATGAACTGCGGCAAGCCCATCGCTCCGGCGTACGAGCCTTTGAGGGTCAACGGATCGACCTGTTCTTCACGGGCCAGCAGCAGGAACTCACGCAATTCCTTGCGGAAAAATTCGGCACGGGGAGGATAGTCGAAACCGAGCGTGGACAGCGCATCAATCACCCGGTAATTGCCGGTATTACGTCCGAAAAAGGTCTCGACGCCGATGATCGACACGATGACTTGGGCCGGTACGCCGTATTCCTGCTCGGCACGGGCGAGAACGGCCTCGTGCTGGCGCCAGAAGTCCACACCACGGGCGATGCGCGCGTCGGTGATGAACATCGGGCGATATTCTTTCCACTGCTTGACCCGCTCGGCGGGTTTGGAGATGGCGTCGAGAATCGCCTGCTTGCGCTGCGCTTCGCGGAACACCGCCATCAGTTGCTCGCCGGCAAAACCGTAGTCGCGGGTCATTTCACCGACGAATTCGGCCACCTGCGGTGAACCCTCGTAATCGCCGGCCAGCGCTTCCTGCGCGCTGCCAAGGATGCCGACCAGGCCGACCCACGGCGCGTAACGAGTCGCCCAGCTGCGCATGACTTGCATTGAACTCTTCACCTTATTCAAACCTGTGCGATCCACTTGCGATGCGTATGAATCGACATCAAAACCCCAAACGCTGACAGCAGTGTCACCAGCGAAGTTCCTCCGTAGCTAATGAAGGGCAACGGCACCCCCACCACCGGCAACAGGCCACTGACCATACCGATGTTGACGAAAACATAAACAAAAAACGTCATGGTCAGCGCGCCGGCGAGCAATTTGCCGAACAGCGTCTGCGCCTGGGCGGTAATCACCAGGCCGCGACCGATCAGCAACAGATAGATCAGCAGCAGCGCGCAGATGCCCACCAGACCGAACTCCTCGCCGAGCACGGCGATGATGAAGTCAGTGTGGCTTTCCGGCAAAAAGTCCAGGTGCGACTGGGTGCCCAGCAGCCAGCCCTTGCCGAACACACCCCCGGAACCGATCGCGGCTTTCGACTGGATGATGTTCCAGCCGGTGCCGAGCGGATCGCTTTCCGGGTCGAGGAACGTGAGGATCCGCTGCTTCTGGTAGTCGTGCATGATGAAGAACCACATGGCGATCGCCACCGGTACGGCGGCGGCCAGCACGCTGAGGATCCAGCGCCAGCGCAGCCCGCCCATGAACAGCACGAACGCACCGCCGGCCAGAATCAGCAGTGACGTACCGAGGTCGGGCTGGCGCACGATCAGAATGAACGGCACACCGATCAGCATCAGGCTGATGCCGACGTGCTTGAGCTGCGGCGGCAGCGTGCGCTTGGACAGATACCAGGCAATCGTCGCCGGCATCAGGATCTTCATGAACTCCGAGGGCTGGAAGCGGATCACCCCGGGGATGTTGATCCAGCGCGTCGCGCCCATGGCGTTGTGGCCCATGATGTCCACCACCATCAGCAGCACCACGCCGACCACATAACCGAGCGGCACCCAACGCGCCATGAACCGTGGTTCGAACTGGGCGATGACAATCATCGACACCAGGCCGATGCCGAACGAAGTGGCTTGTTTGCCCAGCAGATCCCAGCTCTTGCCACTGGCCGAATACAGCACGAACAGACTGCCCGCCGCGAGGATCAACAGCAGGATCAACAGCGGGCCATCGATATGCAGGCGTTGCAGCAGCGTCGCCCGGCGACGCATCACATCCTCGCTGGAGAGCATGCGATCAAAATTATTCATCACGGGCCGTAGCCTCCGCACTGATAGGACCGGCGTATTCGGCCTTCAATCGACCATCCTGATCCAGAAGCCAGGCATCCATGACCTGACGCACCACTGGCGCGGCGACCCCGGAGCCGGACTCACCGTTCTCGACCATCACCGAAACCACGATTTTCGGGTTGTCGGCCGGGGCGAAACCGACGAACAAGGCGTGGTCGCGGTGGCGTTCCTGAACCTTGGAGCGGTCGTATTTTTCACCTTGTTTGATCGCGACGACCTGAGCGGTACCGGACTTGCCGGCAATGCGGTATTGCGCACCGATTGCCGCCTTGCGCGCAGTCCCCCGGGCGCCGTGCATCACCTGCTGCATGCCGTGGTTGACCTTGGTCCAGTCCGACGGATCGCGCAGGACGATGTCCGGCATCGGGTTCTCGTCTACCGGTTTGGCGCCTTCGATGGTCTTGGCCAGATGCGGGCGGTTCCAGATGCCTTTGTTGGCGACCAGCGCCGTGGCCTGCGCCAGTTGCAGCGGTGTGGACTGCATATAACCCTGGCCGATCCCCAGAATCAGGGTTTCGCCCGGGAACCACGCCTGCTTGCGTGTCGCGCGTTTCCACTCGCGGGATGGCATCAGGCCGGGGGATTCTTCGAACATGTCCAGCGAGACCTTCTGGCCGATGCCGAACTTGTTCATGTAGGCCGACAACCGATCGATGCCCAGCTTGTGCGCCAGGTCATAGAAGTAGGTGTCGTTGGAACGCATGATCGCCGTGTCGAGGTCGACGAAGCCGTCACCGGTGCGGTTCCAGTTGCGGTACTTGTGATCATAGTTGGGCAGCATGTAGTAACCGGGGTCGAACACCCGGCTCGACGCCGTCACTACGCCAGAATCGAGACCGGCAATCGCCACCGCCGGCTTGATCGTCGAGCCTGGCGGGTACAGGCCGCGCAGCACCCGGTTGAACAGCGGCCGGTCGATGGAATCGCGCAGCTCGGCATAGGCCTTGAAGCTGATGCCGGTGACAAACAGGTTCGGGTCGAAACTCGGCTGGCTGACCATCGCCAGCACTTCGCCAGTCTTCGGATCGAGCGCCACCACCGCGCCACGTCGCCCGCCCAGCGCGGCTTCGGCCGCTTCCTGCAGTTTGATGTCCAGGCTCAGAACGATGTCCTTGCCGGGAATCGGATCGGTACGCTTGAGCACGCGCAATACGCGCCCCCGAGCGTTGGTTTCGACTTCCTCGTAACCCACCTGCCCGTGCAGTTCCGGCTCGTAGAAACGCTCGATGCCGGTCTTGCCGATGTGATGGGTGCCGCTGTAGTTGACCGGGTCGAGGGTCTTCAGCTCTTTCTCGTTGATGCGCCCCATGTAACCCACCGAGTGCGCAAAATGCGCGCCCTGCGGGTAGTGGCGCACCAGTTGCGCGACCACTTCCACCCCAGGCAGGCGGAACTGGTTAACCGCGATCCGGGCGATCTGCTCTTCGGTCAACTCGAACAGGATCGGCACCGGCTCGAACGGCCGGCGCCCCTGACGCATGCGTTTCTCGAAGATCACCCGGTCCTCGGGCGTCAGTTGCAGCACTTCGACAATCACGTCGAGCACTTGCTGCCAGTCGCCGGAGCGCTCGCGGGTCATGCTCAGGCTGAAGCTCGGGCGGTTGTCCGCCACCACCACGCCGTTGCGGTCGAAGATCAACCCGCGGGTCGGCGGAATCGGTTGCACATGAACGCGGTTGTTTTCCGAGAGCGTCGAGTGGTACTCGTACTGGATCACCTGCAAGTAGTACAGCCGCGCAATCAATACGCAGATCAACAGCATGACCGCAATGGCCCCGAACACGACGCGGCTGCGCACCAGGCGGGCGTCCTTTTCGTGGTCCTTGATGCGGATCGGCTGAGACATGAGGGCAGGACTACTTGTGGTAAGGGTGACCGGACAGCACGGTCCAGGCACGGTACAGCTGTTCGCCGATCAGGATCCGCACCAGCGGGTGCGGCAAGGTCAGCGGCGACAACGACCAGCGCTGATCGGCGCGGGCGCAGACTTCCGGCGCCAGCCCCTCGGGGCCGCCGACCATGAAATTGACCGTGCGCGAATCCAGCCGCCAACGGTCGAGTTCGACCGCCAGTTGCTCGGTGCTCCAGGGCTTGCCGTGGACTTCCAGCGTGACGATCCGCTCGTTCGGCCCGACCTTGGCCAGCATGGCTTCGCCTTCCTGGCGGATGAAACGGGCCACGTCGGCGTTCTTGCCACGGGTATTGAGCGGAATTTCCACCAGTTCCAGCGCCAGCTCGGACGGAAGACGCTTGGCATATTCATGCCAGCCTTCTTCCACCCACTTGGGCATGCGTGAACCGACGGCGATCAGTCGCAGTCGCACAGCAATCCCTCACAGCTGGTCTTTGTTGAGCTTGGTGAAATGCTCGTGGGTGTTTTCCGGGCTGTGGTGCTTGGCGTCTGCCGCACGGCTTTGCTCGGCACCGGCCCACAGGCGTTCCAGGTCGTAGAACTGACGCGCCGAGGCAGTCATCATGTGCACGATCACCAGGTCAAGGTCGAGCAGCACCCAGTCGCTGTCGCCCTTGCCTTCTTCGCCCAGCGGCTTGGCGCCCTGCTTTTTGACTTCTTCACGGACCTTGTCCAGCATCGCGTTGATCTGGCGATTGGACGTACCGGTGGCGATGATCATGTAGTCGGTGATGCTCTGCTTGTCGCGAACATCGATGATCTGGATGTCTTGTGCCTTGACGTCTTCCAGGGCTGCCACGGCAACCTTGACCAGCTCGTCGCCCTTGAGCGGCTCGTTGGTGTTGGCGACTTCCGGCAGCGGTGCGCTCTTGAACGTGCCTTTGCGCTTAACTTTGCTTACGTCTTTGTCAGTCATATAAAACTCGTTTTGCTCGTATATTCGGCGGCTTGGCGATACGTGGATTCGTATCAGTGAAGCACGCCTTGTTCAGTTCGACGCACGGTACAGACCGTGCGCATCGATGTAGGCCAGGACCGCGTCGGGCACCAGGAAACGTACCGACTTACCGCTGGCCAGCAGTTGACGGATCTGGGTGGCGGAAACCGCGAGCGGTGTCTGCCAGACGAATGCAATCTGTCCGCTCGGCCCTTTCAGGGCCAGCGGGTCGCTCACCGAACGCGCTGCCAGCAGGTTGCGCAAGGCATCCGGCGGTTCGCTGTCGGCGTCCGGGCGCTGTAGCACCAGGATGTGGCAATGCTGGAGCAACTCTTCCCAGCGGTGCCAAGTGGGCAGGCCGCAAAATGCGTCCCAGCCCAAAAGCAGAAAAACCTGGGTCTCGGCGGCCATTTCGGCACGCATCAACTCCAGGGTATCAATGGTGTAAGACGGTTTGTCCCGCTGCAATTCGCGGGCGTCCACCACCAGCGGCGGCACTCCGGCCACCGCGCACTCGACCATTGCCAACCGATCCTGCGCCGACACCTGCGGCGTATCGCGGTGCGGCGGCCGGGCGCTGGGCATCATGCGCAGCTCGTCGAGCAGCAGCGCTTCGGCGACTTCCAGCGCACCACGCAAATGGCCGATGTGCACCGGGTCGAACGTGCCGCCCAGTACGCCGATGCGCCGGGGTCGGAGTTCGCCGTCAGGCAGCGGCGCTGTCAGGTCGAGGTCGGTCAAGTCAGACCGTCGCCTGGCCGCGCAACTGGCCATCACCGACCACGATGTACTTCTCGCAGGTCAGTCCTTCGAGGCCCACCGGGCCGCGGGCGTGCAGCTTATCAGTAGAAATGCCGATCTCGGCACCCAATCCGTATTCGAATCCATCGGCGAAGCAGGTCGGGGTGTTGATCATCACCGACGCCGAGTCGACTTCCGCGACGAAACGCCGGGTGTCGGCGAGGTTTTCGCTGACGATCGAGTCGGTGTGATGCGAGCCGTAATGGTTGATGTGTTCGATGGCCTGATCCAGTCCGTCGACCACACGGATCGACAGGATCGGCGCCAGATACTCGGTGCTCCAGTCGTCTTCGCTGGCCGCCACCGCGTCGATGATCGCCCGGGTGCGCTCGCAGCCACGCAGCTCGACGCCTTTCTCGCGGAACTGGGCAGCCATCGACGGCAGGAAATCCTTGGCAACACTTTGATCGACGAGCAAAGTCTCCATCGCCCCGCAGATGCCATAACGATAAGTCTTGGCATTGAAGGCGATGCGCTGGGCTTTGGCCAGATCGGCGTGCTCGCTGACAAATACGTGGCAGATACCGTCCAGGTGCTTGATCACCGGCACGCGCGCATCGCGGCTGATGCGTTCGATCAGGCCACGACCACCGCGCGGCACGATCACATCGACGTACTCGGGCATGCTGATCATCGCGCCGACGGCGGCACGATCGGTGGTTTCGACCACTTGCACCACGGCTGCCGGCAATTCGGCCTCGGCCAGACCGCGCTGAATGCACGCGGCAATCGCCCGATTGGAATGAATCGCCTCGGAGCCACCACGCAGGATGGTCGCGTTACCGGACTTCAGGCACAGGCTGGCGGCGTCGATGGTCACATTGGGCCGGGATTCGTAGATGATCCCGATCACGCCCAGCGGTACGCGCATCTTGCCGACCTGAATCCCGGACGGGCGAAAGCTCATGTCGCGGATCGCACCGACCGGGTCCGGCAGTGCCGCCACCTGACGCAGGCCGACGATCATGCCGTCGATGCGCGCCGGGGTCAGTTCCAGACGTTCCAGCAAGGCCGGCTCCAGACCGTTGGCGCGACCGGCCGCCAGATCCTGTTCATTGGCTGCGGCCAGCTCGGCGCGAGCAGCGTCCAGCGCATTGGCAGCAGCCTGCAGGGCGCGGTTTTTCTGCGCGGTGCTGGCACGGCCGATGACCCGGGAAGCTTCGCGGGCGGCGCGACCCAATCGGGTCATGTAGTCAAGAACGGACTCAGTCATGGTCTGCTGGGGTCTTGGCAAAGAGGAAAGCGGCAGATTATAGCTGTCGCGTCCCGGGACTAACAGCGGTGACAGGCGGATGGTCGAAATGGACTGCAATTTGCCGACGTTCAGCCGTAATTAAGCCGCGGATTGTTATCATCACGACCTCCTTCGCCTGGATAAACACCGTTTGCCATGTCCAACCTGACCGATCGCGCCATCGCCGAGCGCCTGCCACTGGGCCTCCCGGACGCTTTTTTCGACCGTGACGCGCAAGTGCTGGCCCGCGATCTGCTCGGCAAAGTCATCCGCCACCGGGTCGGCGATCTGTGGCTCAGCGCCCGGATCATCGAAACCGAAGCCTATTACTGCGCGGAAAAAGGCAGTCATGCGTCTCTCGGCTACACGGAAAAACGTAAGGCTTTGTTTCTGGATGGCGGGCACATCTATATGTATTACGCCCGCGGTGGCGATTCGCTGAACTTCAGCGCTCAGGGGCCCGGCAATGCGGTGCTGATCAAGTCCGCCTACCCGTGGGTCGATGAAATCAGCGGGCCGGCGAGTCTGGCGCAAATGCTGCTGAACAATCCCGATGCCCAGGGCCGGCCGCGTCCTTCGCAAAAGCTTTGCGCCGGGCAGACGCTGCTGTGCAAGGCGCTCGGGCTGAAGGTGCCGATGTGGGACGCCAAGCGTTTCGATCATGAGCTGATGCTGGTGGAAGACACCGGGCCGGCGCCGACCCAGATTATCCAGACCACCCGCCTGGGTATCCCCCAAGGCCGCGACGAACATCTGATGTACCGCTTCGTCGACGCCGCGTATGCCCAGTGGTGCACGCGGAACCCGCTGCGCCGGGGTCAGGTCGAAGGTCGCGATTATTTCCTGCTGTAAACACAAACCTGTGCAGGAGCTGCCGCAGGCTGCGATCTTTGCTTTTAACAGATCAAAGGATCGCAGCCTGCGGCAGCTCCTACGTAGGGATCATCAATGGTTTGGAGTTTTTTGGTATGGGCCCATGGCTCGATAGCGTGACCGGATGGCTGGCGGCCAATCCGCAGTGGCTGGCCGCTGCGGTGTTTATCGTCGCATTCGTGGAGTGTCTGGCCATTGCCGGAATAATCGTGCCTGGCACCGTGCTGTTGTTTGCCGTGGCCGTACTGGCCGGCAGCGGCGCACTGTCGTTGAGTGAAACCCTGCTGCTGGGCTTTCTCGGCGGGATTCTGGGCGATGCGGTGTCCTATTACCTGGGCCGTCACTTCCACCAGAACATTCGCCGCCTGCCGGGGCTGCGCCACCATCCGGAATGGATGGCCGGGGCCGAAACCTACTTCCAGCGTTACGGCATCGCCAGTCTGCTGGTCGGCCGCTTCATTGGCCCGCTGCGGCCGATGTTGCCGATGGTTGCCGGGATGTGCGACATGCCTTTCCCGCGTTTCGCCGCCGTCAGCCTGCTGGCCGCCGCCGGCTGGAGCGTCGCCTACCTGCTGCCGGGCTGGGCCACCGGCGCGGCGATCCGCTTGCCGCTGCCGGAAGGTTTCTGGCTGCAGGCCGGCATCGTTGCCGCCAGTATTGCGGTGATGGTCGGCATGAGCGTCAACAGCAGCTTGCGCCAGCATCGCCGGGCGACGATCTGGATCAGCAGCATGAGCCTGTTGATTCTGATCGGCCTGTTTATTGGCTATCCGTACCTGCACGCCCTCGACCAGGGCGTGATGACCCTGGTGCAGGAACATCGTCAGCCGATGCTCGATGAAATCGCGGTGACCTTCACCCTGATCGGTGAATTCCGCAATATGTTGATGTTCAGCGCCCTGCTCACCGGTCTGTTGCTGCTTTGCCGGCAATGGCGTCAGGCGATTTTTGCCGGCGGTACGCTGCTGTGCACGGCGCTGCTCAATACCGTCACCAAACAGTTTTTCGCCCGGGTCCGCCCGGAAGTGCTGACCGATCCGCTGACCAGCTACAGCATGCCCAGCGGCCATGCCTCCGGTTCGTTTGCGCTGTTTCTGGTGCTGGCGGTTCTCGCCGGTCGCGGACAACCGCCGCGCATGCGCCTGACCTGGCTGCTGCTCGGCTGTATTCCAGCGCTGTCGATTGCTTTGTCACGGGTTTATCTGGGGGCGCACTGGCCGACGGATATTCTGGCCGGCGCAATGCTGGCGGCATGCGTATGTGCGGCGGGCTTGTGGCTGAGTCAGCGCAAGGCACCGCTCAACGCCATGCCGTTCAAGGTCTGGTGGCTGATTCTGCCGGCGCTGCTGGCGTTGTTCAGCCTGTTCGTTCTGCGGCATTTGCCGGACACGATGTTGCGTTACGCTTATTGAGAATCAAAAGATCGCAGCCTGCGGCAGCTCCTACACGGTATTTCGTTCACACAGCGCCATCGTGCGCATGTCAAACCAAACCCATGTAGGAGCTGCCGCAGGCTGCGATCTTTTTCGATGGATCAGGCGAACAATTCGCCCTGCAGCTCATCAAGCAGCGCCTGGATCGCATCCAGTCGCTGCTGCGGATCGTCGAGTTGCAGCAGGTCGATCTTGTCTTCTTCGGCGAACGGCAGCAGATACGCCAGCTGATTGGCCAGCGACTGCTGCCCCAGCGCTTCGGTGCCCATGTTCAACGCCTCGACCATCGGGTGCTCGGCCAAGGCCTTGAGCAGCGCCACCAGATCGGCGTCTTCGTCCTGCAACGGTTGCTCCGGCTCATCGTCCAGCCACTCGACATCCGCAAGGATCAACTGATCGCGCTGCACTTCCGTGCGCAACACCTGAAAACGCCGCCCGCCCTGCACCCGGATCCCCAGCAGACCGTTGTCCTGTTGCTGGAAATCGGTGATCCGCGCCTCGCAGCCGACCAGCGCAAAGCCTTCTGGGGCAACGCCGACTTCATGGCCATCGAGGATGCACACCACGCCGAAACCGCCGCCCTGTTTCATGCAGCGGCCGATCATGTCCAGGTAGCGCGCCTCGAAGATCTGCAAGTCGAGGTTGCAGCCGGGGAACAGCACTGTGTTGAGCGGAAAAAGCGGCAGACTCATAGACATTTCCTTACACCACCATCGACACCGCCAACGGCAGGAACACCGCCGTGGCCACGCCCATCAGACTCATCGCCAGCGCCGCGAAGGCGCCGCACTCATCGCTTTCCTGCAACGCCACCGACGTGCCAACCGCGTGCGCGGTCATGCCCAGCGCCATGCCGCGCGCCTCGGGGCTGTGCACGCCGAGCCGGGTCAGCAGCGCCGGGCCGAAGATCGCGCCGATCACCCCAGTGATCAGCACGAACACCGCCGCCAGCGCCGCCACGCCACCGATCTGCTCGGCCACCAGCATGGCAATCGGCGAGGTCACCGACTTCGGCGCCATGGTCATCAGGATCATGTGCTCGGCACCGAACCACCAGCCGAGCAACACGCCCATGCCCGTGGCGACTACACCGCCTATCACCAGCGTAGTAAAAATCGGCCAGAACAATTGGCGGATGCGCTTGAGGTTCAGATACAACGGCACCGCCAGCGCCACCGTCGCCGGGCCCAGCAGAATGCTGAGGATTTCGGTGCTCTTGCGGTACTCGGCGTAGGTCAGGCCGCAACCGACCAGCACGCCGATCACCAACAGCATGGAGACCAGCACCGGTTGCAGAAAGATCCAGCGGGTTTTCTCGAACGCCGCCAGCACCAGTTGATAGGCACCGAGGGTGATGCCGATGCCGAACAGCGGATGATGAATGACCGAAGCCCAGGCACCTTGCCAATCGAAGAGCATCAAGCGTCCTCCGAGTTCGGCGCGTGACGCTTGACCAGCCGTTGCATCAGCACCCCGGCGAAGGCCATCGACAGAATCAACGACAGCACCAGCGCGCCGACAATTGCCCAGAAGTCAGCGGCAATGTCGCTCGCATAAACCATCACGCCCACCGCCGGCGGCACCAGCAGCAACGGCAGATAACGCAGCAGACTGCCGGCCGCGAGGTTCAGCGGCTCGCCGACTTCACCGCGAATGATCAGGAAAACCAGCAACAGCAGCAGGCCGATGATCGGCCCCGGCAGTACCGGCAACAGCAAATGGTTGAGTGCCGTGCCGAGCAATTGGAACAGCACCAGCATGGTCAGGCCACGTAACAACATCAGACATCTCCCCCCGCAAGTCCTCGGCATTATAAGCACGGCAGCGCTATGGATCGGCATTCGCCAAAAGCATGGCAGGTTGACCGGAGCAAATCGCCATGTTGATCTACAGTGGTTCGCAGGGCGGTCAAATCCCCCACCTGAAAAACTATAAAACCGATGAACCCAAGGAGAGTCTCAATGCCCTATGTTCCCGTTGCAGAGCTCAAAGATTATGTCGGCAAGGAACTCGGACGTTCCGAATGGCTCACCATCGATCAGGAGCGCATCAACCTGTTCGCCGAAGCCACCGGGGATTATCAGTTCATCCATGTCGATCCGGTCAAAGCCGCGCAAACGCCTTTTGGCAGCACCATTGCCCACGGTTTCCTGTCGTTGTCGCTGATCCCGAAACTGATGGAAGACATCCTCGTGCTGCCGCAAGGCCTGAAGATGGTGGTCAATTACGGTCTGGACAGCGTGCGTTTCATCCAGCCGGTGAAGGTCAATTCAAAAGTGCGCCTGAAAGTCGATCTGGCCGAAGTGACCGAGAAAAAACCCGGTCAATGGCTGCTCAAGGCCACCGCGACGCTTGAGATAGAAGGCTCGGACAAACCGGCCTATATCGCCGAACCGTTGTCGCTCTGCTTCGTTTGAGTCACGGGATGCGAAACAGCGCACGCTGTTTCGCATCAGCGCTGTTTTCCCGGCTGTATAAGGTCACATAGCTGCGGCATACTCGGTCGCCTAATTGCCCGGATCCCGCTATGCGCCCACTCGCTTCTCTTGCACCCCTTGCCCTGACCCTGATGCTCACCGCGTGCGGCGACGGCGAATCGCTGTTGCCCCCGGATGCACGGCTGCCGGACGGCGGACGCTATCGCGGTGAACTGGTCAACGGCTTGCTGCAAGGCCAGGGCCGCGTCGACTACCCCAACGGCAGTTGGTACGCCGGGCAGTTCGACAAGGGCCAATGGCATGGCCAGGGCGAGTGGCACGGCAGCAACGGCGAAGTCTATCGCGGCCAGTTTCAGCAGGGTCTGTTCGATGGCCAGGGCAGCCTGACCACCAGCGCCAGCAGTTACACCGGCGGTTTCAAGCAGGGCCGGCGCGATGGCGAAGGCACCCTCAAGGAAAACGCCATGACCTACCGTGGCGAGTTCAAGGCTGACCAGTATTCCGGGCTGGGCCGTCTGGAAATGGACGACGGCAGCTCCTATCAAGGCCAGTTCGCCCACGGCAAACCCAACGGCGAAGGCCAGCGCGGCGACGCCAGCGGCAATACGTTCAGCGGCCATTTCGTCAACGGTCAGCTCGAAGGCAATGGCACGTTCAACAGTGCCGATGGCGACATCTATGTCGGCGGCTTCAAGAACAGCCAGCTGCACGGCAAGGGCCGCTACGAGAACGCCGACGGCGACGTGTGGCTCGGCCAGTTCAAGGAAGGCGCGCTGACCGGCAAGGGCGAATTGATCGGCGCCGACGGCAGCCACTACATCGGCTACTTCAACGACTGGCGCTTCAGCGGCCAGGGCCGTTTGAACCTGTCTGACGGCAGCTTCTACATCGGCGGGTTCGACGGCGACAGCTACGCCGGGCGCGGCACTCTGGTGCTGACTGACGGCACCGTGCTCAGCGGCACGTGGATCAACGGCCAGCGCGTACGTGACGCCGACGGCAAGCTGTTGCCCGACACCCTCGAACTCGGCTTGCTGGCCCAAGGGCGTCTGCTTGATGACGCACTGGCCGCCGTGCCCGCCTCGACGCCGGCAGTCGAGCTGTACACCCTGACCCTCGGCGGCGACGGCAAGCAAAGCGTGTTCCTGCGCGAGTCCGATTACGTCGCCAACATGCTCACTACGCGTTTCGGCGCTTATGGCCAGATTCGTCTGGTCAACCACCGCGACCACCTCGTCGACCGGCCGATGGCCACTCGCGAAAACCTGCGCCGCGCCGCGCAGACCCTCGCTGAACGCAGCGGCCCGGAAGACCTGGTGTTCATCTACCTGACCAGCCACGGCACCGCCGAACACGAACTGGTGCTCGATCAGCCGCGCATGGAGCTCGCCGATCTGCCCGCCGACGAACTCGCCGCCGTGCTTGCGCCACTGAAAAATCGCGACAAGGTGATCGTGATCTCATCGTGCTATTCCGGCGGCTTCATCCCCGCGCTGAAAGATGAGCGCACCCTGATCATGACCGCCTCGCGCGCCGACCGCGTGTCGTTCGGTTGCTCCGAAGAAGCCAACTTCACCTACTTCGGCGATGCCTTGTTCGCTCAGGCTCTGAACCAGACCGACGATCTGGAGCAGGCCTTCAAACTGGCCAAGGCCACCGTCGCCGAGCGCGAACTGGCGGACAACTTCGAAGCTTCGGAGCCACAGATCTGGGCACCGAAAACCGTGCTGGCGCACTGGCAACTGCTGCGTAAACAGCAGGCAAGAAAAGCGTTGCAGAGTGCTGCATTGAACGACGGAGCAACAAACAGCAACTAAGCTGAACAGTATCAAGGGAGAAACACTATGTACTTGACGCCTCAGCACGTATTGCTTGCCGGAGCCACCGGACTGACCGGTGAACATCTGCTCGACCGTTTGCTCAACGAGCCGACGATCACCCGCGTGCTCGCCCCGTCCCGTCGTCCATTGGCGGAGCATCCGCACCTGGAAAACCCGG
Organism: Pseudomonas sp. MWU318; assembly: GCF_016756945.1. Classification (NCBI taxonomy): domain Bacteria; kingdom Pseudomonadati; phylum Pseudomonadota; class Gammaproteobacteria; order Pseudomonadales; family Pseudomonadaceae; genus Pseudomonas; species Pseudomonas sp. MWU318. The sequence continues at coordinate 212,236 of NZ_JAESJL010000009.1, forward strand.
TGGGCGACCCACAGGCGTTTCTGCCGCAACTCAGTGGTCGCGTCGATATCGCCTATTGCTGCCTCGGCACCACCATCAAGCAGGCGGGTTCCGAAGCCGCGTTCCGCGCGGTGGATCTGGACATGGTCGTGGCCTTCGCCAAACGTGCGCGGGAGATGGGCGCGCGGCACCTGATCGTGATCAGCGCGCTGGGCGCCGATCCGAAATCGTCGATTTTCTACAACCGGGTCAAAGGCGAAATGGAGCAGGCGTTGCGCGCGCAGGACTGGCCGCAACTGACCATCTGCCGGCCATCGCTGTTGCTGGGCGATCGCACCGAGCCGCGCCTGGGCGAACAGCTGGCCGCGCCGTTTTCCAAACTGATTCCCGGCAAGTACCGCGGTATCGAAGCCTGCCAACTGGCCCGGGCGATGTGGCGCCTGGCGCTGGAAGAACAGGATGGGGTGCGGATCGTCGAGTCGGATGAGCTGCGCAAGCTCGGCAAATAGTTTTGTGGTGTCTGGGCTGGCCTCTTCGCGGGCAAGCCCGCTCCCACATTTGCACCGCGTATACCTGCTGGCGCTGGAGTGCAACGCACTCCCAGAATCAAAAGATCGCAGCCTTCGGCAGCTCCTACACGGGATTTCCGTTAACCCTGTAGGAGCTGCCGAAGGCTGCGATCTTTTGATTTACAATCCGCCCGTCGCCTGAAACCCCACGCCGATCACCGTAAGCAATGACAACGGCAACAGCAGCGTATCGAGCAACGCACTCGCCGGCAGGTCCACTCCCGGATAACTCGGTGCCTCAGCCCCGAAGCGATCCATCGCGCAGCACCCGCCATTCATCGCGTACAAATCCAGGCGCGTCCCGGAATACACCACCGGCGCCCCCTGTTTGGCGGCATCCAGCGTACGCGCTGTGGCGCAGCCGGCCAGTTGCAGCGCCAGCGCAATCATCAACAGCTTATTCATCGCTGCTCAGATGATGCTCGCCCCAACGCGGCAGCATGTCCTGTGGAATGCCCAGCAGATTGAGAATCCGCGCCACGACGAAATCGATCAGGTCGTCGATGGTCTGCGGCTGGTGATAGAAACCCGGCGAGGCCGGCAGGATGGTCACGCCCATGTTCGACAGCTTGAGCATGTGCTCCAGATGAATGCTCGAATACGGTGCTTCGCGCGGCACCAGAATCAACTGGCGCCGCTCCTTCAAGGTGACGTCCGCCGCGCGCTCGATCAGGTTGTTGCAGGCACCGGTGGCAATCGCCGACAAGGTGCCGGTGGAACACGGCACCACCACCATCGCCGCCGGTGCGCCGGAGCCCGAGGCTACCGGCGACATCCAGTCTTCCTTGCCGTACACACGGATCTGACCGGCGGCCGCCCCGGTGTATTCGGTAAGGAACGCCTGCATCATCTGCGGCTTGGGCGGCAGCGTGACATCGGTCTCAGTGGCCATCACCAGTTGCGCAGCCTTGGAGATCAGGAAGTGCACTTCGCGATCTTCACGCACCAGACAATCGAGCAGGCGCAATCCGTACTGCGCGCCGGACGCGCCGGTCATCGCCAGCGTGATGCGTTCCGGGCCGCCGCTCTGGGCAAAAGTGTTCATTTCAGCGCCTCGGCGAGTTTGCCGTGCAGGCCGCCGAAACCGCCGTTGCTCATGATCACCACGTGAGTGCCGGGCTGGGCTTGGCTCTTCACGCGTTCGATGATGCCTTCCAGCGAGTCGCTGACAATCGATGGCACGCTGCACAGCGCGGCGGTGGCGCCCAGATCCCAACCGAGGTTGGCCGGGGCGTACCAGATCACTTGATCGGCATCGACCACGCTGTCCGGCAGACCGTCACGGTGCGCGCCGAGCTTCATCGAGTTGGAGCGCGGCTCGATGATCGCGATCAGCGGTGCGTCGCCGATGCGCTTGCGCAAGCCATCGAGGGTGGTGGCGATCGCAGTCGGGTGGTGGGCGAAGTCGTCGTAGATGGTGATGCCGCGTACTTCGGCGACTTTCTCCATCCGGCGCTTGACGTTCTTGAATGCGCTCAACCCGGCGATGCCCATCGCAGGCACCACACCGACATGCCGCGCCGCTGCCAGCGCAGCCAAGGCGTTGGCGACGTTGTGCTGACCGGTCAGCTCCCATTCGACAGTGCCCTGGGACACGCCTTCGAACATCACTTCGAACGCCGAGCCATCGTCCTTGAGCAACTTGACCTGCCACTGACCGCCGACGCCGGTGGTCTGCACCGGAGTCCAGCAGCCCATTTCAATCACGCGCTGCAAGGCCGGTTCGGTGGTCGGGTGGATCACCAGACCTTCGCTCGGAATAGTCCGCACCAAATGGTGGAACTGCCGCTCGATCGCTGGCAGATCAGGGAAGATGTCGGCGTGATCGAACTCAAGGTTGTTGAGGATCGCGGTACGCGGACGGTAGTGGACAAACTTCGAACGCTTGTCGAAAAACGCGCTGTCGTACTCGTCGGCCTCGATCACGAAAAACGGCGTACCGCCCAGACGTGCGGACACCGAGAAATTCTGCGGCACGCCGCCGATCAGGAACCCCGGGCTCATGCCGGCGTGTTCCAGCACCCAGGCGAGCATGCTGCTGGTGGTGGTCTTGCCGTGCGTACCGGCGACCGCCAGCACCCAGCGCCCTTGCAGCACGTGATCGGCCAGCCATTGCGGGCCGGAGACGTACGGCAGGCCTTTGTTCAGCACATACTCCACCGCCGGGTTGCCGCGGGACATGGCGTTGCCGATCACCACCAGATCCGGCGCCGGATCGAGCTGGGCCGGGTCGTAGCCTTGGGTCAGTTGAATGCCCTGGGCCTCAAGCTGCGTGCTCATCGGCGGATAGACGTTGGCGTCGGAGCCGGTCACGTGATGGCCCAGCTCTTTGGCCAGAACCGCCATCGAGCCCATGAAAGTCCCGCAGATACCCAGAATATGAATGTGCATAGTCGACCTCGTAAAACATGGCCGCAGGTTAGCGTAGGGTGGGGAAAATCGCACTCTTTAGCTGATCCCCATCACCCACCACCACGATCACTACCCCACCTGTAGGAGCTGACGAGTGCAACGAGGCTGCGATCTTTTGATCCTGTAAAGAACAAGATCAAAAGATCGCAGCCTTCGGCAGCTCCTACAGGGGGATTTATGCGGTTCGGGCGATGCCGTGTTTGCGCAGCTTTCTGTAGAGGGTGTTGCGGCTCACGCCGAGTTGCTCGGCGGTGTGAGTCATGTGCCAGCGCGTTTGCTCCAGCGCATTGAGCAACGCCAGGCGTTCGGCGTCCTCCAGCGGATGCCCGGACTCAACCGTCTTCAGCTCCAGCGTTGGCTGCGCCTGGCGAATCATCGCCGGCAAATCCTCCAGCCCGATCCATCCTTCATCGCACAACGCCGCCAGCGTGCGCAGGACATTGCGCAACTGCCGCACGTTGCCCGGCCAGTTGAACGCCAGCAACGCCTGACGTGCCGTCTCTTCGATCACGATTGTTTCTCCACCGGCCTCCTCGGCCAGCAGGAAATCCAGCAACTGCGACTTGTCGCTACGCTGACGCAGCGCCGGCAGCGCGACCTCCAACCCATTCAGCCGGTAATACAGATCTTCACGGAAGCTGCCGCCTTCGACCCGCTCCAGCAGATTACGGTGCGTGGCGCTGATGATCCGCACGTTGACCGCTTCCGGCTCGCCGCCAATCGGCACCACCTGCCGGTCTTCCAGCACTCGCAACAACCGGGTTTGCAGCGCCAGCGGCATGTCGCCGATTTCATCGAGGAACAACGTGCCGCCATCGGCCTGCTGCAGCTTGCCGCGCATGCCGTCCTTGCGCGCGCCGGTGAAACTGCCGCCGCGATAACCGAACAGCTCGCTCTCGATCAGGCTTTCCGGGATCGCCGCACAATTGAGGGCGACGAAGGCTTTGCTGGCGCGCTGGCTGGCGTGATGCACAGCCTTGGCAAAGGCTTCCTTGCCGGAGCCGGTCTCACCGTTGATCAGCAGCGGCACGTCGCGTTCGAACACCCGCAGCGCCTTGCGGAAATCCGCTTGCAGCGCCGCGTCACCAAGGCAGATGCCCACCAGTGGCTGAGCTTTGGCCACGACCGGGGCCGGCATGATCGGCGCCGGTTTGCGCGATTCGCCACGCAGCAAGGCGAACAGGTGCCGCCCGTCGCGGGTGCGCAGCGGCCAACTGGCGCTGGCATTGGCGCTGGCACGACCGAGCAGCTCATCCAGCGAACAATCGAAAAACGCTTCCACCGGTTTGCCGAGCAAACCACCGCGAATATGCCCGAGCAGGTTCAGCGCGCTCTGGTTGACCGCGCTGATCCGCCCTTCCCCGTCAAACGCCAGCAGCCCTTCGCTGAACAAGCCGACGGATTCGGCCTGCAGATGAAAACGCAGCAGCCATTGGTTATCGAAGCAGCGCAGGAAATAGCAGCTCTCGATCATCTTCGCCGACAGATTGACCAGCGCCATGGTGTGGAACTGGCTCTGCCGCGAGACATCGTGGCGCGCCGAGGACACGTCGAGCACCGCGAGCAGTTCACCGTGCGGGTCGAACACCGGGCTCGCCGAGCAGGTCAGGCCGGTGTGACGTCCGCGAAAGTGTTCGTCCTGATGAATGGTCAGTGCCTGCCGTTCGACCAGGCAGGTGCCGATGCCGTTGGTGCCTTCGCAGGCTTCGCTCCAGTCGGCGCCGAGCCAGAGACCGGCGCGTTCGAAAATCTTGCGCTCGGCCGGCGCGGTGACGCAGTTGAGGATCACCCCGCGCGCATCGGTCAATAGCACCGCGTGGCCGGCGCCGGACAGTTGTTGATGCAGGCTGCTCATTTCATTGCCGGCGATCTGCAACACCTGTTGCAGGCGTTCTCGGCTTTCCAGCACGCGCCCGTGTTCGAGCACGGTGGGCGCCATGGTCAGGGCCGGATCGAGGTGATAGTCCTCAAGACAGCGCAGCCACGAGCGGGCAATCGACGGATCGGCACCGGGCCCGTGCAGGTGCGGCTTGCCCTGACTGACGGTGAGAACCTGCTGGGCATGGCGACTCAAATGGTTGTCGTGCATTTCTTATTATTCTCCCCGAGATCAGTGCCGCCTCTTTATTGGCTGGCACATACCTTGTGGTGAGGGGATTTATCCCCGATGGGGTGCGAAGCAGCCCCAATCAAACCAACGTGGCTTCTTAGATTCACCGCGTACACCGGATTTACGACTGCTGCGCAGCCGATCGGGGCGGTGCGACGTTTCGCTAAATCCCCTCGCCACAAGGGTGCATCTGGGCGATTGGCAGTCAGCATCCTCCAGCCATCGGCGCATTGCAATGCTGGCAAGACCACCCGGTCACTGGCTGTGCCAAAAGCGGTACAAACTGTCACCCGATCTGTACCGAAACCATCACAGGCACCGTCCGCCCGTCCGACACAAACCACGCAAGGCCTTGATTTGCCTGCCCTGCACGGCAGTGGCCCGAGCTTTGCTCTACGCTTATAGCAAGCGCACTTGCGCGTTTCTCTAATAAGTACAAAGCCAAGGAGAACAACATCATGCGTTACGCTCACCCCGGTACTGAAGGCGCCAAAGTCTCGTTCAAGAGCAAGTACGGTAACTACATCGGCGGCGAGTTCGTCGCGCCTGTCAAAGGTCAGTACTTCACCAATACCTCGCCAGTGAATGGCCAGCCGATTGCCGAATTCCCTCGCTCCACTGCCGAAGATATCGACAAGGCGCTGGACGCCGCCCACGCTGCTGCCGATGCGTGGGGCGCGACGTCGGTGCAGGCGCGCTCGCTGATCCTGCTGAAAATCGCCGACCGCATCGAACAGAACCTCGAACTGCTGGCGATCACCGAAACCTGGGACAACGGCAAAGCCATCCGCGAAACCCTCAACGCCGACATCCCGCTGGCAGCCGACCATTTCCGCTACTTCGCCGGTTGCCTGCGCGCGCAGGAAGGCAGCGCTGCCGAAATCGACGGCAACACCGTGGCCTATCACATCCATGAACCGCTGGGCGTGGTCGGGCAGATCATCCCGTGGAACTTCCCGCTGCTGATGGCCGCGTGGAAACTCGCCCCGGCACTGGCTGCAGGCAACTGCGTGGTACTCAAGCCTGCCGAGCAAACCCCGTTGGGCATCTGCGTGCTGATGGAGCTGATCGGTGATCTGCTGCCACCGGGCGTGCTCAACGTGGTGCAAGGTTTCGGCAAAGAAGCCGGCGAAGCCCTGGCCACCAGCAAACGCATCGCCAAGATCGCCTTCACCGGCTCGACCCCGGTCGGCTCGCACATCATGAAATGCGCCGCCGAGAACATCATTCCGTCGACCGTGGAACTGGGCGGCAAGTCGCCGAACATCTTCTTCGAAGACATCATGCAGGCCGAACCAACCTTCATCGAGAAGGCTGCCGAAGGTCTGGTGCTGGCGTTCTTCAACCAGGGCGAAGTCTGCACCTGCCCGTCCCGCGCGCTGGTACAGGAATCGATCTACGACGAATTCATGCAAGTGGTGATGAAGAAAGTCCTGCAGATCAAACGCGGCGACCCGCTCGACACCGACACCATGGTCGGCGCGCAGGCGTCCGAGCAGCAATTCGACAAGATTCTGTCGTACCTGGAAATCGCCAAGGGCGAAGGCGCCGAGCTGCTGACCGGCGGCAAGGTGGAAAAACTCGAGGGCAATCTGGCGACCGGCTATTACATCCAGCCGACCCTGCTCAAGGGCACCAACAAAATGCGCGTGTTCCAGGAAGAAATCTTCGGCCCGGTGGTAAGCATCACCACCTTCAAAGACGAAGCCGAAGCCCTGGCGATCGCCAACGACACCGAGTTCGGCCTCGGCGCCGGACTGTGGACCCGCGACATTAACCGCGCCTACCGCATGGGCCGCGCGATCAAAGCCGGTCGTGTGTGGACCAACTGCTACCACCTGTATCCGGCGCACGCCGCGTTCGGCGGGTACAAGAAGTCCGGCGTCGGCCGTGAAACCCACAAGATGATGCTCGATCACTACCAGCAGACGAAAAACCTGCTGGTGAGCTACGACATCAATCCGTTGGGCTTCTTCTAAAACCCGGGGCGACACAGATGATTCTGTGTCGCCCTCCAAATAGCTATCGCTGGCAAGCCAGCTCCCACAGGGATCTTTGCAGATCTCGATAACGGGCACACCACAGATACCTGTGGGAGCTGGCTTGCCAGCGATGGCGTCCTCAATGACACAACACAAGGCCTGGCCGCTCTGGCACGGCCCTTGCGTACCCGTCATTCAGGTTTTGCACAAAAACTGCCGCTGCGTGAACAGCATCCATCCACCGCAACCACTGCACCCGAAAGTCCAACAGATCGAACAATAAAAAACAGAGAGGACTTATGACTTCCACCACACAGCTCAAACCCACACTCGGCACCCTGCACCTCTGGGGTATTGCCGTCGGCCTGGTGATTTCCGGCGAATACTTCGGCTGGAGTTACGGCTGGGGCACCGCGGGCACCCTCGGATTTCTGGTCACGGCGCTGATGGTCGCGACCATGTACACCTGCTTCATCTTCAGCTTCACCGAACTGACCACCGCGATTCCCCACGCAGGCGGGCCGTTTGCCTACAGCCGCCGGGCGTTCGGCGAAAAAGGCGGATTGATCGCTGGCATCGCCACGCTGATCGAATTCGTCTTTGCCCCACCCGCCATCGCCATGGCCATCGGCGCCTACCTCAATGTGCAGTACCCGGAGCTAGATCCGAAGGTTGCGGCGGTCGGCGCGTATTTCGTGTTCATGACCCTGAACATCCTCGGCGTCAGCATCGCCGCGACTTTTGAGCTGGTGGTCACCGTGCTGGCGGTCGCCGAGCTGCTGGTGTTCATGGGCGTGGTCGCACCGGGCTTCAGCTTCAGCAACTTTGTGCTCAACGGCTGGTCGGGTGCCAACGAGTTCAGCATGGGCTCGATCCCCGGAATCTTTGCCGCGATCCCGTTCGCGATCTGGTTCTTCCTCGCCATCGAAGGCGCCGCCATGGCCGCCGAAGAAGCCAAGGATCCGAAACGCACGATTCCCAAGGCCTACGTCAGCGGCATCCTGACCCTGGTGTTCCTTGCCATCGGCGTGATGGTGATGGCCGGCGGCGTCGGCGACTGGCGTCAACTGTCGAACATCAATGACCCGCTGCCACAGGCAATGAAAGCGGTGGTCGGCAACAACTCATCTTGGATGCACATGTTGGTGTGGATCGGCCTGTTCGGCCTGGTGGCGAGTTTCCACGGGATCATCCTCGGTTACTCGCGACAGTTCTTCGCCCTGGCCCGCGCCGGTTACCTGCCAAAAAGCCTGGCCAAGCTGTCGCGCTTCCAGACCCCGCACCGGGCGATTCTGGCTGGTGGTGTGATTGGTATCGCAGCGATTTACAGCGATGGTCTGGTCAATCTGCAAGGCATGACCCTGACTGCTGCGATGATCACCATGTCGGTGTTCGGCGCAATCGTGATGTACATCATCAGCATGCTCAGCCTGTTCAAGCTGCGCAAAACCGAACCGAACCTGGAGCGCACCTTCCGCGCCCCGGGCTACCCGGTGGTGCCGGCGATTGCGCTGTTCCTGGCGGTGGTGTGCCTGGTGGCGATGGCGTGGTTCAACACGCTGATCGGCTGTGTGTTCCTGGGCTTCATGGCCGCTGGTTATCTGTACTTCCAGCTCACCGCCAGGCAACGCGCCAAAGCCCCGGCAGACGCTATGCTCGAAGGTATCTGACTGCCATATAAAAGTGCACAGCGCCCATCCAGGCACTGTGCTGGAACCCTGTAGGAGCTGCCGAAGGCTCGGGCCGCGTTCGGACGATCTTTTGATCTTGTTTTTAGAAAATCAAAGTCAAAAGATCGCAGCCTGCGGCAGCTCCTACAGGGGGGTGTATCAATTACAGGAGGACAGCATGGCCGCATTTGCCCATTCCGTCGGAGCCCAGACCTACCGCTTCGACAGCCTCAAGGACGTCATGGCCAAGGCCAGCCCGGCGCGCTCCGGTGACTTTCTGGCCGGCGTTGCCGCGCTCAATGACGGCGAACGCGTGGCTGCACAAATGGCGCTGGCCGACATCCCGCTCACGCATTTTCTGCAGGAAGCGCTGATTCCCTACGAAGCCGATGAAGTCACCCGACTGATCATCGACACCCACGACAAACAAGCCTTCGCCGTGGTCAGCCACCTCACCGTCGGCGGCTTCCGCGACTGGCTGCTCGGCGACGCCGCTGACGAAACCAGCCTGCGCGCCCTCGCCCCCGGTCTGACCCCGGAAATGGTCGCCGCCGTGTCGAAGATCATGCGCGTGCAGGATCTGGTGTTGGTGGCGCAGAAGATCCGCGTGGTCACAAAATTTCGCGGCACCCTCGGCCTGCGCGGGCGCTTGTCGACCCGGCTGCAACCGAACCATCCGACCGACGAGCCATCCGGCATCGCCGCGAGCATTCTCGACGGCCTGCTGTACGGCAACGGCGACGCGATGATCGGGATCAACCCGGCCACCGACAGCATCGCCTCGATCTGCGCGATGCTGGAGATGCTCGACGCGATCATCCAGCGTTACGACATTCCAACCCAGGCCTGCGTGCTGACCCACGTCACCACCTCGATCGAGGCGATCAATCGTGGTGTGCCGCTGGACCTGGTGTTCCAGTCGATTGCCGGCACTGAAGCGGCCAACGCCAGTTTCGGCATCAACCTCAATGTATTGCAGGAAGGCTATGACGCGGGGCTGAGTCTGAAGCGCGGCACCCTCGGGCAGAACCTGATGTATTTCGAGACTGGCCAGGGTAGCGCGCTGTCGGCCAACGCCCACCACGGCGTCGACCAGCAGACCTGCGAGACCCGGGCCTACGCCGTGGCGCGGCATTTCAAGCCGTTTCTGGTGAATACCGTGGTCGGATTTATTGGCCCGGAGTACCTCTATAACGGCAAACAGATCATCCGCGCCGGCCTCGAAGACCATTTCTGTGGCAAGTTGCTCGGCGTGCCGATGGGCTGCGACATCTGTTACACCAACCATGCCGAAGCCGATCAGGACGACATGGACACCCTACTGACCCTGCTCGGTGTGGCCGGGATCAACTTCATCATGGGCATCCCCGGCTCCGACGACATCATGCTCAACTACCAGACCACCTCGTTCCACGACGCGCTCTACGCGCGCCAGACCCTGGGCCTGAAACCGGCGCCGGAGTTCGAGCAATGGCTGGCGAACATGGGCATTTTCACCCAGGCGGACGGCAAGGTTCGCTTTGGCAACAACCTGCCGCCGGCCTTCCGCCAGGCGCTGGCGCAACTGGGATGAGTGTTATGGAAAAACCGCCTGTCGACCCGCAAAACCCATGGCTGGAACTGCGCCGCCTGACCCCGGCGCGCATCGCCCTCGGCCGCACCGGCACCAGCCTGCCGACCAGCGCCCAGCTGGATTTCCAGTTCGCCCACGCCCAGGCGCGGGACGCGGTGCATCTGCCGTTCGATCATGCCGGGCTCAGCGCGCAACTGAGCGAACGCGGGCGCGACAGTTTGTTGCTGCACAGCGCGGCGACCGATCGCAACAGTTACCTGCAACGCCCGGATCTTGGGCGCAAGCTCAGCGACGCCTCGGCGCAGACCCTGCGTGATTACGCTTCTGCGCACCCTGGCGGGTTCGATCTGGCGATCGTGGTGGCGGACGGCCTGTCGGCACTGGCGGTGCATCGGCATACCCTGCCGTTTCTGACCCGCCTGGAGGAGCAGATGAGCGCCGACGGCTGGTCGCTTGCCCCGGTAGTGCTGGTGGAACAGGGCCGCGTCGCCATCGGTGACGAGATCGGTCAGTTGCTGGGTGCAAAAATGGTCGTGATGCTGATCGGAGAGCGCCCGGGCCTCAGTTCGCCCGACAGCCTCGGTTTATATTTCACCTACAATCCAAAAGTCGGGCTGACCGATGCCTACCGCAATTGCATCTCCAACGTGCGGCTTGAGGGCTTGAGCTACGGCATGGCGGCGCATCGCTTGTTGTATCTGATGCGCGAAGCCTGCCGGCGGCAGCTGTCGGGGGTCAATTTGAAGGACGAAGCACAGGTGCAGACGCTGGAGTCGGACGCCGGTGCAGACATGAAGGGAAACTTCCTGCTCGATCCGCCCACAACCTGAACCGTTTCCGCATTGCGTTTCTGCGCTGCTTTCAGGCAGGATCGATGCACGGCCGCAGGGTTTCCCATCGCCGTCAGAGCAGTTGAAGACAGCCACTTGAAGACGAGACCTATCATGCGGATTATTCAAGCGACCCTCGAACACCTGGATTTGCTGACCCCGTTGTTCGTCAAATATCGCGAGTTCTACGGTTCCCTGCCTTACCCGGATTCCTCCCGCGCGTTTCTCGAAAAACGCCTGCGTCGCAAGGAGTCGGTGATTTATCTGGCCCTGGCCGATGATGACGACAAGAAACTGATGGGTTTCTGCCAGCTCTACCCAAGCTTTTCCTCGCTGTCGCTCAAGCGCGTATGGATCCTCAACGACATCTACGTCGCCGAAGATGCCCGCCGCCAACTGGTGGCCGACAACCTGATCCGCACCGCGAAGAAAATGGCCAAGGAAACCCAGGCCGTGCGCATGCGCGTTTCCACCAGCAGCAATAACGAAGTGGCGCAGAAAACCTACGAATCCATTGGTTTCAAGGAAGACACCGAGTTCAAGAACTACGTGCTGCCGATCAGCGACGAGCTCTGAAATCAAAAGATCGCAGCCTGCGGCAGCTCCTACAGGGATAACGCATTCCATGGTAGGAGCTGCCGCAGGCTGCGATCTTTTGATCTTTTATCAAACCCGAAGTCTGCCTGACATTTGTTCACACCCCGACATCCCTCGCTACAAAACCAACGCGCTTTTCACCTCTCAGACCGTATAATCCCGAGCTTTCCGGCTTGTAAGAAAAACTACACCCCGCTGTAGGCTTACACCCGAATCATCCGCACAGGCCTGCCGAGTCGGGCCGTCACCACAGGTGCCCCCCATGGATTTCAACCCGCTCGACCTTATCCTGCATCTCGATGTGTACCTCGATTTGCTGGTCACCAACTACGGGCCGTGGATCTACGCGATTCTGTTCGCTGTCATCTTCTGTGAAACCGGTCTGGTGGTGATGCCGTTCCTGCCGGGTGATTCGCTGTTGTTCATCGCCGGTGCGGTGGCGGCGGGCGGTGGCATGGATCCGGTGCTGTTGGGCGGTCTGCTTATGCTCGCGGCCATCCTTGGCGACAGCACCAACTATGTGATTGGCCGAACGGCGGGCGAAAAACTGTTCAGTAACCCGAATTCGAAAATCTTCCGTCGCGATTATCTGCAAAAAACCCACGATTTCTACGACAAGCACGGCGGCAAAACCGTGACCCTGGCGCGTTTCCTGCCGATCATCCGCACGTTTGCACCGTTCGTCGCCGGCGTAGGGAAAATGCCTTATCCGCGTTTCTTCGCGTTCAGCGTGTTCGGCACCATCCTCTGGGTCGGTGGTCTGGTGACCTTGGGTTACTTCTTTGGCAACGTGCCGTTCATCAAGAAGAACCTGTCGCTGCTGGTGGTCGGTATCATCCTGCTGTCGCTGGTGCCGATGATCATCGGCGTGGTGCGCAGCCGTTTCGGCGGCGCCAAAGCCGAAACCCACTGATCCGATGTGGTCACTGAGCGCCTGGCGTCGCCGGCGCATTCTGGCCAGGCACCCGATTGCCGATGACCTGTGGCAACGGGTGCGCCATCACCTGAGCTTTCTCGACGGCATCAGCGCCGCCGAAGACCAATGGTTGCGTGAAGCCAGCGTGCTGTTTCTGGAAGAAAAACACCTGACCGCCCTGCCCGGCGTCGAATTGCATCAGGAACAACGCCTGCTGCTCGCCGCCCAGGCCCAGTTGCCGCTGCTCAATCTGGGCGACTTGAACTGGTATCAGGGTTTCCACGAAATCGTCCTCTACCCCGACGACTTCCTCAGTCCGCAACGCCATCGCGATGCCAGCGGGGTCGAGCACGAGTGGGACGGCGAACACAGTGGCGAAGCCTGGCAACAGGGGCCGATCATCCTCGCCTGGCCGGGCGTGATGGCAAGTGGTGGCTGGGAAGGCTACAACCTGGTGATCCACGAACTGGCGCACAAACTCGACATGCTCAACGGCGACGCCAACGGCCTGCCGCCGCTGCACGCCGACATGCGCGTCAGCGACTGGGCCGAGGTCATGCAACACGCCTACGATGACCTCAACCGCCAGCTCGACCGCAACCCCGACGCCGAAACCGCCATCGACCCATACGCCGCCGAAAACCCGGCGGAGTTCTTCGCGGTCACCAGCGAATACTTCTTCAGCGCTCCGGATCTGCTGCACGCGGCTTATCCACAGGTCTACTTGCAACTGCAGCTTTTCTACCGGCAGGATCCGTTGGGCAGGCTGCGGCAACTTCAGGCCACAGACCCGGTCTATCAGGCGCACGCGTAAGCGCTGCACGACTTCTGGTACGTGGCGTCGGCGTAGGAATGTGCCTATAATCGCCGCCACTTTTTGGTCAATCCGGCCAAGTGTTTTTGGTCAACTACGGGGGCAACGCCCAATGAGCTACAGCAAGATTCCGGCTGGCAAAGACCTGCCGAACGACATCTACGTCGCGATCGAGATCCCGGCCAACCACGCGCCGATCAAATACGAAATCGACAAAGACAGCGATTGCCTGTTCGTTGACCGTTTCATGGCCACCCCAATGTTCTACCCGGCCAACTACGGTTACATCCCGAACACCCTGGCTGACGACGGTGATCCCCTCGACGTGCTGGTCGTGACCCCTTACCCGGTTGCTCCAGGCTCGGTGATTCGCGCACGTCCAGTCGGCATCCTGAACATGACCGACGACGGCGGCGGCGATGCCAAAGTCATCGCAGTCCCACACGACAAGCTGTCCCAGCTGTACGTCGACGTGAAGGAATACACCGACCTGCCACCGCTGCTGATCCAGCAGATCGAGCACTTCTTCGCGAACTACAAGGATCTCGAAAAAGGCAAGTGGGTCAAGATCGAAGGCTGGGCTGGCGCTGACGCCGCTCGCGACGCGATCACCAAGTCGGTTGCTGCCTACAAGGGCTAAGCGCCGGCTGGCTGCATGACGCTTGAAGAAAACCCCGGTTGATCCGGGGTTTTTTGTGCCTGAGAAACGCCGCTTTAAACAGTGTGTTTATTGCGGACTACAGAAAAGTTTCGAAGTGAGTGATTTCCCACAAGCACGTCTTACATCCAGTCGCAAAATACAGGCTTTTTTTGAACAGCCGGTTTATTCAAACCGCTCTGGCACGGCCGTAGACTCGGTGTTTATGAGAAAGAACACTAGCGGTCCAAGATTCAAGGCACTCCTGGAAGCAGCGAACATCACCACCACGGGATTCGCAAAGTTCTGGGGCACGGAAGCCCAAAACATTCATAACTGGTACACCCGGGGCGTCCCGGCGTATCGCATGGAGGAAGTCTCACGCCTGCTCTCGGTCAACAGCGAGTGGCTGAAAACCGGCGAAGGCAGCAAAGAACTACCCCGCCTGCACACGCCTGCCAGCAACGGCGACACCTTTGACGCCCAGTCCGTCAACGGCGTCTATTCCATCATCAACCCCAACGACATCGAACTGCCGTTTTTCAAGGAAACACCGCTCACCGCCGGCGCCGACAAAACCCACGTCGTCCTCGACCCCGAGCAAACCGTCCGCCTGCCCCGCGCCCATCTCGCGCAACTGGAAATCCGCCCAAGCGACGCCATCTGTGCACACATGATCGGCAACAGCATGGCCGAGCGCATCGAAGACGGCTCCATCGTCGGCATCGACCGCGGCCTGACCCAGGTGGTCGACGGCGAAATCTACGCCATCGAACATGACGGCATGCTGCGCATCAAATACCTGCACCGCATGCCCGGCAACGCCCTGCGCCTGCGCAGCCACAACAGCGCCGAATACCCGGACGAAATCTTCCGCGCAGCACAAATCGATGAGCAGCGGATACACATTCTGGGCTGGGTATTCTGGTGGTCGACCCTGGGCAAACGCCGGCCGGTGGTACCGTTTCTCTGATCGGATACGGATCTTCAACCCTGCCCCCCCCCCTGTGGGAGCGTGCCTGCTCGCGAAGAGGCACCGAAAATCAGTACAAATTACGAATTTTGCCCCTCGCGGTGGCTCTATTCCGCAGTTGAGGCTGGGAATCCCCAACAAAACTCAGTATCCTGCGCCCCACATTTGCGCATCGCCCCGCTCCCGCGGCTCAGATGACGCCTGACGCGGCAGACCAACGTCTGACCAAGTCCCACAGCCGGACGCAGATCCGGGTGTACGTTTTGAAGGCTAGCGCGGTTTACCAAAAATAAACCAAGCCAGTCCCCGAGAAGCCGGCCACAAGCCGGCTTTTTAATGCCTACAACCTTCTATACAGAGCCTTCTTGCAACCAGCGCACCTTCCAGCCCATACCTCAGCCCATACCTCTGCTACGGGTTACAATTCGGCGCTGCAAATAAGCCCTCCAGCCTCTTCAAATGAACGAAGGCAATCGCGCAATCTTGTATGTGCCAACGAGCGTGTATATTTGCGCGATTAAAAGGGAAGTGGCGTGTGAGCAGGAAGAATCGCAGTGGGCCCGATAGGTAATAAGCACCGCTCCGTAGCCAGGCACCACATTTTCCACAAACCCGTGATATACCACACAAACTATGCGTATTCCTGCACACAACATTGTGCTGTTGGATATGCGCTTCAGAAAACGGTAAAGACCAACAATGAGACTCTCTCAGCAACAGCTTGAAGCTCACCTCTGGGGCGCAGCTAACATTCTTCGCGGAAAAACGGCGGGGCAGGACTACAAAAATTACATCCTATCGTTGATGTTCTACAAACGCCTGTGTGACCAATGGGAACACGAAGCAAATGAGGCGATTGCTGAACAGGAACGCATTCAAAAACGCCAGCTAAGCGAGGCACAGAAAGCATTATTCCGCGCCCGTGGCGACCATAGATTCTCAATTCCCGTTGGAAGTCGCTGGGGAGATGTGTTGGCGGAATCAACTAACCTCGGCGAAAAGCTCACACAGGCCATGCGTGCTGTTGCTGAGGCCAACGACGAGCTGAGAGGAGTATTTACTGTTGACTGGAATCAGCCGGCCCCCGATGGCAGCGGCAAGCCAATCATCCCCAATGAAGTCGTACACGCGCTAATCCAGCATTTCGATGAGCATGATCTATCCAACGCCAGCGTATCTCCTGACGTGCTTGGCCGCGCCTATGAGTACCTGATTAAGCAGTTCGCTGACGATGCCGGAGCCAAGGCTGGGGAATTTTTCACTCCACCTGAAGTGGTGGACACGCTAGTACGCATTCTAGAGCCCCAGCCTGGGGACACAATCTACGATCCTACGTGTGGAAGCGGCGGGATGTTGGTCCATGCGGCGGATTTCTTGCGTGAGAACAACCACCACGCGACTTCGGCCCACTATTTTGGTCAGGAGATGAACTGGGGCAACGCTGCGATCGGCAAAATCAACTCAGTGCTGCATGGTTTAGAAGCCACAATCGCAGCCGGGGTTAGCACTATCACAGACCCAGCCTTCAAGGATGAAAAGGGCAAGGTGCGAAAGTTTTCTCTTGTCCTCGCCAATTTCCCATTCTCCGATGAGTTCTGGTGGCTGAAGCCCGAGCAACAAACGGACGATAAGAAAAAAAAGGACAAGTTGAAGAAAGAGGTGTTTGGCAAAGAAGGCTATAAGGACCCTTTTGCCCGTTTCGGTCGTGGAACCGCGTACAAGGCACCGCCTGCGGGTTATGGCGACTATGCATTCATCTTACACATCCTCGCATCGCTCACAGACGATGGTCGCACTGGCATAGTCTGCCCACAAGGAGTGCTATTCCGAGGCCAGGCAGAAGTTGAAGAAGAAACTGGTGAGTTCGACGATGACGGCAATCCAAAATTTAAACGCCGCAAAGCCGATGATGAGCACCTGATACGCAAAGCGTTGCTCGAGTCGCGAATGATAGATGCTGTAATTTCCCTGCCGCTCAACGTATTTTACGGCGCCAGCGTGCCCGCATGCCTAGTCATATTGAAAAAACAGCGACCACCGGAGCGACACGACAAGCTGTTGTTGGTTTATGCCACCCGTCATTACCGGGAACTCTCCAACCAAAACGAACTGCGGCCTCAGGACGTGATGAGGATCTTAGTGCATACACAGGCCTATGGCGACGCGACCAAGGTACCTAGCTTGGTCGCGCGTCATAGCCAACGAATCCGCGAACAGATAAACGCGCGCGAACATGACCAATGTGATCGCCTGGAGGTGGAATATGCCGATCACGCGCAACGCCTTGCCATGCTCAACGCCCAAGTCGCAGAAGCTCAGGCTGAAATATCTAAATTCACAACCAAAACGGCCAAAAGCAAGGCTGAAGCGGCGCTGAGCAAACTCGAAGGGCAGCGCGATAAGGTCGCAGCTAAGATCGGAGAGCGCGATGGAAAAATCGCTGAGGCTCGCCGACGTGCTGACGCTGACCGACTCGACGTACAGCAGGCTGGCGTCGAGCTTGGCGCACTTTACGGCGATGTAGACGAACTGCTCAAGCACGCTCGCGTAGTTGGCATGGACGAAGTTGAGGAGAACGAATTCAACCTTAACATCCCGCGCTATGTGGACACCTTCGAACCTGAGCCACGAGTCAAGGTGAATGATGCGTTGAAGTCGCTGCGTGATGCGGAAAGCGCACTTGCATCGTCAGAAATCAATCTGGTGAACATTTTGCGTGGAATCGGTTATGAAACCCACTGACGCCCTCCCACATCCGGCTGAATGGAAAACTACGACGGTAGGTGACGCTGTAGAGCTTAAGCGAGGAATTTCCTGGTCAAAAGAACAGGAGCATCTAGCTCCAACGGCTGGAGCAGTGCCGGTCATTCGAATAGGCAATGTGCAGGATCGCCTTGAACTAGATGACCTCGTATATATTTCAGGCCTTAAAACAAAGTCAATTGAGATGAAACGCGTGGCCGTTGACTGGTCGATTATGGTTGGGTCCAACGGTAACCGACAGCGGATAGGAAATGCGGCACGCGTCGTTGTCGATGCCGACTTCCTTTTTGCGTCTTTCCTGATGGCGGCGAAGCCAAAGCCCGACAGCGGCGTTACGCCAGAGTACTTTTACCGCTGGCTTCGCAGTGAGCAGGTTCAGGCTTACCTCAGCGCGTCTGCGGAAGGTTCGACAGGACTTAGCAATCTCAGTCAGAGCTTCTTCCGCGCTATGACAATTCCGTATCCTGGACCGGAAGAGCAAAGAGCAATTGCTCGAGTTCTCGACACGGTGGACACCGCGATTGAACGCGCGCGAGTCGCGCTGGTGAATGCCAAAGCTCTCGATCACTCCCTACTGCATGAGCTCCTTGAGCGTGGCGCCGGGAACGTACAAGGCGTGAAGCGGCCCGCACATTGGCAACTGAAGAGGGTTGATGAAGTCGCAGATGTCAGGGCTGGTGTTACCTTGGGCAAAGATGTTACGGGGTTCAATCATATCGAACTGCCGTATCTGCGAGTGGCAAACGTTCAGGACGGCTACCTAAATTTAAACACGATCAAAACGGTTAAGGTACGGTTAGAGGAGGTGGAACGCTACCGTCTTGAGCCCGGTGATGTGCTGATGACGGAAGGCGGCGACCTCGACAAACTTGGAAGAGGGACATTGTGGGATGGGCAAATCCCTAACTGCCTGCACCAGAACCATATTTTTAGCGTTCGAGCCAACAGAGCTTTGCTGGATCCTCGTTACTTTGCCTGCATCATTGAGTCCGATATCGCAAAGAGCTATTTCACTCGCGTAGCAAAGCGAACTACCAACTTAGCCTCTACTAACAAAACCCAGGTTAGAGCATTTCGTTTTCCGTTGCCGCCGACGCTGGAGGAGCAGGAGCAGATTGCCGAAATCATGAAAGCGTCAAAAGCGAAGCTCAGAACTATCGAACAGAAGGAGAAAATTCTAAGACAGCTTAAGGCCTCGCTGACACACGACCTTCTCACAGGCGCCATGCGCGTCGATCCAGATCTGATCAAGGAAGAATAATAATCATGAGCGAAGCTGGCTACGTCGAACTCCCCATCATTAAATGGCTATCTGGCTACGGCAGTACCTCACCCGGAGATAATGGGCTTGGGTGGACTTTTCGTGGCGACGCAGAGATGGCAGCCTTCGAGCGCCCGCTAGAAGACCCTTTGGTAGAGAAGCTTCTGATCGAAGCCGTGCTACGCATCAACGATAATGTAAATACTCCAACGCAGGCCTTGCTAGCAGTAAGTGCCCTGCGCAACTCAATGGCAAAGCCAGAGAGGCTGTTAGCTAACCGAGAAACATTGGATCGCTTACGCGACGGGGTGAAGGTAGTGCTCGCTCCAGGGGAGGACGCCAAAACCATCTACTTCATCGAATTCGACCCAACCAAGCAACATCTCAACGACTTTACAGCCACCAACCAGTACCGCGTTCAGGGTGTAAAACAGTGCCGGGACGACACGGTGTTGCTAGTCAACGGTATTCCGCTGGTCATTGCCGAGTACAAAAGCTACATCACCAGCAGCAAAGACTGGACTGAAGCGGTGCACCAGTTACACCGTTATCAACGACAAGCTCCGATGATGCTGACGTCCAACGTATTTTGCGTGGCCGCCGATGAAGATGCTTTCCGGTATGGCACGTTGCTATTCCACGATGCAAAAAAAGAGGAAGTCGAAAGACATCTCGACACTTGGGGGCCTTGGCTGTCGCAGTATCCTGAAAAAAAGGGTTGGTGGAACGAACCAGAAGCGGACAATCCCGATGACCCATTGGAAGTCCCAGTGAAAGGACTGCTGCGCCTGAAGCCTAGCCATGTACTCGATTTCCTAGAGCACTTCATAGTCTTCGAGACAAAAAAGGGCAAAACGATCAAGAAGGTAGCGCGCTATCAACAGTTCGAGGCGGTAAATGACATCGTGGACCGTACTTTGTCGCTGATTGGTAACCCGGCCAGCGCTCAAGATAGAACTGGACTGGTATGGCACACTCAAGGTTCAGGCAAGTCGCTGACAATGGTGTTCGCGGCTTACAAGCTGCGTCGGCAAGCCGAGTTGAAAAACCCGACGGTGATAATTGTTGTCGATCGGAGAGACCTTAAGACGCAGATCTCGGATGACTTCGACGCCTGCGACTATCCCAATGTCGATCGGGCAATGGGTGTTGCCGACCTCAAAGATAAATTAAAGGCCGTTTGGCGTGGCACGCTGGTCACAACGATTCAATCATTTCAGAAAATGGGTGATCTCAAACCACTACAAGAAGATAACATCATAACTTTAGTGGATGAATGCCACCGTTCTCAAAAAGGTAATAACGCCGAAAGTTATGCGATGACAATGCGTGTGAAGCTTCCAAATGCTTTTCGCTTTGGTCTTACCGGCACTCCCATTGACAGGACATTGAACAGCACTCACCGCGATTTTAGCCCCATGATCGACGGGGAGCAGGAACGATATCTAAGTTATTACGGTATTAAGCGAGCCATCAAGGATGGGGCGACGCTAGAAGTGCATTATATGCGCGACAAAGTGCCATTCATCGTTGACGAGAAAAAGCTAAATGTCGGCTTCGAGAAGATGTGTGAAGAGATGGAACTTGAGGACGAAGAGGCGAAGGACCTAATCCAGCGACAGCGCTCGCAGTGGAAGGAGTTGGCACGACACCCCGACCGCGTTGAAATTGTCGTCGACAAGATGCTGAAGCACTTCCTTGCTTATCCCGATCCTAGCGGTTTCAAAGCCCAATTAGTGGCCGTGGATCGCATGGCGTGTGTCCGATTCAAAGATGTGCTTGATAACAAACTCAAAGCGCTGGGTCTGCCGCCGGAATGGACAGACGTAATCGTATCTGAGGGGCAGAACGATGACGAGGAACTCGCGCGGTTTCATTATGGAAAGCAGAAGCAAGATGATCTCATCGACTATTTCAAGCTCACGCCAGAGCAGTGGAAGCAGTGGAACCATGAGGCGTTTGGTAGAGATCAAACCAAGTGGCGCCCTCCTCTAAAAATTCTGATTGTGTGTGATCGACTGCTCACAGGCTTCGATGCGCCCGTCGAACAAGTGATGTATCTCGACAAGCCGCTACGCGACCACAATCTGCTGCAAGCCATCGCACGCACTAACCGTCCTTTACCTACGATGAACAAACGTACCGGCGTAGTAGTCGATTACTTCGGTGTCTTTACTAATTTGTCCAAGGCACTCAACTTCGACGAGAATATCCGAGAGGAAGCCTTGATCGACTGGGATGCTCTGAAAGCTACCGTCACCAGCGAAGTAGCGCGCTGCATGGATAGCTTTAAAGGAATCAAGATCGCAGACACTCGGGAATGCTTACTGGCTGCACTTCGAGCACTCAAGGATCCAGACGCGGCAAAAATTTTCGAACATAACTTCAAGAGTCTCGAGCGGCTGTGGGAGGCGGTTTCGCCAGATCCTTGCCTTTACGAACATCGGTATAACTACAAATGGCTGTGCAGTATCTACATTGCTCATCGTCGCCGGCAAAGTAACGCGAGCAATCGAGGCACATTTGGCGAACTGTCCGCCAAAACCCGAGAGCTGATTGAGGAAAACACTAGTTTCATGGACACGGCGCTGTCATTACCCGTGTTCAAAATTGACAAAGACTACATCGCCAAACTCGATGAACTGCCTAGCGCTGCGGATAAAGCAGCGGCGCTGGAAGCGATTCTAACGGCGGAGCTTGCAGAAAATGAAGCTAGCTTCGTTTACCGGCAACTGGGCGACCGTCTCGCACACCTCAAAGCCAGGAAGGATGCTACTGACGAGGCTGCTGAGCAACGGCTGAAGGCCTTGCAGGAAATCGCCGATGAAAAAGCCAATACGGATGACGAGCCCATTCAACTTGGATTGATTCAGCCAGGGGAGTACGAGCTGTTCACCGTCTTACGGGAATTCACCACCAACATGGACGAGGCATATGTAGTTGAATGCGCACGGCAGATGGTAGCTCACTTGCGAGATAACCTATTACTGTTTCCCGGCTGGAGCTACTCAAGGGGCGGTCGGATGCGAGTTGAACAGTCTCTGCTCGCTGAGTCTTGGAATCCGGCTTATGCCGAGCTTGGCTTCAACGTGGATGATGCAAACCCTCCTTTCTTGCAGCCCGGGGTAGTCGAGCTAGTAAATGTTGATCTCACAACCTGAAGTAGTTCGCGTAAGCAGCCTGCAACGTCTCCTGCTGGATGGGCAAGAGGTGGAGTGTCGGCTTACTTATTCGAAATCAGCTAAGAAGTTGAGAATAAAGGTGAGACCCGATGAGGTGGAGGTCGTAATACCAAAAGTGAGAGAAAAACACGAAGCTCTTGCCTTTGTAACCGAGAACAAAACCTGGGTTCTCGAGCAAATAGGGCGTGCTCAGAAGCTTCGATCTTTAAGGCGCCCAGAAAAACGAATGCAAGGATGCATTCTATTTCGGGGCGATCTCCTTCAGCTCAAAGTGATTCGGGTCAAGTCGTGGCATGCGCCCAACAAAGTGGTGTTAGCAAAGGATGAGATTTGCATAACATGCGCGTACGAAACCATGACTCCGACGTCACGATCGCTGGAAAACTGGCTGCGTAAACAGGCCAGGGAAAGTATCGAGAAGCATGTGGAAGACGCACGTAAGCGATTGAATCGTTCACCGCATCGCATCTATGTTATGGAGCAGCGTACTAAGTGGGGTAATTGCTCTGCGCTAGGAAATCTTTCCTTCAACTGGCGCCTGATAATGGCACCCGACTATGTACTACATTACATAGTTATGCATGAGATGGTGCACCTGGCTATTCCGGACCATTCGCAGAAATTCTGGCTTGCAGTGCAGAGCCACTGTTCTAACATGGATCGGGCGCGGCAGTGGCTAGTTGCTAACGGGCACCGGCTTAAAGTTGACCTATCAGAACTTCTTACGACAAACGTTTTAGCATGAGCCGTTTTTTGGCTCATATCTATTAAGCTCACTCATAAATTCAGCAGTACTCATTTCGAAAGCGCAGACAAGCCCCCAAAATGTTGTAAATCGTACATTTTTTGGACGTTTCGAGCATTCCAGTATCGGTTCCGGGCACGCCATTACGCGCCGCTAGGTCTTCCTGGGAAAAATTGAGTTGAAGGTGCCTTCGCCTGATAATGGCGGCGAAATCAGCGACGGGGGATGGGCCGGCGCTTTGAATTGAACGTTTCCTGATTGTCCAACAAGGAGCGCCGGAGACAGTCATAGATAGATCTACCGCCAACTGTCACAGCTTCAGAGGCCCGGAGTGGATTGGCTCCATTAATATGGTTATTGGCCCGGCCTTGATCCTGAAGCGCGATGATCCTCTCCTTCGTGATTTTGTATTCTTTAACCACATACTTGGCAATGTCACCAGCCTTGCTCGGTGATTCGAGTCTCACCGCCTCGTTTGTACCGTGCTGTTTATAGTCCGGGGCCAAGGCTTTTGTTAGCGCGATTGAGGCGATCTTTGCCATTTCTGAAGGGATGCGCAGCGCCCCGTGAATATGGAGCTTGTGCAGCGTTCTAGCCTGTTTCGGAGCAAACTCGAGGGCAAAAGCGATGTGATTAAGCGGAATTGCTACAGATTCAAGAGCGCGCTTGATTTTATTAGCCAGCCAGTCCGCGGGACCGCGAGGCGCTGCTAACGCTTTCTCGCCGATGCGAGCGTCAAGCCGAATAGTGACGAACTGAGTTCCGGGTTGGCTGAGCAAGTACGAGAGC
Organism: Pseudomonas sp. MWU318; assembly: GCF_016756945.1. Classification (NCBI taxonomy): domain Bacteria; kingdom Pseudomonadati; phylum Pseudomonadota; class Gammaproteobacteria; order Pseudomonadales; family Pseudomonadaceae; genus Pseudomonas; species Pseudomonas sp. MWU318. The sequence goes on from NZ_JAESJL010000009.1 coordinate 236,038, forward strand.
TTAAAGAAATGCTTCACATCGGCAGGCAGATCATCCCACTCAGGAAGATCAACGACTCGGGACGGATTTAGGATAATTGCCCTCCCCCAATATTTTGATCTCAGCCATGACCTAGCAAGCTGTCGTTGGTATTGACTTAAGGGATAGTAGCTAATAGCTCCAAACCCAATACTCAAAAACCCGGCGATAGCCGCTAGAGTCCAAGCATTCTGCGGGCTGTGGAGCTTCGCGATTCTTTTTCGAGCCGTGCCAAATTTGTAGGATTCCGTGGAACTCGACGAATAGGAGGCTGGGGTACCGCGCTTTTTTTCAAGTGGCGAATGCTCGGTATCGATTGATTTGACCGTGGCGAGCAGACCGATCTCTTCCGGTAGAATTCCTGAATCCAGAGAAAGCTCTGATTTGGCGTATCGTCCATCGCGATAACCTGCCATGGATTCTGGACAACGGTCTTCATTGCGCAAACTCGGAAGTACAGGCACCTCAGTACGTGAACATCGGCAACGTCGAATGATCGACAAGCGCCGTTCCCGTCAGGTGCCTATCGCACCCGAAGGCGTACTGGCCGACTACGTGCCCTTCTATTTCACGCCCTTCTCGGTGATGATGCAGAACATTCACTCGGGCTGGAGTGTTCAGCAACGCAGTAACGATGAGATCGTGATTCTGGTCTCAAGCCTCTATCGCGTTGAAGAGCTCGGCCTACCATTTGTGTTCACAAACGCACATGCCTACCCGAGTTGGACAAACTACTACAGCGATCTGGCGAATCTCGACCAGATCGATTGGTCTATCCTTCAACGGCGCGACTTCAAGCGCGATCCTGACGACCCTCGCAAGATGGAGCGTTATCAGGCTGAGGCGCTGATCCACCATCACTTACCGATTACGGGACTACTGGGCATCATGTGCCACACCGATGCAATGAAAGTACGCATAGAAGCAGACGTCGCCGCCAGAGGCCTGACGTTGCCGGTTCATGCGCGCCCCACATGGTATTTCCAATGATCAGATTTACCCAAGGCAACCTGCTGGAAGCCAAAACCGAAGCCCTCGTCAACACGGTGAATACCGTTGGCGTGATGGGTAAGGGCATCGCGCTGATGTTCAAAGAGCGCTTTGCGCAGAATTACCGCGTGTATGCAGCGGCATGTAAGGCCGGGGAAGTAGAAACCGGCAAGATGCATGTGACGGCCACCAACGAACTCGATGGCCCCCGCTGGATCGTGAATTTCCCGACCAAGCGCCATTGGCGTTCTCCGTCGCAAATGGCGTGGATAACCGAAGGTTTGCATGACCTGCGACGGTTCCTGCTTGAAAACGATGTGAAATCCGTTGCTGTTCCTCCGCTGGGCGCTGGTAACGGTGGTTTGAAGTGGCCTGAAGTGCGCGAGCAGATTGTAGAAGTGCTGGGTGACCTGGATGTCGATGTATTAGTGTTCGAACCCTCCAATCAGTATCTGAATGTCGCTAAGCGCGATGGCGTCGAGCAACTCACTCCGGCGCGAGCACTGATTGCTGAATTGGTCCGGCGTTATTGGGTTCTGGGCATGGAATGCAGCCTGCTCGAAATTCAGAAACTGGCTTGGTTTCTTGAACGTGCAATCGAGAAAATCCCAGGTACGGAGAATCCGCTAAACCTCAAATTTGTCGCTCATAAATTCGGCCCGTATGCCAATCGATTGGAGCATCTGCTCAACAATCTGGATGGCAGCTATCTACATTGCGACAAGCGCATCAGTGATGCAGGAATCACCGATGTCATTTGGTTTGATCAAGATCGCAAAGCCTTTTTGCAAACCTACCTCAAGACTGAAGCCAAGGAATACTCCCAAGCTTTAGAGCGAACGGCTGAATTGATCGACGGTTTTGAGTCACCTTTCGGCATGGAGTTGCTGGCGACCGTTGATTGGTTGCTGATTCGGGAAAGGATTGCTCCAACCGTTCCTGCGGTACGTAAAGCACTGATGAACTGGGACGGTGGGTCCGGAGCTGCGGTGCGTAAAAACAAATTATTCGATGATCAGGCACTAGGAATTGCGATCACGCGTCTGACATCCACCAGCTTCAGCCCGGAAATGGCGGCCTGACATCGTTATGAAATGGGGCAAGAAATACTTGCCCCATTACCATGCCCTGACTGAAACGGGCATCGCAATAAGCCATTAGCACATCCGCCCTAATTGCCCCGCGCCCAACCTCACCACTAAATTTCCATTCTGTTTTTGTGCATTACAAAAGCGCCAAGGAATGGAGCAACACCATGTCGTCGTTTTTCAAACTCAATCAATCCGTTGTTCTGCTGACCGCACTCATGACCGCTACCTCTTCAGCCTTGGCAGAGGAGCAGAAGCTCGTTGGTGACTGGTGGATCATTTACGGCAACGGCGTTCCCCACAAGAACATCATGTATGTGGCCGACAGCACTTCAGTCGTGCCGTCGAAACACACCAAGGGGGCCAAGTTGGTCGCCGTGACGCTGGTGTATGAGGAACCCGGCAAACCGATGATCGATGCCTACAACCTCGAAGTTCAGTGTTCGACGAACAAGGTCCGAATGCTCAATGGCCAGTCGGTTGATCGCATCGCCTACATGATGCGCAACCTGAAAGTTAATGACCAATGGCAGCAGCCGAAAGAGTTCTGGGTGCAGCGCACCAGCGAGTTCGTTTGCTCACCTGCCAAAAAGGACATGATCGCGCTGGGCAAGATGGAGTACTTGCAGATGATTCAGGGCCTGCAACAGATGTTTTTCAAACTGGCGCCGATTCAGGAGAAAGGCCAGATGATGGATAACCTCGACTCGATCCTGGGCAACAAGTAAGCGGCGGGAATAACGATGAACCTATGGACTAAAACGTTATTGGCGCTGCTGATAACGCCCGCCGTTTTGCTGATCAATGGCTGCCACTTGATTGCGCAGTCGCGCTGGGAAGGACGCGATGTTCAGGAAGCGCTCGATCTGTTTGGCAAACCCGACTCGATGAAAAAACAGACCGGGGCCAACGGCGAGAATCTGGCTGTGCTCACCTGGTACAAATCGTCCAGTTGGACCACCACGGAAGCGGCCGGTACTTCAATGAATCACACCGGTAACGGCATGGTTTACACCGAGTACTACGAGACGGTCGGTCACAGTTCCGATTGCAAACTCGAAGCCACCGTCAACAAGGCGAAAAAGATCGTGCTGTTCAGGATCGAGGACGGAAAGATCATTCACGGCAAGTGCATCAACGTGCCGTTCGTGCCTGGTTACATTCCGCCCGGTTTCTAGTGCAACCCTGAGCAGGCTGCTGCTCAGGGATAGCTGAACGATTTCACCAACGTCAGTTCACCCACCGCCCGCATCGGCACCACAAACGTCTCCATCTTCTCGCTCGGCGTGCCTTCCTCGGTAATCACCGTCACCTGCGCCGTGGTCAGCGGCTGCACCGCCTCCTCCCCGCCTTCATCATCCCCCCGATAACCTCCGCCGAAGTAGTTCACATACACCAGATACTGGCCCTTGATCGGTGCCGGCATGGCGAAGATTTCCGGGCCGTAGCCGGTGGTGACGTCGACGTCGAGTGCGGCGCCATTGGGTGCGACGCGGTCGCCGTACCAGATGTGCGCGCCGTCGGGGGTGATCAGGTGCAGATCGAGGTCGGTGCCGTCGCTGTCCCAGGAGAGCAGCACGCGCAGTTTGGCCGGGGTGGCGCCGCCGCTGGCGTTGAGGAATTGGGTGCGGTGGCGTTGCTGGCCGTCGGGGCTGCGCACTTCGACGCTGTTGCTGCCGTTGGGGAAGGAGAACGGGCGGTCGAAGCGGCCACTGTCGTCGATTTTCAGCGGCATGCTGACACCGTTGACGATCAGCCGGCCCGGTTCCTTGTTCTTGGGGGTGGCTTTGATTTCGCCGCTGATGCGCGCGGTGTTGGCCTGGCCGACCGGGGTGTTGACCGAGGAGGCCGGGTAGTTGACGGTCTGGCGGAAGTTCTCGCCTTCGCCCTCGGGCGCGCCGGTGCGCCAGCCGCCGACCGGGGTATCGAGTTTGACGCTGTCAGCGGCCATTGCCATCGGCCATGCATTGAACGCGCAGAGCAACAGCAAGACCTGTGGATAACGGAGTGTCATGGTCTATTCCAGCAAGAGGTGACGGGCGAGCCCTTCGATGTAGGTTTCATACTGACCATTGGGATGTGCTTCAAAGGCCAGGTGCAGGTATTCGTGAGTCAGGTCGAGGCGATCCTGCAGCGTGAGCACGCCGCGCACGTAAATGCGCTGGCGTTCGCGATCGACAAACGGGCGGCCGAACGCCAGTTTGCACACGGCGAACGTACTGACTTCGTTGTAGCCGGTTTCGCTTTCCAGTGTCGGACGCCAGCCGCGACGCTGCTTTTGCAGCCAGTCTTGGGCGGCGGGCAGTGCTTCACAGGAGGCCACCGGGTTGTCCCAACGGCTGAGGCTCGCGCGCGGATAGGCGTGCAGCAGAATCGCGTCGTAGCGCTGGCCGGCATTGGCCTGCTCGACGGCCTGTTGCCAGGCGAGTTTGTCCGGGCCGGGCTGGTCGGAGTGATAGGTGACGGTGCTGCCGGCCAGCACCAGATCCGCGGTCCATGCGGCGATGTTGCGCGACTCGGCGGAGGCCGGACGCGGAGCGACGCGCTGACGGTTGCTGCTGTCGTCGATGCTCAGGCAATCGCCGTTGCGCGTGGCGTTTTGCAACAGATAGGTGCGGATCGCCACGGCCAGCGCTTTGGCAGCTTCGGCGGGTTCAGGTTTGGCTTCGCGCTCAAGGACGCGGGCGACGTATTCTTCGCGATCAAGTCTGGCGACCAGTTTGTCGTCGAGCAGAAACAGCTCACCGGCGCTGTGGATATCCAGCGCGTTGCCGTTGGCGAATTCGACGCGGTAATCGCCCTGCAATGGGCCCGAAGTCACCACCCGATCACCGGCCAGAACCCGGGAAACGGGATAACGCGAAAACAGACCGACCTCAACGCAACGCCCTGCTTCCGCCGGCCACGAAGAAGGCAGCACCGTCGCCAACGCCTGCCCGTAATGACGCAAAACCATCTGACTGGTGCCACGCCCACCGGCCCAGATCGGCGAACCATCCGCCGTCCAACCGGCGAAACCGCCTTGGCGCGATTGCGGATCCTGATCGCCGAGCCAGCTCCAGGTTTTCACCCGCAGGCGACCACCGAGTTCGCCGACGACATTGCCGTCCGCCGCATTCAGCACGACGTCGAGCAACACGCGGCGCATCTGCTCCTGCGCTGGCAGCACCGACAACACCTTCAGCAAATCAGTCACGGAAACCCGGGTAGCCGGTTGCACGCCTGGCAAATCCAGCAACCACGACGGCGCCTGCCGCGCCTGCCAATAGGTGCGCCAATCGGCAGCAGCAATGCCCAATCTCGCCGGCTCAAAGTACAACCCGCAGGATTTGACCAACGCCTGATCACGCTCGATCTTGCCGCCCGCCGAGCAGCAATAAACCTCCTCCTGCGATTGCCCGTGACATTCATACGCAGGCTCACGCGCACCGGTATCGGCCAGCCACGCATAGACGAACAATTTCCACAGACTGCCCAGCGGCGTATCCAGCGTCGACGGCAACGGCTCGCGAGCGATCAGCTGTGTGTGATTCAACGACAGCAACTCGCCCTTGTACGCCAGCCGCAGCGGCTCATCCTGCGCCGTCGCCAGCGCAGGCATCACACACATCAGCAGCCACAGCAGCGGCCGGTTCATGTCAGTTGACCGTGACCTGACCGAGGGCGGCTTTCGCTTCCTGGGCCTGATGCTGCGGCGCATAGACCTGAGTGAAACGCACCGGCGGCAGGTTGAACTGACCCTTCTGCGAGAAGCGCACCAGATGGCGCAGACGCAATTCGCCACTCAGCGCATCCACCGGCACCGCATAAGCCAATTGCCCCGGTTCGAAGCGTGCCTTTTCCAGCGCGGTCGGCTCGGTGCCGTCCTTGCCCTGCAACTTGATGCCCCATGTGGTGCGCTCGACATCGGCGCCCGGTGGCAGCGGCACCTCGAGCATGCCGTAGCGCAGCGGTTTCGGCGCCTTGCTGGTGAGGATCACTTCGTCCAGATACAGGCTGTCGCTGGACAGCGGTTTGCTGCCGACCGGCTCCAGCTTGAAGGTGAACGCTTCGTCGCCCGGCACCAGTCGCGACAGGCGCCGGGTGATGGTCACGGCCATTGGATCGACCGCCGGTTGCTGGGTCTGGAAGCTCAGTGCCGCCCGCAGCGGTCGCTCCTGAGTACCGGACACCGACAACACGCTCGGCACCGGCGTCGCACCCTGCCAGGTCCAGAACATCTCACCGGTTGCGCCGTAGTTTTTCTTCCAGCCTTCGCCCGGCAGCAGCGCGATGGTCGGCGAGGCCTGAGCGATGCTGCGTTGCAACCAGCTCAGCGCCAGGGCGCGTTCGAGGGTCGATTGCTGTGGCAACAGACGTTGCAACAGCGCCGTCGCCCGCGCCTGATCAAACGGTTGCAAAGACAGGTTCAGCGCTTCGACAAACGGCTGCGAACTGACCGCCAGACGCTGTTGCGCGGCGCCGACCTGACGATTGAATGCGTCGGGCAACGCGACTTTCGACTGGGTCGCCAGCGACGCGGTCAACACCCGCGCCGCCGCCAGACCGAGCGCCGAATCCGGGTCGCTCATCACCAGGCTGTCTTCACCATCGTCCATCAGGTTTTCGGCATTACCCTCACCGGCCTTGGCCAGATCGTCCATCAAACCGCTGAGCAGGGTATTCACCGGCAGGTGCATCTGCTTGGCGAACGACAGAATCAGTGCCCGCTGCAGCAGCGGCGTGTTCGGCGCTTGCTTGGCGTAGACCTCCAGCACGCGCTGCCAGTGCTCCGGTGGCAAGGTCAGTTCCAGCACCTGACTGGCGTTCCAGTCGGCGTAGTAGGCGTAAGCGGTAAGGAACGCGTCCGGCTCACCGTCGAAGCCCCACCAGGTGAAGCTCGCCGACTGTCCGGCCATCTGCACCAGACGCAGGCGGCTGTTCTGCATGATCAGGCGCAGGCGATCGCGGATCTGCGGGTTCGACGCCAGCGACGGATAGGCGATGCTCAGCGGCAGCAAACGGCTGGCCGTCTGCTCGACGCCGCCGTACGGGTAGCTCAGCAGATCATCGAGGGCGGAACGGAACAGTGCTTGCGGGCTGTCATCCAGACGCAGACGAATGTCCGTGGCGTCCGCCGGAAGGCTCAACGGGGTGTCGCCGCTGGCCACGTCGAGGCTCTGGGTTTGTGTGACTTGCCAGCCGTCACCGGTCGCGCTCAGGCGCACGGCGAGGGCGTCCGCGGTTTTGCCATCCTGCACCAGCTCGGCGGTCCACTCACCCGAGGCCAGGGCGAACGCTGGCAGCGGCACGTAGTTGATGCCGTTGTTCAGGGTTACCGGCAGGTGTTGTTCGGCGCCAGCGTAATGGGTGACCAGCTCAGCCTTGACCGGTTTTTCGGCCTGGCTGAAGGCAAACACACCGAGTTGCGGCTGATCGCCCTTGCGGAATTTGCTCGGCCCGCTCCACTTCAGGTACAGCGGTTTTTCCGAACGGACGAACTGCTTCTTCTGCCCGACCTGGCCGTCGTCGGCGATAGCCCGGGCGGTGATGCGCCAGCGGGTCAGCGAGTCCGGCATCTTGAAGGTGAAACGGGTTTTGCCGTCGGCACCGGTGAGCAATTCTGGCTGCCACGCAGCGGTATCGACATCTTCACGACGCGGGCGCTCCAGCACTTTCACCCCACGCTCGCTGCGGTTGGCCTTGCCCGGCGCGCCGGGGCTGCCCGGCAACGCCACGTCGTAACTGATGAACGACAGGCTGGCGCTGGTGCGCACATTATTGCGACGCGGGTGGTAGAAGAACTGGTCAATGGTCGGCGCGACTTCCGGTTGCAGCGCGTAGACCATTTCATCGACAACACTCACCGTCAGATGCGCCGGAACTGCTTTACCGGCGAACTGCGTAGTCAGGTCGACGGTCACCGTGTCGCCCGGCAGATACACCTGTTTGTCGGTGCTGATCGCCACGTCGATTTGCGGGGCAATCACTTTGATCCCGGCGTTCTGGAAGCTGTACTGATCACCCTTGGTGTACAGCACGGAGAAGGTCAGGTTTGGCGCAAAATTGTCCTTCACCGGAATGCGCGCACGGTATTGGGTGTCGCTGAGTTTTTCCAGTTTCAGCCAGTCGCCGCCCTTGGCCAGAAGCGCGGTGGCTTCGACCTTGTCGCGCTCCAGCGACAGCAGTGCATCGCTGACCGGCTCAGGGAAGGTGATCAGTGCCAGCGCTTCATCGCCGGCCTTGTACTCGGGCTTGTCGAGGACGATCTCCACGGTGCCCGGCACCGCTTTGACACCGTCGCCGGTGACCGAATGGCCGGTGGCGCCGAGGACGCGACCGTGTTGATCTTTCAGCGTCAGGTTGTAAGTACCCGGACGTTCAAAGGCCAGACTAAAGCCTTTGTCAGTCGCCGCGAGTTTGCCTTCGCCAGTGCTCTGGTCTTCCAGACGCACCCAGCTGTAGCTGCTTGGGGTCACGGCTTTGCTCTGCTCGCTGCCGCCCTCGTTGGCGTAGCTGAACGCGACTTTGTCGTTGACTGCGCTGAAACGTTGCGGCGCGCTCAGGCGGAAGCTCGCCGCGCCACGGTCGATGAGGATTTCCTTGGTGGTCTTGACCCGATACGCCGCGCCGTCGCTGGCGAACACGGTGAGCATGTAACGGCTCGGTTTGTCGGCGGCCGGCAGGTCGAGGGTCGCGTTGCCCTTGCTGTCAGTGGTCAGTTCGGTGCTGGTCAACTCCACCGGGAATTGCCCGAGGTATTGCAGCTCGTTGTCGACCATCGACAGTTGCTGGGCACGCAGGCTCAGGCTCAGTTTGGCGTTGGCCACCGGTTTGCCGTCCGGGTACAGCAGCACCAGACTGCCCTTCACCGGCTCGCCGGTACGGTAATCCTGCTTGGCCAGATTCAGCGAAATCTCGAAGTGCGGCTTGATGTACTCGGCCACACGGAAGGCGCTGCTGTAGGCCTGATCCTTGTAGTTGAAACGGATCTCGTAACCACCGGCCACGGCGTTGTCCGGCAACTGGAAACGCCCCTGAGTGCCAGCCTTGGAATCGAGTTTCAGGTCGAGGCGTTGCAGCTCGGTGCCGGTGGCATCAAGCACACTGACGTTGACGTCAGCAGCGCCCGGCAGCACCGAATCCCGCGCATTCTTGAACTCGCGACCGACGATTTTCAGCGACACCCAATCCCCCGGGCGATACAGCGGTCGATCAGTAAACGCGTAGAGTTTGGTGTCGTAGATTTCACTGTCGTAATAGAAGTTTTCCGAGACGAACACCCCGCCCTCTTCGTCCTCGCCAATGACGAACGAGCGCTCGGGGCTGACGTGTTTCAGGCGCAGCAAACCATCGGCATCAGTCGCACCGCTGCTCATCACGCCGAGGCCGTCGGTCCACAGCAAATTGACCTTCGGCACCGAGCTGCCTTCGTGTTTGCGTGCGGCCCAGACCAGCAATTCATCGCCGGCAATCTTGCTCACTGCCACGGTGTTGGAAACGAAGACCATGGTGGTCGCGCGGTACTTGCCGATCAGCGCTTCGACCAGATACAGGCCCGGTTTCAGGTTGCCCAACGGGATGTACACGTTACCCGGCGCAACGCTGACGAACTCGCTGGAAGACCCGGCCAGGTTGACCCCGGCCGGCGGCTGGATCGGCTTGGCCTGCCACAGCGGATAACGGAACTGACTGACCACCGGCAGACCCGGAATCAGCGCGAATTGCGGCTGCGCGTCGTACGGCGTCGGCGCGGCGATGGCGTTGCCCATCTTCAGCTCCGGCACTTCCTCGGTGACCTGCTTGCGCGACTCGTAGGAGAACGCGCGCTGCATCACCCGCCGCGATTTGCGGTACCAGTTGTCCCACAGGTACGCGAGGGTGTTGGACAGGCCTTCGCCCTTGAACTGACCGTCGCTGACCACGCGGTGCAGGTTCTTCTGGCGCTTGAGGAAATCCAGCGGCTTGTCGATGCGGTACATGCGAATGTCGGCGCCGCCGTAAGGCTCCATGCGGAAACGACGATAGTCCCGGCCCGGCGCTTCGAGTCGGACCATTGCCTGCTCGTCGGCGGCGAAACTGCTGTCGGCCAGCAGGAAGAAGCTTTCACCAGAGACCGGCGTGTAGCCGCTCGGCTCCACCGAATCTTCAGCATTGACGGTCGCCAATGGCAGCAACAGCGCCAGCAGCAGAGGAATTCGAGCGCAGAGTCGCAGCATGCGGGCACCGGTCATTGGGAGAGAAAGTTCAGTCGATAGACGCCGATGAAGTTGGGGTTGGCTGCGTCGGGTATCCATCGGGTGTCCTTCCATGTCATGAGTTGCTGCAGGCTTGCCGAACGCATGCCGTTGTCAGTGGGGGTGGTGGTGCCGGTGTGATAGGCGATGTAGCGGCCCATCCAGATCATCAGGTGCTGGTCGTCGCCCTGATCAAAAAACATCAGGTCGCCGGGGCGTGCCTGGGACACGTCGCGGCTGACCAGATGGCTGTTGAACTGAATCAGTTTGATCGCGTTGACGTACGGCCCGACCTTGCCGCCGCCCTGCTGCCATTGCTGGGCGAGCTTGCGCTGCTCATCGCTGAGCGTCAGCTCCGGCGGCAGGTAGCGATTGGACAGGCCATTGCTGCGCAGCCACTTGTCGTCGTGGACTTTCAGCGCTTCGTTGGCGGCGAAACGCACAAGGCCTGCGCAGTCCTGCTGATACCAGCGCGGGCTCGGGCCCTGGCTCAGTTGTTCCTGAGCGATGCGCACGAACCAGGCGCGAAACACTTGGGACTGCGCCGGATCGAGTGCCGGTGCTTCGACGGCTCGGGCGCCCGCGCTGAGCAGCAGCGCGAGCAGGCCGAGGCTGCGGATCAGTGTCGTCACAGCGCTTTCCATTCCAGCGGCAGCCATTGCCAGTGGCCGTCAGGCTCGCTGCCTTCGGGCAAGGTCAGCGCGTATTTGCCGTAGCCGCCGAGGGTGCGCAGTTTCGGGATCAGGTAGGTTTGCGCGGCGTTGTAGAACACTGGCTCCATGTCCTGCGGCAGGCTGTCGAGGGTTTCCTGCTGCATCAGTTGCGCCATCGAATCCGGGCCGAAGTAGATCGGCATCAGCACATCTTTCGGCAGCACGTCGGCCATCGGCGGGAAGCGTTTGTCGAGGGTACCGAGGGCTTTGTCCACCAGTTTGTCGTCGAGGGAAAACAGCAGCGTCGAACCGTGACGCGCGAGGCTGACTTTCATGTAAGCGCGGCCGCTGATCGCGTCCGGATTCTCGGCAGTCTTGGCGGCGTACGGGCCGAAGTTCGAGCTGACCTGACGCTGCCAGACATGGCTCTGGCCTTCCTGTTTCTCGACCACCGGGAATGCGTGTTCATCGACATTCGTCTCGTAGGCGCCCACCATCGAACCGAACAACGTGCCCAGGTCGCCATCGAGCTTGCCGCTGTCTTCGTCCTTCAGGCTGGCGACCAGCAACGGCGTGTACAACCGCGAATCGGCGTACCAGCACAGGCCCGCCGCGCCGGCCACGTGTTCGGTGAGTTTCTGCGCCACCGCCTCGTCGGCGCCGAGTTTCACCAGCAGCGGTTTCTGCGGCTCGGCCGCCACCGGCAGAGTCACACAGGCACTGGCGCCCAGCGGCATGGCTTGCCACACCGGTTTGAAATCGAAGTCCGGCTGATTATCCAGTTCATCCATGGCCAGGTAGCTGTGCCAGCCCTTGTCGTCCATGTCGAAACGCAGCCCGGCGAAGTTCGGGATGAAGCGCTGATAGCCCATCGCAAGGACGCTGGAATTGACCGACAGGCGCTGTTTGATCTCCGGTGCCTTGGCCGGCAGACCGAAGGCCTCGGGGAACAGTTTGTCGCCGTTGAGCAGCGCTGCCAGCGCTTGCGGCGAGACGTGCCCCGACTCTTCCGATTCGCCACTGGCCGGGTCGTAATACTTGTTCGGGTTGGACAGCACCACCAGTTTGTCGCCGCGCGACGCGAACAACAGCGATTTGCTGGCGTTGTAGCTGAGTTGGTACAGCGGCACTTCGTCGCTGCCGACCTTGAGGCTGCCGAAGACACTAAACTGCGAATCGTCCAGCGCCACTTTCGCCAGCGGTTCGAGCAGTTTCGCCAGCCCGCCGCGGTCCATCACCAGCAGAAAATCCTTGAGCCGGCCATCCGCACCGCGCCACAACGCCACATCTGCCGGTTGATCGAAAAGCTGTTCGATCAGGCTGTCCTGCAGCTTCAGGTCGTGTTCGTAGATGATCCGCCGCAGGCTGCCGATCAGCCCCAGGCGATCGGCGTGGGTTTCGTAATAGAAGACGAAATCCTCGGTGAGCGTGGCCTTGAGGAACGGCACCGTTAGCAGGTCCTTGGGCAACTGGCTCAAGGAGCGGGTTTCCAGCAACGCATCCGGACGGCTCAGGCCGAGCTTGTCACTGGCCAGCGCCGCCGCCGGCACCTTGGGTTTGTGCAGCAGCCAGCCGAGACCACCGGCCACCCCGGCCACCAGGACCAGCCCGATCAGCAGCGCCGGCCAGCGCCGGGAAGGTTGGCCGGCAGGTGTCGGGACGGCCGGAGAAGCAGCGTTATCACTCATGTTCACAAAACCCGAAGTTCATCCGTGGTGCGGGATGCTTAATAGTTGAAAGTCTTGACCAGCAGCAGATCACCGATCGCCCGCAGGGGCACGATGAACGTTTCACGTCTTTCGTCGACCGTGTTTTCGTTGAGCACCAGCGTGATTTGCGAGGTGATGACCTCGTTCTGATTGCTGGCCTCCTCGAAGTTATAGCCGCCGTCGCCGAAGTTGCCCCAATAGTTGACGTAAACCAGATAGGTGCCATGCAGCGGCGCGGTCATGGTGAACATTTCCGGGCCGGGGCCATCGACACCATCCGGGTCGAGGCCGCCACCGTTGGTCAACGCCGTATGGGCGAAAAACGCGTGCTGGCCGTCCGGGGTGATGATGTGCAGGTCGAGCTCGGCCTTGGGATCGTCCCAGCCGAGCACCACACGGATCTTCGCCGGGGTGCGCAGGTTGTTCGCTTCATAGAACTGCACGCGCTTGAGCGACTGGCCCTCGGCACTGCGCACTTCGACACTGTTGGAACCCGCGCCGAACGCATACGGGCGGGCGAATCGCCCGTCATCGTCGGTGTACAGATTCAATGGATTGCCGTTGACCGCCAGCGTGTGCGGCCCGCGCTGATTGCCAATGGCCTTGAGCTGGCCCTGGATCATCGTGCGATTGCGCTGGATGCCGCGATCGATCGGCGGCGTGGGATAGGCGACTTGCGGGTTTTCACTGCGATCAAGCAGACCGTTGTAACGCCAGCCACCGGATGGCTCTGACAGCTCGGCAGTCGGCGCCGCCCACAGCGCAGGCGCGCAGGCCAAACCGATCAGCAGCCAAAGAAATGAACGCATGTAATGCCTCCTGCCATGCCTGAACGAAACCTTGCACCCGATCCTCGGTACTTCACAGCGGTGGAAACTGCGTTTCGTCTGAAAGACCCCGTGACTGTGGGGTCGTAGAAGGCGCGAAGATTAGCGATTCGGCAGTTTTTTAACAATCGGATACATGTGGATTTGCGGTGGGAATCACGCAGGTTTGTTGGGCGTGAGCCGAATAGCGCAGTTATTCGGCTCACAAAATGAGCCGAATAATGTCTTCACTTCAGAATTCAACGCAGATCTGTGGTGAGGGGATTTATCCCCGATCGGCTGCGCAGCAGTCGCAAACCGGTGAATGCGGTTTTCCTGAAAGACCCGGTTGCTTATTGGGGCTGCTTCGCAGCCCATCGGGGCGGTGCGACGTTTCGCTGAATCCCCTCGCCACAGTGAAGTGGGGTCATCCGGGGCACCTCATTTGCCCATAAACCCCCTATCTGCTAGTGTCGCGCCGGTTTAACGTCAACCGGAAATCGCCGCCATGGCCCGCAAAAAAGCTGTACTGGATTTCGAACAGTCCCTCGCCGACCTGCAAACACTGGTCGAGCGTCTGGAGAACGGTGAATTGTCGCTGGAAGACTCGCTGACCGCTTTCGAGCAGGGCATCGGTCTGACCCGTGACTGCCAGGCAGCGCTGGCCCAGGCCGAGCAGAAGGTACAAGTGCTGCTGGAGCGCGATGGCGAATTCACCGAGGAACCCTTCGACGCGGAACAGCCAGAATGATTGCAGCGTATTCGGCGACCAGCCAGGCGCGGGTCAATGCGGCACTGGAAATCCTCTTCAAGGCACCGCTGCCGGAGCTGTCGCGCCTGTATGAGGCAATGCACTACAGCGTGATGATCGGCGGTAAACGCGTGCGCCCGCTGCTGGCCTACGCCGCGTGCGAAGCGCTGGGTGGCAAGGCTGAACAAGCCAACGGCGCGGCCTGCGCGGTTGAGCTGATCCACGCTTATTCGCTGGTGCACGACGATTTGCCGGCGATGGACGACGACGATCTGCGTCGCGGCCAGCCCACCACCCACAAGAAATTCGACGAAGCCTGCGCGATTCTCGCCGGTGACGGCTTGCAGAGCCTGGCGTTCAGCGCCCTGCTCGACCCGCGCCTGAGCGATCTGGGCGCTGACATCCGTCTGCAACAGGTCACGGCGCTGGCGCACGCGGCCGGTCCGGCAGGCATGGTCGGCGGTCAGGCCATCGACCTCGGCTCGGTCGGCCTGAAGCTGGATCAGCAAGCGCTGGAGCGGATGCACCGACACAAGACCGGCGCGCTGATCGAAGTCAGCGTCAAGCTTGGCGCCCTGGCCAGCAGCCGTGCCGAAAAAGACCAACTCAAGGCTTTGCAGACTTATGCACAGGCCATCGGTCTGGCCTTTCAGGTGCAGGACGACATTCTTGACGTCGAAAGCGATACCGAAACCCTCGGTAAACGCCAGGGCGCCGACATCGCTCGCGACAAACCGACCTACCCGGCCCTGCTGGGGCTGGACGCGGCCAAGGTCTACGCCCTGGAACTGCGCGATCAGGCGCTGCACGCGCTGCGACCGTTTGACGCGGCAGCCGAGCCTTTGCGCGACCTGGCCCGGTATATCGTCGAGCGGCGCAACTGATCGCCAACCTGCCAAAAAAGACCAACGCGTGGGCAGGGGGCGATGCATCAGGTAAACTGCCGCATCTTTTATACCTATAACGATTCGCCTGATGCCCACGACGTTTCATGAGATTCCCCGCAAGCGCCCGACCACGCCCCTGCTCGACCGCGCGAACACGCCGGACGGCCTGCGCCGGTTAGGCGAAGCCGAGCTGGAAACCCTGGCCGATGAGTTGCGCCTGGAATTGCTCTACACGGTCGGCCAGACCGGTGGGCATTTCGGTGCCGGCCTGGGCGTCATCGAGCTGACCATCGCGTTGCATTACGTCTTCGACACCCCGGATGACCGGTTGGTGTGGGACGTCGGTCATCAGGCGTATCCGCACAAGATCCTCACCGGTCGTCGCCAGCGCATGGAAACCCTGCGCCAGAAGGACGGCATCGCCGCCTTCCCGCGTCGCGCCGAGAGCGAGTACGACACCTTTGGCGTCGGCCACTCCAGCACCTCGATCAGCGCAGCGCTGGGCATGGCGATTGCCGCCCGCCTGCAAAACAGCGATCGCAAGGCGATTGCGGTGATTGGAGACGGCGCGCTGACCGCCGGCATGGCTTTCGAGGCGCTGAACCACGCGCCGGAAGTCAACGCCAACATGCTGGTGATCCTCAACGACAACGACATGTCGATCTCGCGCAACGTCGGTGGCCTGTCCAATTATCTGGCGAAGATTCTTTCCAGCCGCACCTACGCGAGCATGCGCGAGGGCAGCAAGAAAGTCCTGTCGCGCCTGCCCGGCGCTTGGGAAATCGCCCGTCGCACCGAAGAATACGCCAAAGGCATGCTGGTTCCCGGCACCCTGTTCGAAGAGCTGGGCTGGAACTACATCGGCCCGATCGATGGCCACGACCTGCCGACCCTGATCGCCACCCTGCGCAACATGCGCGATCTGAAAGGCCCGCAGTTCCTGCACATCGTCACCAAGAAAGGCAAAGGCTTCGCCCCGGCGGAAGTCGACCCGATCGGTTACCACGCGATCACCAAGCTCGAGCCGGTCGACGCCCCGGCCGCTGCGCCGAAAAAGGCCGGCGGGCCGAAGTATTCGGCGGTGTTCGGCGAATGGCTGTGCGACATGGCCGCAGCTGACCCGCGCTTGGTGGGGATCACCCCGGCGATGAAGGAAGGCTCGGACCTGGTGGCGTTCAGCGAACGTTTCCCGCTGCGCTACTTCGACGTGGCGATTGCCGAACAGCACGCCGTGACGTTCGCCGCCGGCATGGCCTGCGAAGGCGCCAAACCGGTGGTGGCGATCTACTCGACGTTCCTGCAACGCGGTTACGACCAGTTGGTACATGACGTCGCGGTGCAGAACCTCGACGTGCTGTTCGCCATCGACCGCGCCGGCCTGGTGGGTGAAGACGGCCCGACTCACGCCGGCAGCTTCGATCTGTCTTACCTGCGCTGCATTCCGGGCATGGTCATCATGACCCCGAGCGATGAAAACGAACTGCGCAAGATGCTCACCACCGGCCACCTGTACAGCGGACCGGCGGCAGTGCGTTATCCGCGCGGCACCGGCCCGAATGCGACCATCGACAAGGATCTGGAGCCGATCGAAATCGGCAAAGGCATCATCCGTCGTCAGGGCAGCAAAGTCGCCCTGCTGGTGTTCGGCGTACAACTGACCGAAGCCCTGAAAGTCGCCGAGAAGCTGGACGCGACCGTAGTCGACATGCGTTTCGTCAAGCCGCTGGATGAAGCGTTGGTACGCGAGATTGCCGGCAGCCACGAGTTGCTGGTGACCATCGAGGAGAACGCGATCATGGGCGGCGCCGGTGGCGCGGTCAGCGAATTCCTGGCGCGGGAGAACATCCTCAAGTCGATGCTGCACCTGGGCTTGCCGGACATCTACGTCGAGCACGCCAAACCGGCGCAGATGCTGGCCGAGTGCGGGCTGGATGAAGCGGGAATCGAAGCGTCGATTCGCGAGCGTCTGGAACTGCTCAACCGCTAACACCGGCCCGTGCAGGAGCTGCCGAAGGCTGCGATCTTTTGATCCTCGCCTCGGCGGCTTCAGCCTTTCTCAAAAGCAAAATCAAAAGATCGCAGCCTTCGGCAGCTCCTACAGGGTTTTGCATAAACCATGGATTGCCATGAACCTCTCGCGCCTCGCCCTGCCCCTCCTCCTGCTGCCAGCCGCCAGCGCCCTCGCCGACACCTTCGAACGCGACGAAGCGTTAAAGCTGCCCGACACGCTGATCAGCGCCAACCGCCAGGTCGAAGCGCGCAACGACAGCAGCGCCGCCAACACCGTATTCACCCGCGAAGACATAGACCGCCTGCAACCGGGCAGCGTCACCGACCTGCTGCAACGGGTGCCGGGCGTGCAGGTGGCGCAGGCTGGCGGACGCGGCAGTCTGCCGGGGATCTACATTCGCGGCACGCAATCGGCGCAGAGTCTGGTGCTGGTCGACGGTCAGCGCATCGGCAGCTCGACCTCTGGCGACAGCAACCTGCAGCACCTGAACATCGACCAGATCGAGCGCGTGGAAGTGTTGCGCGGTTCGCGCTCGGTGATTTACGGCAGCGATGCGATTGGCGGGGTGATTCAGATTTTCACCCGGCGCGGCACCGAGCAAGGCCTGCAGCCGCGCTTGCACGTCGGCTTCGGCAGCAACCAGACCTGGGAACGCAGCCTCGGCCTGTCCGGTGGCGACGAGAAGACCCGCTTCAATCTTGGCGCCAGCCTCGATGACACCGCTGGCCTCGACCGCACTCACGCGTCGTACCCGAGCGACAGCGATCACGATGCCTACCGCAATAAATCCATCAGCCTGAGCCTCAGCCATGCGCTGACCGACGACATCGAAGTCGGCGCCAACCTGCTGGATAACCGTGGCAAGAGCGAGTTCGATAACCCGTTCGGCCGCTTTGATACGACCACTTTCGAATCGGTGCAACAGCAGCCTTACAGCGACTTCAACGTCAGCAATATCAGCAGCTACATCGATGCGCGGGTCAACGAAATCTGGAAGACCCGCGTCGAATTCGGCCACAGCGAGAATCGCGAGAAAACCTTCGACAAGCTCAGCGACGAGCGCACGGTGTTCAATACCTATCGCGACTCGGTGAACTGGCAGAACGACCTGACCCTGGATGCGCGCAACAGCCTGATCCTCGGCGGTGACTGGTACGAAGATCGGGTCAACAGCAGCACCGCATTCAACGAGGACAGCCGCTGGAACCGCGCCGCGTTCATCCAGCATCGTTATCAGGCCGACAGCTTCTCCACCGAACTGGGCCTGCGTCACGACGACAACCAGCAGTTCGGCAGCCAGAACACCTGGAGCGGCACCTTTACCCTGCCGCTGAACCCGGACAACGACCTGCTGCTGAGCTACAGCGAAGGCTTCCGCGCGCCGACCTTCAACGACCTGTACTACCCGGATTTCAGCAACCCGAATCTGAAACCGGAAACCTCGAAAAGCTACGAACTGCAATGGCGCAGTCAGTTGAGCGATAGCAGTCGGCTGGAAGCGTCGATTTACCGCACGGACCTGCAAGACGCGATCATCTTCGGTAGCAACTCACGCCCGGAGAACGTGGCTTCGGCACGGATCAATGGCTTTGAAGCGGCGCTGAAGCAGGAACTGTTCGGTTGGCAGAGCAATCTCGGCGTGGCGATTATCGACCCGCGTGATCGCGATACCGGGCACACCCTGGCGCGTCGCGCGCGGCGCACAGCCAGTTGGGATCTGGATCGCCAGTTCGACCGGTTGGGCGTGGGCGCGAGCTGGCAGTTGGTCAGCGGCAGTTACGACGATCTGGACAACACCCAGCCGTTGGGTGGCTACGGCACGCTTGGACTGCGCAGCAGCTGGGCACTGAATCGCGAGATCAAACTGGATCTGAAGGTCGATAACCTGCTGGACAAGGGTTACAGCCGCGCGTTGTACAGCTATGACGGCAGCCAGTTTGGCTATCGCGAGGAAGGTCGGGTTTGGGTAGTTGGCATCACCTGGACTCCGGGACTTAACTGAACTCCCTGTAGGAGCTGCCGAAGGCTGCGATCTTTTGATCTTGCTTGTGGCTGACTAGGAGTCGCCGAAGATCAAGATCAAAAGATCGCAGCCTTCGGCAGCTCCTGCAGGGGTCAGCGGTGTGGCTGGATGAGTTGGCAGAGTTTGGCGGTTGCTTCGATCATCTGGCCGCTCGGGCGCTCCAGGCCTTTGTCGCTGACCAGCAGCAACTGATCATGTGCCACCGCACTCACCTGCGGCCAGGCCTTCCACGCATCCAGCTGGGTCTGATCACTGGCCAGAATCACCTCGGGATTGCGCTGTAACACAGCCTCGATACTCACCTGCGGCGCCGGCAAACTCAGGTCGGCAAACACATTGCGCGCGCCACAGACTTCGAGCGCATCGCTGATGATTTGTCCGCCACCGACGGTGTACAGCGGCTTGTCCCAGACTTGATAGAACACTGTCAGCGGCGTGGCCCGGCGATAGCGCTGACGCAGTCCGTCGAGTTTCTGGCGCAGGTCCGCCGCCAGTTTCGTCCCACGCTCAGGCCGGCCGAGTTGTGCGGCAATAGCTTCAATCTGTGCAGAAAGTTGTTCGAGATTGTGCGGTTCGGCGACGTAGGTCGGAATGTTCAGGTGTTTGAGCTGATCGCGTTGTGCCGGGCCGACACTGCCGGGCCACAACAGCAGCAAATCGGGCTTCAAACTGAGCAGGCGCTCCATGTCCAGTTGACCATAGCGCCCCACTGACGGGACATCCTTGAGCGCAGCCGGACGCTCACCGGCATCCAGCACGCCAACCAGCAGATCGGCCGAGCCCAGCTCAACAATGATTTCAGACAGAGAAGGCGCGAGACTGACCACTCGCAGACTCGCCAGCACCGGGCCGGCGCAGGCCAGCAGCAGAACCGCCAGCCACAGGCGGCGCATCAGCCGAGTTGACGCGGGATGCGGTAGAGATAGAACAGCACGGCCGTGGACAGCGCCAGCAGCATCAGCGGTACGGCTTCGAGGCCGACGAACACCGCCAGCGCGCCGATCCATGCCGGCAATGATGCGGCGAGGAACGCAATCCGACGATGGGCCGCGAGCGCGATCCAGGCCGCCGGTTCGGCAGGCGTATCGAGGGCTTTCTGGGTGGCGATCAGGGCGTGTTTGTAGCCACCGAAAAACTTCAGGCTGACAAACATCGACGCAACACCGGCGATGAACAATGGCATCGTCAGGACCGGAAGAATTCCCTCGCCCTGACCGAACAGCAGGTTCAGAACGAACAACGGCAGCAGCGCCAACGCCAGGTATTTCCACCAGTCGACCGCCAGACGGCGGCGCACCTGACCGCGAGTCACGCGCGGTCGACCTCGCCCTGATGCTCATTACCCATCATGTGGTCGAGTTTGCTGGCCTTGGTCGCGAGGTACAGTTTGTTGTGTGGGTTGTGGCCGGTGTGCAGCGGCACGCGCTCGGCGACGACTATGCCCATGTCTGTCAGGGCTTTTACCTTGCGCGGGTTGTTGGTCATCAGACGCAGGGATTTCACGCCCAGATGCTCGAGCATCGGCAGGCACATGGCGTAGTCGCGCTGATCGGCGGCAAAGCCCAGACGCTCGTTGGCTTCAACGGTGTCGGCGCCGCCGTCCTGCAACTCGTAGGCGCGGATCTTGTTCAGCAGACCGATGCCGCGACCTTCCTGACGCAGGTACAGCAGCACGCCACGGCCTTCACGGGCGATGGCCTTGAGCGCCGCTTCGAGTTGCGAGCCGCAGTCGCAGCGCTGGCTGAACAGCGCATCACCGGTCAGGCACTCGGAGTGCAACCGGCCGAGAACCGGGGCACCGTCGGCGAAATCACCCAGGCTCAGCACCACGTGCTCGCGGCCGGTAGCCTCATCGAGAAAACCGTGCATGGTGAATTGCGCAAAAGGCGTTGGCAGCTTGGAAGCGGCGACAAAAACGACAGGCACCGGTGTGCTCCTGATCTAAAAATTCTGAAAATTCGCAGGCCGGCATTGTAACAGCAGGTTCCGGCAGACGCTTAGGCTGAATTATCGGGCATAACAATCAAAAAGTTTGATAGCTCCTCGGACATCAGGGATTTCTGTAGGAGCTGTCGAGTGAAACGAGGCTGCGATCTGTTGATCCGTTTTTTTCAAGATCAAGATCAAAAGATCGCAGCGTGCCGCAGCTCCTGCAGAAATCCGCATCAGTTCGTCTCGAACGGATACGGCTGCTTCCACTGCTCGAAAATCGGTTTCAGCTCGCCACTCTTTACCAACTGCTCCATGCGCCTGTCGAACAGCGCCATCAGCGTGCGCGCTTGTGGCGTATCGGCGAAGCACAGGTACAGCGGCAATTCGGCGATATGGGTCTTGCGAAACTGCGTCGGATCCTTGGCCCGGCCGAGCACGTAATCGATTTCGGTCTGCGCATCGATGTAATAGTCGGCGCGATTGTGGGTGAGCATCGACAGGATCCCGGTACGTCGCACAACCTCGTTGAAGTTGTGCACGCCGGGCAGATAATTCTGATAGTCGTAACCGCGCACCCAGGCCAGCCGATATTGGCCGAGGGTTTCCGGGGTCGGTGCCGGATTACTCGCCAGGCCCAAGGCGTAGATGTGGTCGGTGTCGAAATTCCAGCGCGGATAGAGCAGGTCGCTGAATTCTTCATGATAAGAACCCACACAAGCATCGACCTCGCCACGCTGGGTCAGTCCAACTGAACGAGTGTACGGTTCGCTGCGAATGTCGAGTTTCACCCCGGCCGGCTCGAACACCTTGCGCAGCACGTCCCAGCCCAGGCCGTGGCCGTCGGCGGCGGTGTAGTCTTCCCAGTCTTCGCTGGCCAGATGGATGACCGCAGGTGTCGGCGCAGCTTCCTGCGCACTGGCGACAGTGCCCAGCAAGGTAAAAAACACAAGCGCCAACCAGCGTCGAGCCATCCCTAGTTTCCTCACTTAACCCTGACGATCCGGATCAGGCGAAAATCCACACCAGTCCCTGCATTGCCAGCCAGGCGAATACGCCGGCCAGCACGTCGTCGAGCATGATGCCGACGCCGCCGTGGACATGCCGGTCGATCCAGCGGATCGGCCATGGCTTGAGAATGTCGAAAAAGCGGAACACCAGGAACCCCGCGAGCAACCAATACCAGCCCTCCGGCACCAGCCACAGGGTGATCCACATCCCGACCATTTCGTCCCAGACGATGCCTTCGTGGTCGTGTACCCGCAGATCGTCGGCAACCTTGCCGCACAGCCAGAAGCCGAACAGCATGGTGATCCCGAGCATCAGCCAGTAACCCCAGTCGGGCAGCATCTGCCACAACGGGATAAAGGGTAGCGCAACTAACGAACCCCACGTGCCCGGCGCTTTAGGCAAGGTGCCGGAGCCGAAGCCGAACGCGAGGAAATGCCAGGGATTGCGCCAGACCGACGGCGGAACGAATTCGGCCGGAACCTGTTTCGGGTGATCTGTCACGGTGTCTCCTGAAAATGTTGATAACCCCGGATTTGCGGGGTGATGTCGTGTCCTTCGCGATCCAGCAGCACCACACCCTGGCCCTGCGCCACACGCCCGATCACATGGATCGGCCAACCATCGGCCAGCAGCGCCGGCAACTCGACGGACGGTAGCGTGAAGGCCAGCACATAGTCATCGCCGCCGCTCAACGCCGCCCGTTCGGCGCCACGCTGGCCGAGAAACGCCACTAAAGCATCGGACAACGGTACGCGCTCGCGTTCAACCTCAAGCCGCACCTGCGAAGCCAGAGCGATATGGCCGCAATCGGCAAGCAGGCCATCGGAGATATCCAGGGCCGAGGTGGCCTTGCCGCGCAAGGCCTGACCAAGCCCGAGTTGCGGTTGCGGCGCCCAGTAATGACTGAGCAGCGGCTCGGCAATATCAGTGTCGGCTTCACGCTGGCCAAGCACCAGCGGCAAGGCACCGGCGGCATTGCCCAGTTCGCCGCCAACACAAAGCAGGTCGCCCGGTTGTGCGCCGCTGCGGGTCAAGGCCTGCCCGGCCGGAACGCGACCGAACACGGTGACGGTCAGGCTTAACGGCCCACGGGTGGTGTCGCCGCCAACCAGCGCGACGCCGCAGCTCTGCGCCATGCGGTTCAAACCGCGGGCATAGGCTTGCAGCCAATCGGCGGTCACCGTCGGCACAGTCAGGGCAAGGGTAAAGGCAACGGGCGTGGCGCCCATGGCGGCCAGATCGCTGACCGCGACGGCCAGCGAGCGCTGACCGAGCAGAAACGGATCGCAGGGATCGGCGAAATGCACGCCGGCCACCAGCGTATCGGTGGAGATCGCCAGTTGTTCCCCGGGGGGAACCGCCAGCAAGGCGCAGTCGTCGCCGATCCCCAGAGCAACGCCCTCGCCGCCCTGCGCACAGGGCGCGGCGGCGAAGAAATTGCGGATCAGCTCAAACTCGCCCATGAGGTCTCAAGCGCGTATCAGCGCTTGAACGCCTTCACTTCAGCTTCACGCAGGCGCGGAGCCAGCTTGTCGAGTACGCCGTTGACGAACTTGTGGCCGTCGGTCGAACCGAAGACTTTCGCCAGCTCGATACCTTCGTTGATCACCACGCGGTATGGCACGTCGACGCGCTTGAGCAGTTCCCAGGTGGACAGGCGCAGAACCGCCAGTTCAACCGGGTCCAGCTCTTCGATTTCGATGTCCAGGCACGGCTTGAGCGCGGTGTCGATTTCAGTCTTGAACTGCGGAACCCCGTGCAGGATCTCGCGGAAGTAAGCGCCATCGACATCGGTGAAATCGTTATCAACGCGGAACTGCGCTTCGATCTCGTTCAGCGAAGCCTTGGCCATGTGCCACTGATACAGGGCCTGGGTCGCGAGCTGACGGGCTTCACGACGCTTGACGCTTTTCGATGGCTTGCCGGCATCCGCAGGTTTCGGATCGCGCGGGTTGAAACGATCGCTATCGTCGCTAATCACTTGGCCTCCAACTGCGCCAGCAGGCTGACCATTTCCAGAGCGGACAGGGCAGCTTCAGCACCTTTGTTGCCGGCCTTGGTGCCGGAACGTTCGATGGCTTGCTCGATGGAATCAACGGTCAGGACGCCGAACGCGACCGGTACGCCGAATTCCATGGACACCTGGGCCAGACCCTTGGTGCACTCGCCTGCCACGTATTCGAAGTGCGGAGTGCCGCCACGAATGACCGCGCCGAGGGCGATGATGGCTGCGAACTCGCCTTTCTGGGCGACTTTCTGCGCAACCAGCGGGATTTCGAAGGCGCCAGGCGCGCGGATGATGGTGATGTCGCTTTCGCTCACGCCGTGGCGAACCAGGGCATCAACTGCACCGCTGACCAGGCTTTCAACCACGAAGCTGTTGAAACGGCCCACTACCAGAGCGTAGCGGCCTTTAGGGGCGATGAAGGTACCTTCGATGGTCTTCAGGGTCATTCGTCAGATCTCTTAAAGAGCCGGGACACGTTTCGTACGCATCCCTCAGTGATATTAGCCACAAATTCATGACCGGAAACACCACATTGCTGTTCGACTACACCCCTGTGGCGAGGGGATTCATCCCCTCACCACAAGGATCTACATCAACAATGCCGAATTCACCGGGTCATTATTCGGAGGGCACGTATTCTACAACTTCCAGATCGAAACCGGATATCGCATTAAATTTCATTGGCGCCGACATCAGGCGCATTTTGCGCACACCGAGGTCACGCAGGATCTGCGAGCCGGCACCGACGATGCTGTAAGTGGTCGGTTTTTTCACCGCCGCCTGATCAGCGGTTTCGCGGATATGGGCCAGCAGCACATCGCCGTCCAGCGGGTGGCCGAGCAACAGCACCACACCGCTGCCGGCCTCGGCCACCGCAGCCATCGCGGCGCGCAGGCTCCAGCGGCCCGGTTGCTTGACCATCAGCAGGTCGCGCAGCGGGTCCATGTTGTGCACGCGAACCAAGGTCGGCTCTTCGGCGCAAACGGTGCCCAGCGTCAGGGCCATGTGCACATCGCCTTCCACCGAATCACGATAGGTCACCAGGTTGAATTGGCCCAGTTCGCTGTCCAGCGGCTGCTCGGCAATCCGCTGAACGGTACGTTCGTGGATCATCCGGTAGTGAATCAGGTCGGCGATGGTGCCGATCTTGATGTTGTGTTCGGCGGCGAACGCTTCCAGCTCAGCGCGACGGGACATGGTGCCGTCGTCGTTCATCACTTCGCAGATCACGCCGCTTGGCTCGAAACCGGCCATGCGCGCCAGGTCGCAGGCGGCTTCGGTGTGACCGGCACGGGCCAGCGTACCGCCAGCCTGGGCCATCAGCGGGAAGATGTGGCCCGGGCTGACGATGTCTTCAGCCTTGGCGTCTTTGGCCGCCGCCGCTTGCACGGTGCGCGCACGGTCGGCGGCGGAGATACCGGTGGTCACGCCTTCGGCAGCTTCGATCGATACGGTGAACTTGGTGCCGAAACCGGAACCGTTGCGTGGCGCCATCAGTGGCAGCTTCAACAGCTCGCAACGCTCGCGGCTCATCGGCATGCAGATCAGGCCACGGGCGTGCTTGGCCATGAAGTTGATGTGCTCGGCCTTGCAGCATTCGGCGGCCATGATCAGGTCGCCTTCGTTCTCGCGGTCTTCGTCATCCATGAGGATGACCATCTTGCCTTGGCGGATGTCTTCAACCAGTTCTTCGATGCTATTGAGCGCCACAAGGCACCCCCTTCAGTCAGGATTTGAGATAGCCGTTGGCGGCCAGAAAGCTTTCAGTGATCGTACCGCCAGGCTTTTGTGAAGAGCCGGGCTCTGCGGCCTTGTCGCCGAGAAGCAAACGCTCCAGATAACGCGCCAGCAAATCGACTTCCAGGTTCACCCGGCGGCCCGGCTTGTAGGAGGCCATGATGGTTTCGCTCAGGGTGTGCGGAATGATCGTCAGCAGGAATTCGGCGCCATCGACCGCGTTCACGGTGAGGCTGGTGCCGTCGACGGTGATCGAGCCTTTATGGGCGATGTACTTGGCCAGTTCTTTCGGCGCGCGGATGCGAAATTCGACGGCGCGGGCATTGTCGCTGCGCGACACCACTTCGCCGATACCGTCGACGTGACCGCTGACCAGATGCCCACCGAGACGGGTGGTCGGGGTCAGGGCTTTTTCCAGATTGACCGGGCTGCCGCTTTTCAGGTCATTCATCGCGGTGCAGTCGAGAGTTTCGCGGCTGACGTCGGCGGCAAAGCCATTGCCCGGCAGTTCAACCGCCGTCAGGCACACGCCGTTGACCGCGATGCTGTCGCCGAGTTTGACGTCGCTCAGGTCGAGCTTGCCGGTTTCGACATGCACCCGCACATCACCGCCCTTGGGGGTCAGTGCGCGGATACTGCCGATGGATTCGATGATGCCGGTAAACATGGGGTTCTCCTTGAGAACGAAGCCAGCGCTAAGGCGATGGCCGGGAATTATACGCTCGCCGAAACGACTGGCGTCGCAGTGACTCGCCAGTCATCGCCAACCGCGCGGATTTCAGTGATTTTCAGCTCGGGAGCGTCCTTCATATAAGCCAGCGGCCAGTCCAGCAACGGCCGTGCCGTGGAGCCGAGAAACTTGCCGGCGATGAAGATCACGAACTCGTCGACCAGACCGAGCTGAGCGAATGCACCAGCCAGACGCGGGCCGGCCTCGACCAGCACTTCGTTGACGCCACGGTTGGCCAGTTCGATGAGCAACTGATGCAGATCGACCTGACCGTCGTCACCCGGCACGATCAGGCATTCCGGGCCATTGGCGTATTGCTCTTCGACCGCCATGCAGGTGGCGACCAGCGCCGGGCCGGCCTTGAAGAACGGCGCATCCAACGGCACCCGCAGGCGCCCATCGATCAGCACCCGCAGCGGCGGACGGCTCATGGCCAGTGCGGTTTGCTCGGCATCCAGCCCCAGTTCGTCGGCGCGCACGGTCAGGCGTGCGCCGTCGGCCAGTACGGTGTCAGCGCCGGTCAATACTACGGCGGCCTGCGCGCGCAAACGCTGCACGGCGGAACGCGCGGCCGGGCCGGTGATCCACTGGCTCTCGCCGCTTTCCATCGCCGTGCGCCCGTCGAGACTCATCGCCAACTTGACCCGCACGAACGGCAAGCCATGTTCCATGCGCTTCAGGAAACCTTGATTGAGCTGGCGCGCCTCGACTTCCAGCACGCCGCTTTCGGTGGCGATGCCGGCATCAGCCAGACGCTGCAAGCCACGCCCGGCGACCTGTGGGTTCGGATCGCGCATCGCGGCGACCACCCGAGCAACCCCGGCAGTCACCAACGCATCGGCGCACGGCGGTGTGCGGCCATGGTGGCTGCACGGTTCAAGGGTCACGTAAGCGGTGGCGCCGCGGGCCAGTTCACCGGCAGCGCGCAGGGCGTGGACCTCGGCGTGGGGTTCGCCGGCGCGCTCGTGAAAGCCTTCGCCGACAATCTGCCCGTCACGCACGATCACGCAGCCAACCCGTGGATTGGGATGGGTGGTGTAGTGGCCCTTGCGCGCCAGTTCCAGCGCGCGCGCCATGAAGTGGGCGTCGAGGATCGCCTGCTCGGCGGCGCGGGTCATTCTTTCACCGGTTCGCGGGCGAGGCGGTCGATCTCTTCACGGAACTCGTTGAGGTCCTGGAAGCGCCGGTACACCGAAGCGAAACGAATGTAGGCCACTTCATCGAGCTTTTGCAGCTCGGCCATCACCAGTTCGCCGACCACGAGGGATTTGACCTCGCGCTCGCCGGTGGCGCGCAACTTGTGCTTGATGTGAACCAGAGAGGATTCGAGGCGCTCGACGCTCACCGGACGTTTCTCCAGCGCGCGTTGCATGCCGGCGCGGAGTTTTTCTTCGTCGAACGGTTGGCGGCTGCCGTCGGTTTTGATCAGGCGCGGCAACACCAGTTCGGCCGTCTCGAATGTCGTGAAACGTTCGCCGCAGGCCAGGCATTCACGCCGGCGGCGCACCTGTTCGCCCTCGGCGACCAGACGCGAGTCGATGACCTTGGTGTCGTTGGCACCGCAGAAGGGACAGTGCATGGTGGCTGGCAACAAAAAAAGGGAGGGCCATGGTAGCGCATCCCGGTGGCAAGACAAGCCATAGGGTTTGCGGTATACAGACTGCCATGATCGTTTGATCCACGGATTTCATTTTCTGGAGCTGCCAATGCCGCTACGACCGCTCGTTTTGCTCAGTCTTTTCGCCCTGCTGGTGGCCTGCGGCAGCGACAAGCCCAAGTCGCAACCGCCAACACCGGGGCCTGCACCACAACAGGCGCAGAAAAAAGCCCGCGAGGCCGCTGACCTCGGCCCGCTGCCGGCCTATCAACGGGAACTGAGCGGCACCCTGCAAGGCGTGCCGGCCGGGGCTGAAGTCGAACTGGCGCTGCTGGTGATCGATGACAAGTCGCGCCCGCAACAACTGCTCGCCAGTTCCAGCCTGATCGGCAACAACCAGATCCTGCCGTTTCGCCTGCGCTTCAATCCGGAAGCCTTCCCGGCCGGCGCACGGGTTGAGCTGCGCGGGCGCGCCACGCAGTCGGGTCAGTTGATCCTGCACCTGCCGTCGCAAACCATCACCCAGCCGACCACTCAGGCGCTGGGCCAGCTGCAATTTGTCAAAGCACCATGACCGTACCGCTCGACCTGCAACAGGCGCTGGGTGAATTGCTCGGTGATGCGCGGCTCAAGGCCTGTGCATTGCCGGGCACCGATTTGCAACTGTGGCTGATCGACGGCGACAACATGGATCGTGAATTCAGCCCGGACGAAACCCGGCGCATCCTTCACGAGCCGCCCTATTGGAGTTTCTGCTGGGCCAGCGGTCTGGCGGTGGCGCGCTATCTGGCGGAGTTTCCCGAGTGGGTGCGCGGCAAACGGGTGCTGGATTTCGGCGCCGGCTCGGGGATTGCCGCGATTGCGGCGGTCAAGTCAGGTGCCCTGGAAGTGGTGGCCTGTGATCTGGATCCGCTGGCGATTACCGCGTGCCGGGCCAACGCTGAACTTAACGATGTGCAGATGAGTTATTCGACGGACTTTTTTTCCGAGGCTGATCGCTTCGATCTGATCCTGGTGGCGGACGTGCTCTACGACCGCGAGAACCTGCCGCTGCTCGACGCGTTTCTCAGCCGTGGCCGCGAGGCGCTGGTGGCGGATTCGCGGGTTCGGGATTTTCGCCATCCGTTGTATGAGCGCATTGAAATGCTTGAGGCGATGACCTTGCCGGATCTGGCGGAGCCGGAAGAGTTCAGACATGTCAGTCTTTACCATGCGCGGCGTGATTGAAATGGTTGAAAGATCGCAGCCTTCGGCAGCTCCTACAGTGGCCGAGTCGAACCGATATTTGTGTTCGACACAGAATCCTGTGGGAGCGAGCTTGCTCGCGAAGGCGTCCTATCAGGCAACACATCTCTAAACCTGCCCCCGCTTCCGGCCACACCCCGCCAAGCCGTATAGTTGCTCCATCCACGCTTTTACGAGATCCCCCATGAGTGAGCAAACGCCGTACATCTTCGACGCCACGACTGCCGATTTCGACCAGT
Organism: Pseudomonas sp. MWU318; assembly: GCF_016756945.1. Lineage (NCBI taxonomy): Bacteria > Pseudomonadati > Pseudomonadota > Gammaproteobacteria > Pseudomonadales > Pseudomonadaceae > Pseudomonas > Pseudomonas sp. MWU318. The sequence continues at coordinate 265,686 of NZ_JAESJL010000009.1, forward strand.
CGGTGATCGAAGCTTCCTTCAACAAACCGGTGCTGGTGGATTTCTGGGCCGAATGGTGTGCGCCGTGCAAGGCGCTGATGCCGATGCTGCAAGGCATTGCCGAGAGCTATCAGGGCGAACTGCTGCTGGCCAAGGTCAACTGCGACATCGAGCAGGACATCGTGGCCCGCTTCGGCATCCGCAGCCTGCCGACGGTGGTGCTGTTCAAGGACGGTCAACCGGTGGACGGTTTTGCCGGTGCGCAACCGGAATCCGCAGTGCGCGCGTTGCTTGAGCCGCATGTACAAATGCCGCCGCCGGCCGCCGCCGATCCGTTCGAACAGGCGCAGGCGCTGTTCGATGAAGGGCGTTTCGCTGACGCGGAAGCGGCGCTGGTGGTCATGCTCACCGAAGACAACAGCAACGCCAAGGCGCTGATCCTCTACGCCCGCTGCCTGACCGAGCGCGGCGAACTGGACGAAGCGCAAACCGTGCTCGACGCGGTCAAGAGCGATGAGCACAAGGCTGCACTGGCCGGGGCCAAGGCGCAGATCAAGTTCCTGGGACTTGCCCGTGATCTGCCGGATGCTGCCGACCTCAAGGCGCGTCTGGCCAAAGATCCGCAGGACGACGAAGCGGTGTATCAACTGGCGATCCAGCAATTGGCGCGTCAGCAATACGAAGCGGCGCTGGAGGCGTTGCTCAAGCTGTTCATCCGTAACCGTAGCTACGGCGAAGGGTTGCCGCACAAGACGTTGCTGCAGGTGTTCGAACTGCTGGGCAACGATCATCCGCTGGTGACCGCTTACCGGCGTAAAGTATTCGCTGCGCTTTATTAAGATCAAAAGATCGCAGCCTTCGGCAGCTCCTACATTTGATCGTGTTCACCGGTATTGCGGACGAACGCTGAAACTGTAGGAGCTGCCGCAGGCTGCGATCTTTTGCGGCTCACTCGACCCAGCTGTAGAGCGGCGTATCGCCGCCGCTCGCCACTTTCACCTGTGAACTGTGGCGCAAGCGCACCAGCAGGCGTTTGCCTGCGGCCGCGCTGCCGGTCAATCCCTCAAGCTGCTCCAGAAGATCTGGCCCGCTGAGTTGCCTGGCCTTGCGCAACAGATCCTGCGCGACCTGCCACAACGCATCGTCCTGGTTCAGTGGTTTCGCTGCCGGCGTGCTCAATGCCGCTTCAGGCTGATCACCCTGCGGCTGCGCGCCAAGGGCTGCGCCGAGCTTCACCCAATCGCTGTCATCCAGCTCCACCGTCAAATCCACCGGCATCGCGCCGACGGTTCCGCGTATCCGCAACATCTGCTTCGCTCCTGCACATTTCTGACCTGCATGCTCCCACGGGACTTGTGCAACGCCAAGCGCACGGGCAAACTCTGCGGAATTTCGTTATAAGATCACATAACAAACTCTTCACTTTACTTTCCGGAGACCGCCATGCGTCGTCTGCTGCTCGCTTTGCCGTTTGCCCTGTTGCCGCTGGCCATCGCCCATGCCGCCGATGAGCACGATCATGACCACGAGCACGGCAGCCTCGGCGCCCACGAACATGGCGTCGGCCGCTTGAACGCCGCACTCGACGGCCAGACCCTGGAGCTGGAACTGGAAAGCCCGGCGATGAACCTGGTGGGCTTCGAACACGCCGCCGCCAGCGACGCCGACAAAGCCAAAGTCGTGGCCGCGCGCACCAAACTGGAAAACCCGCTGGCGCTGTTCAGCCTGCCAGCCGCCGCCGGTTGCAAGGTCACCAGCCAGGAACTGGAAAGCCCGCTGTTCGGCGACAAGCCGGCTGCCGCCGAGCATGACGATGATGACCACGACGAAGATGCCAAGGGCGGTGAAGCGCATCACCACGATCACAGCGAAATCCACGCGCACTATCAGTTCAGTTGTGCTGCACCGGGTGCCGTGAAGACCCTGGATCTGGCGAACCTCTTCAATACCTTCCCGGCGACCCAGAAAATTCAGGTACAACTGATCGGCCCGAGCGGCCAGCAGGGTACGGAAGTGACGGCCAAGGCGGCTGCCCTGAAATTCTGAATCCTGTATAGATCCCCTGTAGGAGCTGTCGAGTGAAACGAGGCTGCGATCTTTTGATCTTGCTTTTAAAGAACAGGATCAAAAGATCGCAGCCTTCGGCAGCTCCTACAGGGTTATGTGTTCAACCATGAAACTGGTGCCATGACCCAAGCACTCATCGAACTGTCCGACCTGGGCTTCAACTGGCCCGGTCACCCGCCGCTGCTGGACATCCCGGCGTTTCGCCTGGAGCCGGGCGAAACCCTGTTCCTCAAAGGCCCCAGCGGCAGTGGCAAGACCACCCTGCTCGGCCTGCTCGGTGGCGTGCAGAAACCCGGGCGCGGCAGCATTCGCCTGCTCGGCCAGGAACTGACCGAGCTGGGTGCCGGCGCCCGTGACCGCTTTCGTGTCGATCACACCGGCTACATCTTCCAGCAGTTCAACCTGCTGCCGTTTCTCTCGGTGCGTGAGAACGTCGAGTTGCCGTGTCACTTCTCCAAACTGCGTGCCGAACGGGCGAAACAGCGTCACGGCAGCGTCGATCAGGCCGCCGCCACCCTGCTCGCCCACTTGGGCCTGAAGGATGAAAGCATCCTCGGTCGTCGCGCCGATTCGCTGTCGATCGGTCAACAGCAACGGGTCGCTGCCGCTCGTGCCTTGATCGGCCAACCGGAACTGGTGATCGCCGACGAACCGACCTCGGCGCTGGATTACGACGCCCGGGAAAACTTCATTCGCTTGCTGTTCGCCGAATGCCGCGAGGCCGGTTCCAGCCTGTTGTTCGTCAGCCACGACCAGAGCCTGGCGCCGCTGTTCGACCGTCACCTGTCCCTGGCCGAGCTCAATCGCGCCGCCACGTCTGCCGAGGTCTGAGATGTATCTGTTTCGTCTGGCCATGGCCAGCCTGGCCAACCGCCGCTTTACCGCCCTGCTCACCGCGTTCGCGATAGCCCTGTCGGTGTGCCTGTTGCTCGCCGTCGAGCGCGTGCGCACCGAGGCCAAGGCCAGTTTCGCCAGCACCATCAGCGGCACCGACCTGATCGTCGGCGCCCGCTCCGGCTCGGTGAACTTGCTGCTGTACTCGGTGTTCCGCATCGGCAACGCGACCAACAACATCCGTTGGGACAGCTTCGAACATTTCGCCAGCAACCCGAAAGTGAAATGGGCGATCCCGATGTCCCTCGGCGACTCCCATCGCGGCTACCGGGTGATGGGCACCACCGAAGCCTATTTCGAGCATTACCAGTACGGTCGCCAGCAGCACCTGGAACTGGCCGACGGCCGCGCCTTCGCCACCGATCCGTTCGAAGTGGTGCTCGGCGCCGAAGTGGCCGAGGCGCTGCATTACAAGCTCGGCGACCAACTGGTGCTGGCCCATGGTGTGGCGGCTATCAGTCTGGTCAAACACGACGACAAACCGTTCACCGTGGTCGGCATTCTCAAGCGCACCGGCACGCCGGTAGATCGCACGTTGCACATCAGCCTCGGCGGCATGGAGGCGATTCACATCGACTGGCACAACGGCGTGCCGGCGCGCGGCAACGGTCGGATCACCGCAGATCAGGCGCGCAACATGGACCTGACGCCACAGGCGATCACCGCGTTCATGCTCGGCCTCAACAGCAAGATTTCCACCTTCGCCCTGCAACGCGAGATCAATGAGTTCCGTGGCGAGCCGATGCTGGCGATCCTGCCGGGCGTGGCCTTGCAGGAGTTGTGGAGCCTGATGAGCACCGCTGAAAAGGCGCTGTTCGTGGTCTCGCTGTTCGTGGTGCTGACCGGGTTGATCGGCATGCTCACGGCGATTCTCACCAGCCTCAACGAGCGTCGCCGCGAGATGGCGATTCTGCGTTCGGTCGGTGCGCGGCCGTGGCACATCGCGAGTCTGCTGGTGCTGGAGGCCTTCGCCCTGGCGCTGACCGGAGTGATCGCGGGGCTGGCGTTGCTGTACATCGGCATCGCCGCCGCGCAGGACTACGTGCAGGCCAATTACGGGCTGTATCTGCCGCTGGCGTGGCCGAGCGAGTATGAATGGACGCTGCTCGGTGGCATTCTGGCGGCCGCGCTGCTGATGGGCAGCGTGCCGGCCTGGCGCGCGTATCGCCAATCCCTGGCCGATGGCCTGTCGATCCGTTTATGAGGATGTTCACCATGCCCCGCGCCGTGCTTGCGCTGCTGTTGCTGGTCGCCCTGCCTGTGTCGGCAGCGGCGCCGAAAGACCTGACCTGGTCGGAGATGATCCCGCCAGACGCCGCGCCGGAAGTGCCGAACATGACGCCGTTGCACGACATGTCGAAGATGAGTGATGCGCTGTCCGCCGAGTCGGCGCCGGCGGCGAAACAGGACATGCCCAACGCGCCGGTGGTGCAGAGTCTCGACGGGCAGAACATCCGCCTGCCGGGTTACATCGTGCCGCTGGAAGTCAACGAAGAGGGCCGCACCACCGATTTCCTGCTGGTGCCGTATTTCGGCGCTTGCATCCATGTGCCGCCACCGCCATCGAACCAGATCGTGCATGTGAAAAGCGAGCTGGGCGTGAAGCTCGACGAGCTGTATCAGCCGTACTGGGTCGAGGGACCGTTGCAGGTCAAGGCGTCCAGCAGCGAACTGGCCGATGCCGGGTATCAGATGGCGGCGGACAAGATTTATGTGTATGAGCTGCCGGAGTGAAATCCGGCAGTTTTAAAGTCAAAAGATCGCAGCCTTCGGCAGTTCCTACAGGGGATCGCATTTCAACTGTAGGAGCTGCCGAAGGCTGCGATCTTTTGGGGCCATCACTGTTTCATTGAGCTGAGTCAAAAGACCGTATCAGTTGGCTTCATACCATAGGACATCAGACATTTTTAACGTCCTTTTGGAGCCCCCATGAACAAGTCCTTGCTCAGCGCCTCGCTGTTTGCCCTCGCGCTCGCAGCCCCGCTCGCCCACGCTCACGAAGCCGGCGACATCATCGTTCGCGCCGGCGCGATCACCGTCAACCCGAAGGCCGACAGCTCCAGCGTCAAGGTCGATCAGGGTCCGCTGAGCGGCACCAACCTGGGCGGCAAGGCGACCATGAGCAGCGACACCCAACTGGGTCTGAACTTCGCTTACATGCTGACCAACAACATCGGTATCGAGTTGCTGGCGGCCTCGCCGTTCGAGCATGACGTGAAAATCAAAGGCACCGCGCTGCCAGCCGCCAACGGCAAACTCGGCACTCTGAAACACCTGCCGCCCACCCTCAGCGTCGTGTACTACCCGCTGGATGCGAAATCGCCGTTCCAGCCGTACATCGGTGGCGGCATCAACTACACCTGGATCTACGATGAGCACGTCGGCAGCGAAGCCCAGTCCAATGGCTTCAGCAACTTCAAGGCGAAAAACTCCTGGGGCCTGGCCTGGCAGGTCGGCGCTGACTACATGCTGACCGACAACATCATGCTCAACGCCCAGGTGCGCTACATCGACATCGACACCCGCGCGACTGTCGAGAATAACGCGGTGGCACCGGGCACCCGTGCCAAGGTCAATGTTGATGTCGATCCGTTTGTGTACATGGTGGGTCTGGGCTACAAGTTCTAAGGCAGATTCAACCAGGAACGTTCACGTGGTGGTGAATGAGGCTTTGGGTGAGCAGGCTTAGAACTGACGACGATCACTTCTTGATCGATCGGGGATAAATCCCCTCGCCACAGGATTAGCGACAAATTCCGGCCGTGAAAAAGGCGCCTGTAACAAGGCGCCTTTTTCATGTCTGCGGTAAACCTATTTGCCGAGCAACCGCGCCAGCCCCACACGCATCGGCGTCGGCTCTGGCAGCTTGAAGCGTTGCAGCAAACGCGCGTTGTTCGCCCGCGAATGACGGATGTCACCGGAACGTGCCGGGCCGTAGCTGATCGGAGGTAACTCGCCGACCACGTCTTGCAGCGCCTGCAGCATCTGCTTGAGGTTCATCGCCTGATTCCAGCCGACGTTCATCGCGCCCACTTCCACTTCAGGCTTGTCAATTGCCTGCACCAGCACGTCGACCAGATCCTCGACATAGAGGAAATCGCGGGTCTGCTCGCCATCGCCGAACACCGTGATCGGCAGGCCTTTCTGTGCCCGCTCGCTGAAAATGCTGATGACCCCGGAGTACGGCGAGGACGGATCCTGGCGTGGGCCGAAGATGTTGAAGAAGCGGAAGATCACCGGCTCCAGGCCATGCTGGCGACGGTAGAAATCGAAGTAATGCTCGCCGGCCAGTTTGTCCGAGGCATACGGGGTCAACGGGGCTTTTGGCGTGTCTTCGTCGATCGACTCGCCTTCACCGTTGTTGCCGTACACCGCTGCGCTCGAGGCGTAGAGCACACGCTTGACCCCGGCCTGGCGCATGGCTTCGCAGACATTCAGGGTGCCGATGAAATTGCTCTGGTGCGTCTTCACCGGATCGTCCACCGACGCCTGCACCGAGGCCACTGCCGCCAGATGCGCGACGGCGCTGCAGCCTTGCATAGCCTGCGCGACCAGCGCGGCATCGGCGACGTCACCGACGATCAGTTCGACCTGTGGATTATCCAGCGGCAGGTTGCTGCGTTTGCCGGTCGACAGATCATCGAGAATCCGCACCGAGTGGCCGGTGGCGAGCAACGCGTCAGTCAGGTGCGAGCCGATGAAACCGGCGCCGCCGGTGATTAAAACAGGGCCTTCAGCCATGACGATAAAACCTATCCAGTAAAGCCGGGAGCGCGGCGCGCCAGGCGCGGGGCTTGATCCCGAAAGTGTGCAGAATTTTCTTGCAGGCGAGCACCGCGTGCTGCGGCTCCTCGGCGGCGTCCGGCCGCGCGGCGTGGGCCTGAGCGGTCGGTGCTTCGATTGCCAGCGGATGCAGGCTGCGCGCTTCGGTCAGAATCGCCTGCCCGAGTGCCAGCGGCGTGGTCGCTTCGTGGCCGGCGTAATGGTAAGTGCCCCACAGCGGCGCCGCGCAATCGAGTTGCTTGAGCACCGAAATGATCACCCGTGCCGCGTCATCCACCGGGGTCGGATTGCCCCGGCGGTCATCGGCCATGAGCAATTCGTCCGGTTGTTCGGCGCGGGCAAGGAAGCGCCCAAGGGTGCCTTCAGGGCTGTCATCGAGCAGCCAGCCGAAGCGCAACAACACGTGCTGCGGGCAGGTGGCGCGGACACTTTGTTCGATGCGCCACAGCGCCTGCCCGCGCAGGCCCAGCGGCACCGGCTCGTCTTTTTCGCTGTAGGCGGTCGCCCGCGAACCGTCGAACACCCGATAGCTGGAAGGCTGCACAAGGATGATGTTGTGGTGCTGGCACAGCTCGGCCAGTCGCTCGATGGCACGTTCCTGGCCGGCCAGACGGCTTTCGCTGACGGTCTCGGCCTGGAACCAGTCGAAATAGTAGGCGAGATTGATCAACGCATCCGGACGGGTATCGTCGAGCAGTTGCGTCAGGCTCGCGGCATCCCAGCCGTCTTCTGGCGGGCGGGGGGCGAGGAAACCGATGTCTTCTTCCGCACCGAGGCGAATCAGCGCCTGCCCAAGGGCATTTCCGCCGCCCAGTAACATAAGGCGCATTCGCATAGAGTCAGCAGGCCCAGTCTGATTGGAACGATGGCTTTAGCGACGGTGCTTGTGACACCCGTCGTCGATAATTGCCGGAATCGTTGCATTTTGCGGGTTTAGTGCGCAACCGTCACCCGTAAAGTGTAGATCGCCGGGAATGGTGCTGAATCAACTGGCCCCATCGCGAGCAGGCTCACTCCTACAGTTAACCTCATTCCCCTGTAGGAGTGAGCCTGCTCGCGATGAAGCCCTGTCAGCCACTGGATATCCCGAGTGGTACTTGCATCTTGCCGCCCCCACCCGCATAACTTGAGCCATGAATCTGCCCATCCCCAAGGACGCGGCCCTGGCAGGCTTTCAACCCGCCGTCAGCGCCTGGTTCAGCAGCACTTTCCCGACGGTCACCGCCGCCCAGGCCCGCGCATGGCCGTTGATTCGCCAGCGCCGTTCGACGCTGATTGCCGCGCCCACCGGCTCCGGTAAAACCCTTACCGCGTTTCTCGCGGTGCTTGACGACCTCGTTCGCCGGGGCCTGGAAAACCCTGACGGCTTGCCCGACGAAACCTTGGTGGTCTACGTTTCGCCGCTCAAGGCGTTATCCAACGACATCCGCATCAACCTGCAAACTCCGCTGGCCGAAATCACTGAACAGTTGCGCCAGATGGGCCTGCCCGAATTGCAGATCACCACGGCGGTGCGCACCGGCGACACCCCGCAAAAAGACCGCGCCGCCATGCGCAAAAGTGCGCCGCACATTCTGGTAACCACGCCGGAATCGCTGTACGTGCTGCTCGGCTCCGAATCCGGACGCAAAATGCTCGGCAGCACACGCACGGTGATCATCGACGAGATTCACGCAATCGCGGCCGGCAAACGCGGCAGTCATCTGGCGCTGAGCCTCGAACGCCTGCAGGCGCTGTGTGCCGAACCCTTGACCCGCATCGGCTTGTCCGCCACGCAAAAGCCGATCGATGCCGTGGCACGGTTTCTGGTCGGCACCGATCGCCCCTGCGAAATCATCGACATCGGCCACGCCCGGCCACGGGATCTGGGCATCGAGGTGCCGCCGGTGCCGTTGTCGGCGGTGATGGCCAACGATGTCTGGGAACTGGTTTATGACCGGCTCGCCGAACTGGCCCGCGAGCACTGCACCACGCTGATTTTCGTCAACACCCGGCGCCTCGCCGAACGCCTGAGCCGACACCTCAGCGAACGCCTCGGCAAACACGCGGTGGCCGCGCACCACGGCAGCCTGGCCAAGGAATTCCGCCTCGACGCCGAACAGCGGCTCAAGCGCGGCGAGCTGCAAGTGCTGATCGCCACTGCGTCGCTGGAGTTGGGCATCGATATCGGCGAAGTCGATCTGGTCTGCCAAATATCCTCGCCGCGTTCGATTGCCGGGTTTCTGCAAAGGGCCGGGCGCTCCGGGCACCAAGTCGGCGGCACACCCAAGGGCCGCTTGTTCGCCACCACCCGCGACGACCTGATCGAATGCGCCGCCCTGCTCGACTGCGTGCGCCGTGGCGAGCTCGACACCCTGCACATCCCCGAGGCGCCGCTGGATGTGCTGGCGCAGCAGATCATCGCCGAAGTCAGTTGCCGGGAATGGGCGGAAGACGCGCTGCTGGCGCTGTTCCGCAAAGCCTCGCCCTACCGCGATCTCGACGAAAAACACTATCAGGCGCTGCTGACGATGCTCGCCGAAGGCTACAACGGTCGTCAGGGCATCCGCAGCGCCTACCTGCATCGCGATGCGGTCAGCCGCACCCTGCGTGGCCGCCGTGGCGCGCAACTGACCGCCGTGACCAGCGGCGGCACCATCCCCGACAACGCCGATTACAGCGTGATGCTTGAGCCACAAGGCCTGAACATCGGCAGCGTCAACGAAGACTTTGCCGTGGAAAGTATCGCGGGTGATGTGTTCCAGCTCGGCAACACCTCCTACCGAATCTTGCGGGTTGAAACCGGCAAGGTGCGGGTCGAGGATGCTCAGGGCCAGCCGCCGACCATTCCGTTCTGGCTCGGCGAAGCCCCGGGGCGCAGCGATGAATTGTCGGCGGCGGTGGCGCGCCTGCAAGCGACCCTCGACGAGCTGCTTGGCGTCCGCCCCGGCGATCTGCAACCGGCGCTCGACTGGCTGACCGCAACCCTCGGCCTGAACCGCGCCAGCGCCGAACAGCTGGTGGACTATCTCGCCCGCGCTCGCCTGACCCTCGGCGCCCTGCCCTCGCAGGACACGTTACTGATGGAGCGGTTTTTCGATGAGTCCGGCGGCACCCAATTGATCATCCATTCACCGTTCGGCAGCCGCATCAACCGCGCTTGGGGCCTGGCGCTGCGCAAGCGTTTCTGCCGCACCTTCAACTTCGAATTGCAGGCTGCCGCCAGCGAAGACGCGATCGTCCTGTCGCTGTCCACCAGCCACAGTTTCGAGCTGGACGACGTCTGGCGTTACCTGCACAGCAACAGCGCCGAGCACATCCTGATTCAGGCGATTCTCGACGCGCCATTGTTCGGTGTGCGCTGGCGCTGGAATGCCGGGGTGGCGTTGGCGCTGCCGCGTTTTACCGGCGGGCGCAAAGTTGCGCCGCAATTGCAGCGGATGAAAAGCGAGGACCTGATTGCCAGCGTGTTCCCCGACCAGATCGCCTGCCTGGAAAACCTCGCCGGCGAACGAGAAGTTCCCGAGCATCCGTTGGTTGAGCAGACTCTCGACGATTGCCTGCACGAGGCCATGGACAGCGACGGCTGGCTCAATCTGCTGCGACGCATGGAGTGCGGCGAGGTGCGGTTGATCAGCCGCGACCTGCCGGCACCTTCACCGCTGGCCGCAGAAATTCTCAGCGCGCGGCCGTACAGCTTTCTCGACGATGCGCCGCTGGAAGAACGCCGCACCCAAGCGGTGATCAACCGGCGCTGGAGCGACCCGCAATCCACCGATGATCTCGGTGCGCTGGACGCAGACGCCATCGGCGCGGTGCGTGAAGAAGCGTGGCCGACGCCGGCCAACATCGATGAAATGCATGAGGCGTTGATGAGCCTTGCCTGCATCAGCGACCTTGAAGTTCAGGCTGGCGAACACTGGCGCGAATGGCTTGACGCGCTGACTGCGAGCGGTCGCGCCTGCCGCTTGGCCGTTCCGCCAGTAACGGCAAAAGAAAAGCTTCGCGAGCAGGCTCGCTCCCACATTCAACCGCATTCCGCCAGTTGGAACACAGTCAACTGTGGGAGCGAGCCTGCTCGCGAAGACGGCCTCACAGTCACTACACATCCACAGCCGGGCTCGTTGTGGCTGGCGCGAGAACGCCTGACCTGCCTGTTGGCGCTTTATCCACAGGCCACGCTGCAACCGCAGCAAGAGGCCTTGCCCGGTTTCAACGAACCTTGGACGTTAGAGGAAGCGCTGGTCGAAGTGCTCCGCGCGCGACTGGGCGCATTTGGCCCGCTGCCGTTAGCCGCCATTGCCGAACCACTCGCGTTGCCGATACCGCAGGTCAATCAGGCCCTCGCGCAACTGGAGCGCGAAGGCTACGTGCTGCGCGGTAAATTCACCCCGGGCGCGACGGTTGAGGAATGGTGCGAACGGCATCTGCTGGCGCGCATTCATCGCTATACGGTCAAGCGTCTGCGCCGGGAAATCGAGCCAGTAGCACTGCAGGATTTCATGCGTTTTCTGTTCGACTGGCAGCACCTTTCCCCCGCTACGCGCGGTCAGGGCAGCGCGGTGTTGCCGGCGATTGTCGGTCAGTTCGAAGGTTACCCGGCAGCGGCTTCGGCGTGGGACAGCGACCTTCTCCCGGCGCGCCTGAAAGACTATTCAGCGAGCTGGCTGGATGAGCTGTGTCGCAACGGCAAACTGGTGTGGACGCGCCTCAGCGCCCGGCAAAAAGTCAGCGGCACGGCGTTGCGCAGTACGCCGATTGTGCTGCTGCCGCGCAGTCAGGTCGGATTGTGGAGTGCGCTGGCCGAGCAAACGCCGGTCAGCGAACTGTCAGCGAAAACGCAAAAGGTCTACGAGGCGCTGAGTCAGCACGGCGCGTTGTTTTTCGATGAGTTGATCCATGAGGCGCACCTGCTGCGCACTGAGCTGGAAATCGCCTTGCAGGAACTGGTTGGCGCCGGCCTGGTGAATGCTGACAGCTTCGCCGGTTTGCGCGCCCTGATCACCCCGGCGAGCAAGCGCCAGCAACGCAGCAGTCGTCGCGGACGTGGAGCGTTTATCGGCGGCATGGACGATGCCGGACGCTGGGCGTTGTTGCGACGCGGGCCACCGTTGGAAAGCGGCCAGATGGCGTCACCCGAAACCCTCGAACATGTCGCCATGACGTTGCTGCGCCGCTATGGCGTGGTGTTCTGGCGTCTGCTGGAGCGCGAGGCGGACTGGCTGCCGAGCTGGCGCGAATTGCTGCGCACGTTTCATCGGCTGGAAGCCCGTGGCGAGATTCGCGGCGGGCGGTTTGTCAGTGGTCTGGCGGGGGAACATTTTGCCTTGCCGGAGGCGATTCCGTTGCTGCGCGAAGTTCGGCGGCGGGCACATGACGGCAGTTTGATCGCGGTGTGCGGGGTGGATCCATTGAACCTGGCGGGGACATTGTTGCCGGGGGCAAAAGTGCCGGCGTTGGCGAGTAATCGGTTGGTGTATCGGGATGGGGTGCCGGTGGCAGCCGAGATTGCCGGCAAGCAGGTTTTCTGGAGTGAGCTGGATCAGGTGGTCATGGAGCAGGTGCGTAGCAAGCTGATCCGGCATTGATGCCCACAGGTCTGGCCTCATCGCGGGCAAGCCCGCTCCCACAGGGTTCTGGGCGATGCTGAAATAGAAGGCACACCAAAAATCACTGTGGGAGCGGGCTTGCCCGCGAAGAGGCCGGCAATCCCAGCACAAAATCCGGCGGTCAAGTACTCGACTTCTGCGGCACCTCGCTCGCCACCAGCGCCCCCTCACCCTGCCGCTTGGGCAACAAAACCTGCTGTGGATAAGTCTGCGCGAAATGCACGTCGGGACTGTTATCCACAAGCTTTTTCAAACGCTGGTTGAACGCCCGGCTCACTGCATATTGCCCACCCGATACGGTACGGAACTGCGCCGTCAGCACCACGCCGTTCAGGTCCATTCGGTCCACCCCGAACACATCCAGCGGCCCTTGCAGGTTGTACTTGAGGAACGGGTCTTCACGGATCGAGTCGCCAGTTTCGCGGATCAGTTCGATGGCCTTGTCGACATCGGTGTCGTAAGTGAACTGCACCGAGAAAAAGGCATAGGCGAACTGCCGTGATTGATTGGTCACAGCCTTGATCTGGCCGAACGGCACCGAGTGCACAAACCCCTTGCCGTCACGCAGGCGCAGGGTGCGAATGGTCAGGCCTTCGACGGTGCCGGCGTGCCCGGAATCGAGCACCACCCAGTCGCCGATCGACAGCGTGTCTTCGATGATGATGAACAGCCCGGTGATCACGTCCTGCACCAGTTGCTGCGAACCGAAACCGATCGCCAGACCGACCACCCCGGCACCGGCCAGCAGCGGCGCGACGTTGATGCCGAGGTTGGCCATGGTGGTGATCGCGCAGATCACCACCAGGATGATTTTGATCGCATTGCGCAGCAGCGGCAGGATGGTTTTCACCCGGGTGCTGGGCTGGCGCGACGAGCGTTTGCTGACCGGTGGTTTCAGCGCTTCCTGAATTGCCGTGTCGAGCACCACCCACAACAGCCATGTGACGAGGAAGATCAGGCCGATGCTGCTCAGCGCATTGCTGATCGCGCGTCCGATCGTGCTGCTCTGGGCGAAGTCGAGCAGTGAAACGCCCCAGATCCGCCCGAGAATGTCGATAAAGGCAATCGCGATGACGATCCGCAGCAGCGCGTGCAACAGACTGAGAAAGCGTTCCTTGTAGGCACTGCTGCGCTGGAGCGCTTCGGCCTTTCGCGACTTGAACAGGTGCTGGAGGATGGTGCTGAGGAACACCGTGCCGATCAGCAGCACGGTGGTGAACAGCGCACAACGCAGGGCCTTTTGATTGTCTTCGCCGATGCCGATCAGATTCACCGCCGAAACCAGCACCATCAGCACAATCGGCCAGTACCAGAGCCCGGAAAAAATCCGCAGCGACTCCTGCAACGACGGCTGTTTCAGACGTTGCGCCAGCGGTCGGTTGCGAATCAGATGCGCCACCGGCCGGCGCAGGCGAATCACCAGCAGACCGAAGATGATCGAGGCGATCAACCCGGTGAACACCGCGACACTGCTGGTGATGTTGCCGCCTAATTGACGGGCAATCTGTGGGCTGGTCAACGCGTCACTGAGGGCAGCAAGAAAGCCGATCAGGAACAGCGGTTTCGGACAGTAGTCGCGAATGATCCGCGCGGCCGGCCGTTTGTGCCCGACGTTGAACATCACCACAACGCACAACAACATCGAGGTGGAGAAAATCCCGCTGCTGGTGGCGTAGGCAAAACACAGCGCCAGCGCCCGACCGACCGAGGCCTGCAGAAAGTGACTGACGTACAGCGTCAGCGGCAGGCAGATCAGCGCTGGCAGCGTGTACGGCAGCAGGTAGCCAACCAGGTCCTGACTGCGCTGGCGGGTGCGCAGCCAACGACCCTGACTCAGCCGCTTGGCCAGCAGGCTGCCGAGCACCGTGAGCAACGCGAAGGCGCCAAGCCACACGCCGGACAGAGTCAGGAAATCCCCGGCGACGCTCCAGCCGGATCGGTTCGACGGCTGGTTGACCAGTTTGTCGACCTCATCCGCCGCCCGGTCGGCACGCAAGCGCCAGGCGTCGACCAGATGCTCATTGAGATCGAGTTTGTCCTGCACGTCGTCGATGCTCGAACTGATTGCGCCGAGCAGACCACCCTGAACGATGGGCTCGGGTTTGGCCGGCTCTTCAGCAGCGGCCGGAACCCCCGGTAGCGTGGCGGCTTCGAGTTCGCTGGCGCCGAGAAACAGCAGCGCTCCCAGCAGAATGGCGATCCTGAACTTGGTCAAAACTCCGATCCCTCTTGGCTGAACCTGTAAGGAACTGATCGGTAATTGTCTGGCAAGTTCAAGAGCACCCTCACCCCAGCCCTCTCCCCGAGGGAGAGGGAGCCGACCGAGTTGTGCTCTCGAGCTACATCGACCTGAAATATCCAGCCGAACTCAATATTGAGTGCAACCGAGATCAGCTCCCTTCCCCCTCGCCCCTTTGGGGGAGAGGTTTGGGGTGAGGGGGAGCGCTTTTGACCTTTGCGTCCAAGGCAAATATCAAATGCCCAACCCTGTATTTTTCCGCACAACCCAAACCCCGACACTGCGCTCCATTCAAACCTCTACCGGAGTGCTGTCATGCCCATTGCCTTGCTCGCGCTGACCCTCAGCGCATTCGCCATCGGGACGACCGAGTTCGTCATCGTCGGCCTGTTACCCACCATTGGCGCCGATCTCGGCGTCAGCCTGCCGTCCGCCGGGCTGCTGGTCAGTCTGTATGCGTTGGGCGTTGCCATTGGCGCGCCGGTGCTGACCGCCCTCACCGGCAAAGTCCCGCGCAAACTGTTGCTGCTGTCGCTGATGGTGCTGTTCACCCTCGGCAACCTGTTGGCCTGGATGGCGCCGGGTTATGAATCGCTGGTGCTGGCGCGGATCGTCACCGGTCTGGCGCACGGGGTGTTCTTCTCTATCGGCTCGACCATTGCCACCAGTCTGGTGCCCAAGGAAAAGGCTGCCAGCGCGATTGCCATAATGTTCACCGGCCTCACTGTGGCGTTGGTCACCGGCGTGCCGCTGGGCACGTTCATCGGTCAGCATTTCGGCTGGCGCGAAACCTTCCTCGCCGTCTCGGCGCTCGGTGTGATCGCGTTTATCGGCAGCCTGCTGTATGTGCCGAACGACATTGCCCACAGCAAACCGGCGTCCCTGTTGCAACAGCTGCAAGTGCTGAAGCAACCGCGTCTGTTGCTGGTATACGCGATGACCGCGATCGGTTACGGCGGCTCGTTCATCGCCTTCACTTTCCTCGCGCCGATCCTGCAGGACATCTCCGGCTTCAGCGCCGGCACTGTCAGCCTGGTATTGCTGGTGTACGGCGTGTCGGTGGCGGTCGGCAATATCTGGGGCGGCAAACTGGCGGACAAGCGCGGGCCGATCAGCGCCCTGAAAATCATCTTCGCCCTGCTCGCCGCTGTGCTGTTCGTGCTGACCTTCACCGCCGCCAATCCATGGCTGGCGCTAGCCACGGTGCTGGTGTGGGGCGCAGTGGCATTCGGCAACGTGCCAGGGTTGCAGGTGTATGTGGTGCGTCAGGCTGAACATCACACGCCGCAGGCGGTGGATGTGGCATCGGGGCTGAACATTGCCGCGTTCAACCTCGGGATTGCCGGCGGTGCGTGGGGCGGCGGACTGATTGTCGAGCATCTGGGCCTGATTCACACGGCGTGGATCGGCGGGCTGGTGGTGTTGGTGGCGTTGGCGCTGACCGCATGGAGCGGGCGACTGGATCGCCTTGGTCCGACCTATGCCGAAAGCACTTCACGAGTCGTCACCGGCCACTGATCAAATATCTGTCTCAATGATATCCCTCTGTAGGAGCTGCCGGAGGCTGCGATCTTTTGATCTTGAAAGGCAACATCAAAAGATCGCAGCCTCCGGCAGCTCCTACAGACTACCGTCCGTAACGCCACCGAAACTTTCCCGAACCGCCCACAGTCATCAACAGACACAGGCTGTACGAGGACTGACAACGGGAGGGCGGCATGGCAACGATTCACATCGGTATTTCCGGCTGGCGCTACGCTCCGTGGCGCGGGGATTTCTACCCGAAAGGACTGACGCAGAAGCGCGAATTGCAGTTCGCTTCGCGGGCGGTCAACAGCATCGAAATCAATGGATCGTTCTACGCCCTGCAACGGCCCGAACGTTACGCCCAGTGGTACAACGAAACGCCGGACGACTTCGTGTTCAGCGTCAAGGCGCCGCGCTTCATCACCCACGTCCGGCGCTTGCGCGAGATCGAAAAACCGCTGGCGAATTTCTTCGCCTCCGGGGTGCTGGAACTCAAGGAAAAGCTCGGGCCGATCCTCTGGCAGTTTCCACCGAACTTCAAATTCGATCCTGAGCGCTTCGAACACTTCCTCTCATTGTTGCCCCACGATACCGAAGCCGCTGCCGCACTCGCCCGCCAGCACGACTCGCATCTGCACGGCCACGCCAGCCTCAAAGCCTGGCGCAAAAAACCGCTGCGCCATGCCGTGGAAGTGCGTAACGACACGTTCATCGACCCCGATTTCGTGCGCTTGTTGAAACGCTACAACACCGCCCTGGTGATCGCCGACACCGCCGGCAAATGGCCGTACCGCGAAGATCTCACCAGCGACTTCGTTTACCTGCGCCTGCACGGTGCCGAAGAACTTTACGCCAGCGGCTACACCGAATCGGCGCTGCAGAACTGGGCCGAACGGATCGACGCCTGGCACCACGGCCAGCAACCCGGCGATGCGCATCTGATCGCGCCGCGCCTCAAGCCGCGGGCGCGCAAATCCCGCGAAGTATTCTGCTATTTCGACAACGACATCAAAGTCCGCGCGCCCTACGACGCCCGCAGTTTGCTGCACCGTTTTGAGCTGGATAAAACCCTCGCCACCACCCCCGGCGAACCGGCAGCCGAAGGGGTGTTGGCATGAGTATTCCAGAGCCGGTCGGGGTCACCGACGAACAGACCAGCGTCGAAGTGTCGGTGCGCCGTTTCACCGTGCTGACGGTCAACACACACAAGGGTTTCACTGCGCTCAACCGACGTTTCATCCTCCCGGAGTTGCGCGAAGCGGTGCGCAGCGTGGCCGCCGACGTGGTGTTTTTGCAGGAAGTCCACGGCACCCATGAACATCATCCCAAGCGCTACAGCAACTGGCCGACGATGCCGCAATACGAGTTCCTCGCCGACAGTCTGTGGCCGCAGTTCGCCTACGGGCGCAACGCGGTGTATCCGGAGGGCGATCACGGCAATGCGTTGCTGTCGAAATTCCAGATCATCCGCCACGACAACCTCGACGTCTCGATCAGCGGCCACGAGAACCGCGGGCTGCTGCATTGCGTGCTGCGCCTGCCCGGCGATGGCGTCGAAGTGCATGCGATCTGCGTGCATCTGGGTCTGCGCGAAAGCCATCGCAATGCGCAATTGAAACTGCTCGGCGAGCGTCTGGCGGAGCTGCCGGTTGACGCACCGGTGATCGTCGCCGGTGACTTCAATGACTGGCGCCAGCGCGCCGATGCGCTGCTCCAACCCTGCGGTCTGCGCGAGGTGTTCGCCGAACATCACGGCAAACCGGCGCGCAGCTTTCCGGCGCGGCTGCCGACGCTGCGGCTCGATCGTATTTATGTACGCAACCTCAAGGCCAGCCAACCGAAAGTCCTGGCCAACCGGCCCTGGTCACACCTTTCCGACCACGTCCCGTTATCGGTGGAGATCGAACTATGAGCAGCGCACCGCTGGAGAAATCCGCCGTGGAACCGATCAGCATCAACCCGCCAGTGCGCGAGCCCGGGCATGTCGATGTCGAGTACGGCTGGCAGGGCAATAACCGCGTCGAGTTGCTGGAAAACGGCGAGGAATATTTCCCCCGGGTGTTCGACGCCATGCGTGCGGCGAAGAGTGAAATCCTGCTGGAGACCTTCATCGTTTTCGAAGACAAGGTCGGTGCAGAGTTGCAGCAGATCCTGATCGACGCCGCACGACGTGGCGTGCGCACCACTGTCAGTCTCGACGGTTTTGGTTGTGGCGAATTGACCACCGGTTATCTCGCGGCATTGAGCGATGCCGGCGTGCACCTGCAGATATTCGATCCGGCGCCCAAACATCTGGGTTTTCGCACCAACTGGTTCCGCCGCCTGCACCGCAAGATCGTGGTGGTCGACGGACTGATCGCGTTCATTGGCGGGATCAACTTTTCCGGCGATCACCTGGCCGATTTCGGCCCCGAGGCGAAACAGGATTACGCGGTGCAGATTCAGGGGCCGGCGGTCGCTGATATTCACCATTTCGCCCTGCTGCAAAGTGGTAGGCCGGGGCGTGCGCGGTTCTGGTGGCAACGTCGGCGTCAGCGCCGGGCGGACATGGCTTTCAACGATCACGACGGTCAGGTACGGCTGGTGTTTCGCGACAACGATCAGCATCACACCGACATCGAAGACGTGTACTTGCACGCTTTGCGCCGGGCCAAACGCCGGGTGGTGATCGCTAACGCCTACTTCTTCCCCGGCTACCGCCTGCTGCGCGAGATCCGCAACGCGGCGCGCCGTGGCGTCGAGGTGCGGCTGATCCTGCAAGGTCAGCCGGACATGCTGGTGGCCAAACTGGCCGCGCGCATGACCTACGACTATCTGCTCAAGGCCGGGGTGCAGATCCACGAATATTGCCAGCGCCCGCTGCACGGCAAAGTCGCATTGGTGGACGAGGAATGGAGCACCGTCGGCTCGAGCAATCTCGACCCGCTAAGCCTGTCGCTGAACCTGGAAGCCAACGTGCTGATCCGCGATCGCGCGTTCAATCAGCATTTGTTTCAGCGCCTCGAAGACCTGAGCCAAAACCACTGCAAGGCCATGGACGCCAGCATGTCCCCGCGCGGTCGAATCTGGCACATGACAGTAGGGTTTCTGGTGTTTCACTTCCTGCGGCATTTCCCGTCAATGGCCGGTTGGTTGCCGGCGCACAAACCGCGGCTCAAGCCGTTTCGGGGGCGCACGTCATGAGCCATTCCCATGCGCAATCGGCGCCCGCCGTGCATTCTCGATGGAGTCGCTGGAAGCGCCCGCTGACCCTGCTGTTCTTCCTCGCGCTGATCGTGTTGCTGACGATGTTCGCCACCCGTATCGAATGGGCCGAAGTTCTGCAAACCCTCGCCGACTTCAAGGTGCGCACGCTGATCATCGCCGCCAGCCTGACCCTGCTGAGCTTTCTCACCTACGCCAGTTTCGACCTGATCGGCTGCACCTACATTCGCCAGGACCTGACCTGGAAACAGATCCTCCCGGTGGGGATCATCAGTTATGCGTTCAACCTCAATCTCAGCGCCTGGGTCGGCGGGATCGCCATGCGCTATCGGCTGTATTCGCGTTTGGGGGTCAGCAAAAGCAACATTGCCAAGATTCTCGGTCTGAGTCTGGCCACCAACTGGTTCGGTTACATGACGATTGCCGGCGTGGTGTTCAGCAGCGGCCTGGTGAGCATGCCGCCGGGCTGGAAAATCAGCAGTGGCGCATTGCAAGGCATCGGCGTGCTGTTGCTGCTGTTGAGTGTCGGTTACCTCGCCGCGTGCCAGTTCTCGAAGCGCCGCGAGTGGTCGATTCGCGGGGTTGAAATCAACCTGCCATCACTGCGCATGGCCGTCCTGCAATTGCTGCTCGGTGCATTGAACTGGTCGCTGATGGCGGCAGTGATTTTCACTCTGTTGCCGAGCAAACTGGATTATCCGTTGGTGCTCGGCGTGCTGTTGATCAGCGCGATTGCCGGAGTCATCACGCACATTCCGGCGGGGCTCGGGGTGCTGGAAGCGGTGTTCGTCGCGCTGCTGCAGCACGAGGCTTCACGGGGCAGTCTGGTGGCGGGGTTGCTGGCGTATCGGGCGATTTACTTTCTGCTGCCGTTGCTGATTACGGTGGTGATGTATTTGCTGGTGGAGGCCAAGGCCAAGGCTTTGCGGATCGAGAAGAAACCGTCCTGATTTTGTGGCTATGGCTGATGGCCCCTTCGCGAGCAAGCCCGCTCCCACAGGTAGAACGCATTCCAAATGTGGGAGCGGGCTTGCTCGCGAAGGCGTCCGAAGAGCCACAACAAATCATGTGGACTGGATGATGCTCAACCGCTCACCCACCACCATCTCGGTAATCCAGTCCACCAGAATCGAGGTATAGGCCTGCTGCGAAACCGGCTCGCTCAAGGCATGGTCGGCGCCATCGATTATCCGGTGCGTCAGCGAATGCGTCTGCTGACAGGCGGCACGGTAGCTCATGATCGTCGCGTGGGGCACGTAGTCGTCGGTTTCCGATTCCACCAGCAACACACCCCCGGTGAATTGCGAACAGGCGTGCAATGCACGGTTGCTGTCTGCACGGACCAACGTCGCCCGGTAGTCGCGCAGGTCGGCCTTGTCCAGATCACGCTTGGGCGTGTGCCATTGCTCGTCGCGATACAGCGCCGGCACTCGCAGCGCCAGCCAGCGCACCGGGCGCAACGAGGTGAGGATCGAAGCCAGGTAACCGCCATAACTGGTGCCAACCACCGCAATCGCCGAGGTGTCGAGCGCCGGATGCGCCAGCAGGCGGTCGTAAGCTGCGAGCAGGTCACGCAGGTTGTCTTCGCGCGTGACCCGGGTCAGCGGAATGCCGGTGCCACCGGTGTGGCCGCGCAGGTCGAAGGTCAGGCATACACAACCGAGACCGGCGATGCCCTTGGCGCGCTCCAGGTCACGCTCCTGGCTACCGCCCCAACCGTGCACAAACAATACGCCGGGGACTTTCGATTTGGGGCTGAGAAACGTCCCGCTCATCTGTTCATCATCAATGTCGATCTGAATACTTTCGCTTCTAGCCGTCATAAGATTTGACCGTTACGTATTTGAGAAGGAAGTCGCTGTTCTCCGCTGGCCCGCGATAGATTTCGATGGCATCGGCCGGCAGGGTCTGATCGTTGTAGGTCTCCACCGTCGACACGCGAATCGCGGGCATCTGCGGGTCATTGACGAAGCTCTGCAACGCGGCCAATTCAGCGCTGCTGGCACCGCCCATGCGCCAGGATTGTTCGAGCACCCCGCTGCGGGGTTTGCCATTGCTGTCCAGACCTTGGGCAATGTCATAGTTGCGGCGTGAGGCGTAGAAATCTGGATAAGCCTCATCCGCCGCTCGGTCGAAAATCTGCGCCTGCTTGATGGCCAGTCGCACGTCATCCGGCAAGTCCAGCGCCAGCAGATCTGCGTAGCCGCCCTGCACTACCAGCAGATTCGAACCACCATAGACGTCTTCGCCATGGGCATCCTTGGTCAAGTATTGATCACCGCAGTAGCTCAGCACTTTGTCGCCGATGAATGACTGGCCAACGCTGTGGGTGAAGACCTTGCTCAAGTCCTGTTCGAGCACCACGCCATCGCGAAACAACTCGGCAGCCTCCGCACGGGCGAGCACTTCATCGAACGCGTCGAGGCTGTTGATAACTTCCTGGCCGCGACCGGCACAGGCGTGAATCGGCTTCAGGCGGATCGGCCCGCTGTACAGCAAATGCTCGGCAGCGGGTCGCGCATCTTCCACGGCAAACACGGTCAAGCCATCGAGCACCACGTCGCGCACACGCTCGGAGAACAGCGGCGCCCAGCCTTGTGGCGCGTGAGCCAGATGACTGCGCAAGCCGTGGCTGATGGCTTTGGTGCAAATGAAATCGTGTTCGACGTACCCGCCCCACAAGTCCTGTGCGCCTTTGATGCCCAGTGCCTGCGCCTGTCTGGCGCCGACAATGGTTTGCGTGGGCAGCCAGTACAGATCACGACCGCGGTGTTTTTCCGGGTCGTAGCTGCCAGCAAATTTGAGCCCGAGAATTTGCGCCAGCCAACGGGTCAGCGCCTTGTTGGTCTGCACTTCGTGTTGTGGCGCGCCAGCGCGCACCGAGTGTGCGACGACGATTTTTCTGCCTGGCGTCGGGGTCATGCGTCCCCCTTGCAGCGGTTCGGTGAATGTAGCGGTGAAGGGTGCAGAGATCAGGCCAACGACCGTCCTGTGGAAAACTTTGGCCGATCAAAGGCTTGCTAAAACGGTGATGGCACCACGCCCGTTTCAATCTGCACGAAACAGCGCAAATTCGCGGCAATTTGCACGACTGCTGCTCACTCCTACATTAGATATTCGCAGTTTTCACTGGCGGGGTGACGCCAAACCGCGCCCGATAATCACTTGGCGCCAGCCCGGTGATTTTCTTGAAGAGCGCGCGAAACGCTCCCGGATCCTGATAGCCCACGGTCCACGCAATGTGGTCGATGGTACCGTTGGTGAACTCGAGCAACTCGCGCGCTTTGCCTACCCGCAGATGCTGGCAATACTCGGTTGGTTTCAATCCGGTCGCGGCGCGGAATCGGCGCAGAAACGTACGCTCCTCCAGCCCCGCGCGTTCGGCCATCGCGCTGAGCGACACATCGGTGGCGCCGGTGCTTTGCAACCAATGTTGCACCTTGAGAATCGACGCATCGCCATGACTGAGGATCGGCGCAAAATTGCTGCCGCAGGCACTGGCGCTGTCGCTGTGTTCCATCACCAGGAACCGCGCGGTGGCGCTGGCGATGCTCGGCCCGAGCAGACGATCGACAAGACGCAAACCCAGCTCCGACCAGGCCATCAGCCCGGCGGTGGTGATCAGGTCGCCGTCATCGACAATCGGCGTGTCCGCCTTGAGCCGGATGTTCGGATAACGTTCGGCAAACGTCTTGGCCGAAGTCCAGTGCGTGGTGGCGCTGCGAGCGTCGAGCAGGCCGCTTTCTGCCAGCAGCAACGACCCGACGCAGACACCGCCGAGGGTCGCGCCGCCGGCATGCTGATCGCGCAACCACTGCAGCAGCGCGGCAGGCACACGGGACGCCGAAAACCCACCGATGGACGGCGGAATCACCACCGCCAGCAAACCACTGTCGCCGTCCGGGTGACTGTCGTAGATCCGCTGCGGCATCTGCTCGGCATCGCACTGCCAATGACTAACCCGCAGCATCGGCAACTGCGCGCTTTGATGCTCGGCAGCGATTCGGCTGGCGACCGCGAACAGGTCGGTCAAACCGTGCACCGCCGCCAGTTGCGCCCCCGGGTAAATCAGTACGCCCAACTCCACGGCGGCTGTTTCTGCGCCCATGTCAGTTTTCCCCTGCTTATTGTCGGTCCGGCCAATCCTCCAAACGCCGGCCAGCGCCAATACTGAAGCCACTTCCAGCCCAGCTATCGAGGACACACTCATGACCAGACAAGCGCTCATCGTAGTCGATATCCAGAACGACTACTTCCCCCAAGGCAAGTGGCCGCTGGTGGGCGCCGACGCCGCCGCCGACAACGCCGCCCGGATGATCGCCGCGTTCCGCGAAGCCGGTGATGCGGTGGTGCATATCCGCCATGAATTCACCTCGGCGGATGCCCCTTTCTTCGTCCCGGGTTCGGACGGCGCCAAGCTGCATCCGAAAGTGCTCAACAGCGGCGACGAACCCGTGGTGCTCAAGCATTTCGTCAATTCGTTCCGCGAAACCGAGTTGCAATCTATCCTCGATCAACAGGACATCAAGGATCTGGTGATCGTCGGCAGCATGAGCCACATGTGCATCGACGGCATCACCCGTGCGGCGGCGGATCTGGGCTACGGCGTCACGGTGATTCATGACGCCTGCGCCAGCCGCGATCTGGAGTTCAACGGCGTCACGGTGCCTGCCGCCCATGTCCACGCGGCCTTCATGTCGGCGCTGGATTTTGCTTACGCCAGCGTGGTGTCAGCCGACGAGTTCCTCAGCCACTGAGTGATCAGACACACCCGGTAAAAACTTGCGCCCGCCACGCTGCGGGCGTTCTTTCGTCTGTCATGAAAATCTCACGCGTGAGCCATTGATGGCATTTTGAATTGGTTGTAGTGTGGCTCACGCGTGAGATATTCATAACGGAGTCATTGCCATGAAAAGCCGCTCCCCCAATGTTGCGTCAGAGAGCCCACAGGGAGAGCGCTCGAAACCGTCCGCGAAAAAGCCGTCGAGCTTCTACATGAAGCAGATGCGCGCGGGCCTGGCTGCCGCCGGTTATGTGAAACACGAAACTTGGGTACTTCCGGAAAACCGAAGCTTGCTCAAGCAGATGGAGCAACAGCTACGCCAACCGATTCTGGCTGGCTCATTCATGTCGGAGAATTACATGAGCGCAGGCAACAACTGGAACATCGATAGCCTCTTCAACGCCCTCAAGGCACTGGACGAGGTGGCTTCGCACGAGATCACGCTGTCTCTGATCCAGAGCTCCGAACCCAGCATCAAGCTGGAAATGAACGAATTCGGCGGTCTGCCGATTCACATCGCCGTGGCCGGTCAGCAGATCATCGTCGACACCGTGCTGGTGGACATCGATTCGATCACTGACGTGCGCGCCTTCAACGACGCCGTGCTGCGCAGCCGGGAAATGTTCCCGCTGTCGTCGATCGGCATCGAGTCGATGCCCAACGGTCAGACCGTTTACAACATGTTTGGCGCCCTCAGCGCCGACTCGAGCCTGACCAACGTCGTCACCGAGGTGAAAACCCTGGTCGACAACGTGCAGCGCGCGAGCGAAGCCTTCGAACACTTCTTCAAGTAATCAACAGGGAATATCCAATGACTCAGTCCATCTGGAGCAAGTTGTTCACCGCTCTGCGCGGCGGCGCCAATGAAGTCGGCGAAGCGATCGTCGACCAACAGGCCCTGCGTATCCTCGACCAGGAAATCCGCGACGCCGACACCGCGCTGTCGAATGCCCGCCGTGAGCTGGTCACTATCATGGCCAAGCACAAACTGGCCGCTGACCGCGTGAGCGAGTACGACGCCAAGATCAAGGATCTGGAAGCCAAGGCGGTTTCCGCGCTGAACGCCGGCCGTGAAGACCTGGCGATGGAAGTGGCCGAAGCGATTTCGACCCTGACCAACGACCTGACCGCCGAGAAAGCCCAGAGCGACGAGTTCGGCACCTACGCCGAAAACATGCGCAAAGACATCAGCAAGGCCGAGTCGCGGATCAAAAGCCTGCGCCAGCAGGTGGACATGGCCAAGGCCCGTGAAAGTGTGCAGAAAGCACAGGTCAGCGCATCCATCGCCAGCGGCGGCGCCAACGGCAAACTGGAAACCGCCGTCGGCACCCTGAACCGTCTGCAGGCCAAGCAGCAGCAACGCGCTGCTGAGCTGAGCGCGGCGGACGAGCTGGCTGACGCGTCGGCCGGCAACGATCTGGAACGCAAACTGCGCGACGCCGGCATCACGCCGAACGAAGGCAGCGCCAATGCGATCCTTGAGCGTCTGAAGCAAAAATCGGCTCAGTAAAACCGCTCTCCTGTAGGAGCTGCCGCAGGCTGCGATCTTTTGATCTGGATTCAAGATCAAAAGATCGCAGCCTGCGGCAGCTCCTACAGGTTTTTTGCAGCCACAACATTTGCATTTTGCCTGCTCGTTCATCGCCCGGCCCGGTACACTAGCGGCGCTTTTTACGACGAACACCTCCACCCGCCTCAAGGAATGTACCCATGGGATGGTTCAAAGACTTGCTGGGCACCAGCAATTGGCAGTCTGCCGCACCCGTTCCAGTGGCCGGCGGCCCACTCGGAATGGCACAAGGTAAAGGCGTGCGGTTCGATTCAACCCTGGCCTTGCTGCTCGATGGCAGCACCTCGGTGCAGGTTCCAGCGGCAGAGGCAATCTGGAGCGCCGGCTGGATCGATCTCGGCCAATCCAACAAGCTGCACCGCTACTACCTCAATAATGAGGACTTCTGGCTGCAGATCCACGTCACCGGTGACGATCAGATCGAGTCGGTCACCTTGTTCAACTACCTCAGTTACGTGACCGTCAACAGTGACGCCGAACTGCAGCGCCTGGCCGGCCCGGCAAGCCCGATCGGCCTGCCGACCTACACCCATGACGGCATCCAGTACAGCCGTGAATGGGGTACCGAGCAAGGCCAGACCGAACTGGTGCCGCTGACCGAACACGTGGTCAACCCGGACGAGTCCTACACCATCGAACACCACTCGATGCTCTACGCTCGCGAGACCGGCCTGACCGATCGCCGCGAACTGCTGCTGTTCTCCGTCGAACAGGACGAGGAAGGCACCGTCAGCCTGAGCACCTCGCTGGGCATTTCGCTGTACACGACTGATTTGAGCACCATTTAAAAAAGGAAGTTTTCCATGCTGGAAGTACTGGCCGTTTCCCTGAACAAGACCGCGCTGGTCGGTTTCATCGTCTACCTGATCGGCGCCGTGCTGCTGTTCATGCTGTTTCAGTTCGTCTACACCCGCATCACGCCGCACAAAGAATTCGAGCTGATCCGCTCCGGCAACATCGCCGCCGCCGTCGCCTTGGCGGGCGCGATCATCGGCTTCGCGATTCCGGCCAGCAACGTGATCGCGTTTTCGGTCAACGTTCTCGACTTCGTGTTGTGGGCCGTGATTGCAGCCGTGGTGCAGCTGCTGGCCTTCCTCGCCACGGGGCTGGTGCTCAAGGGCACGTCGCAGCGTATCGCCAACGGTGAAATCGCTTCGGGTATCTATGTGGCCGCAGTGGCCATCAGCGTCGGCATGCTTAACGCCGCGTGCATGACCCCGTCCAACTGATCGGCAGGAAGCCTTCGATGAAACGCAGCAAGTACGTTCAACTGTCTCTCGCGGCCTCGGTGGCCATGGCCATTTCCGGCGAAGCGGCAGCGCTGGACTCCCAACGCTTTCAAACGGTCGAACAGTGCGTCGATGCCTCGGTCGCGGCCGACGTCTGCTCGAACGCCTACGTCGCGGCACTCACTGAACACCGACGCATTGCACCGGCCTATGACGACAAGGCCAAGTGCGACGCAGACTTTGCTGCCGACTGGTGTCAGAAAAATTCCGACGGCCGCTTCGTGCCGAAGCTCGGCGGTTTCAAGGTGCCGCAAAACGCTGAGACGCCTCAGGACCTGAATGCGATTGCCAATGCGCAGATGCCTGCCGGAGACGCGGCCGCTGCGCAGAACGTGCAAAGCACTTCGCACTCCTCCAGTGGCGGCAATGGCTGGCTCTCTGGCTGGCTGATCGGCAATGCGATGAGCAACAACGCCAATCGCACGGTCTATCGCGACCGCGATACGCGCCAGACCTACAACACCTCGGCGCAGTACCGCAAAATCGAATCGGCACCGGCTACCCGCACCGACAGCCGCTACGACAGCTCCCGAAGCAAACCGGTCAATGTCGCTTCGTCGACGTCCCGCGGCGGCTTCGGCAGCCAGTCTTCCGCGCGCAGCGGTTGGGGCGGCTGGGGCAGTTCGAGCAGCTGACCATGAAGAAGATCCACTGCGCCGAGCGCCCCGACTGGAAACAGACTGCCGAAAGCCTCGGTTTTCTGTTTCACACCATCGACGACGAGCCGTACTGGGACGAAAGCGCCTACTACCAGTTCACGCTCGCGCAGATTGAAAACGATCTGGAGGATCCGACCACCGAACTGCACGAGATGTGCATGGATCTGGTCGACCGCGTGGTGCACAGCGAAGAGCTGCTGGATCGCCTGAGCATCCCGGCGTCGTACTACGACATGATCCGCACTTCCTGGCTGGAAGGTCATCCCCATCTCTACGGGCGCATGGACTTTTCCTACAGCGGCAACGGCCCGGCAAAGCTGCTGGAACTCAACTACGACACGCCGACCAGCCTTTATGAGGCAGCGGCGTTTCAGTGGGGCTGGCTGGAGCAGTGCATCGAGCGCGGAATGCTGCCGCGCCACGCCGACCAGTTCAACAGCATCGACACCAAGCTGCATCAGGCATTTGCCGAGTTGCAACTCAAGCGCCCGTTCTACTTCGCTTCGATGAAAGACTCGGTCGAAGACAAGGGCACCACCGATTACCTGCGGCTGATTGCGGAAAAGGTCGGCATCGAATCCCGGCACATCGACATCGAAGACATCGGTCTGAACGCCGAGGGTCGCTTCGTCGATCTGCAGGATCGCTGGATCCCGCATCTGTTCAAGCTGCATGCCTGGGAATTCATCTTCCACGAGCCATTCGGTGCGGCGATTGCCCAGTGCGATACGCAGTTTTTCGAACCGGCGTGGAAGTCGATCCTGTCGAACAAAGGTGCACTGCCGCTGCTATGGGAGTTGCACAAGGGCCATCCGAATCTGCTCGCGGCGCATCTTGATCCGAATCCGGCCAGTGCAGTGCCCAAGGGTTGGGTGCGCAAACCGTACTTTTCCCGCGAAGGCGCGAACATCGAGCTGCAAACGGCAGAGGGTTTGATCGTCAAGGAGGACGGGCCGTATACCGATGCCCCGTTCATCCTGCAGGAATTTGCGCCATTAGCGAAGTTCGACGACAGCTACACGCTGGTCGGCTCTTGGGTAATTGGTGATCAGGCGGCGGGGATCGGCGTGCGGGAAGACAACAGCCTGATCACCAAGGATTCCAGCCGGTTTCTACCGCACCTGATCCTCGACTGAGGCACAGATTCCTCCTTGCAGGAGCTGCGGCACGCTGCGATCTTTTGACCTTGATTTAAAAGATCAAAAGATCGCAGCCTTCGGCAGCTCCTACAGGGGATTGAGGAACCATAAATTTTGCGCCACAAAAAAGGCCCGTCGTGTTGAACGACGGGCCTTTTTTATTCAGCGTGGATGCAGCAGCGAATCAGAACGGGATGTCGTCATCGAAGCTGTCGAAATCCGGGGCCGGTTGCGGTGCAGCCTGCTGTGGAGCCGGGGCTGGACGCTGTTGTGGAGCCGACTGCTGCGGACGCGGAGCCTGTTGGCGTGGCGCCTGCTGCTGGTAGTTGTTGCCACCGCCTTGTTGGTCGCCCTGTTGTGGACGGCCGCCGAGCAGTTGCATGGTGCCTTGCATGTCGACCACGATTTCTGTGGTGTAACGCTTGATACCGTCTTTTTCCCACTCGCGGGTCTGCAGCTTGCCTTCGATGTACACCTGCGAACCTTTACGCAGGTACTCGCCGGCGATTTCCGCAACCTTGCCGAACATCGAAACACGGTGCCATTCGGTCTTCTCGACCTTTTGACCGGTTTGCTTGTCGGTCCACTGTTCGCTGGTTGCCAGACTCAGGTTGGTCACGGCGTTACCGTTAGGCAGGTAGCGAACTTCGGGATCCTGGCCGCAAGTGCCGACCAATATGACTTTGTTAACCCCACGGGCCATAACGTTCTCCTAGGCTTCGCAAGCAGCCCCGGCCGGGTTGTTCACCAGGCGTTCGAGGGTGTCGCGATCCACTAATTCTTTGTCCAGTTTGATGTAAACAGCCGCTTCATCAGCAACTATCACTGCATCTGTTACCCCTACGAGGGCCTTGAGGCGCTCGACCAGACCCGCTTCGCGGATCGCCTCGGGCGACAACGGCAAGCGCAGGCTCGTCACGTAGGGTGGTTCGCGCATGGTAACAGCAAAGGCTAGCCAGATGGCAGCCAGCCCGGCACATCCGAGGAAGACAACCGACAGACCGCCATGCTGAAACAGCCAGCCGCCGAGTATCCCGCCGAGTGCCGAACCGAGGAACTGGCTGGTGGAATACACGCCCATGGCCGTGCCCTTGCCGCCTGCCGGTGAAACCTTGCTGATCAGCGACGGCAACGAAGCTTCCAGCAGATTGAACGCGGTGAAGAACACCACCGTGCCGATCACCAGAGCCCGCAAGCTGTCACCGAACTGCCAGAAGAATAGCTCAGTGAGCATCAACGTCAGGACGGCGCCGAGCAAAATTCGTTTCATTTTGCGTTTCTTCTCGCCGTAGATGATGAACGGGATCATGGCGAAGAAAGAAATCAGCAGTGCGGTCAGGTAAACCCACCAGTGCTGCTCCTTGGGCAGCCCGGCCTTTTCCACCAGCGCCAGCGGCAGGGCGACGAAGCTCGACATCAGCATCGCGTGCAACACAAAAATGCCCAAGTCCAGGCGCAGCAGATCCGGATGTTTGAGCGTCGGCATCAAGGCCTGACGCGCCACACCAGACTCTCGATGGCTCAATGGCCCGGTGGATTTCGGCACCATGAACATCACGATGACGATCCCGAACAGAGCCATGCCGCCAGTAGCGAGGAACAGCCCGGACAGGCCGAACGCGCGGGTCAGCAACGGCCCGACCACCATGGCCACGGCGAACGACAGACCGATAGTCATGCCGATCATGGCCATGGCTTTGGTGCGGTGTTGTTCACGGGTCAGGTCGGAAAGCAACGCCATGACCGCAGCGGAAATCGCCCCGGCGCCCTGCAGGATGCGTCCGGCAATCACGCCCCAGATCGAATCGGCCTGAGCCGCCAGCACACTGCCAAGGGCGAAGACCACCAGCCCGAGGAAAATCACCGGCCGCCGGCCGATACGGTCGGAAATGATCCCGAACGGAATCTGGAAAATCGCCTGGGTCAGGCCGTAAGCGCCAATCGCCAGCCCGATCAGGGCCGGGGTCGCTCCCGCCAGGTCCATGCCGTAGGTCGCCAGTACCGGCAACACCATGAACATGCCAAGCATACGGAAGGCGAACACCAGGGCCAGACCGCTCGCTGCGCGGGTCTCGCTGCCACTCATGCGTTCGCTGTGGGGATCGTGCATGGAAAAACCTCGTGTGAACCGGCGGCGATTCTACCAGTCCCATCGAAAGACGGGGTATATCGCGACGCTATGACGCGTATAGATGAAACTCTCTTCATGCAAGGTAAAAAACCCTTCGTTT
The DNA here is from genome assembly GCF_016756945.1 of Pseudomonas sp. MWU318. Lineage (NCBI taxonomy): Bacteria > Pseudomonadati > Pseudomonadota > Gammaproteobacteria > Pseudomonadales > Pseudomonadaceae > Pseudomonas > Pseudomonas sp. MWU318. The sequence continues at coordinate 296,638 of NZ_JAESJL010000009.1, forward strand.
GATAGTGTGCATCCATCCAGTATTTGCCCGTATACTCCTACGTTTTCGACGCCCGCCGAGCGAGGCCACTTTGGACAAGATCCTGATACGTGGGGCCCGTACCCACAACCTGAAGAACATCGACCTGACCCTGCCACGGGACAAACTGATCGTCATCACCGGCCTGTCCGGATCCGGCAAGTCGTCCCTGGCCTTCGACACGCTGTACGCCGAAGGTCAGCGCCGCTATGTCGAATCCCTGTCGGCCTACGCCCGACAGTTCCTGTCGATGATGGAAAAACCCGACGTCGACACCATTGAAGGTTTGTCGCCGGCGATCTCCATCGAACAGAAGTCGACCTCGCACAATCCGCGTTCCACGGTCGGCACCATCACCGAAATCTACGACTACCTGCGTCTGCTGTATGCACGTGTCGGTACGCCGCGCTGCCCGGATCACGACATTCCGCTGGAAGCGCAGACCGTCAGCCAGATGGTCGACCTGGTGCTGGCACAACCGGAAGGCAGCAAACTGATGTTGCTGGCGCCGGTGATCCGCGAGCGCAAGGGCGAACATCTGTCGGTATTCGAAGAACTGCGCGCCCAGGGTTTCGTCCGCGCGCGGGTCAACGGCCGCATCTGCGAGCTCGATGAGCTGCCGAAACTGGACAAGCAGAAGAAGCACTCGATCGATGTGATCGTCGACCGTTTCAAGGTCCGCGCCGACCTGCAGCAGCGTCTAGCCGAATCGTTCGAAACCGCACTGAAGCTGGCGGACGGCATTGCCTTGGTCGCGCCGATGGACGATGAGCCAGGTGAAGAGATGATCTTCTCCGCGCGCTTTGCCTGCCCGATCTGCGGCCATGCCATCAGCGAGCTTGAGCCGAAGCTGTTCTCCTTCAACAACCCGGCCGGCGCCTGCCCGACCTGCGATGGCCTGGGCGTGAAGCAGTTCTTCGACATCAAGCGCCTGGTCAATGGTGAACTGACTCTGGCCGAGGGCGCGATTCGCGGCTGGGACAGGCGTAACGTCTATTATTTCCAGATGCTCGGCTCACTGGCCTCGCACTACAAGTTCAGCCTGGAGAAGCCGTTCAACGAGCTGACCGCCGAACAGCAGAAACAGATCCTGCACGGCAGCGGCTCGCAGAATGTCGACTTCAAGTACCTCAATGACCGCGGCGACATCGTCAAACGTTCGCACCCGTTCGAAGGCATCGTGCCTAACCTTGAGCGCCGCTACCGCGAAACCGAATCGGCCAGCGTGCGCGAAGAGCTGGCCAAGTTTCTCAGCACCCAGGCTTGCCCGGATTGCCGCGGCACTCGTCTGCGCCGTGAAGCGCGGCACGTGTGGGTTGGCGAGAAAACCCTGCCGGCAGTGACCAACCTGCCGATTGGCGATGCCTGCGAATACTTCGGCGAGTTGAAGATGACCGGCCGTCGCGGCGAAATCGCCGACAAGATCCTTAAGGAAATCCGCGAGCGCCTGCAATTCCTGGTCAACGTCGGCCTCGACTATCTGTCGCTGGATCGCAGCGCCGACACCCTGTCCGGTGGCGAAGCGCAGCGCATTCGTCTGGCCAGCCAGATCGGCGCCGGGTTGGTTGGGGTGCTGTACATCCTCGACGAACCGTCCATTGGCCTGCATCAACGCGATAACGACCGGTTGCTCGGCACCCTCAAGCACCTGCGCGACATCGGCAACACGGTGATCGTGGTCGAGCACGACGAAGACGCGATTCGTCTGGCCGACTATGTGGTGGATATCGGGCCTGGCGCCGGGGTGCACGGCGGGCAGATCGTGGCTGAAGGCACGCCGGCCGAAGTCATGGCGCACCCGGATTCCCTGACCGGTAAATACCTGTCGGGGCGGGTGAAGATCGAAGTGCCGGCCAAACGCACTCCGCGTAACAAGAAGCTGACGCTGTCTCTCAAGGGCGCGCGCGGCAACAACCTGCGCAACGTCGATCTGGAAATCCCGATCGGTCTGCTGACCTGCGTGACCGGCGTTTCCGGCTCGGGCAAATCGACGTTAATCAACAACACGCTGTTCCCGTTGAGCGCTACTGCACTCAATGGTGCGACCACGCTGGAAGCGGCAGCGCACGACAGCATCAAAGGCCTGGAACATCTCGACAAAGTCGTCGATATCGACCAAAGCCCGATCGGCCGTACGCCGCGTTCCAACCCGGCGACCTACACCGGGCTGTTCACGCCGATCCGCGAACTGTTCGCCGGCGTGCCCGAGTCGCGCTCCCGTGGTTACGGCCCGGGGCGCTTCTCGTTCAACGTCAAGGGCGGGCGCTGCGAGGCGTGCCAGGGCGACGGCCTGATCAAGGTCGAAATGCACTTCCTGCCGGACATCTACGTTCCGTGCGATGTGTGCAAGAGCAAGCGCTACAACCGCGAAACCCTTGAGATCAAATACAAGGGCAAGAGCATCCACGAAACCCTCGAGATGACCATCGAGGAGGCGCGGGAGTTCTTCGACGCGGTACCGGCGCTTGCACGCAAGCTACAGACGTTGATGGATGTGGGCCTGTCGTACATCAAGCTCGGGCAGTCGGCAACCACGCTGTCCGGTGGTGAAGCGCAGCGGGTCAAGCTGTCACGCGAGCTGTCCAAGCGCGACACCGGCAAAACTCTGTATATCCTCGATGAGCCGACCACCGGTCTGCACTTCGCGGATATCCAGCAACTGCTCGACGTGCTGCATCGCCTGCGCGACCACGGCAATACCGTGGTGGTGATCGAGCACAATCTGGACGTGATCAAGACTGCCGACTGGCTGGTGGATCTGGGGCCGGAGGGCGGCTCCAAGGGTGGTCAGATCATCGCCACCGGTACGCCGGAGGAAGTGGCCGAGATGAAGCAATCTCACACTGGTCATTACCTCAAGCCATTGCTGATTCGCGATCGGGCTTGATCTCCGGGCATGAAAAAGCCCCTGTCACTTCAACCGTGACAGGGGCTTTTTTGTGTCTGTGCAATCAGGTGTGAGATTGCAGGTAATTCTCGAGACCGATGAGCTTGATCAGGCCCAACTGCTTTTCCAGCCAGTAGGTGTGATCTTCTTCAGTGTCGTTGAGCTGAACACGCAGGATTTCGCGACTGACATAATCCTTGTGCTGCTCGCACAACTCAATGCCTTTGCACAGAGCGGCGCGGACTTTGTATTCGAGACGCAGGTCAGCTTCGAGCATCTCCGGCACGGTGGTGCCGACGTCGAGATCGTCAGGGCGCATGCGCGGCGTGCCTTCGAGCATCAGGATCCGGCGCATCAGTGCGTCGGCGTGACCGGCCTCTTCTTCCATCTCGTGGTTGATTCGTTCGTAGAGCTTGGTGAAACCCCAGTCCTCATACATCCGCGAGTGAACAAAATATTGGTCACGCGCGGCCAGTTCGCCGGTGAGCAACGTGTTGAGGTAATCGATTACGTCTGGGTGGCCTTGCATCGCCCTACATCTCCCTGCTTGAAAGTCTGTAGTTTGAACCAAGCTGACCGGAAGGTCACCCCGTCTCGCGCAATAAAAGCGAAGATATTCTGAGAAAACCAGCCTAAATAACGCAAAAACCGCCCCAATGAGGGCGGTTCTGCTTCTCGTTTAGACTTCGTTAAGCTGTACGTCGAGCAGCTTTGCGATTGCTTCTCCATACGCCGGATCGGCCTTATAGAAATGCTGCAACTGACGATCAACCACATCAGGTGAAACACCGCTCATGGCGCCGGCGATATTGCTGACCAGCAACGCTTTCTGCTCGTCACTCATCAGACGAAACAGCGCACCGGCGTGGCTGTAGTAATCGGTGTCTTCGCGATGGTCGTAACGGTCAGCAGCACCGCTCAATGCCAATGCAGGCTCGGCGTAGTGCGGCGCTTGCTTCGGCGATTCGATGTAGCTGTTCGGCTCGTAGTTTGGCGCTGCGCCACCGTTGTTGCCGAAGGCCATCGAGCCGTCGCGCTGGTACGTATTCACCGGGCTGCGCGGCGCATTCACCGGTAATTGCTGGTGGTTTGTGCCCACGCGATAGCGGTGTGCATCGGCGTAGGCGAACACGCGGCCTTGCAGCATGCGATCCGGCGACAGACCGACACCTGGCACCATGTTGCTCGGACCGAATGCGGCTTGCTCGACCTCAGCAAAGTAGTTCAGCGGGTTGCGGTTCAGCTCCAGTTCGCCGACTTCGATCAGCGGAAACTCCTTTTGCGACCAGGTCTTGGTCACGTCAAACGGGTTCTCGTAGTGCGCTGCAGCCTGAGCCTCGGTCATGATCTGAATGCATACGCGCCATTTCGGGAAGTCACCACGCTCAATCGCCTCGAACAAGTCACGCTGGGCGTAATCCGGATCGGTGCCCGCCAGACGTGCAGCGTCGGCCGGTGCCAGATTCTTGATGCCCTGCTTGGTTTTGTAGTGCCACTTCACCCAGTGACGCTCACCTTTGGCATTGATCAGGCTGTAGGTGTGGCTGCCGAAGCCGTGCATGTGACGATAGCCGTCAGGGATGCCGCGATCCGAAAACAAGATGGTCACCTGGTGCAGCGCTTCAGGCGAATGCGACCAGAAGTCCCACATCATTTGCGCGCTTTTCAGGTTGCTCTGCGGCAGACGTTTCTGGGTGTGGATAAAGTCGGGAAACTTCAGCGGATCACGAATGAAGAACACAGGGGTGTTGTTGCCAACGACGTCCCAGTTACCTTCTTCGGTGTAGAACTTGAGGGCGAAACCACGTGGATCACGTTCGGTGTCAGCCGAGCCACGTTCGCCGCCTACAGTGGAGAAGCGTAGGAACGTCGGGGTTTGTTTGCCGACGGCCTCAAACAGTTTGGCGCTGGTGTACTCGGTGATATCGCGGGTCACGGTGAACGTACCGTAAGCACCCGAGCCTTTGGCGTGCACACGGCGCTCAGGAATGTTTTCACGGTTGAAATGGGCAAGCTTCTCGATCAGATGAAAATCGTCGAGCAGCAGCGGGCCACGAGGGCCGGCGGAGCGAGAATTCTGGTTATCAGCGACAGGTGCGCCACTGGCGGTCGTAAGCGTTTTGATCTGGCTCATACGGTCTTCTTCCTCTGTCAGTCTTGAAACTGCCGGCTAATCGGCTTGCTGAGAAGTATTGACCATCGATGTGACACCTACAAATTCATTAACTTGCAGTCATCGATAGATAATTACTAATTATGCTTCCCGGCACATAGTGACAACAGAACGATGTCAGAAGCTTGTACGAACAGCGCATTTCTTGCGGACACAAAAAACCGGGCACTAGGCCCGGTTTTTCGTTTCAGACTGACGTCTTACTCGGCGGATACAGCTTCGCCAGCAGTAGCACGATCAACCAACTCGACGTACGCCATAGGCGCGTTGTCGCCAGCGCGGAAACCGCACTTGAGGATGCGCAGGTAGCCACCCTCACGGGTAGCGTAACGCTTGCCCAGGTCGTTGAAGAGCTTACCAACGATAGCTTTCGAACGAGTACGGTCGAAAGCCAGACGGCGGTTAGCCAGGCTGTCTGTCTTGGCCAGAGTGATCAGCGGCTCGGCAACGCGGCGCAGTTCTTTGGCTTTTGGCAGAGTAGTCTTGATCAGCTCGTGCTCGAACAACGACACCGCCATGTTCTGGAACATGGCCTTGCGGTGCGAGCTGGTGCGGCTCAGGTGACGCCCACTTTTACGATGACGCATGGTTCATTCCTTACCAAACACTACGTTCGGTGATTACGACGATCAGGCAGTCGCCTTGTCGTCCTTCTTAAGACTTGCAGGCGGCCAGTTGTCGAGGCGCATGCCGAGGGACAGACCGCGGGAGGCCAGAACGTCCTTGATTTCAGTCAAGGATTTCTTGCCCAGGTTCGGAGTCTTCAACAGCTCTACTTCGGTACGCTGAATCAGGTCGCCGATGTAGTAGATGTTTTCCGCCTTAAGGCAGTTAGCCGAACGTACAGTCAGTTCCAGATCGTCAACCGGGCGAAGCAGGATCGGATCGATCTCGTCTTCCTGCTCGACAACCACTGGCTCACTGTCACCTTTGAGGTCGACGAACGCAGCCAACTGCTGTTGCAGGATGGTTGCAGCGCGGCGGATAGCCTCTTCAGGATCCAGAGTACCGTTGGTTTCCAGATCAATAACCAGCTTGTCCAGGTTGGTACGCTGCTCGACACGGGCGTTTTCCACCACGTATGCGATACGGCGAACCGGGCTGAACGAAGAGTCGAGCTGCAAGCGACCAATGCTGCGGCTTTCGTCTTCATCGCTCTGACGCGAGTCGGCTGGTTCATAACCACGACCACGAGCTACGGTGAGCTTCATGTTCAGGGCGCCGTTAGACGCCAGGTTAGCGATTACGTGATCGGGGTTAACGATCTCGACATCATGATCCAGCTGAATATCGGCAGCGGTAACCACCCCCGAACCCTTCTTCGACAAGGTCAGCGTAACTTCGTCACGACCGTGCAGCTTGATGGCCAGACCTTTAAGGTTCAACAGGATTTCAATTACGTCTTCCTGTACACCTTCGATGGCGCTGTACTCGTGGAGCACACCGTCAATCTCGGCCTCGACTACTGCGCAGCCGGGCATTGAGGACAACAGGATGCGGCGCAGCGCGTTGCCCAGGGTGTGGCCAAAACCACGCTCGAGAGGCTCGAGAGTGATCTTGGCGCGGGTTGGACTGACAACCTGCACATCAATGTGGCGGGGTGTCAGGAACTCATTTACCGAAATCTGCATGGATGCACCTATTTTCTAGCCCTTACTTGGAGTAGAGCTCGACAATCAGGCTTTCGTTGATGTCGGCGGACAGATCACTGCGAGCAGGAACGTTCTTGAAAACGCCCGACTTCTTCTCAGTGTCTACTTCTACCCATTCTACGCGGCCACGTTGGGCACACAGATCGAGAGCTTGGACAATGCGAAGTTGGTTTTTTGCTTTCTCGCGAACTGCGACCACGTCACCAGCACGAACCTGATACGACGGAACGTTTACGGTCTGACCGTTAACGCTGATCGACTTGTGCGATACCAGCTGACGGGATTCGGCACGAGTCGAACCAAAGCCCATACGGTATACAACGTTGTCCAGACGGCATTCGAGCAGTTGCAGCAGGTTTTCACCGGTTGCACCTTTCTTGCCAGCAGCTTCTTTGTAGTAGCCGCTGAACTGACGCTCGAGAACGCCGTAGATACGACGAACCTTCTGCTTTTCACGCAGTTGGGTGCCGTAGTCGGACTGGCGACCGCGGCGTTGGCCGTGGATACCAGGTGCTGCTTCAATGTTGCACTTCGATTCGATCGCGCGCACGCCGCTCTTCAGGAAGAGATCGGTGCCTTCGCGACGAGCGAGTTTGCATTTTGGACCAATGTAACGAGCCATTCTTTACAATCTCCTGGATTACACGCGGCGCTTCTTCGGCGGACGGCACCCGTTGTGCGGGATTGGCGTCACGTCGGTGATGCTGGCGATCTTGTAGCCACAGCCGTTCAAAGCGCGGACTGCGGATTCACGACCTGGACCTGGACCCTTGACGTTAACGTCGAGGTTTTTCAGGCCGTATTCCAGCGCAGCTTGACCAGCACGCTCAGCAGCTACTTGAGCAGCGAACGGGGTGGACTTGCGGGAACCGCGGAAACCCGAACCACCGGAGGTAGCCCAGGAAAGAGCGTTACCTTGACGGTCGGTAATGGTCACGATGGTGTTGTTAAAAGAAGCATGGATGTGGGCGATGCCATCAACCACTGTCTTTTTAACTTTTTTACGAGGACGAGCAGCAGGTTTTGCCATGATTAAATTCCTGTCGATTCGCTGGGGCGATTACTTGCGGATCGGCTTACGCGGACCTTTACGGGTACGCGCGTTGGTCTTGGTACGCTGACCGCGTACTGGAAGACCGCGACGATGACGCAGACCGCGATAGCAACCGAGGTCCATCAAGCGCTTGATTTTCATGTTGATTTCGCGACGCAGGTCACCTTCAGTGGTGAACTTCGCCACTTCGCCACGCAGCTGTTCAATTTGCTCGTCGCTCAGATCTTTGATCTTTGCTGCTGGGTTTACCCCAGTGTCTGCACAGATTTTCTGTGCAGTAGTGCGACCGACACCATAGATGTAGGTCAGCGAGATAACAGTATGCTTGTTATCTGGAATGTTAACGCCTGCAATACGGGCCATTCAGTGGGACTCCAATTGACAGCTACCTACGCCCCGGAAGCCAAGAAATAGGGCGCGAGATAATATCGCTGTAATAACAAATAATCAACCCGGCAGCGCACTAGCTGCCGGGCTTGAAGCACAATCACACTCAGCCTTGGCGCTGTTTGTGACGCGGTTCCGCGCTGCAAATTACTCGAACAACACCTTCGCGGCGAATAATCTTGCAGTTACGGCACAGCTTTTTCACCGATGCACGAACTTTCATCACCAACTCCTCGAACCTTATGGGTACTCAGCGCAACATGCCGCTGCCGTAACCCTTCAGGTTGGCTTTCTTCATCAGGGATTCGTACTGGTGCGAAACGAGGTGCGATTGTACTTGGGACATGAAGTCCATCACAACCACGACCACGATCAGCAACGAGGTCCCGCCAAGGTAGAACGGAACGTTTGCTGCAACCACCAGGAACTGGGGCAACAGGCACACGGCCGTCATGTAAAGAGCACCGAACATGGTCAAGCGAGTCAGAACGCCATCAATATAGCGCGCAGACTGCTCACCTGGACGGATACCCGGAATAAAGGCACCGGACTTCTTCAGGTTTTCCGCTACGTCTTTCGGATTGAACATCAACGCCGTATAGAAGAAGCAGAAGAAAATAATCCCTGCACTAAACAGCAGAATATTCAACGGCTGACCAGGAGCGATCGACTGCGAGATGTCCTGCAACCAGCCCATACCTTCAGACTGACCAAACCAGGCACCCAACGAAGCCGGGAACAGCAAAATGCTGCTCGCGAAAATAGCCGGAATAACACCGGCCATGTTCACTTTCAGCGGCAAGTGGCTTGTCTGCGCAGCAAAAACCTTGCGGCCCTGCTGACGCTTGGCGTAGTGAACAGCGATACGACGCTGGCCACGCTCAATGAACACCACGAAACCGATAATCGCTACTGCCAGCAAACCGATGGCAACCAAGGCGAAGATATTGATATCACCCTGACGCGCAGACTCGAAAGACTGCCCGATTGCTCTCGGAAGACCGGCGACGATACCCGAAAAAATCAACATCGAGATACCGTTGCCTACACCACGCTCAGTAATCTGCTCACCCAGCCACATCATGAACATCGCACCAGCCACAAAAGTGGATACCGCGACGAAATGGAAGCCAAAGTCACCAGTGAACGCAACGCCCTGCCCCGCCAGACCAATGGACATACCAATAGCCTGAACGAGAGCGAGGACGACGGTGCCGTAGCGGGTGTACTGGCTGATCTTGCGACGGCCAGCTTCACCTTCCTTCTTCAACTGCTCCAGCTGCGGGCTGACGGCGGTCATCAGTTGCATGATGATCGATGCCGAAATGTACGGCATGATCCCCAGTGCAAAGATGCTCATCCGTTCCAGCGCGCCGCCGGAGAACATGTTGAACAAGCTAAGAATGGTCCCCTCATTCTGTCGAAACAGGTCTGCGAGTCGGTCCGGGTTGATACCTGGAACCGGGATGTGTGCGCCTATTCGGTAGACGATAATCGCCAGGAACAGAAAACGCAGACGAGCCCAAAGTTCAGACATACCGCCTTTGCCGAGCGCAGAGAGAGCACCTTGCTTAGCCATTTATTCCTCGAACTTGCCGCCAGCTGCTTCGATAGCCGCACGCGCACCTTTGGTGGCGCCGATTCCCTTGCCGATAGTGACAGCGCGAGTCACTTCACCGGACAGCATGATTTTCACACGCTGTACGTTGACGTTGATCACGTTGGCATCTTTCAGGGACTGCACGGTGACGATATCGCCTTCCACTTTAGCCAGCTCGGACAGACGCACTTCTGCGCGATCCATGGCTTTCAGGGAAACGAAACCGAACTTCGGCAGGCGACGATGCAGCGGCTGTTGACCGCCTTCAAAGCCTGGAGCAATAGTGCCACCGGAGCGGGAGGTTTGACCTTTGTGACCACGGCCACCAGTCTTACCCAAACCGCTACCGATACCACGGCCCGGACGATGCTTTTCGCGACGGGAACCCGGCGCTGGACTCAGATCATTGAGTTTCATCGATTAACCCTCGACACGCAGCATGTAGTAAGCCTTGTTGATCATCCCGCGATTCTCGGGAGTATCCTGGACTTCTACAGTGTGACCGATGCGACGCAGACCCAGACCCTTAACGCACAGTTTGTGGTTAGGGATGCGGCCGGTCATGCTTTTGATCAGCGTAACTTTAACGGTAGCCATGATCAGAAGATCTCCTTGACAGTCAGGCCACGCTTTGCAGCGATGGACTCAGGAGATTGCATGGCTTTCAGACCCTTGAAAGTGGCGTGAACCACGTTTACTGGGTTAGTCGAGCCGTAGCACTTGGCCAGAACGTTCTGAACGCCAGCAACTTCGAGGACAGCACGCATAGCGCCGCCAGCGATGATACCGGTACCTTCAGAAGCAGGCTGCATGTACACCTTCGAAGCACCGTGAGCGGACTTCATTGCGTACTGCAGGGTAGTGCCGTTCAGGTCAACTTGAATCATGTTGCGGCGAGCAGCTTCCATTGCCTTCTGGATCGCAGCAGGCACTTCACGCGACTTGCCACGGCCGAAGCCAACACGCCCTTTACCATCACCAACCACGGTCAACGCGGTGAAAGTGAAGATACGGCCGCCTTTAACGGTTTTGGCTACGCGGTTAACTTGAACCAGCTTCTCAATGTAGCCTTCGTCGCGCTTTTGGTCGTTATTTGACATAACTTAGAACTCCAGCCCAGCTTCACGAGCAGCATCAGCCAGCGCTTTAACGCGGCCATGGTACTTGAAGCCAGAGCGGTCGAAAGCCACTTGCGAGACGCCAGCGGCCTTAGCACGCGTAGCGACCAGCTGGCCAACCTTTGTGGCCGCGTCGATGTTGCCAGTGGCGCCATCACGCAGTTCTTTATCCAAAGTCGAGGCGCTTGCCAGGACTTTGTTGCCGTCGGCCGAGATGACCTGGGCGTAGATGTGCTGCGACGAGCGGAACACGCAGAGACGCACGACTTCTAGTTCGTGCATTTTCAGGCGTGCTTTGCGAGCGCGACGCAGTCGAGTAACTTTTTTGTCGGTCATTTGCTATGCCCTACTTCTTCTTGGCTTCTTTACGACGGACGACTTCGTCCGCGTAGCGCACACCTTTGCCTTTGTACGGCTCTGGTGGACGGAAGTCGCGGATCTCAGCGGCCACTTGACCTACCAGCTGTTTATCGATGCCCTTGATCAGGATATCGGTCTGGCTAGGAGTCTCAGCGGTGATGCCTTGCGGCAGTTCGTAATCCACTGGGTGCGAGAAGCCAAGAGCCAGGTTCAGCACCTGACCTTTTGCTTGCGCCTTGTAACCAACACCGACCAGCTGGAGCTTGCGCTCGAAGCCTTGGCTTACGCCTTGGACCATGTTGTTTACCAACGCACGCGTGGTACCGGCCATTGCGCGAGTCTGTTGATCGCCATTGCGAGCAGCGAAACGCAGCTCACCAGCTTCTTCAACGATCTCAACGGACGAATGGATGTTCAGTTCAAGAGTACCCTTGGCACCCTTCACCGAAAGCTGTTGGCCTGCGAATTTTACTTCGACACCGGCTGGCAGCTTAACGGGGTTCTTAGCGACGCGAGACATGCTTATCCCCCCTTAGAACACAGTGCAAAGAACTTCGCCGCCGACACCGGCAGCGCGCGCAGCACGATCCGTCATCACACCTTTGTTGGTGGAGACGATAGACACGCCAAGACCGCCACGAACTTTCGGCAGATCTTCAACGGACTTGTACTGACGCAGGCCTGGACGACTAACGCGCTTCACTTCCTCGATGACCGGACGGCCTTCGAAGTATTTCAGCGAGATGGACAACGACGGCTTAGCGTCGGTGGTGATCTGAAAATCCGCGATGTAACCTTCGTCCTTCAGGACTTTTGCTACAGCCACCTTCAACGTGGAAGACGGCATGCTTACGACAGACTTTTCAGCCATCTGGGCATTACGGATTCGAGTTAGCATGTCCGCTAACGGGTCCTGCATACTCATGGGCTAGACGCTCCTAATACAGAAAAATTAGCCTTGCGGCTACTACATGTCGCCGAGAAACTCCGGGCAGAAAAACACGGGCTCAGGCGAGCCGGTCATTCTAGACACACCCCAGAAATGAATCAAGCCCCAAAAGGGGCTTGATTCAGATTCAAGGCCACCGATGGTCAGGTTCTTGCGATCCCGACCATCAAGGCTTTGACAGCGATTACCAGCTGGCTTTAACCAGACCTGGAACGTCACCACGCATTGCCGCTTCACGCAGTTTGTTACGGCCCAGGCCGAACTTGCGGTAAACGCCGTGCGGACGACCAGTCAGGCGGCAACGGTTACGCATGCGCGAAGCGCTTGCGTCACGTGGTTGCTTCTGCAGAGCTACGGTAGCTTCCCAACGCGCTTCTGGACTTGCGTTCAGATCAACGATGATAGCTTTCAGCGCTGCACGCTTGGTGGCGTACTTGGCAACAGTGAGTTGACGCTTCAGCTCACGGTTTTTCATGCTCTTCTTGGCCATTTTCCTACTCCAATCAGTTGCGGAACGGGAATTTGAAAGCACGCAGCAGAGCGCGACCTTCATCATCGTTCTTGGCAGTGGTGGTCAGGGTAATGTCCAGACCGCGGAGAGCATCGATCTTGTCGTAGTCGATTTCCGGGAAAATGATCTGCTCTTTTACGCCCATGCTGTAGTTGCCACGACCATCGAAGGACTTGGCATTCAGACCGCGGAAGTCGCGAACCCGAGGCAGGGAGATCGACAGCAGACGATCCAGGAACTCGTACATACGCTCACGGCGCAAAGTCACTTTGACGCCGATCGGCCATCCTTCACGGACTTTAAAGCCAGCGATGGATTTACGAGCGTAGGTCACAACGACTTTTTGGCCGGTGATCTTTTCCAGGTCAGCAACAGCGTGCTCGATGACTTTTTTGTCGCCGATCGCTTCGCCCAGACCCATGTTCAGGGTGATTTTGGTAACGCGCGGAACTTCCATCACGTTCGAAAGCTTAAGTTCTTCCTTAAGTTTCGGAGCGATTTCCTTCCGGTAAATCTCTTTTAGTCGTGCCATGGTCTTCTACCTAGCAGTGTTCAAGCATCAACCGCTTTTTGGGTCGACTTGAAGACACGAATTTTCTTACCGTCTTCTACTTTGAAACCAACGCGGTCAGCCTTGTTGGTTTCGCCGTTGAAGATGGCGACGTTGGAAGCGTGCAGTGGCGCTTCTTTCTCGACGATACCGCCCTGTACGCCCGACATCGGGTTAGGCTTGGTATGACGCTTGACCAGGTTCAGACCACCAACAACCAGACGGTTGTCAGCAAGAACCTTCAGCACCTTACCGCGCTTACCTTTGTCTTTGCCGGCGATCACGATGATCTCGTCGTCACGACGAATCTTTTGCATGTCGGATCTCCTTACAGCACTTCTGGGGCGAGCGAGACGATCTTCATGAACTTCTCAGTACGAAGTTCACGGGTCACTGGCCCAAAGATACGGGTGCCGATCGGCTCTTGCTTGTTGTTCAGAAGAACAGCAGCGTTGCCATCAAAGCGGATAATGGAGCCATCAGCACGACGTACGCCGTGACGAGTGCGGACTACAACAGCAGTCATCACTTGGCCTTTTTTCACTTTACCGCGAGGAATTGCTTCCTTCACGGTAACTTTGATGATGTCACCGATACCAGCGTAACGACGATGGGAGCCACCCAGCACCTTGATGCACATAACACGGCGAGCGCCGCTGTTATCGGCCACATCGAGCATGGATTGAGTCTGAATCATATAATTTCTCCGACCCCTAGCCCTTAGACTTCCACAGCGCGTTCGAGAACATCAACCAGCGCCCAAGACTTGGTCTTGGCCATCGGACGAGTTTCACGAATAGTGACTTTGTCGCCGATGTGGCACTGATTGGTTTCGTCGTGCGCGTGCAGCTTAGTCGAACGCTTAACGTATTTACCGTAGATCGGGTGCTTAACGCGACGCTCGATCAGAACGGTGATGGTTTTGTCCATCTTGTCGCTGACAACACGGCCAGTCAGCGTACGGACAGTTTTTTCGGCTTCAGCCATGATCACTTACCTGCCTGCTGGTTGAGCACAGTCTTCACGCGAGCGATGTCACGCTTAACTTGCGAGAGCAGATGAGACTGCCCCAACTGGCCAGTTGCTTTCTGCATACGCAGATTGAACTGGTCGCGCAGCAAGCCGAGCAGTTGCTCGTTCAGCTGCTGTGCGGATTTTTCACGAAGTTCATTCGCTTTCATCACATCACCGTCCGTTTAACAAAGGAGGTGGCGAGCGGCAGCTTTGCAGCAGCCAGGGCGAAAGCCTCACGCGCCAGCTCTTCAGAAACACCCTCGATTTCATACAGGACTTTGCCTGGCTGAATCTGGGCAACCCAGTACTCCACGTTACCCTTACCTTTACCCATACGAACCTCGAGAGGTTTTTTGGAGATCGGCTTGTCCGGGAATACACGGATCCAGATCTTGCCGCCACGTTTTACGTGACGGGTCAGAGCACGACGCGCTGACTCGATCTGACGAGCGGTGAGACGACCACGAGCAACAGACTTCAGCGCGAACTCGCCGAAGCTGACTTTGCTACCGCGCAGTGCCAGACCACGGTTGTGGCCGGTCATCTGCTTGCGGAACTTCGTACGCTTTGGTTGCAACATTTGGCGTACCCCTTACTTAGCAGCTTTTTTACGAGGCGCTGGTGCTTGTGGTTTCAGCTCTTCTTGGCGACCACCAATTACTTCGCCTTTGAAGATCCAAACCTTTACACCGATCACACCGTAGGTGGTGTGAGCTTCGTAGTTGGCATAGTCGATGTCGGCACGCAGGGTGTGCAGTGGCACACGACCTTCGCGATACCATTCAGTACGTGCGATTTCAGCACCGCCGAGACGACCGCTCACTTGGATTTTGATGCCTTTGGCACCAATGCGCATGGCGTTCTGTACTGCGCGCTTCATAGCGCGACGGAACATTACACGACGCTCCAGCTGCTGAGCTACGCTCTGCGCAACCAGCATACCGTCGAGCTCCGGCTTGCGGATCTCTTCGATATTGATGTGCACAGGCACACCCATTTGCTTGGTCAGGTCCTGACGCAGTTTCTCAACATCTTCACCTTTCTTCCCGATAACGATACCTGGACGAGCGGTGTGGATGGTGATGCGTGCAGTTTGGGCCGGACGATGGATATCGATACGGCTTACGGACGCGCTTTTTAGTTTGTCTTGGAGATACTCACGCACTTTCAGATCTGCGAACAAGTAGTCCGCATAAGTCCGACCGTCTGCGTACCAGACGGAGGTGTGCTCCTTGACGATTCCCAGGCGAATGCCAATGGGATGTACTTTCTGACCCATCTCTTCGACTCCGTTACTTGTCAGCAACCTTGACAGTGATATGGCAAGACCGCTTGACGATGCGATCAGCACGGCCTTTGGCACGTGGCATGATGCGCTTCAGCGAACGCCCTTCGTTGACGAAAACGGTGCTGACCTTCAGGTCATCAACGTCTGCGCCTTCGTTATGCTCGGCGTTGGCTACGGCCGACTCCAGCACTTTCTTCATGATCTCGGCGGCTTTCTTACTGCTGAAAGCCAACAGGTTGAGCGCTTCGCCCACCTTCTTCCCGCGGATCTGGTCGGCGACCAAGCGGGCTTTCTGGGCGGAGATTCGAGCGCCCGACAACTTAGCGGCTACTTCCATTTCCTTACCCCTTAACGCTTGGCTTTCTTGTCAGCCACGTGCCCACGATAAGTGCGGGTACCGGCGAACTCGCCCAGTTTATGGCCAACCATGTCTTCGTTCACGAGAACTGGGACGTGCTGACGGCCGTTGTGTACTGCGATGGTCAGACCGACCATTTGTGGCAGGATCATGGAGCGACGCGACCAAGTCTTAATTGGTTTGCGATCGTTCTTTTCCGCCGCCACTTCGATCTTCTTCAGTAGGTGAAGATCAATAAAAGGACCTTTTTTCAGAGAACGTGGCACTGTCGTATCCCTCTATTTACTTGCGACGACGGACGATCATTTTGTCGGTACGCTTATTACCACGAGTCTTCGCGCCCTTAGTCGGGAAGCCCCATGGCGATACCGGATGACGACCACCAGAGGTACGACCTTCACCACCACCATGTGGGTGGTCAACCGGGTTCATGGCAACACCACGAACGGTTGGGCGAACGCCACGCCAGCGTTTGGCACCAGCTTTACCCAGCGAACGCAGGCTGTGCTCGGAGTTCGAGACTTCGCCCAGGGTCGCACGGCATTCAGCCAGGACTTTACGCATTTCACCGGAACGCAGACGCAGGGTAACGTACACGCCTTCACGAGCGATCAGCTGAGCCGAAGCACCAGCGGAACGAGCGATCTGCGCGCCTTTACCTGGCTTCAGTTCGATGCCGTGTACGGTAGAACCGACTGGAATGTTGCGCAGTTGCAGAGCGTTGCCTGGCTTGATTGGAGCCAGAGCGCCTGCGATCAGCTGGTCGCCAGCACTCACGCCTTTAGGGGCGATGATGTAGCGACGCTCGCCGTCTGCGTAGCAGAGCAGTGCGATGTGAGCAGTACGGTTCGGATCGTATTCGATACGCTCGACAGTGGCGACGATGCCATCTTTGTCGTTGCGACGGAAATCGACCATACGGTAATGCTGCTTATGACCACCACCGATGTGACGAGTGGTAATACGGCCATTGTTGTTACGACCACCAGTCTTCGATTTTTTCTCGAGCAGCGGTGCGTGAGGAGCGCCTTTATGCAGCTCCTGGTTGACCACCTTGACCACAAAACGGCGGCCAGGGGAAGTCGGTTTGCATTTAACGATTGCCATGATGCACCCCTTCCTTACTCAGCACTGCTGCTGAAATCGAGATCTTGGCCTGGCTGAAGGGAGATAACTGCCTTCTTCCAGTCATTACGCTTGCCCAGACCGCGAGCAGTGCGCTTGCTCTTACCCAGAACGTTCAGGGTAGTGACGCGCTCTACTTTCACGCTGAACAGGCTTTCGACGGCCTTCTTGATTTCCAGCTTGGTTGCATCAGTAGCAACCTTGAAAACGAACTGGCCTTTCTTGTCTGCCAGAACCGTAGCCTTCTCGGAAACGTGCGGGCCAAGCAGAACTTTAAATACGCGTTCCTGGTTCATCCCAGCAGCTCCTCGAATTTCTTCACGGCCGACACGGTGATCAACACCTTGTCGTATGCGATCAGACTAACTGGATCGGAACCTTGCACGTCACGTACATCTACGTGTGGCAGGTTACGAGCAGCCAGGTACAGGTTCTGATCAACAGCGTCCGACACGATGAGAACATCGGTCAGGCTCATGTTGTTCAGCTTGCCCAGCAGATCTTTGGTTTTCGGAGTTTCAACAGCGAAATCCTGAACCACGACCAGACGATCAGTACGCACCAGCTCAGCAAGGATGGAACGCATTGCTGCGCGATACATCTTCTTGTTCAGCTTCTGGGAGTGATCCTGTGGACGAGCTGCGAAAGTGGTACCGCCGCCACGCCAGATTGGGCTACGGATAGTACCGGCACGAGCACGGCCAGTACCTTTCTGACGCCATGGGCGCTTGCCGCCACCACGAACGTCGGAACGGGTCTTTTGCTGCTTGCTACCTTGACGGCCGCCGGCCATGTAGGCCACGACTGCTTGGTGAACCAGCGTCTCGTTGAACTCGCCGCCAAATGTCAGTTCGGAAACTTCGATCGCTTGAGCGTCATTTACATTTAATTGCATGTCAGCTTCCCCTTAACCGCGAGCCTTGGCTGCTGGACGTACAACCAGGTTGCCGCCAGTAGCGCCAGGAACAGCGCCCTTGACCAACAACAGATTGCGTTCAGCGTCCACGCGCACTACTTCCAGGGACTGCACGGTCACGCGCTCAGCGCCCATATGACCGGACATTTTTTTGCCCTTGAATACACGACCAGGAGTCTGGCACTGGCCGATAGAGCCTGGGACGCGGTGGGATACGGAGTTACCGTGGGTGTTATCTTGCCCGCGGAAATTCCAACGCTTGATCGTACCCTGGAAGCCTTTACCCTTGGACTGACCGGTTACATCAACCAGTTGACCAGCGGCGAAGATTTCAGCGTTGATCAGATCGCCAGCCTGGTACTCGCCTTCTTCAAGACGGAATTCCATGGTGGTGCGACCAGCGGCAACGTTCGCCTTAGCGAAGTGGCCAGCTTGAGCTGCTGTTACACGCGAAGCACGACGCTCGCCGACAGTGACTTGCACTGCACGATAGCCATCGGTCTCTTCAGTTTTGAACTGGGTGACGCGATTCGGCTCGATCTCAATGACCGTGACCGGAATGGAGACACCTTCTTCGGTGAAAATACGGGTCATACCGCATTTACGACCGACTACACCAATAGTCATGTTGTAAACCTCATGAGTGTACGGGGCTTTCACCCGCTATGGCCGCCCATTTCAGAGCGTTACACGACCAAGACCGAGTCTTAGCCGAGGCTGATCTGCACTTCCACACCGGCCGCAAGATCAAGCTTCATAAGAGCATCAACGGTTTTATCCGTTGGCTGGACGATGTCCAGAACGCGCTTATGAGTGCGGATTTCGTACTGGTCACGCGCGTCTTTGTTGACGTGCGGGGAAACCAGAACGGTGAACCGCTCTTTACGGGTAGGCAGTGGAATTGGACCACGCACTTGAGCACCAGTACGTTTCGCGGTTTCCACGATTTCCTGGGTTGATTGGTCGATCAGGCGATGGTCGAAAGCCTTCAACCTGATACGGATTTGCTGATTTTGCATTGGATTTCAGACTCCGGCTGCTATTCCCACCGGGCGCAATACGCCCGTTAAAAGGAGGCGCAATTCTATAGACGCCCCAGATAGGTGTCAACCCAATAAAAAAGCCCCCGCTGAGCGGGGGCTTTTTCAATTCATCAAGCAGACTCTATAAAAGAGAATTACTCGATGATTTTGGCT